>NZ_JAAZTU010000100.1 GCF_012395185.1 Vibrio aestuarianus
TACCTTTCGTTCTCAGTGAGGTGCGTGTATTTCATGTTTTTTACTTCTTGGCGGGAGCAAACTTCATGATTATCGCATCTCACTGTTTTTATGTTCAGAGGTGTCGCACTTCGTACTTGAATCCAAGGTGTATAACAAACTGTTTAAGAGTGATTCGCAACGCGTGGCATTTTTACTATGCGTTGTGTTTGGTGTTTAAGGTGGTTTGCGGAAGCTTCGGTATTGCGTTGCTCACACCTTAACAGGGCGTTATGCAACTCAGGTAAATTTAGGGGTTTAATCTTTTTGGATTTCTCCGGCCATTTGTTTTGTGTTGTCGGCAAATCAGCATTTCCACACCAAAATTCTTGGATCACGCAAACCGTAAAACAGGCAAGGTTCTTTGTTTGCCTCAATCAGTTTTAGCGTTGGTACGTTGTAAATTTAGCGGTCGCAAAGTGTGGAAAGGGCAAGCTAATCGAGAGTTCTGAGTTCGCTGAATATTTTGCTCGTTGAATTTTTCTGGTTCAAAGTCTTGGTTTGTTGCTGAAAGGTGTGCTTTGTTTTGGCAGCTTATTTGTCACGGTTCGGGCTTGGGCTGATTCTTGGTTCACTTAACCAACATTTTGATTGTTTTCTTTATCAAATTTAGTGTAACTTTATGTTTATCTTATTGAATTTGCATAACAAAGCATTTAAGACGGATTCGCAACGCTTGGTGTTTTTAGTGTAAATTCAGTTTTTGTGTTTTAAGTGGTTTGTCGAGGCATTGGTGTTTAGCGTCGCTCACCACTTAATGCGGCGTTATGCTCTAGGAGAAAATTTTGCTCGATTTGCTTAAAAAAGTAGTTCTAATTAACTTCTTAGCAGCTCTTGTTGTGATAGCTCTATCCCAGTTTGTGCCATTCTTTGCTACTACTCAATTGGTCGATTTCCTTTTCTTTGTTGTAATCGTCATATGGTTTTTGGCGAAACTAATGTGGGAAGGTGGTATCCACAGTAAGACAACTCGGTTAGACGATCCTAGAACAGATAAAGTTTACAAAATGGTAAAAGGGCATGATTTCGAAAAAGATCAACGCGAGCATTATCGAATGAACTACCAGACGGGTTTGGTTTTCTTCATAGCCGGCCTACCTGCGTTTATTGCTTGTTTAGTCCTCCAATTTCTTTGAGTACGAGCATAACAAGCAATTTAAGAGGGATTCCCAACGCTTGGCATTTTTGCTTCTACTTCAAATTTAGTGTTTACGGTACAATGCTTTAGGTTGGGTGGTAGCGTTGCTCACCCCTTAATTGGGCGTTATGCAACTCAGGTAAATTTAGGGGTTTAATCTTTGGGATTTCTCCGGCCATTCGTTTTGTGTTGTCGGCAAATCAGCATTTCCTCATCAAAATTCTTGGCTAACTCAAACCGTAAAATAG
>NZ_JAAZTU010000101.1 GCF_012395185.1 Vibrio aestuarianus
CTTTCGTTCTCAGTGAGGTGCGTGTATTTCATGTTTTTTACTTCTTGGCGGGAGCAAACTTCATGATTATCGCATCTCACTGTTTTTATGTTCAGAGGTGTCGCACTTCGTACTTGAATCCAAGCAGTATTCTATCCACGTATATATCCATTCCAAACGCGCTGAAAATCCTTATTAATTGACTCAATTTTTGAAAGATCATCTGCAAGTAATTTTCTGCCTTTGTACTCAATTAGATAGCTTATTGATTCTTTAGCCCAAGCAGCATCCGTATACATGCACATAAAGTTTGTGTCTAAATTTTTTTGTTCACCTGAACTACTGAGACGCTCATTGAAGCCCAAAACATGTCCATGAATTTGATTAACAATTTTCCGTTGCTCAGGACTTAAAAAAGTACAAATGTCTTTATAGTAATTATCGTAGATTGGGCGAACGACTGGATGCGGGGAAGCTGATGATTGACGGGTTTTTAGCAAATTGATTAACCCTGCTTCGCATTTACTCATTGATTCATTTAAGTGATCAGATATGTCACCTAACTCGTTATAAAAAGCCTTTAGTAACACCCTACGCTTCCAATAGGACTTTAAAAGCTCAGCTCCCTGACCTAAGAACCACCGCTAATAGTGTTATTTCAACTTTTGATAAAGTTTCCAATTTTCCTCCTATACTGCTAACGCCGCGTTAAGTGGTGAGCAACGCGACCACAATCCTAAACCATTGTGCCTTAAACACAAAACTCAACCTAGAACCGAAACTCCCAAGCGTTGGGAATCCGTCTTAAACGCCTAGTTAGCTGCTGCACTTTCGCTAGAAAATTACGCCAAAGTACCTAATTTGAAACACATTATTGCTTTCAAACGGCAAAGTAAAACAAACAGCTGTGAAATTAAAACCCAATCCACGAAATGCGCTTGGCAAAGAAGAAATGACCGAGAAAACCCCATTCCAGAGCATGGTAATTTACAAAGAATTCTATCGAAAAAGCCAACGACAAAGCACACAAAACGAATTTAGGCATTTATGAATTTCAACAACAAAGAAGCCGCGCCAACGAACTTAACAAACACAACTCTTCCCGTAAGCAGACTTCGTTAAGTTCAAACTCTTCACGAAAAGTGCCACTGGCGAGATAGTTGAGAAACTGAGATTTATCCGGTGTGTAGCTAGAAAACCCAAAGCCTTTCCACCCTAAATTCACAGCCTTTCTTAACCCCAGCTAACGCCCAATTAAGTGGTGAACAACGCACTGGCCAAGCCGCTGCATTGCACCGTAAAACACTTTACCTGACGCATAGTAAAACTGCCACGCGTTGAGAATCCACTTGAATTGCTTGTTATGTGAAT
>NZ_JAAZTU010000102.1 GCF_012395185.1 Vibrio aestuarianus
TAACGCTATACACCAAACCTTCTTCTGCCGCCAAACGATGCAGAAAATCGAGGTCGGTTTCTCGGTATTGCACGCAGAATTCTCGCTGGGTCGCTTCACGCTTGAGCGAGAACGCGTAATCGTTAATACCCATTTCTTGCAGCAACACAGAGAGGATTTCTGGAACCGTTTTGAGCTGAAAGATACGGCTGTTGTGGCGCAGCGACAAACGCTCTAACGCTGGCACTAAAGTCAGCGAGTAAAACGTATGATGATGACCAATATCGCCCTTGCTAAATTGACGAATAATGCCATGCACGCGCTGTATTACAATGCCATCACGCAGCATCTCTAACTGCGCCGGTTTATCCACCAGCTGCACAGCTTTGAGGGTTGATTGACGACTCGCCAGTTTTATCTCGTAGCGAAAACCGTAACAGGTTTGACCATTATCTAAGGGCTTATCCGACAGCGATTCGACCCCTTGATATTCACGCACCACTAAGGTGTCGTCTGCCAACCCATCCACTTTGAGCCTAAAACTTAACGTCGCCATTTCTCTTCCCTTCCACATTTGAATGTCGAAAAACCTTAAGCTCAATACACAACAAAATGCTATGTACTGAGCTTAAGGTTCCAATGTGGGTCGCCCACCCCAAGGACATGAAACACGAACGAGCGACCCCAAAACTAAGCGTGATTACGCTTCAACAGGCTTGCGCCAGTCGTCTGAGCCTGAAGTACCAGCGTTGATGTGATCCCACAGGATTTTACGGTAAGACATTGATACCGTAACGTTTTGCGTGAAATCAGAGTTAGTTGGATCTTGGCAGTGTGGCATTTCACATTGAATGTCTACAATAGACGCGCTTTCCAGTTTGGTGGTGAAGAAGTTTTCTTGCTTACCTTCGATAGAGGTGCGGTACCATTTTAGCTCAACCGATTTCATCTTCTCACCAGACGCCAATGCGTTGTAAAGAAGCGGAACCGCTTTATTTAGCGCTACGGTAAATTTGAATGGCTTATGAACACGTTGACCAGAAGGCTGACCAGATTGTGGGTCAGTTGGGACGGTTACCACGTGGTCAAATTGTTGAACTAACATTTGGTCTTCATGACCTTCAACGAATGCATCGCCGATAGAATCAGTAGATAGAGCGCCCGCAGTGATAAGACCCTGAGTTTCGCCGTCGATAGAGATATAACATGGAGTTGGCATTGCAAATTCCTTACTTTACTTAAATGATGAATGTATTTTGCGCAAATTCATCACCTATAGAGCAAGGTCGATGCCAACCTTAAGATTGTTTAATTTCAATGAGTTATACTGACAAATAAAACATATCGAGCAA
>NZ_JAAZTU010000103.1 GCF_012395185.1 Vibrio aestuarianus
TAACTCTAGCTGGTCAATTAAACAACCAATATATACCATTCCTACTTGAAGTTGCAGCGGTGTTGGCTACGTTTGCTCACCCCAATCACATAGTTTATCTATGCTCATGGGGATTCACTCACTTGCCACCTACCTGCAACTCCAAATAGTTTGGATATAGATCAAAATATTTTTTGTTGTTATTTTAATGGAGTTATATAGATAACACATTGATAAATATTCAAAAGTAATTTGCCCTAATAAAAGAGCAAACGATAAACCAATTAATAATAATGTTAATCAATAATTGGATAGGCAATACACTCAGATAACACAACGTGAGTAATGGTCTGTGGATCAATCATTTTCCAGCCATTATGGCTGTCCAAAGGTTCGGATGCTAATACGATGTCATCCCCTTCGACCTTACTAAATATAGTGGGTGGCACACCATCAGAACTATAACGAACTAACCAAAATTCACGTCCATCAGAGATACAAATAGAGGCTTTAAATGGTAGTTCAATTTCCTTTTCCACCATTAAATTTTCAATTTCACTGATCGTAGAACGAATCGCTTTGATCGGATCAATAAACAAGCCATTGTTAACCATAAGTAGGAAAATTAGCTCACTGTCTGTGGTCCCCATACGCTTTATATAAAGTGCTTCTGGCAGTTTTCTCTCTAGGGCAAATTTCACTTTCTCAAACTCACCGATTTGCCCATTATGCAAAAACATCCAATTATCTAAAATGAAGGGGTGGCAATTTGAACGCGACACTTGTGTCCCTGTGGAAGAACGTACATGTGCCATAAATCGATGAGAGCAGATATGATGAGCAAGAGAGCGTAAATTTTCATCGCCCCATGCCGGTAAGACTTCGTGAAACTGTCCGGGGGTACTTCTCTCGGTATACCAACCTAATCCAAAACCATCAGCATTAACTCGAGTCACAGCTTTACGTGCTTCTAAACTTTGATGAACTAATGAATGTTCCGGTTGATAAACCAGTTGGTCAAGATAAATGGGACTTCCTTGGTAAGCGAGCCAGCGGCACATAGTGGGAATATTCCTAACTAGATAACAGTATCTTCAATAAAGCATGTTTATGCTCCTCTCGCAAGGTGTCAAAAGTGTCATTATTTCCTTTATCAATAAAAACACCGTTTAAAGATGTAACTCAAAAATAGGCAATATTTTTATTTATATGAATGAGAGCAAAAATAAAGACCTAATTTAGTTCATACTACTTTATATAAAGTGAATCAAGATCATAC
>NZ_JAAZTU010000104.1 GCF_012395185.1 Vibrio aestuarianus
ATATTAAGCAATGGCAGCATAAGGGAGGGCTTGATCAATCGTTTGATAAGCTCAACTTGATTTATGGGAGAAATGGTTCTGGTAAATCTACATTATGTAAGTTATTTGAAGCTATAAATAATAATGACAAAGCAGCCATCGAGTCTCTAACACCAGTTGAAAAATCAGGTAAGCAAGAGCTAAGATTTTTAATGGACGATCAAACGGTAAGTATTGGTTCATTGAAATGTGCGGATAAATTTCAGATTTTCAATCAAGCATTTATTGACAATAATTTATACATTTCAAAAGGTGCTGATAAATCTCAACTGGTCAATTATTACGAATTTTCGCTGGGAATGGTATCAGTCGCTCATGAGAAAGAAATTGAGCGTCTTAAATCTGAAAATGATTCATTAACTACTAAAATTACTCCGTTAACGAACACAATTACAAGGCAATTTTCTAACAAAACTATAGCCAAAATCAAGGACATTAAAGTTGCTAAGAATGGCACTACTGAGTTAGAAAAGCTTCAGGAGCAGTTGCAAGATATTAAAAGTATTGAGCATTTTAGAAATAGACGTAAGTTATCATCGCTGAGTATCGACAAACCTGAGCTAAAAACAGATGTATTTATTACTACAATTGAAAATCTATCAAAAGAATCAGAAGACAAAGTTTCAAAGCACATTGAACTTAACCTTAAAGAACAAGATAGCTATTGGTTAGAAACAGGAAAAGATTTAGTAACAGATTCAGGTAATTGCCCTTTTTGTGCTCAACCACTTTCATCATCTCCTATTTTTCATTTATACCAAGAGTTTATGAATGAAGCATATCTAAATGCTAGTAACGATTTTGAACTCGCTGGTGATGAGTTTGAACTGACTGTTCGTGATGTGGGTGTTAAGTTAGAAGAGTTGGAAGAGCTGGTAAAAACCAATAATGACATAATCAGAGAGTGGTCAGATAGAATAGATAGTATTGAGCTTAATCATGACTTTAAAGAGTTAGATCGACTGAGTAGTGATTTGCTTTATGAATGTATGAGACTAATAAATCTTAAGAAAAAAGATTTACTTGCAACGATTGATTTAACCAAATTCAATGAAATTTTCAATGAAATATTTTCAAAAATTGATTTTGAAAAATACAACCAATCTATCAGTATATATAATAAATCATTTGATGATTTTCTGGGCGGGTTAGGGACTGAAACAAGC
>NZ_JAAZTU010000105.1 GCF_012395185.1 Vibrio aestuarianus
GTATTCCTATAAATGTAGGAAACTACATAACAAACAAGGAATATTAAAATGAATACACTAACAAAAATAAAACAATTGCTTTCAAATACAGAGCTTGCAAAAACATATAGATTTAGAGGGATGTGGAAAAGTCCAATCTTCTTTATATTAGCATTATTTATAAGCCAGATTTATTCACCATTAGAACAACCCGAAACATGTATATATTTAGCATTACTTACTACTTACATGTATTTAATTTTCATTCGTTCATTCAATGATAACGACAATATATTCACTTCAACACTTGGGTATATAAAGGATAACCTTCACGTTGTTCTTACAATGGTTGTAGTAACTTTCTTTGAGGTTCTATACATCTGGTCATACTCCCCAAAATTTCTGATTCCAGAAAGTCTAATGGAAGCGGTTCTTCTCGGTTTACCAGCGTTTAAATTCTGCGTGTTTATCTATGCGGTAACGTTGAGCAGAATGAGAAATGAAGCGATTGAAAAGGAGGCTGATAATGTTTAAGAATCAATTTTGTCCTGTAACTTTCGGTCTTACTATCTTAATTTTCACGCTCGCAATCGGTAATGTTCACCGTGGTTTCAAAAGTGCATTTGTTTTTGAAAAAACAGAAGCAAATATTCTTAATGAGATTGTATCAATTGACATTCAAAAACAACTTCGCAGTGATTTTGCAGAAAAAGAAATTGGAAACGATGATCCATACTGCTTGAAGCTTGCATTCTCTAAAAATTACATGTTTAGCTCACGAGGCTTTGAACACTTTTTTCCTAAAATTGAATCAGGCTATTGTTCTAATAATGAAGCTTACTATCATAATATGCCTAGAGAAATACTATACCAATCAGTAAAAAAGAGATTGGTATTTTTAGAAGGAGTAGATAAAGAAAAATTTGCCTCTGGATTTGTCTCTGGATTTTCTTTTGATAGTAATGATGCGAGAGTGATAGATAGAATAAATCTTATAATAGATACCTATAAATCCCATATAAAACATCATGAATCAACTAGAACAACAATGAACAAAGGAGAATCATAATGATTGAATTCAATATAGACACATTAAACAAAATAATCAAAACATATATGCGTATATGTTTAGTGCTAATCGTTGAGCTACTTTTAATTCTTTATTCAAGCGTCCTAATTGTATTCTTTGAAAATGCATTATTAG
>NZ_JAAZTU010000106.1 GCF_012395185.1 Vibrio aestuarianus
AAATAACCGAGGAGGAAACATGGCAGTAAAGAATATGACTGAATATCTCAATGAACTTGTTGAGACTTTCTTAAAGAAAAAAGGAATGGAAGATGTTGAAGAGCTTCACTGTGAAAAAGGTGCGATAAGAATTTCAGAGTCGAAGCTTAAGCACGTTCTACATGCAGCAGCACGAAGCGAAGCAGGTTTTAAAATCTACTATTCACAATATAGGAAAGGTAATGGCTACAACGTCTTCATAAACAAAAGCTTTGCAAATTACGCTTATCAGCGAATTTCAAAACTCAACATCTACAAACAAAAATTAAAAAGGATTAAGACCAATGGATAAGGAAAACAAAATTTATAAAAACAAGATTGTGATCGCTGCTTTGAGCGTGATTGCATTGATAGATACAGCATTCGCAATTGACTACTTCACAACTGACCACGAAGCGAGAGCTTGTATAGGAACTCAGTATCAAGCTCTTCAGGGAATGATGAATGATTATGATAATTCTGATTCTCTTTCAAAGATTGATTTAGGTAAAGTCATTGCACAGCAAACGGAGCTTATAGATGAAATGAAGCACAGTGATGAAGTGGCAAAACGCTACTGTAATTAAAACTAACCCAGAAACAACAAAAAGCCTGTGAGGGCTTTTTTTATGCGAAGCATTCTTTCGGTTCTCTTGCCTCATCAACAGCAAGATAAACCGATTTAAGAACCTGATGAAGCTCTTCATTAGTCAAATTTGTCTTAGCCAAATCTTCATAAACTGATTGAAGAAAAGGTGGTAAATCAGAAAATAACTGTCTGTAATATCTGTCATTATTCATACTCAATCCTTTTTATATGCCATATATAAGATATATAACATTAAAAATTACTTTTAAAAGAGTAAAGCATTAAAATATTTATGCTGATTTTCGTTTGGTTCTGGGATGTTCATGTTTAGCTTCTTCAATTTTAGCTTTAAGAATAGTCTCATCAATCAGAATCTCTTGAGTAATGCTTGATGATTTGTTCTTTGAAATGTAGCCACCCATATTTTCTAACATCTTGAGTAATACATCTATCTTGAAATGTTTTGTCTTTCTTGATAGCAGCATTGAAGTTCTAGGTTGACTAATGCCTATTATAAAAGAAAGTTGATTCTGAGTTAAGT
>NZ_JAAZTU010000107.1 GCF_012395185.1 Vibrio aestuarianus
TACATAACAAAGCATTTAAGACGGATTCGCAACGCTTGGTGTTTTTAGTGTAAATTCAGTTTTGTGATTTAAGTGGTTTGCCGAGATATTGGTGTTTAGCGTTGCTCACCACTTAATGCGGCGTTATATGCCAGTAATCAGAAAGTCGATAGCAGCAATAATCTCATTTCTAAAAGTGCTCAACTCATTCACAGGATCACGCAGGATTTTAGTTGGAACACTCGCCATTTGGTGAGTTAGGATTACGAAGTCGCCTTCATCGATGTGGATCACTGGGCACAGGTGGGTAGGGGCTTTCTTCTCCAACATTTCAACCGGTGTTAAGGGAATCACCAGTCGGGTATTCAGCGTATCAAGCATTTCACTTTGAACATCAACAAAGTATGGATAAGCGGTAGCAGTGCTTTTATCGTTATTTTGGTATAGTGAAAATTGTGACATTAGAATACTCGGTAAGAATCGGAAAACAGGCCGTGATTTTCTGTTAGTTCATTGCAAGCGCTAATAGCATCTGCATTTTGCTTTAACCACTCAGTTTTACGGCGTTGTTTAACTTCTTTTTCAAGAGCTTTTTCCATTGTTGCAGAGAGGTTTATGTTTAGTCGCTTAGCTTCAGCGAGTAGTTCGCTGTTTAAGCTTAAGTTTGCCGCCTTTTTGGGGGCTTGCGTACTATATGAGTTTCTCATGATAATTACCTATGCGTATTTTTAGTGCGCATTAAGTATAGGCGCACTAAAGGCATATAACAAACAATTTAAGAGTGATTCCCCACGCTTGGCATTTTTGGTTTGGGTTTAGTTTAGTGTTTACGGCGTCCAAGTTGAGTGCAGTGGTAGCGTGGCTCACACCTTAATTGGGCGTTAGCTGTGGTTAAGAAAAACTGTGAATTTAAGGTGGAAAGGCTTTTGGTTTTCTAGCTATACACCGGATAAATCTCGGTTCTCAACTATCTCGCCAGTGGCACTTTTCGGGAAGCGTTTGAACTTAACGAAGTCTGCTTACGGGAAGTGTTGTGTTTGTTAAGTTCGTTGGCGCGGCTTCTTTGATGTTGAAATTTATGGATCCCTAAATTTGTTTCGAGTGCTCTATGGCTGACTTTTCCGATAGAATTATTTGTAAATTACCAT
>NZ_JAAZTU010000108.1 GCF_012395185.1 Vibrio aestuarianus
ATATAAGATTATATATATTTTTTCTCTTATCTAGAAATTCAAGCTTTTCAGGGTGGCTATATTGCCATATTGAATCCATTATGATTTTCATTTTTTCGTATCTACCCTGACAATCAAAGCAACAATGTTTTTTGAGTCTGAGTCATGCATAGATTTACCCACTAGCCCTGTAAAATCACCTCGATTTTGCTGTTCTTCTGTAAATATTGCGGCAACCATTTCTTTGCCTTCTTCTATAATTAGGTTGTTTATATTCTCGTTTCGTGAAATATCCGGCAACTGAACAGAGTCAGCATCATCACCAAATGAAGCTATTTTATTCAATCGTTTCCTTGAATAACCCATGGTGATATTAATTCTACCATCAGTGAGAACTTCAGGAACGATCATAAATGACATCCCTGTTTCTAGAGTATCTGTTGATACTGTTTGTGCGGCCTCATTGCCGTCATCGCCAGGTACTCGGGTAATACTGCTAACATAACCGACTTCGTTTACTGCATTAACAGGAACGGGTTTGCCATTTAAACTAACCGCAACACCTTCACTCACAATTTTAGCACCACTGCGAAGTAATTCGGCCGTTAACGATCCACCAATACCATGGTCTTTATCAATAGCATAACCAAATAACACTGAGCTTACATCGTTACCACCAAAACCATTACTTGCCGAGCCATTTATGCCAACCGTTGAATTTCCACCTTGAATATCAGCACCTAAAACTTGCAACGTTTTTTGGTCAATTGTCACAATTTTATACGATATTTTAACCTCTGTAGAGGCTAGCTTATTGTAGCTATTGACAAATTTCCTCACGCTGTCTAGCTCATTTTTTGATCCCGTCGCAGACAGTTGAGAAAATTCCTGAAAAATAGAATATTTAAATGACTCACTGCCGTCAGCGATAGAATCTAGGTAACTTTGTACCTCACTCCACAAATCAACTGTTCCTCCGATAGCAATTGAACCAGAAAAACCACTGCCGCCGCCGCCGTCAGCAACTTGTGAACCAAAAGCATACTGTGACTCGTTTTTCAAATAACGAGAATTGTAAAGCTTATATATTTGAGTCTTACTACTTCTTTTTACGATTTTATTTTTATCGATATCAATAAAAACA
>NZ_JAAZTU010000109.1 GCF_012395185.1 Vibrio aestuarianus
TTCTCTGGATGTCAAGAGTAGGTAAGGTTCTTCGCGTTGCATCGAATTAAACCACATGCTCCACCGCTTGTGCGGGCCCCCGTCAATTCATTTGAGTTTTAATCTTGCGACCGTACTCCCCAGGCGGTCTACTTAACGCGTTAGCTCCGAAAGCCACGGCTCAAGGCCACAACCTCCAAGTAGACATCGTTTACGGCGTGGACTACCAGGGTATCTAATCCTGTTTGCTCCCCACGCTTTCGCATCTGAGTGTCAGTATCTGTCCAGGGGGCCGCCTTCGCCACCGGTATTCCTTCAGATCTCTACGCATTTCACCGCTACACCTGAAATTCTACCCCCCTCTACAGTACTCTAGTCCGCCAGTTTCAAATGCAGTTCCGAGGTTGAGCCCCGGGCTTTCACATCTGACTTAACGAACCACCTGCATGCGCTTTACGCCCAGTAATTCCGATTAACGCTCGCACCCTCCGTATTACCGCGGCTGCTGGCACGGAGTTAGCCGGTGCTTCTTCTGTCGCTAACGTCAAAGAATACCGCTATTAACGATACCCCCTTCCTCACGACTGAAAGTACTTTACAACCCGAAGGCCTTCTTCATACACGCGGCATGGCTGCATCAGGCTTGCGCCCATTGTGCAATATTCCCCACTGCTGCCTCCCGTAGGAGTCTGGACCGTGTCTCAGTTCCAGTGTGGCTGATCATCCTCTCAGACCAGCTAGGGATCGTCGCCTTGGTGAGCCATTACCTCACCAACTAGCTAATCCCACCTAGGCATATCCTGACGCGAGAGGCCCGAAGGTCCCCCTCTTTGGCCCGTAGGCATCATGCGGTATTAGCCATCGTTTCCAATGGTTATCCCCCACATCAGGGCAATTTCCTAGGCATTACTCACCCGTCCGCCGCTCGTCATCTTCAAAAGCAAGCTTTTGAAATGTTACCGCTCGACTTGCATGTGTTAGGCCTGCCGCCAGCGTTCAATCTGAGCCATGATCAAACTCTTCAATTAAAGTTTTGTTGGTCCTAAGACCGGCTCAATGAATACTGACTTCAAAACTGTTTTTACTCGAAAGTAAAAAGTAATTTTAAAGCTATTGTTG
>NZ_JAAZTU010000010.1 GCF_012395185.1 Vibrio aestuarianus
GTTTTTTCCTGCTCTGGCGTGAGATTAAGCAATACCTCCAGAGTTTTGGAACCGCCATAATGTCCGAGTACTTTAACTAATTTGTCGGGGGTGATCCCAAAATTACTTAGCTTTTCCTTTTGCTCTGACGTAAGAGCCAGCACGGCCTGCAGAGTTCTAGAACCACCAGGCTGCCCGACTACACGAATTAAGTTGTCAGCAGTGATCCCCAGATTATTTAGCGTTTCCTTCTGCTCTTGCGTAAGTGTAAGCAATGCCTTTATGTTTATTGAACCACCATCGCATTCCACAATAGAGACAAATTTATCACCTACCACTCTCAAATCATTCAATGTTTTTTCCTGCTCTGGCGTGAGATTAAGCAATACCTCCAGAGTTTTGGAACCGCCATAATGTCCGAGTACTTTAACTAATTTGTCGGGGGTGATCCCAAAATTACTTAGCTTTTCCTTTTGCTCTGGCGTGATACCCAATACTGCATTTAGATTTTTTAGATTTTTTGAACCACTCCCAGCACCGTTTACTAAATTGCTTAATGTATCACCGACAATCCCAAAATCTTTCAGTTGCTGTTGCTGCTCTAAAGTAAGATTCTCCAGTTTTTTCAAGATGTTTGAGCTGACATTGTCCCCTCTGATTTTTGAGATATGGCGCTCTTCAATGCCTATATTCACTAAACTTTGTTGGTCTGTGTTTACTCGACGAGGAGTTGCAATCGTCATACCCGCCAAATAGGACTGTATCCATGTAGATTGATGAGCTCTTCCTTCACGCTCAGTGTTGCGATCTTGATCCGCAAGTTTCGTCGAAGAGGGTTGTAGAAATGTAGGTAAACCTCTGCAAGGCGAGTGGCTAACCTTCTGTACGGTGAAAGATGGACAGGTTTTTTCACCTTCTACATCTTTGTGTGTGTTTTTTTTTCAGCAGAAATGGGACTTGCAAACATTTATGACTCCATTAAATAAATATCATGATTATATATGGCGTATTTTGTTAAGTTTTATTTCTTGAATAGATTTTATTTCGAGAAATATCGTTGATTGCTTATTATCACCATCTTTGCAATCACGAAAGTCAGTATAGTCATAATCTGCATATGTTTTATTGAAGCGCTAATATATTTATCATCTCACTTACTGATAATCTAACCATTTAATGCATTACATTAAAAAATAAGTAATGAAAGATGGAATTATAATTAGTTTATTATACTTTCTTTGGTTATTCTTCGAATTCCATTAAAGGATTTATCTTGACCTTCTAGACATAAGTCAATGACTTCACCTTTGGCGAGATACACAATTTGAATATGGTTAGAAAGCTCTCTTAATGCCTCTTTAGGAACTTTATCAAAGGGATCAATTTGACCAACAAACTGAACAATATTTGGCAATAGAGATTGTGTCATAGCGAATACCTGTGATTAATTAGTATTAATATATAATCAACAAAATAAAAAAGCATACCAATGTATGCTTTTTTTAAAATTAATCACAGAAGCGTAATACGTCGTTTTGAACTAATTAACGACTGGCAACCGGTGATTCGTCGCCTGCAAATGGTCTGCCGAAGCTTGGCGAGCTTTTTCACTATTACCAGCCATAATCGCATCGTAGATGTGGCGATGTTCATTAATACAGGTACTTCCTTCCTCAGAAGAGTGCGATATAAAGTTAACAAACATAGTGGTCAAAATGTTACCAAACGGCAGGTAGAAATCATTGCCTGTTGAGTTAAAAATCAGACTATGAAATTTTGTATCCACTTCCAACCATCGTTGTTGGTCAAACTCTTCAGCTTCAGCCACTTCACACATGGCTTGGAAAGCCGCAGAAAGTTCAATCCGTTGCTCTGCCGTTGCATTGCGAGCAGCTAAAGCACAAGCAGCAGGTTCAATGGCATATCGGAGGCCGAGAAATTGAAGACAAAATTCATCGTTGTCAGCCAACCCATCCATCCATTCGATAAGCTGAGAGTCTAAAAAGTTCCAGTAAGCTCGGTTCATAACGCGTGTGCCAATTTTTGGCCTAGACTCCAAAAGTCCTTTGGATGTCAATAATTTAACAGCCTCACGCAACGCAGTTCGACTAACACCAAACTGTTCACAAAGATCCATCTCCCCCGGAATAATCGAACCTTGGGGTAAATCACCAGAAAGAATGCCACGTGCAATTTCACGAGCAACTTGTACATGCAAACTACGTTTTGAATCAGAGATAGAATTAAAAGCACTCGCCATAGGTTACTACTTATTTTTAATATGTATTATTTAACGAAAATTATAGCACTTTATACTCAATGGCAACAAACCTACTTTCTATAAACGTGATGTATTTAAGTGCTTTTAAACTGCTATTTTGACTTTCTTGTATCAATGACATGCTCCAATCCTTGCTTGCCCCCTCTTCCACGTCATCACTGTAACCAATAAGCGTGCACCAAATCACATATCTTGAGCTCAAATCACAATATTTGACCAATGGTTCAGCTTGTCATTTGAATTAACAAGGTAATATTGTATTATTTATATCATATTGAGGAGCATTTTTGCTTGGTTTTCTAATCATTACGCTTCAAACACAGCACTGCATAAGGTGGCCACTATGTCGCTATTCTCCTTGGTTGAAGATTCTAGCCGAAGAATTCATGTACAAGTTGCTAGGCAACTAGCACGAAAAATATTATCAGGTGAGCTTAAAGAACATTATAAACTGCCTAATGAAATGACACTGTGTCAGCAGCTCGGGATCAGTCGAACTACGTTAAGAGAATCAACAAAATTGGTTTCAGCTAAGGGACTTATTGAGTCTAAGCCAAAGGTAGGCACTTTAGTTTCTCCCCGTGCACAATGGCAATTTCTAGACCCTCAATTGCTCGACTGGATTCAAGATTTAGACGATATTCAGCCTTTCCTTTCACAGTTTTTAGGATTACGAAAAGCCTTAGAACCAGAAGCTTGTGCACTTGCTGCAACCAATGCCACTGTGGAGCAACGTAAACAGCTGTCGATTTTTTTCCAAGAAATGACGCGGGCTGCTAACAGCTTTGATTACGACAGCTGGGCACTCAATGATCATCAGTTTCACCAGACTATTTTTCTGTCAACAGACAATCAATTTTACATCCCGTTTAGCAATATTTTGTCTGCTATTTTTAAACAGTTTATCGACCATTCCGCCGAAGGTGGTCGATTCTGTTTATCAGAGCACAAGGCCATTTACGATGCCATCATGACGGGTAATGCTTCTCAAGCTAGAATTGCTTCGCAACAACTGCTAGATGATGAAAACCAAAAACTCGCCCATATCGCTAGCTAACCGATAAGCGAGATATTAAATATCTATTAAACAGAAAGTTGAGCCGCAAGCAACGTGAATTAACTTGCAATAAGCTAGTTGTCTTTTGCGGTTAAATATCATTGAAGTTCATTTGCGCAATACCATTGTGGCGCACAAAGCCACCTTGTTGTTGCTTTTATTTTAGGTGGTCTTTGTGTCTTCCCAATCTTACCTTCGAAAGAATCTATCACTCGCCTGGCCATTGGCGCTTAATGCCATTTTAATGCAGTCAATGTTAATGATTGATACTCTGCTTGTATCTCCACTAGGTGAACTTTCTTTAGCAGCTATGGGTATCGCGACGACGATAATTGCGTTTGTATTAGGTATTCAGATGGCTTTGGCTAACGGCACTCAATTAGTACTAAGTCGCGCAGTTGGTTCTGGGTTAAATACTTCACTATCGAAGGCTTTTTTGTCTGGGTTAATCATCAATTCGTTAGCTGCCATCTTTTTCTGGCTACTGTTAACGATGTTTGACCAATCGTTGATCCAATTACTGACCGATGATTCATCGCTTTACGTACAAATCAACAGTTACCTCAGTATTTCCAAATACCTTGTGTTATTTACCGCACTGACACAGGTGATGATCGCCCTGTTTAATGGCCTAGGAAGGACAAAAATCCCTTTCAAAGGCTACTTAATTGAAATGCCGCTCAATGCCTTACTGTCTTTTGTTTTCATACATGGATTTTCTCAATTTGAAGGCATTGGTGTTCAAGGGGCTGCACTTGGAAGTCTTATCGCGATTGGTGTCCGGTTGTTGTATCTCTCGGTTTGTTTACATTTCGGTTCACACGTTAATCTTGATATCCGCCCTCACTTACCTTCATTAGCTCGTAATATTCGCCAGCACTTCCTTGAAATTTTTCCAGTTGCGGCAAACATTACCATTCTATCGATAGGGGCCACTATCTATCAGTTAATCTATTCACAACTGAATATTAACGCTTATGTAGCGATTACACTCGTTATGCCCTGGGTTCGCGCAGGATCTCAATTTATCACGGCCTGGGCTCATTCTTCAGCGATCACCATCAGCCAAGCGATAGGCTCACGTAAAATGGATAGCCTTGTAAAAGATGTCGATACTAGTATTGATGTTGCGGTTTACATTTCCATTCTCTGTGCAGGGCTTTTTGCAGCAATAAGTGTTGTCATTGGTGATATTTACCCAGAGTTAGCGCCATCAACTTACCATGCACTGGCTGCTATTGCTCCGTTATATATCTTTTTACCTATCGTTCGAGGTTATAACACGGTGCATGGCAATGTCTTACGAGCCCTAGGAAAAACCACCGATGTCTTTAAGATTAATTTCACTGGTCAGTGGATTATTTCAATCCCGTTATGTGCGTTGATTGTGCTTGTTTTCGATGGGTCAATTTTTTGGGCCTTCGCGATTCAGCCCTTTGAAGAAATCGTTAAGATGCTGCCGTTCCGGCATTTAGCCAGAAAGTCACTGAAAGAATTCGATATGCAGAAAGCTGAAAAGCTGATGTATGACTAAATTTATAGCGCTAGCAACTCGATAGGAAAGTGGGTGTTCCTCTCTCCTACAGCCTCCACACCGATATTCAAATCCAATATCTAGTTCGTCATATCAAAAAAAGCCAGATAACATCAGCTATCTGGCTTGGACTTATTTCCGATGTAATCTCTATCTTCGTTCCCGCAAAGATATGAGTGTCGAAAATATTATAGTTGGGCGAACGCACCTTCCCACGAGAACGTTTCACCACCAAACTCTACCGAATGAAGCGTATTTTGTTCATTCTCAGCTTGGTTTGAAATGCCGTAGTGGTAAGTGTTACCCGAAGTGGTCTGTATGCGGATAACAGTCCCGACACTGTTATGGCCCGCAACAGACACAGATTCAACAAGACCGCGAGCACCTACCGATGCCTCTATAGATTCGTTAAAGTAACCGTGAGTTTCTAGTACTGATGCAAACACATGGTTTTGACCAGACTGACGCAAAATAAATGCAGGTTCGCTCTTTAAGTTAAAGTCTGGATCATTTGCCCCTGTGCGAACAAAAATTACTTCACTCCCTTCAACCGCACTAGTGACCATACTGTAGTAACTGTTATCGTGTAACCAACTAACCAGTGAGCTACCTTCCACTTTACCTGACGCAACGTTCCATAGATGTTGGTAACCGTTATCTTCACCAAGTGGCTTCAACGTACTTTCGATTTGGTAATCAAAATCAGTACGAATAATTTGACCTGAATGATGGACTGGTAAGTCATACTGATGCTCTGCATCCGCTTCAATACGGTAGATATCAATCACTAGCGGTTTTTCAAATTCAGGAATTTCAGCAAGAAGCACACTGCGTTGCATATCGACGCCAGTGTAGTAGTCAGAAATAGAGCCGCTCATTCCTTGTAAAGATTTATTGTTGGCAACAAAGAAATGCTTCTGACCAAACTTAGACTCAGCCAATGCGGTATCGAAGTTGTTTTGTGTTTTTTGATCAACCGTTACTGTGTTGTGAGCGACGGTTTGCTTGCAGTAAGATTTATTTTCTGGAATGTAACGACCGCCAAATTTTGGTTCAACGTTTACCCAACGACCAAAACCATAATCGTGCAACACTTCATGACCACGGTTGAATACACTGAGGTGTAGACCGTCGTAGTGGCCGTGATCAAGCGCTGAGTGGTACTGGTGATCGCTGCCGTGTTGACCAAACCAGATCAACGCCATGGTGTCGTCGTCTTGATCGTCACGGTGACGAAGAATGCTTACGCCACCTTTCTCACCTTTAGGGCCATCGGTAACAAACAGGCTTCCCCAATTAAATGCTTTTATATTTTCTGCCTTTGCAACCGCATTAGAAAGTGTTTGACCAGATGAATGAACCCATACGTCTTGTTGGTGATTTGCCATACCAAGTAAGGTATCCGTTTGCTCGTAACGGTGGTAACACACAGACGTTGCCATGATTACGCCCTCATCATTGATAGAAATCGTTTTTGATGAATCGTTCAGTGCTGGCAATGTGCCGTCTGGGAATGCCGTTTTAAATACCGCGTAAGAGGTTGTCTTAATTACTGAATCGTTGAATTCGTAAATACCAAGCTCTGGCTGGCGACGTTCAATCGCTTCTGCAAACAAGTAGATTGGACGTAGCGAGAAACGGTGGTAGTAAGGACCTTCCATGTAGTAGCCATCTGGCGAGAACAGTTGGTCAAGTTGCGCGAGGAAACCGCCGCTGACTTTGTCTAGTTTCAGGCCGTAAAGCGCTTTGTCCACTGACTCTTGATCATTTATCGCGTAACCACAGATACCTACCGCAGCCACTGCCCATAGGCCATGGTTGTGTACGATATCAAAGTCGTGTGCGTAAGTGACTACGAACATTTCAATCATCTGCTTAAGAAGATCATCTTCAATAAGACGCTTCTGCTCTTCTGAAATCGTGTGATAAATGCAGCTGTAAGCACAAGATGCGTACAACATCCACATGTTTTCGTTCAGCGTTTGGTGGAACAGCTTACCTGGAGGATTAGAGTCACGGCTTACGTTGCTTTCAAGCGTTGGATAGACCGTTGCGTACGCGGTAAGCATATCCACGATATAATCACGATATTTCGCTTGTTCGGTAATGAGAAACAGACGACCCGCAAGATCCATATGGATATAGTTTTGCTTATGGCGATTATGCTCATAGCCGCCACCTTCACCATGACCTGGCACTTCAATGCCAACTTCCGCCATATAAGCGTCAGTTTGTTTAATATCACGCGCAAGCGCTTTTCCTAACAGGCTATCCTTGCCAAGATCTTTACGAAGCTCTGCGGCTTCTTCAAAGTTAAGTAATAGTGGTTGATAGCTCATTATTTTTTCTCCTGCCCAGTGGAACCTTGCTCTAATTGCTTGATTTCTAAAGAATAGAAACCTGTCCAACTGTATGCTTTACCATGGAATTCTAAGGTGTGTTTGGTGTTTTCTGTTGCACCAAGTTGATTACTGATCATCACGATTACGTCAGAAACCGCAGTCTTAATTTCGACAACGGAACCAACGTCATTATGACCAATAATAGTGATGTTTTGTACAACACCTCGCGCACTTACTGACTGTTCGAACTCTTCATTGAAGTAGCCGTGTGTCTCAAGTACTGAAGCAAACAAGGTTGATTCACCTTTACTGCGAAGGATGAATGCTGGTTCACTGCGTAAATTGAATGATGGATCATTTGCCCCAGAGCGAGTGAAGATAACTTCAGCATTGTCGTTTGAACTTGTGCCCAACCATGTGTAGTAGGTGTTGTTTTGTAGCCAACTTACCAATGCCGTTTGGCTTACTTCACCACTGGCTACATTCCAAAGGTGTTGATAACCAAAATCACTGCCTAAGGTATTTAATTCTTTATGAGTTTGGTATTCAAAGTTAGTACGAACAATCTGACCTGCATATTGATGGGAGTAATCGTACTGGTGCTCACCTTCACCGCCTTTTGTAGAATCTAAGCGATATAGGTCTAACAATAACGGAGATTCTAGCTCTTCAATGTTTAGCATGAATACGCTGCGTTGCATGTCAAAACCATCGTAGTGATCGTTGGCAAATGCACTCATGCCATTGACTTTCTCATCTTCTACTTTGAAGAAATGAGGCAAACCGTGTACTGAGTCTGCACGTTCAACGTCGAAGTTATTCTGACATTTTTCATCAATCGTTACTGCGTTATGAGCAATGGTCTGACGAGCGTACGATTTGTTTTCGTCTAGGTAACGGCCGCCGAATTTAGGCTCAACATTAACCCAACGACAGAAGCCGTATTCACGCAGTACTTCATGACCGCGGTTAAAAAACGAAATACCGAGCGTGTCAAAGTTGCCATGACCCATACCATGCTGACCGTAGTTCATCACCAGTTGAGACACATCGCCTTTTTTATCCTGCATACGGATAAAGCCTTGTGCGCCCTTATCACCATTAGGACCTTCATTAAGCTCAACACTTGGCCAAAAAGGCATGCCAATTTCACGCTGAGCCGTTGCTTTCTCATACGCTTGTGACAACTCCAATCCACACGAATGCATCCATACTGAATTTTGAATTTTCGCCATGCCTAAAATATTATTATCAACACCACCAGAGTCTTGAGATCCGTAGTGTTTTGCATAAACACTTAACGCAACCTGCACACCCATATCAGTGATGCCCATGGTACGTGAAGCATCATTCAATGCAGGGAACTCTCCGTTCGGATACGCGGTGGCAAGTAATGCCTGTACCGTATTGCCAATCACTTTGTCTTTATAATTATAAATATCAATTTCAGGCATATGGCGGTGAATCACTTCCGCAAACACACAGGTCGGGCGAATCGCATAACGGTGATAGTAAGGCCCTTCCATGTAGTAGCCAGAAGGCGCGAACAATTGTGAAATCTGCGCTAGGAAACCACCCGTTTCATTACGCTCTAAGCCATAGACCGACATGTCTAAGTACTTACGTTTACCAATCGCCAAACCACAAATACCAACCGCCGCCACAGCCCAAATGCCGTGGTTATGAATTCGGTCAAAGTCATGAGCGTATTTAACGGTAAACATGTCCAGCATAGGTTCAAAAATACGCGTCACAACAGCGTGGCGTTCCTGCTCTGTCATGCTAGAAGCAACGCATGAGTAGGCTAAACTCGTAAACATCAACCAACAATGCTCATTCAAAATTTGGTGAAATAAGCGTCCCGTTGGATTGGTGTTTTTCTGAACATGAAAATCAAACGTGAGGTATTTTTCGGCATAAATCGCTAATAAATCACGGACAAATTTCGCGTATTTATCCTCTTTAGTGATCAAGAAAAGACGACCGGCTAAGTTCATGTACGTATAGTTTTGTTTATGGTGGTTATGTTCATAACCACCCGCTTCACCATGTCCAGGAACATCAAGTGGCAAACGCATAAATGCCTCCACCTCTTTCTTATACGCTTCAATAGTTTTCCCCATTAAGCTAGGGCGTCCTATTTCTTGGTGAAGCTGCTCTATTTCTGCATCCGTCAGCAAAATTGGTTGTGTCGTCATAATTTTTGTCACCCTCTTACTAAAGAGATTCGTTTCTTAAACTCCGCATAAAGTAATACAATATGAGATTAAATCATACTAAATACTCGTTAAATAATGAAGGAAATCACAAATTTCCCTTTTCAACGAGGCTGTTCATACAGCTACCCAAAGATCAATGAAAATACAAACAACTGATTATAAACAAAAAAATGAGATGAGATTGATTAGCATCACACAATAAAAACATATTGTATTATTTATTGTGGATTTGATTATAATACCCAGCATGAAAATTTGATTAGATATTTGCTTAGGAGAACCTACATGAACCATTTCTTTAATTTGCAAGAAAATCCTTGGGAAGAGTTGGGCGGTGGCATCAAGCGTAAAATTGTTGGTTACACTGACGAGCTAATGGCTGTCCATCTATGTTTTGATAAAGGCGCTATTGGGGCTCCGCACGCACACGAAATTCATGACCAAATTGGTTATGTAGTAAGCGGTAGCTTTGAAGCTGAAGTCGATGGTGTAAAAAAAGTACTTAAAGCTGGTGATGCTTATATCGCACCTAAGCACTTTGTGCACGGTGCAGTTGCTCTTGAGCAAGACAGTATATTACTTGATATGTTTTCTCCTGCTCGTGCAGACTTCCTGAGTTAACACAACCAACACCGCTGATTAAGGTAAGAATATGAACTCTGTAAAGATCGCCGTCATTGGTGAGTGCATGGTTGAACTGCAAAAAAAAGCGGGTGCATTTACCCAGTCTTTTGGTGGTGACACGCTAAATACGGCTTTGTATCTGTCTCGACTAACAAAAGCACAACAAGTACAAACCAATTACGTTACGGCACTCGGCCAAGACCCATTTAGCGAAACCATGATTCAGAAATGGCAAGCTGAGGGACTAAACACCGAGCTTGTTTTGCGTATTGAAAATAAACAACCTGGGCTTTATTACATCGAAACCGATAGTACTGGTGAGCGTAGCTTTATGTATTGGCGTAATGATGCTGCGGCAAAATACCTATTTGATCAAACAAGCTCCCCTACGCTCGTGGATAAATTATTCGAGTTCGATGCTATCTACCTAAGCGGTATTACATTAGCAATTCTCACAGAAAACGGCCGCAATACTCTGTTTAGCTTCTTAGAGGCATACAAAGCAAAAGGGGGGCAAGTTATTTTTGATAACAACTACCGTCCTAAACTGTGGAATAGCCAGCGAGAAGCTATCGAAAACTATACAAAAATGCTTACGTTTACGCACACGGCCCTACTAACCTTTGATGATGAGCAGCTGCTTTATGGTGATCTCTATCTTGAACAGTGTATTGACCGTACGACTCAAGCTGGCGTAAAAGAAATTGTTATCAAACGTGGCAGTAAAGACTGCTTGGTGATTGATGCCGAATGTGCACAGTATGTACCAGCAACACGTGTCGATAACGTGGTCGATACCACAGCCGCTGGTGACTCATTTAGTGCTGGATACTTGGCAAAACGCCTGTGTGGTGGAACACCAAAAGAATCTGCATTTGCTGGGCATACCGTCGCTGGTAGTGTTATTCAGCATCACGGCGCTATCATCCCAGAGCAAGCTATGCCAAAGCTATCCTTATAATATTTTTAATAAACCTCTTAACTGAGGTTTATTTTGCTTACAAAGAGATAAAACCATGTCGACATTAAACGAACAACTTTCTGCACTCAAAGTTATCCCTGTTATCGCTATTAACAAAGTGGAAGATGCAATCCCACTGGGCCGAGCACTGATGGAAAATGGTATGCCTTGTGCAGAAATCACCTTCCGTACTCCTTGTGCTGCTGAAGCAATTCGTACAATGCGTGATGAATTTCCAGAAATGTTAATCGGTGCAGGCACGATTTTAACTAACGATCAAGTAGACCAAGCCATCGAAGCTGGTGTCGACTTTATTGTTAGCCCTGGTTTTAACCCACGGACGGTTCAATATTGTTTGGATAAGAATATTCCAATCGTACCTGGCGTTAATAACCCAAGTTTAGTTGAGCAAGCAATGGAGATGGGACTACGCACCTTGAAGTTTTTCCCAGCCGAGCCTTCTGGCGGTGTGAATATGTTAAAAGCGTTATCAGCAGTATACCCCGTAAAATTCATGCCAACCGGTGGAGTAAGTCTAAACAATATCGATGACTACTTATCTGTATCATCAGTACTTGCATGTGGTGGCACTTGGATGGTTCCAACTCAACTGATTGATCAAGGTCAATGGGAAGAGCTAGGCACATTAGTTCGTGATGCCGTCGCTCACGTTAACGCGTAAGTTTATTTTTATTCTGTCCGGCCTCTTGCACCTCTTTACGCAAGGGGCTTTTTTCTCTCCTCGCTATCTATCTTGTCTATTTCCCTATTCGCGTAATATCCATACATCGCCTTATCAAATCACGAAGTTTAGTAATACAATTGAAGGGTGGTAATGTTTCCCATTTCGTATTAACTCATCAAAAACCCCATAAAACATGCAAAAAAGGCCGTGTAAACAAACTTTAACGGTAAAAATGGTGAGATTAAGATCACGATAAAGAGTTATTGTACTACAAATAAACCAGGCGATAAGATAGTATACGTCTTAGATAATTGACTTAAACCTTTAAGGCTGAAAAATGACTATTGATACTATCGTGGTACTCGCCTACTTCATGTTCTTAATTGCTATTGGGTGGATGTTTAGAAAATTCACCACCTCAACTAGCGATTATTTTCGTGGGGGCGGCAAAATGTTGTGGTGGATGGTGGGTGCAACTGCCTTCATGACACAATTTTCAGCATGGACGTTTACAGGAGCTGCAGGACGCGCATTCAGTGACGGTTTCGTCGTTGTAATCCTATTCTTAGCCAACGCATTTGGCTATTTCATGAACTACATCTACTTTGCTCCAAAATTCCGTCAACTGCGGGTCGTAACGGCTATTGAAGCCATTCGTCAACGTTTCGGTAAAACATCTGAGCAATTCTTTACATGGGCCGGTATGCCTGACAGCCTTATTTCTGCAGGTATCTGGTTAAATGGTTTGGCCATTTTTGTTGCTGCCGTATTCGATATTCCAATGGAAGCAACCATCATCTTTACAGGTGTCGTGCTGGTTATTATGGCGGTGACTGGTGGTTCTTGGGCTGTTGTTGCTTCTGACTTTATGCAAATGCTCGTCATTATGGCGGTGACGATCACTTGTGCTATCGCGGCTTACTTCCATGGTGGTGGCATCGGAAACATCGTTGAAAACTTCAACGGTGATTTCATGTTCGGTAATAACCTCAATTATGTCAGCATTTTCATTCTTTGGGTGGTTTTCATTTTCGTAAAACAATTCGGTGTAATGAACAACAGTATCAATGCTTATCGCTATCTCTGTGCGAAAGACAGTGAAAATGCGCGTAAAGCGGCTGGGCTTGCTTGTATCTTAATGATTGTTGGTCCGCTTATTTGGTTCCTACCACCTTGGTATGTCAGTGCATTTATGCCAGATTTCGCGGCTCAATACGCTTCTATGGGTAACAAAGCTGGTGATGCTGCTTATCTTGCTTTCGTTCAAAACATCATGCCTGCTGGTATGGTTGGCTTGCTGATGTCTGCAATGTTTGCAGCAACCATGTCTTCAATGGACTCTGGCTTGAACCGTAACGCTGGTATCTTTGTATGTAATTTCTACCAACCTATTTTACGTAAAAACGCCACACAGAAAGAATTGGTGATGGTTAGTAAACTAACAACCATTATGATGGGCATCATCATCATTGCGATTGGTCTGTTTATTAACTCACTGCGCCATTTAAGCCTATTTGATATTGTATTAAACGTAGGTGCTTTGATTGGTTTCCCAATGCTGATCCCTGTTCTACTAGGTATGTGGGTGCGTAAAACACCAGATTGGGCGGGTTGGACAACGCTCATTGTTGGTGGTGTCGTCTCTTATGTATTTGGTATTTCACTACAAGCAAGCGACATTGAGCACCTATTTGGCCTTGACCAAGCACTAACAGGTCGTGAATGGGCTGATCTGAAAGTTGGTCTTAGCTTAGCGGCTCACGTAGTTCTAACTGGTGGTTTCTTCTTGCTTACCACACGCTTCTACAAAGGCCTGTCACCTGAACGCGAGAAAGAAGTTGATCAACTGTTTGAAAACTGGAATACACCGCTTATTGCGCAAGGTGAAGAGCAACAGAATTTGGATACAAAACAGCGCTCAATGCTAGGTAATCTTATCTGTACAGCAGGTTTTGGTATCCTTACGATGGCGCTCATTCCTAACGAACCAACTGGTCGTTTATTATTCTTGCTGTGTGGCTCTATCGTGTTGACTGTGGGTATATTGCTGGTCAATGCTGCTCGTAAAAATTCGGTTACAAGTAAAGAGTCTGCCATTTAAATAAGTCTCTTCATTATCTAGTCAAATCCCGCCATATTCGGCGGGATTTTTAGTATCATGCTAGAAACTCATTCAATTCAAAGAACTTTTAGTAAGGCGGAAGTAGTTCGTTTCGGTTTAGTTCATGTTTATCATCGATAGATTTCGCAAATTTAGCTATCGTCGTAAAATCATCAGTCACCCATACTTTTTTACTTGTGAGCTCCGAAGGTAACGCAGAGAAATTTTTCTCTTTTTTACTTGCAACTAAGGTTAGGTATCCCCACGACTCCAAATTAGCAAGCGGCTCCAATGAAAGTGTCACTCGCTCTTCAGTATCGCCCCAATTAGGCTTAATCGTAAGACGAGGTGTGTAGTCTCGAGTTTTTACTACCCATTTATCAGGTAGACGTTTGCCGCTATCCCACCACGCGCCATCCATATCATTCATTATTTTTTCAGTACGATCGTAATCTTGGGCACCTAGCTCTTGAAGCTTACGTTGAAACACTTCCGTGAATGCCACTTGGTATGTTTCTTTCGTCAGCTCTGGCAAGTTTTGCAATACCTCTATGGCAATGATAGAACCTAGCATGTTTGAATAGAGATCTTCAGGAGAGAATGCCGAAGGGTACTCTTTAAACCCCTTCACAGATGTGAACCCAAACCATTGTGCAATTTCATGCCACTGAGCAAGACGAAAAGCGAGAAGTGCACTTAACTGTATTTCAGCCAATTTTTGTTCATCAGCAGTCATGCCAACGGCTTGTTGGGTTAAGTTGATAACACGGCTACGCAATTCATCGTCTAAGACAATTTGCATATCCGTTCCTAGGTTATCTTTAATTTGTGTGTACAAAAATGCAGTATAGTCCGCGGTATCTCGAACATGAGCAGTATCGATAATTCCGCCTTTGCTAGTATAAATCAGGCCATTTTTTTCATCGCCAGTTCCCAATAAGCTACTTGTAACACCCTGGCTACCATCATTGTACCTATGTTGTTCTAGGTCAGACAGTTCAACAATGTTATCCACTTTAAAAAAGGGAACTGGAATCACACCTAACTCAGACTTCATATGAATACCAAAGGCGCAACAAGGTCTAACTCCCGTGGGAGCGACGCTTTCAGCAGCAAAGCTTGGTGCATTTACTAGTAATAAGTTGAGTGCTATAACCGATTTTAATTTCATCTTTTACCTTTTGATTACGACTTAAGTCAGAATGCTTCATGAATATTGAAATAGAGGGTTCATCGGGTTTGATTAAAAACGTGTATCGAGCGTAATAAATGAGCCTTATTCCCTACTTATCGGGCAAGCATCACAAGTTAAAGGCAAATAACTTGCGAACTTCGGTGCATTATGCACACCTAACAACGATTTTCAATGAGTATACCTTTAGATCGGCCTGTGCGGCAGTGAACTATACAATTGTAAGTTCCGTCAGGACGTTCAGCAGCGGTAAGTTAAGTATTTAAACAACGGCATTGAGTCACTGAGGATATTGAACAAGGGGTAGTTAGATTTTTGGCTGAGGACGGAAGAGCCTGCCACACTAGTACAGACATGCTAGCGTAGAGTAGTAGCTTTATTACGCCTTCATCCACGTTTGCGAAAGAACCCCGACATATGGCACGTATTATTTTTAATGCTTTGATTTTATCTGATTTTTCCAGAATTGATCTTTTGGCTTTTGGGATGAATTTGCGCCAGTGTTGAGATCAATAATATCATCTATGTTTTTTTTGAGTCGTAGTGAACAAGTGTCAGAGATATTCCGACCTTTACTTAATTGAACGTATTTCACATTCCCTCTTACTTGTATTTTAAATCCTCTATAGTAATAGTACATGTTATTACCTGGCTTGTTGGGGTATGGCTGATTATAGCGCAAGTACATATGCTCATTGGTTCATATTTATGTGCTTTTTGAGGTTGATATTGGAATTTTGGGTCATGTCACAAAGTTTCATACCTTAGCTTAGAATCTACGCAATACTCATATCTCACTCTGAATTTTAATATTTAAAGGCTGCCATTTTCCTTCAGAAGTCATGATTGAAACCATCCGCTATGACCTCGCATACAAACTCAGTGAAGGGGAATTGAAGAAATTCAACGAGAACGAGGGATGAATGTTGACCATGCCACCATTCATCGTTGGTCTATCAAATTATGGTCTCCTATCAATCAACTGGCTAAGGTCTGCCATTGTATTGCGAGAAAAACTTTGGGTTGGGCACTACTCGCTTTTTATACGAGATATTTTACACGATACATTCTTGGTTAAAACAACGGCTATTTTAATTGCCAAATTTAACTCTAATAACTCAATAATTTGGCCGCTACAATCAGTAAAAATATGAACATCGTTATTGTTTAATACAAAACGGATAGTCCACTGTGGAGCCGCCCCATATTCTACGATGATGATTTCATCCAATAAATCCTGAGCTATTGTTTCTTTTATTTCATCAATATTCACACTTTCTATCCTTAGAAAAATAAATGTCACTCTATAAATATTATTCGATATACAAATCAGTCTGGTCGAATTATTTTACTCATAAATCTTAAAATAACCACAAAGTATGAGTTTTGTAGCATAGATTCACTTGCCATAGTGACTGCTTTTTTAGACAGTAAACCTGCATTTTGCCCTTATCTGACTATCCCTATCAGAATAGTGCTCATGCTTACATGCTTTTGACGCATCCTCGGTGAGGCATCTTTTTTTTTGGCGTCCCCTAAAAAGGAAAGTGATATGAAAAAAACCGTCCAAAAGCTAATTCAGAGCAATACAGGCTTTACCTAAAAGAAAGCGCAATTAAACGTCATCCCGACGATAACAAGGTAATGGCCACCCGAAAGCGAATTGAAGAGCTCAAAGAAAAACGAGCTTTTGAGAAGGAATGGGAGTGGTAAAGCCAGCGTTTTAATAAAAGTCCGAGTTTTAGGGCTTAACGTACGAAACTGAAGTGCAATGAAAACGCCTCATGGCAACTCAATGAAACTTACACCAGGGTGAAAGGAAAATGGTTCTATCTTCATCGTGCCATCAATCTTTTCCTAGTTGAGACTCAAATCAGTTGATCTGCCAATAGAATTCTTATTCATAAAGGTTCTGATAACCTTATCATGCATTTCTTCTGACTTTGAAAAACCGATGTTCTTACGAACTAAACGCTTAAGTCTGGAATGTAACATCAGATTGGTTCGCTCTATGCGTTGCGTAACCCTCTAACTTCGCTCTGAAAATTGTGAGCTAAACTTGGGTGGGATTTGATAACGAAAGTACCATGCACAGAAGAAAATGTGATGTCTTAAATTGAATGATCGAGCGACACGCACGCGAATTGTACCTAATACGTACACTTCCAAATATAAGCCTTGCTATTAAATCAAACACATCACTTTCATAAGTCGTTACATAACTCAAGGCTTTAACCCTTTACATCTGACGTGACTGGATGAACACTCCATATCAGAGTAAAATGGCAGACAACATTGTAGAGTCAGTAGAATTATGAGTAACACAACAGCGAAAAAGTCCAATCCCCTATTCGAGATCCTGTTTAACGTATTCATCCCTTCCTTCATATTAATGAAATTTAGTGGCGATGAGCACTTAGGAACAGCGATGGCACTGGCTGTCGCGCTGGCATTTCCGATCATTTACGGTGGCATGGATCTGATTCGGAATAAGAAATTTAACTTCATTTCCGCACTCGGTTTTATCAGTGTGCTATTAACCGGTGGTATCGGTCTGCTGGAGCTGGATACACGTTGGTTAGCACTAAAAGAGGCCTTAATTCCAGGTTTGATCGGGCTTGCTGTATTGGCTTCCACCTTTACTCGCTATCCGCTGATGCAAAAAATACTGCTCAATGACACCGTGTTGAACCTACCGCAGATCAACGAGCGCTTGCAAGAGAATGGCAAAACTGAAGCATTTGAACGCTGCTTAATGTCTTCAAATTACTTGTTTGCCAGCACCTTCGCGTTTTCATCGGCAATGAACTATTTCCTCGCCACTTGGATTGTAACGAGCCCAGCAGGTACTGCGGCCTTTAATGAAGAATTGGGTAAGATGACACTGTACAGCTACCCGATGATTGCAATCCCAAGTATGTTGATGATGTTTGGCATTTTCTATTACATCTGGCGCCAAGTCCGTGCCATGACATCGCTAGAAACAGAACAGATTTTCCACATCAAATAACGCCCCCACTTAATGCTTGTGCTACGTTAAGTAGTGAAGACGATGGAATCAATCTGCCAATTTAGATCACCAGACAATATTTCCATCCAAATTGGTCGGGTTTAACGCTAGAATAGACACATATTTAATGTGACTAATCTAGCAAACATTGTGAATAAACTCTTTTCTCTCCTGAACGCTCGCCCTGTTTGGCTGGCCAGTTTCATCATCATCGTGACCACCTTTAGTGCTTGGTATGGTCAGCAACATTTCAAGGTTAATGCCGACTTGTCTTCCTTAGTTCAACAAGAGGGAGAATGGCTAGATAATCTGAATGAAGTCAATCGGCTGTTACCAGATAACGGCAACATCACCGTTTTGGTCAGCGGGCAAAATGGTCAGCAGGCCAAAACCTACACCAATCAACTAGCCGAGGCGTTTTCCCAACAAGATATGATTCTGGATGTATTTGCGCCCAGCTCCTTAACTTGGTTCGATCAATACGCGCTCGGTTTTTTGCCAGAAGACGATTTGAAACAATTCATGACGCAATTCGAACAGTCTGTGGCTCCTGCGTTTTTGGCGTCACAGCTACCAGCAAATAGAATTGAACACTATCTCGCCTTAATCAGTCAGCACGACTCTGCGTACAGTGCATCGCTTGAGCCTCTGCTGACCGCGAGTCAGTCCAATCTTGTTGATTGGCAACAAACGATGCAAAGTGGGCTCAATACTCCCAAGCACTTTGTGATTACGTTAGCGGGTGCGGCCAATAACCAACAAAAAAATCCTAATCGCGCCATCATAGATAACCTCAACACCACCATTGCATCTATTCCCAAACCAAACGGCGTAGAAGTGAGCTATACCGGACAAACTGCGCTTGATTTTGATGAAATTAACGATGCGGAAAACAGCATTGCCTTTGCGGGAAGCGCATCTTTGGTTGGGTTACTACTGATTTTAACTATTGGTATACGTTCATTACGGGTCATTTTAGCTTGTTATGTCACCGTATTAATTGGACTAACCTGGACCTTCGCCGCAGGTTTAGCCTTAATCGGCCACTACAGCACCATCTCGATCGTCTTTATGGTGATGTTTATTGGTCTAGCCGTCGATTTTGCCATTCACTTATGCTTGCACATTCAAGAACAACGTAGGGGTAATCCTGACAATATCGTCAGCACCAAACTCGCCATTCAGCATTCAATCAGGCCATTGAGCTTGTGTGCGCTCTCCTCTGCTATTGGTTTTATGAGTTTCTATCCAACGGCGTATACCGGACTGGGTGAGCTTGGCGTGATTTCAGCACTCGGCATGCTGTTGGGCCTAGTGGCCACGTTTGTCATCGTGCCCGTGTTTTTTCAACTGTTCGGTTTTCCGACCAATCGCAGTAAAGAAAGCCACAGCCTCAGCAAGCGTTATGGTGTCCGCCTTCATCGTTATTCACGTGGGATTATTGTCGCGGTAGGCGTCTGGTTTGTGCTGATGTTGGTTGGCGCGAGCCAGTTTAAGTTCGACTTTTCTACCTTGGTACTAAAAAACCCGGATTCAGCTTCGGTTGTCGCACTGAACCAATTGCAACAACTGGGCTTGGGTTCAAGCTACCAATTACACGCAATTGCCGAGGATGAGCAGCAAGCGCAACAGTGGAAACAGCAGCTCATCACACAGTCATCCGTTAGTCACGTGACTATCGCAACTGACTTTTTGCCCCAAGACTGGTCAGCTCGCCAGAGTAGATTAATGCAAACTCTGCAATTGGCAGATCTTCCCGCCCCGCTCAGCTATACCGAGTTTAAGCAAAGTGCGATTGAAAAACAGTGGGAGGGAGCAGAACAACTGCCTGATACTTTGCCAGACGATACAGAGCAACAACTGTTTTCTGGACTAACAGGCATGATGGATTCGATACAGACGAGTGATAACCCAGGTATGGACGATCTACCAGCAGAGCTATTGAATCGCTTTGTCAGTGATAATGGCAAATTTCTCGTTACCATTACCCCTAAAGATGACATGACCAATGTCGACAACGTAGCGCGTTTTATTAGTCAAGTTCAAGCGATCGCCCCCAATGCCGTAGGCCGTGCCGTAGCAGAGCAACAAGTGGGTAAGATTATCGTTTCAGCTTTTCAGCAAGCGATCTTACTCGCTATCGTGCTTATCAGCTTGATCCTGATGATGGCGATCCGCAACAAACGCGATATTTTGCTTATCTTTATTCCGTTGATCCTATCATCCATAACCACGTTGGGTCTGATGCACTGGCTGGGGCTGTCGCTCAATATGGCCAATATCATCGTCATTCCACTCATATTCGGACTGGGTGTGGACAACGGTATTCACATCGTCAACCGTTTTCGTAAAGAAGGTGACATTCACGCCTTTTTTGCCACATCCACTCCCAATGCCACATTAGTGAGTTGTTTATCGACCTTGATGACGTTTGGTGCGCTCATTGTCGCTCAGCATCAGGGAATGCATTCAATAGGCGTGGTGCTGTCGATAGCGTTAAGTAGCATTCTGCTATTTAGTTTGGTGCTGCTGCCGCTTACGCTTGAGATGACCAAGCCCAAACAACGAGATTCGATTAAATAACGACAAGGTAGCCTAAGCGCAATAAAAACCAAACACCAACCCTCAACAAAAATACGAGAGTAGAGTGTAAGAAAGTTACACAACAATAGGAACGGTCATTACTGCTACGGGCAGGTCCTGGTAGTTAGGATACAACAGAATCGCTTGGTGATCACAGTTTCCATTTTGGCTATCAAACACACTTTTGGACAGGAACGCGTTTCAGAAAATTGAACATTAGCTATTCATGAATAAGTAAAAGTATGGAAAATCGCTTAGCGTGTTGTCCAGTATTGATGGTGCGGATCAGTTTTTGTTCTATGTTTTTGCCAACAAACACCGTACAAACTCGTCATCGCGCCAGTGGAGCTGACTCGACACGCTATTGGCATTTTGTCTGTATCAAAAAGTGTTTAAGATATCCTGTTATTCTGCAATATCAAGCCATTGTTTTTTTTATTGTTACTCCTTTATCCTTTTAACCATACCATCTAGAATGCAGTAACCCGATTGCGTTAACTCAGTAAAATCGACTTTTTTGACAAGGGTAAACTCTCCAATGGAACCAAATATAATTCATGAAGCAGTAAAACAACTGGTCCAAGTGCAAGCTTTTTTGGCTTTTACTTTGGCTATCACTGCTTTATTTATGGGGAAATACATCATTTCCAAAAGCACGATATTGCAAAAGTATAGTATTCCAGAGCCGGTCGTTGGCGGCTTTTTCTGCGCCAGTATCGTCGGTATTTTGTATTACGCCTTTAACATCCAAGTTCAATTTGAACTAGACGTGGCCGATATACTATTGCTCTACTTTTTTGCGGGGATTGGCCTAAAAGCCGACTTTGCCACCCTTATCAAGGGGGGAAAACCTTTATTAGTACTATTGCTGCTTGCCGGTTTATACATTTTTTTGCAAAACCTGTTAGGCATCAGTGTTGCCACTCTATTTGGCTTTGATCCCAAGGCGGGTTTAATGTCTGGCTCAATCTCCCTCACAGGGGGAGTAGGCACAGCAATGGCGTGGGGCCCAACCTTTGTCAACGATTTGGGTATTGCCAATGCCTTAGAGCTAGGACTTGCGTCCAATACCTTAGGCTTAATTGCAGCGTGTTCGATTGGCGGCCCCATCGCCGCTTATTTAATGAAACGCCATAAACTAACCGGTAACCATGATAGCGAACTTGATATAGGTACCACTCACCAAGACGGTGAAAAAGGGCTACAAGTTGATTACTTTGGTGTTTTAAGGGCTTGGTTATTCTTAAATTTATCCCTTATCGGGGGGCATTTCATCAATGCCGCCTTAACCGAGCTAGGTTTAAAATTACCCATGTTTGTGGCCTGTTTGTTAGCCGGTATCCTCATCGGTAACAGCTTAAAGATTTACGTATTACGAAAGAACAGTACTAAATTATTAAATAATGTGCGTGATGGTGAAAAAGGTCTGTCATTAATCCAAGATATTTGTCTAGGCATGTTCTTAACCATGGCCTTAATGGGCCTAAAAGTATGGGAGCTAGAAGGCAGCTTCTTCTACATCATGGTCATCATTGGTCTACAAGTACTGATGTCGGTGCTTTACACGATTTTTGTGGTGTTTCGAGCCATGGGTAAGGATTACGAAGCTGCGGTGATTTGTGCCGGCTTTGGCGGTGTGACATTAGGCTCTACGGCAACAGCCATCGTGAACATGACAGCGGTAACCCAACAACACGGCGCCGCCCATCGGGCCTTCATTATTTTGCCGCTGGTCTGTGGTTTCTTTATCGATATCGTTAATGCCTTGTGGATTAACTTTTTTGCCTACTACTAATCATCAGCTAACACACATTTCTCTGATTTAACTGCACGGCCTTGTTTACTGCAAGGCCGTTTCTTTTCAGCTAATACCACTTAAGTAAAACCAGATGGAATTGAATCCATCCTAAATTCACATATTGGGTTGGCACAGATGGTCACAATCAGGTATAGCTCAATGAAATTTGAACGCATAAATATGAAAAATTAGAATGGGGAAACTTGGGAGAAGCGAGATAAACTCTAGATACAACAAAGCCCGCTTTTTAGCGGGCTTTGTTGTTTAATTTGGTGGGTCTAGGCGAACTCGAATCGCCGACCCCTACCATGTCAAGGTAGTACTCTAACCAACTGAGCTATAGACCCAAATTTTTTGTTCTTATGCATTAATGATGCAATCAAAATGGTGCGTCCGAGTGGACTCGAACCACCGACCCCCGCCATGTCAAGGCGATACTCTAACCAGCTGAGCTACGGACGCATATCTTGTGAACGAGGTGGATATTAACGGCTGTTTTTCTATGGTGCAAGTCTATTTTCTTTGTTTTTGAGCCAGTTGGCGTATCTATCGCCAGCTTGGTTATTTTTTATTCTTTTTGGTGATTTTTCAGTAAAAACTCCAGTCAAACAAAAGCGTGGCACAGATCACGATGTCTAAGTTTATAGGTTATGTGAAACCAAGTATTGATTCGATCTAATTATCTCGTACTATAGCTGTCATTATTATAACTATGCAATATGGTGAAAACGCGCATGGATGCTAGGCTTTTCAATCAGACTCATCACTTACGGGCCTCCGTTCTCTGTGGTTTAAGTTTACTGCTCACGATTGTCGCGCTGTTCTTCACTATTTTTAATATTTTTTATACTCATAGTTATGAGTTAGCGACATTGGAGTTCATATTCATGTGCTACTCCACCTATGTCTATAGTAAGGCAAAACAAAGTTCTCACTCGCTTGCACATATCTACTTGTATGTTTACTTTCTTATTCTCATTATTGGTGTCGGCACCTTTGTACAGCCAATTGCTAACGGGCTGTTTTTTTGGACAAGCTTCTTCCCTGTTCTACTTTATCTGTTGATGGGAGTTAGGCATGGAAGAATTGCGGCAGGTGTTACTCTCACGGTACAGCTGTTCAACGTTTATTATCAATCGTCGTCAAGCGGTGTATACAACACCATACCAATGATGATTAATCTTGCTTTTTGCTACTGTGCGATATGGACTGTCGCGCACATTTTTGAATCCAACAGAAAAGATACCGAAAACTCATTAAGGTACTTGGCATCAAGAGACACGTTAACGGGTGCACATAATCGATTAGCACTTATTCATGCTTATGCTCACTTTGAACAATATAAAAGTGACACATCACTGTGTCTGTTAGTGATAGATCTTGATTACTTCAAACAAGTGAATGATACCTATGGTCATGACGCTGGTGATAAAGTACTTATCGAATCTGTGTATTTAATGTCCAAGATCGTTGGAGATGACAACCTATATCGTATTGGTGGCGAAGAGTTTTGTGTCACCTTGTTTGACCACGATATCGAGCAAGCTGAGCGCATTGGAGAAAAGCTCCGTCAATGCATCAGTCAACACCTCTATTCATATGGTGACAAACGTATCGAACTCACTTTAAGTGTCGGTATTTGTAAATATAGAGATGGTGATAAGCTGGAGGCTTTGCTGAAATTAGCAGACGTTGAGCTTTATCGAGCAAAGAAAAATGGCCGAAATCAGGTTAGAATATGTCAGACGGATGAACATCTCCAAGAATCCTCAGAGCTTACCCGTCAAAACTCTTGATTGTCATCATCAAACTCATACACCACATTATAATTTTCAGTGTAAGTACAATGAGGCTGTCGACTGCAAGTAAAGAAGCGACGGCCTTTAAAGTCACCCTGACTGGCAATTTTAATGATCATTGGGCTACCACACTTCTTACAAAATCGCACTTCTTTGTCGGTTTCGATCAAATCGATATGGGCTGCTAATAACCTTCGTAGCTTACTGACTTGGTAGCTATATTTAATATTGGCGCCAATTAAAGGAATACTCGCTGACTTGCACACATGTATAAGCAACTTTTCTCTTTCAACTTTGCCTTTATATAGCTCTTTGCCATTATCAAGTTCAATGATCACTCTAGGCTCAAATGTTCTCGGGTCACAGACAACGAAATCGAAGTAGCTTTTGGCAATACGGCTATTGGCAATGAACCACTGTTTTTTGTTAAGTTTTGCACTAGGTGAGACCATATTCGACATACAGACTTTGGCCAATACAACAGCGTGATCACCTACGGCTGATTTTAATGCGTTGTAAAACGTGCTTTCAGAAGCATTCAATAACGCGCTTTTTCTCTTGTAGCTGTAGTCTTTTGTATCATCATGTTTAATCACATATTTTTGAATGAATATGAAAAAGATGACGAGCAGTGCCACAATGATAAAAATATTGGTCATACGATAAAAGCTATCCTGAAGTGATTTTCTAACTCATTAATTAATAAACGAAGTTCTAATGATTGGCTAGTTTATTACTGTGGATTTGTCGCAGAGGGTGACTTAATCCACAGGGTAAGCGCTATCAAGGCGAGAGTACGCGCAACTGATGTCTTATTCAAATAGAAAAAGCTCGCCGAAGCGAGCTTTTAATTATACATTTTCTACTTGAAGCCACAGCGATGTTGGTTACGTTCTTTTACCCCAATCACATAGCATGTCTATGCTCATGGTGATTCATTCACTTACCGCCTACCTGCAACTCCAAGTAGTTTGGCTATAGCATGAAGATCAATCGATCAATAACAGACGCCCAGTTAATGCAGGAACGCTTATTGTCGTTGTGCCAAATTGCGTACCAATTACCTCTTCACTCATTAAATCAATCAATTGAGTTGTCGATTTGATCAACCCCATATCAAGATTGAAGATTCGCTCTTCCGTACTGGTATTGAGTACATAAAGGATCTGCTCATCTCCATGCACTTTAAGATCAGCATACAGAGTGTCATCAATCCACACATTGCGTCGTTCACCTTTGGCTAAAGAAGGATACTGACTGCGTAATAACATCAATTTACTGACACTGCTCTTCAGTGCTTGTTGCTGTGGTGAAAATAAAACCGCATCAACTTTACCGCTAGAGCGAGCGACGTGGTCATCACACAAACCTAAAATTGCACAATCTTGAGTTACTTTTGCCGCGAAGTTTTCTACTTCATCACCTATTTCTTCTCCATAATAGAGCGTGATAGGGCCAGAATAAGCAGCAAGGAAACTGAATGCGGCTTGGTGACGAGCGTAATAGTCTCCCAGATTACCTCGTTGAATAAGGTCACCAAAGCGCACCAAGTCATGGTTACCCAGCATTAAATTGGGCATCGCATGGTAAGGGGATTTCGCTCGGCTATTCCAGCTTGCCTCTAGGCTTCTAGCGCTACCGCTTGCTCCAGATTCTTCCACTGCTAATGCTTGCACTAAACCATAGCGTAATGGGAAGTTAAATGCAGAAGAGAGCGCTGGATTGGCATCACTACCATAAGCCGTTTGGGTAATATCATCCGCACCTTGCCACACTTCACCAACCATATAGCCGAGCGTACCCCATGATTTACCTGCATTGAAGTTATCTCGCGAGGCTTGTTCGACTGCCGCACGCAGCGTTTGCCACGTATCAAGCGGAACTTGATAAGCTTGATCTAAACGCCAACCATCAACACCAAATTCACGAATCCAATAGGTGGCAACTTCACTAAAGAAAGTTTCACTCGCTTGGTTTGGATAAGTCACTAACTGCCCCGGATAACCGCTTTCGCCGCTGTGAAGTTGCGGTAATTTCCCGCTTGGTGACGCTTTAACACCGACAGCGCTAGTGTGACCAAATACACCATCTAATAATACGTACAACCCTTTTTGATGCGCTTTATCGATGAGTTCTTTGAGTTTGGCATTACTACCAAAATTTGGATCGACATTAAAGTAATCACAAGCAAAATAGCCGGTTGCATCAAGCTTATCATCCCCATTTTGGCCTGCACAGGAGTCAAAGATTGGGGTTAACCATAATGCATTGACATTGAGGCTCGCAATGTAATCCAAACTATTGATGATGCCTTGTAAATCTCCACGGTGGTGGGAATTTCCATAACCCACGCCATAATCAGCATTTGAGTCTCCATCAACAAACGATTCCACCATCACTTGATAAATGCGTAAATCACACGCAGGGTTAGTATCTTGATAACAGGCATAATCAATACCGGTATCTGACACCCCAACCACCAATTGTGACGCATTTGATGCATCCAGCGTAAATTTCCAAACGCCTTGCTCAGTCACTGTCAACTTGATATTGCCGTTGCCCGCATCTTCCAGCATTGCCGAACCATTTGCGCTGCTAAATCCACCAAAACCGAGATTTAAAGTGCTCCAATCTTCAGAGGCAATTTTAAATTCGTATACGCCAGGCGTTAAATAGCCTTCAAATGCATAGAGACCATTTTGCTGATAAGTTAATAGATTAGTGAGCCCCCAACCATTCATCGAACCCCGAACATACACCGACGTTGTGCCGTAAGGTGCAACATCAACGGGTGGAGTTTCGACGCTAAGCCCTGATCCTTGTTCGCCTTGTTGTGGCATAACAAAAACGGCCGCAGTTAAAGCAGGAACAGTAAAGCGCCCATTATCAAAGCGACTCTCTTTGACTCGTGCATCCTGCGAAGTTATCAAGGTCGGGTGAAGTACAAAGCGCTGCGCATTCGGGATCACGACACTTTGCTCTGCGGTATTAGCGTTGATCGCAACCACTATCGCCTCTACGTTTGGATCCAGATCCACACCAGCTGAAATACCATCATTAACCGACATCACTATCATGCCAGACTGAGCATTTGGCCCCGTATTATGGAAGCGCACGCGGTTCAATACCTCTTGCTCTGAAATCAGTTTAAGCAGCGGTGTTTGCGCACGAATCGAGAGTAATGCTTTGAACGCGTTATCTGTCCACGCAATATCTTGTGGTGATGCCACCGTGTTAGGGTTGGCAATCACACTTTGAATTGCGCTCCAGTTGGCTTGATCTTTATCAGCCCTAGGCAATCCCACATTCCAGTTATTGCTCTGCTTGCTAAAATCAACGCGGTTGTACCAATCACCACTGTCGTAGCTATCACGCGCCATCGATTTTGAACGAAGTAACTCAGATCCCATGTGGAAGAAAGGTACGCCTTGCCCTAGCATCACCGGAGCAAGACCTATGATTTGCATGCGCGCTCTATCAGCCGAGCTAGTTTCCGGTTGCGCTTTATACTGGTTAAAATCCCACAATGTTTGATTATCGTGCTTAGAGACATAGTTGATCGACTCTTGCGGGTCGAGCGTATAGGCTGCACCTTGGCCACCGTATTGAAAATCTCGGCCAAGTACCGTCATTCCACTCGCTGTTTGCAAAGGATAGGCTTGTAAGTTTCCTGCCATGCCGTAACGAATTAAATCCATTTTAGATTTCAATTCATCATTAAAACGATCACCAGCGTTAGCAAAACCCGGGGTAGTTAATAGTGCATCTCCGCTGTCAAAAGGACCACCACCACGTACACCATCGCGCAATCGATCGTTATAAGTGCCAATACCCGTTCCAGCCATTGGCCACTGCGTCGCATTTTCGCCTCTTGCGCCATTAGCAACTTCACCAAAGTTCCAGCCTTCACCATAAAACCAAGTGTCAGGATCAACCGACTTCGCCGCATCATAGATGGCCAGCATGCTGGATTTCATCAAGTGGCCCATCAGATCAAAGCGGAAACCGTCAATTTTGTAGTCTTGCGCCCACATCATTACGCTATCGGCAACTAACTTCTCAAACATACGGTTTTCTGAAGCGGTATTATCACAGCAACTTGAGTTTTCAACCGCACCAGTAATTGGATTCAAACGGTGGTAATAACCGGGAACCGCTTTATCCAACACAGATTTATCATACAAGCCTGACGAATAGGTATGGTTATAGACCACATCTTGCACCACTCTAAATCCAAGTTGATGCAGTTTTTGCACCATTTGGCGGTACTCTTTCACCCGTGACACACCATCACTTTGCACTGCATAACTTCCTTCAGGTGCACTGTAATGGAAGGGATCATAGCCCCAGTTGAAGCTATCTAAAGGCCGTACATCCGCCAGTAAAGCTTGCGCTTGTGGCGTATTAGGATCGGTATTTTCCAACAGCGAAAGAATGGTCGCGTTCATTGACGTGCCATCAGAACACAATGACGCTTGCGGATTAATGCCACACAATTTTGCTACCGTGTCATTAAGATCAACCCGTTTTTCCACCTCTTCTGGAATAGAGGCTAAATCGTAACTCGGCAACAGGTGAATGGTGGTTAAACCTGCTTGTTTTAAACTTTTTAGTTGTGCAACGCTGTCTCGTTCATCTTCCAAAAAGGCGAGGTATTTGCCATTGTATGCCGCTGTTCCTTGATTATCACTGTTACTAAAATCGCGAATGTGCAATTCATAAAGAATGTTATCTTCAGGATTGCTCAGTTCAGGGATGGCTTGGTCATCCCAACCATCCGGTTTTGATTCAGCCGCAGTTAAGTCAACTAATTGCGAATAGAGACTAGATGTGCTGAGTGATTGCGAATACGGGTCGGTAATGGTCATCCATTCAAGTTGCGCCGTTTTCGGATGATAAGCTTGTACGCGATAACGATAAAAACTATTTTTAAGTGCGCTATCACCTTGGTAGTGCCAAATACCCGTAGTTGGATCTTCGACCATCGACTGCGGAGAGCGACTACGAAGAGTTTTATCTTGGTCATAAAGATAAAGCTCTACCTGCTGTGCGGTTGGAGCCCACAATGCAAAGTGCGCACTATTACCATCTATCCAAGCACCAAGTTTCGCTTCATCCGCATCATGACTACCCGCCGTATAAAGATTATCAACGACACCGGGGATCTGCACTTTTGTTGCAACAAGCACTTTACCTTCAGTATCTCGAGCGACTGCAATCATTTGTGTTTTCAACAATGCTTTAGCTTGTTCGTCGTTCACATCCAGCGTAAATGCTGTTCGACCAGTTAAGTGTGGGAAGCGAGCATTGTTTGTCACCCCTGACAGCGCTAATGGGTAATGGGTAAATTGTTCAGGATGGGTAATGTCACCACCAGCTTGTGCTCGGCTCCAGAGCTCATAACTAGCCGCTTTGCTGTGATCAAACCACGCCAATTGATTCACAGACAGCCAGTGTGCTGCAGCGCCTTCGATGCTGACATTAGTTTGCTCATTCGGAGAATAGTTCAGCGCCGTACTACCATGACGTGTGTAAAGCGTATTACCCTTTACAAAATCAAGGATAAGATCATCGCTGCCCAGCGCTTTATCGTTACCACTGTGAACAATAAAGTTCATGCAATTGCCGTGTTCTGCTTTTAGTGGAATACGATACATCGCACCGTAAGTTGGATCAATTTCAGAGGCTAGATAAGGGTTACCCCAATCTACGCCATTGAGGGAAGACTCAGAGACTGAGTCACAACTACCGTTATTCCACAGATGTAGCCCCCAACCGTCATAATTATTGTCATCACGGAGGTAATAAATAATCGCTTCTTGATAACGTGGCGTTGGCTCAGTTGTCGAGTTATCTGCCTGTTTCGGCTGCGGGTCAATACTATCGGGGATACCATCACCATCGTCATCGCTAGAGGCAAAATCCCCTAACCCATCATTATTAGTATCAAGGCTTTCTAGGCGATCTCGTGGGAACACATCTTGTTGGTTGTTAACGCCATCGCCATCAATATCGTCATCTTCACTATCAGTAATGCCATCATTATCAAGGTCTGCCGGTTGATCGTTTTCATCATCAGCACTTGTGCCTAAACGTTCTTCATCGGCGTTACTCCAACCATCACCGTCACGGTCATCATCTTCGACATCCGCTATACCATCACCATCGCTATCAACAGGGTGGCTAGAAGCGTTATAAGGGTCGGAACCTAATCGCCATTCGGTTTCATCTGACCAACCATCATTGTCATCATCCCAATCGGCGTGATCACCAATACCATCATGATCGGAATCAATACTCTCTTGAATATCATGGGGAAATAGATCGACTAAATCTGCGACGCCATCTCTATCACTGTCGAAACCAATGACTGGCTCACCATTTTCAAGCATCAACGTTTTATCACGAATATCCGTTTTATCTCGTTTGGCCTTTTTGATCTCATTACCAAATAATTGACTGGCTTTTTTTAACGTATTCGAAAGTTCAGGCAGTATGGATTGCTCGATAGTAGAAGGTAATAATTGAGCCAGCGCTTTCGCCGACTGAGCAACAACAATGTTGTTATCGACGTAATCTGCTTTTATATCCAGTGTCGGAATGCGCAACGCTTTTTTCAGTTCTGCGAGTGCTTTTTTCTCTTTCTGGCCACGCTGCATCTGCACACTAAGGTAGGTCGTAAAAGGGTTAATGACGGGGTAATTGGCAGGAGCAGTCATGACATAACTACGCGCCGTTTTCACCGCTGGTATGTCCTGATCAACGCTTTCCCCTTTAGTGACCGATACCATCAGGTAATGATTTTTTATATCACCGTGCAGACCTTTGACATTAATTTTCGCGATACCATTGTCGTCGGTATAAGCCTGCGGTTCGCCTTGATCAAATTGGTGATTGCTATTTACATCTAGCCAAACATGAGCATTAGTTAAATACCCATCCATGACTTGAACTTCAAGCGAGTCATTACAACCCGCTAGCATACCAATTGAAGCAAACGCTAAAGTCATTCTTGTTAGGTTTGTTTTCATTGTTGAAATCCGTGTTTTAACGTTATTGCTAGTCCTGCTCTCACTACTGGCAGAAAACCATTGAGTCAGTAGATGTATGACTACATTTACCTAGGTTAACGTTATAATTGCGGCACCACTCATTACCTCACCCTTGCTTCGCTATATTTAGGGCGTAGAGCTAAAGGATGAGAGTCAAAACACAGAGTTCAATCACAATCAGGACAAAGGAGATGAAAGGTAAACATCGGAATTTTGGGAAAAATGTGATCTGAAATACAAACCGTAGAATGAGGATCAAGTGAAGATGAAAGATTACTACATTTCAACCAATGTAATAGAGTTTGATCTTAGTCCCATCAAGCACTTAGCCTGTTTAGTTAAGGGAGGGTTAAATTTATTCAGGTAACTGCAAGGGAATAATCGTCCTATTTTCAGGGTGAAGAGCATCTAGGCTATGACGCCAATGTTTATTAATTAGCTTATTCATTAACCCGCTGCTTCTTGCCTTAATCAAAGCCCGCTCTATGATCGGTTTGTAGGGTTTCGCATCTTGACTAAGGTAAAAAACAAAATCACTTTGATATTGCAATATCAAACGTTGCTCGATAGCAAGGTAAGGGTAAGATTCAGCCTCATAGGAGATCTCATTCATTCCTCTCGGAAAATAATGGATAGGACCTTCTACCGATAATTTCCGGTATAGCCCCCGCCACTCTCCGTCTTGTTCATAAACGTGAAGGTTATTTGCTCGCCATACGTCGACATCGTACCAACTAATACCGAGTCCTGCCGTTAAACCTGAACGCTGTAAATCACTCAAAGTGTGGATCTGGTCAAATGTGCTTTGTAGCTGTGGCGGAATTAACAATATTCTTTGCCCAATAAGCCCATTGGTCAGAGGTACGTTGACTGATGGATACTGCGCGTCGCGATCTTTGGTTTGAAGTAACCACATTACGGACAACTGATTATTTTCAACCATTTTAGTAATACGCTTCTGCGGAATACTCTTCTCCGTCGCCACAGCATTGGCATTAATACCATCCGCTTTCAGTGCTTCAATAAGCAGTTCGTGATAATAAGCGTGACCATTATCTTGCAGCGTAGGTAGACGTAAGGTTAGGACACGCTCATGTGCAAGCACTTGAGCACTAAAACAAACCAATAAAAGAGAAACCCATTTCATAATGCCATCCAAAGCCGTTAACTATTTCAACTATAGTTCGTTTATGGGAGATATGGTTTGTTTAGCGAGGGATAAAATACTTTTTTCAAACACTCAATGGATTTTGAGCACAGTTTTGCAATAAAAGTGGAGGATTGCAGCAATGGGCCTCAAACAGAGGCCCATAAAAGCTTAGATAACGAACAATTATTCGAAGATATATTTATCCATCATCGTCACCATTTTACCAATTTCTGGTTTGGTAATGGTGTCATTCGCGCCTAAGGCCAGTGCCTTACCTCGGTTATCCTCACTCATCAATGATGAGAACATGACAATTGGGGTATCACGGTACGCATCATTCTCGCGTAGACGTTTAAGTAAATGCATACCGTCCATGCGTGGCATTTCTACGTCAGTAACGATCGCGTCAACCAATTCTGAAACCGCCATATTTTCGGCTTTAGCAACACGTTCAATGTCCATTAATTTTTCGTAAGCTTCACCACCATCTTTACAGGCGATAATGTTATAACCCGCTGAACTCAACGTATCTTGGATTAAACTACGAATAAACGCTGAATCATCAACAACCATAACGGTTTTGGCATTACGTTTATTGACCATTTTTTGATTCAAATCAACAGAACGATCCACCTTGACGTCGTATTTTTCCATACTCAATTCAGGGTTGATATCGGCAATAATTTTCTCAAAATCCAAGATCATGATCAGGTTACCGTCTTTACGTACCACGGCCACTACACAGTCTTGTTCACCAGCTTCAAGAAATTGGCTCGGTGATTCAACATCATTCCAAGAAATACGATGGATACGGCTAATACTGTCAATTAAGAAGCCATTAGTCATACGGTTAAAATCCGTCACGATAACAAATTTTCGTTCTAATGTTTGACTCGTCGGTACGCCCAACCACCCCGCAAGATCAACCAACGGAGTAAGAACATCACGTGAAGAAAATACACCTATCATGTGGGGTTGTGCATTTGGGTAATCTGTTGTGTCAGGAACTTGTATCACTTCCCTTACTTTCGCAACGTTAATACCGTAATAACAGGTTTTCGTGCGTCCATCTGGCAGTACCTTTTCTAAATGAAACTCAATGATTTCAAGTTCGTTGGTACCACTTTCAGTTAAAATTGTACTACTTGGGTTGCTCATACTGGTCACTAATCTTAAAGGTGGTTATCGGTATTTGTTTAGTATGGCTTGATATCGATTCACGCCATCATCATTATTGGTATTTTTAACTTTATCAATACCCTTTTGTAAATCGTCTAACAGGGCTTGGTCCACATTTTTGTTAAAAGCATAGTAAAGTAATCCCTGTTTTAAGACATAAACCGTTTCAAACTGATCTGTTTTGTATCCCGCTTGCTTAATCCACCAATGCGCAGATCGTTCATCATAAGCGATTAAATCAATACGTTTTTTTATCAACAGTTCTGCCAGCATGGTAACATTGGTCGATTCTTGCATTGATTCCCTAGGAACGCCATATTGAAGTAATAATTGTTCGCCAACATCATCTCTTATGACACCAATCTTATATGATGTGATTTCTAAAGGTTCTTCTAGCGTAATATTACTTCCTTTACGCGCAATGATCGTCACTTTAATAGTATCAATCGGCCCAACCCAACGAAATAGATCTTCCCGATGTTCGGTTCTGGTTGTAGAAAAAAGCACCGCATCTTTTTTCAAAATAGCAGAGCGATACGAACGAGCCCATGGTTGCAAAACGACTTGACTGAGTAAAACCTCGTGCCCAGACAAAATGGCAGCTTCTTGGAGTAAATCGACCGAAATACCCGTCACAGCGCCTTGTTCAACAAAATTAAAAGGCGGATAAGATTCCGTATAATAAGTCAGACTTTCAAGGCCACTCGAATGTACGGGTATCACGGTGAACATGGTCAACAAAACGGTAAGTAGAATAAAACGCATGGTTTTTAGTGTGCTCATTCTTTACCTCATGTAACGTTATCTGCCTTTTGTTCTTAAACTTTAGATGTACTTCGAAAAGTCGTCTAGTTAATCGAAAATTTCTACGAATAAATATAAAAACATCATGAGTTAAATAATAAATGAAGCTGGTAATGGAAATTCCCACGAAACAACAGCTAAGTAACAACTTTACCCTATACTTACATGCTGTGGAAAAAGACTCCTCTAATAGAGCCAGCTATCTCATCACTTTTTTATAGCAACGCTCAGGCCTTCCAACAGTGCCATAATTTAAATCTGCCTCTAATTCACCACCACTAATCAAATACTCAAGATAGCGCCTTGCCGTGGTTCGACTAGCACCAATCTGCTCTCCGGCTTCGTCGGCCGTTAGACTGCAAGGCTCGTTAAATAAATGACGTATTTTATCCAAGGTGACTGAATCGATACCTTTAGGTAAACGACGGTGAACCGATGATTCACCTGAGCTTGCGGTTAACATTTTGTCGACCAGCCCTTGATCAAGGTCAGTGGCAGAGCCAAGCTCGCTTTGCTGAATTTGGTACTTCTTCAATGCAGATTCTAAGCGTGGAAACATCACCGGTTTGAGAAGGTAATCCACAACACCACCGCGCATTGCCTGTTGTAATGTTTCAACATCACGAGCAGCGGTGATTAAAATGACATCACATCCTTGGTTATTGCCACGAACTTGTTGCAGAATGTCGAGCCCCGTGCCATCTGGTAAGTAGACATCCAATAAAACTAAATTCGGTTTTAATAGCTCTAATTGCATCACAGCTTCAGCCTGTGTCGTGGCTATGCCAACCACATCAAAACCGCTGATTTGTGTCAGGTAGCGATGATGCAATTGCGCAATAGCAATATCATCTTCAATGATCATGACACGGGTATTCATATTTGTTCTTCCTTAGGTAAATAAACGGTCACTCTTGTACCAAATGTTTTGTTGCTCTTCATTTCAAGACTGCCTTGATAACGATCAGTCAATTGCTTCACTAAATACAGGCCAACACCTCGGTTATGAGAAGCTTTACTCGACACCCCTTTTTTCCACAGCATCTCTGGTGACCATTGCTCAGGTAAACCACATCCTTGGTCATTCACCTCAAGGATGATTTCATTGCCGTAGTCGCCAATAGAGACCTCTATAATACGCCGCTCTTGGGTAATTCGCTGTTCAGTTCGAATAGCAGTAAGTGTGGCATCAAACGCATTATCAATGAGATTTCCCAACAAGGTGACGATATCCTCAGCGTTGATCCTGTTAGGCAAAGGTTCTAAACGCGAACCTTCTTCCACAATCAATTCCAGCCCTAACTCACGTGCTCGTTCCGTTTTTCCTAGCAACATTCCGGCTATCAGCGGGTCTTTCACCGTTTCTCTTAAAAACTCGATAAGCTGTTGGTAGTGAGCGGTTTCTTGTCCAATCAACTGTTGTACTGCTTCCAACTCACCCATTTGCACTAATCCACTGATAGTATTGAGTTTATTTCTATGTTCGTGAGTTTGTGAACGCAACATTTCTGCATACTCTTTGGTTTGCGATAATTGCTCGGTCAATTCGTTGATCTCGTCCCGCAGACGGAAACTAGACACCGCACCAACCACTTTTCCATCAACCGTTATAGGACTACGATTCGCAATTAAACGCTGTTGATTCAGAAACAGTTCAATGTCGTTATCCGGCTGGCCACTTTCAATAACTGTCATCAAGTCACTTTGAGGCAACGAAAGAGAAAGCGCTTTATTGAGCGCGGTTTCTCTATCAATACCTAAAATGTCGCAAGCACTCTTGTTGATGGAGCGGAGAACACCTTGATGATCAATACTTAAAATACCCTCTTTCAAGGTGCTCATAGTCACATCGAGCTCTACATACAAGCGTCCGATCTCTTCTGGCTCAAAACCTAAAATCGCTTTTTGAAAACGCCGAGACGCGTAGCTCGATACCACTGCATTGGCGGCAACAACCAACAGTGCCATTGCAATAAGATAAATTAAAAAGGGCTCTATGCGATCTTGTAAACGTTCAATTAAATAACCGACAGAGACAACACCAATAATCTGACCTTCTGCATTAAATACCGCGGCCTTGCCCCGAACCGACTTACCTAATGAGCCTTGTGCAAAAGAGACATATGACTGACCTTGCACCAAGGCTTGTTCGTTATCGCCTCCTTTCATCGGTAAACCAATGCGTCCATCAATGGGATGTACCAAGCGAATACCATTTTGATCGCCAATTACGATGAATGCCGCGCCAATAAGTTGTGTTAATTCTCGAAATCGTTCTTGGTGCTCACTGCCACTGGCTGATTCAATCATAGTAACGATACTCGGTGACTGTGCTAAAAACGATGCAACACCGAGAGCTTTTAACCCCATTTCTTGTTCTTGTTCGTGCTTGATATAGACAAACCCTGCTGCAACTAATAGCAGTAATTCGATAAGTCCAGACAAGGTCATGATAATCAGCATCCGTTTACGAAAGCTGATATGACTCCAAACCATATTGATCTCCTTTCGCCGAAAAATAACACTAATTTAACATTCAATCGAAAAAAGAAAGAGATATCTGTGAACACAGCGGTACATTGAGGATACTAAAAGGTTGATGAGTGTTTGCGATGCAATATCAACCACCCACAATAAGCATCAACACACATAAAATGTTGTGATTATTTTTTTGTGATGAGTATCACGCAGAATTTAGGTATTTTTTAGTTCATCACTGCATATGACTTGTATACTTAATGAGCAAAAACGATGAGGTAGTGGCAGAACACACCTCGTTGGAGATAGCCCTATAATAACCATACCAATTGCTATCGATCGATTCACAACATTGTCAGAAGGAAACTTACAATGAAACGCGATGCCTTTGGAATTTGCCTTTCTCGGGACATGCTGTTTGATAACCTGCATTCAACATTCACACACGTAAGAGCTTATGAACTCAAAACGGAGTCGAATGAAGACCTAAGGGTGTTACTCGCTTTCCCGCAGATGTCTGGAAAAGATGTCCTCTCCACAATGCAAGGTAGCCAAAAACTTGAATGGAGAGCCGATTACTTTTGCCCATCTCATCATAAGCATTGAATTTTATTGAGATGCATTCCGTGCTAGTGTCTATAATTCACGCCACTAGTCGGCATTTCAATCATAAAAGTGCTGTTGACTTAGACAGCAAATAATTAGAGTATCAGCTCTAATTATTACAATTCGAGCTTAGCATGAAAGCGAAAACCATCAGTCTTGTACTATCTGCATTATTTGGCGCAGCTTCCTCTTCTCCATTTGCTGCGCCGATCTCCTTCCAACAAGCGTGGGAACTTTTGCAAGAAAGCAATAATTCTCTTGCTGCTGGTCGGGCTAACGTGGAACGTTATCAGCACATCAAAAATTCCACCGATAATTTAAACCTACCTTCCGTAACTCTAGGCGCAAACTATACACGTTTGGATCAAGATATAACGCTATCTGGAAAACAGATCTTCGATAGCACAGGGCAATCTATTTCCCCTTCTTTACCTCCAATTTTCGGACCTATAATTGCTAGTGCCGGCGCAATAACATCAACCATTGCTGAACGCGATATTTTTAGCTCTTCGATCCGAGCTGTTTGGCCTATTTTTACTGGCGGACGAATTGATGCCGCACAGTCAGCAGCGGAAGGTCGGCAAGAAGAGGCACAAAGCCAGTTAGCGATGGAGACTCAAGCACGCTATGAAGATCTCAGCAAATACTACTTCAGTGTGTTGCTGGCAAAAGAGGTGTTAGTAACACGCCAAGCCGCAGAATTGGGTCTAACTAAACATCGTGATAATGCATTGAAACTTGAGCAACAAGGTCAGATTGCACATGTCGAACGTTTACAAGCAGAAGCTTCTCTCGATAAAGCGATTGTAGAGCGCAAGAAAGCGCAAAAGAACTTAGATATTGCACAGAGTGCTTTGACACAAATTCTGGGGCAAAATGAAAAAGTTGAGCCCAATGGTTCACTGTTTATTAACAGCAGCTTGCCTCCTCTTTCGATTTTTGTTGATCAAACACTGAACACTTATCCAGGACTTGCGTTACTTGAAGCAAAAGAAAAACAAGCCAACAGTTTAATGAAAGCCGAAAAAGGCAAATATTATCCGGAAGTTTATCTTTATGGGGATTACAACCTCTATGAAGATGACTCACTGGCCAGCCAGTTAAAACCAGATTGGTTAGTGGGTGTCGGGGTCAATATTCCTTTGCTCGAATCTTCTGGTCGTAGTGATCAAGTCAAAGCCGCTCATAGCGCTATCTCGCAAGTAAAGTATTTAAAAGCACAAGCTAAACAAGATTTGAGTGTTTTGGTTGAAAAAACCTACCTCGAAGCAGAACAAGCCTTAGAAGAAGCTACCGGATTAAATTCTAGCTTATCACTTGCCAATGAGAATTTACGCTTACGCCAAAAAGCTTTCAGCCAGGGCCTAGCAACGTCATTAGATGTCGTCGATGCCGAACTGTACCTAGCAAGCATTAAAACTCAACGCTCATTGGCCAGCTTTAACTACCTACTCTCTTTGAACAAATTATTGGCACTAACTAGCGAAATGAATACGTTTCCTAACTACAAACAATCAGCAATTCCGTTAAATACAGCATTAACCAACCCATCAATTGATCAAGAGGATGCCTTATGAAAGCCGTAAAACCAACCTTGATTGCTCTCTCAGCTATCATTGCGATCTCTTGGGTGGGATACCGCTTTTATCAAGCTTATCAACCAAAGCCGATCCGTCTACAAGGTCAAATTGAGTCAGAGCAATACAGCATTTCTTCAAAAGTACCAGGTCGTATTGACCAAGTCTTAGTGCGAAAAGGTGACATTGTCGAACGAGGACAGCTTATTTTTACACTGCATAGCCCAGAAATTGAAGCCAAATTAGAACAAGCGATTGCAGGGCAAAAAGCCGCGGGTGCATTAGCGAAAGAAGCTGAAAATGGTGCTAGAAACCAACAAATTCAAGCAGCTAAAGATCAGTGGCTAAAAGCCAAAGCTGCTGCTGATTTGATGGAAAAAACCTACTTGCGCGTTAATAACCTCTACCGTGACGGTGTGGTAGCAGAACAAAAACGTGATGAAACTAATACCCAATGGCAAGCAGCAAAATATACAGAAAGCGCAGCTTTTCAGATGTACCAAATGGCAAAAGAAGGAGTTCGCTCTGAAACCAAGCAAGCCGCTGCAGAAAAAGAACGCATGGCTGCTGGTGCTGTAGCAGAAGTTGAAGCGTACGCAGCGGATACCAAAATTGAAAGTTGGTTTGATGGTGAAGTCTCACAAGTACTGTTAAAAAGTGGCGAATTGGCCCCACAAGGATTCCCAGTTGTTACCGTGGTAGATACCAAACAGTCGTGGGCGGTGCTTAATGTCCGTGAAGATCAACTCAAGCACTTCCAGAAAGGAGCAACGTTTAATGCTTATATCCCAGCACTAGAGACCAACGTAGAGTTTCAAGTTGCTCATATTGCCGTGATGGGTGACTTCGCCACTTGGCGCTCGACTGATGCCTCTCAAGGCTTTGACCTACGTACATTCGAAGTTGAAGCACGCCCGACAACGCAAATTGAAGGACTGCGTATGGGTATGAGTTTAGTGGTTGAGTTATAAGCCGTATGTCAATTCAACCACGTCCACAGTGGCCTTTACTGCGTCATGACCCTTGGTTATTGTCGTGCCTAACTTGGGTGCCCATTGTATTGGCATTCAGTATTTGGTGGATCTTTTCACAAGGCATTGCTCGTGACTTATCGATTGGCGTCGTAGATTTATCTCATAGCCAACTATCACGGCAATTGGTGAGGGAGCTTGATGCGACCTCTACCCTAACGGTTGAGAAACACTACCAAGACGTTAGTCAGGCTAAAGCTGCGCTTATTGAAAGCGATATTTATGCGTACGTTGTCATTCCGTATGGTTTCGATAAATCCATCATGCGTGGTGAACAGCCACAAGTTTCCACCTTTTTTAATAGCCAATATATTTTGGTTGGCAAGTTAATCAATTCTGCTGTTGTACAAGCTCAAAGTACCTTCAACGCACAGATTGATGTGATGAAAACGTTAGCGTCAAGCAACCAAACTACCCTGAGTGCAATGGGACGAGCCGTTCCAATACGCACCCAACTGACGCCATTATTTAATCTAAACACCAACTATGCCCAATTTTTAGTGTCAGCCGCTATACCCGCGATCTGGCAAATTGTGATTGTTGTTAGCACCATTATGATACTCGCGGCTAACTATCGTCATTTTGGGTTAAAAAACTGGCTGGGTGACAGACCACTATACGTATTAGCACGAACTCTCAAGTACTATATCCCTTTATTTATGCTGCAAGGGATAGGGTTTTTGATCTGGTTTTATCAGTGGCTTGATTGGCCAATGCAAGGGAGCTTTGGCATTTTAATTATTGCGCAAATTTTCACGACTATAGCCTGCATTATCATGGGAGCACTGTTCTTTTTCTTGACCTTAGACTCAGCAAGAGCAATGAGTTTTGCTGGTGCTTACACAGCTCCAAGCTTTGCCTTTATGGGCATCACCTTCCCCGCAACAGATATGAACTCTCTCGCACAGTTATGGCGTAATATATTGCCTATTAGTCACTATATCGAGGTACAGGTCAGTCAAGTAAGTTATGATTCCAGCGCATGGCGTTCATTTGAATATTTGGTCCCTATGTTTGGCTATGCGTTACCACTAGCCTTGATACTATTGTTGATCAAAAAACATATTAAAGCAGAGCAGTTAAACCATGACTGAAACCATAAAATTCCTCGCTCTGCTTAAAGCGGAGTTAAAAGCATTCTTTACCAATCCGGTTGTCTTACTCACCGTATTTGGTGGGGTTGTTTTTTATTCGTTTTTATATCCACTGCCCTATACTCAACAAACACCAAGAGGGCAGTTGCTAACCATCGTCAACTTAGATAAGAGCCAAGCCAGTTATCAACTTGAACGCATGGTAGACGCAACCCCTCAAGTTAAGGTTGTTCAGAGAAATAGTACCATTGAAGAAGCTAAACACGCTTTCTTGGACAGACAAGTCAGCGGTATTCTCGTCATTCCTGAACATTTCTACAGAGATTTATTACTAGGCAAAAGCCCCACGCTCGCTTACGCTGGCGATGCTTCTTACTTTTTAGTGTATGGCACTATTGTTGAGGGGCTTGTGCAAGCTGGTGGTACGCTGGCCGCACAAAGTAAGGTTTCGCGTTTAGTTATTGAAGGTGAACCTATGGCGTTCGCTTCACAGCACTTTTCAGCAACAAACATCAATCTTAAGCCCACCTTTAATCCACGCATGGGTTATGTTGATTACGTCGTTCCTGCCGTGTTTGTTTTGATCTTACAACAAACCCTAGTGATGGCATCGGGGCTAATGGGAGGCACGCAAAAACATGGACATGGGTATTGGTCAAACACCACTCCCTTGCGGCTGCTACTGGCACGCAGTGTAGTTTTGGTTGTCGTTTATTATCTTCTCAGTATGTATTACTTTGGCGCGAGCTTTAGTTCACATGGTGTTAATACGATTGGCAATGCATCACAAATACTGTTGCTGCTTTTACCCTTTTTACTTTGCTGTTGCTTCATCGGCATTTGGCTCGGTGCGATTACACCAAGACGTGAATTAGTTACCCTTGTGGTGTTGGTAAGTTCAATGCCACTGGTTTTCTCTGCTGGTTTTATTTGGCCAATCGAAGCAATTCCTAGTCCAATGGTGTGGATATCAAACCTATTCCCAAGTACACCAGCAATTCAAGGTTTCCTTGGTCTAAACCAAATGGGCGCATCCTGGTCTCAAATTGAGCCAAAGTGGTGGTTATTGTGGGCACAGACGGCGGGCTGGGGAGCACTCGCTCTTTATCAGTTGCGTCGAGTTCACTAGCCTTACTCTTGCCACTGTTGGCGCATGCGTTCAACAGTGGCGTCATCAACCCCATGAACATTTTGAAACTGCCCGCGGCAAATGATTATTTTCAACCTCGCCTTGTAGCGTTTAGCTAATTGTTTATACGCTTTCATCTCCCAATGACGGATAAAAGTATTCGACACAACCACGCTTTCCCCTTTAGCTAACCACTGCTGTGCTTGCCGTTGACACCACTGGTGTGCTTGTTGGATTTTTTCCGGGTGATAATGGTATTCACCATGCTCATTAACAAAGTACATATCAGCTTCTAAATGCCGACCTGACATTGCCTTGGCTAAGGTGGATTTCCCCGAGCCAGGTAAACCTCGAACTAAAGTTAGCGTTAATGTCATAAACGGCAGCATAATCAAATTGGACGTTGGCACACTATATACCCAAACGACTTGAAGTGCAGGTAAGCGGCGAGTTGGAAAGGTATAGCGAATTTTCAATTAGATTAACTTTACTGTCGACAATCAGTTTTTATTGAGTTAACTTTGGAAGTATAGACGTCCACGATATAGCTTAGGGAGAAAGCTGTGCCGATTAAGATCCCCGATCAACTACCCGCTAGTGATGTGCTGCGTAACGAAAACATTTTCGTGATGTCAGAAACACGCGCCTCGACTCAGGGCATTCGTCCACTTAAAGTTTTGATCTTAAATTTAATGCCTAAGAAGATCGAGACAGAAACTCAGTTTCTACGTCTACTGTCTAATAGCCCACTACAAGTAGATATCGAACTACTGAGAATTGATGACCGCCCAAGTAAAAATACGCCAAATGAGCATTTAGATAACTTTTATCGTCAGTTTGAAATGGTTAAACATCGCAATTTTGATGGACTAATCATCACCGGTGCTCCACTCGGTTTGGTGCAATTTGAAGATGTGCTTTATTGGGATCATCTAAAAAGTGTCATGGAGTGGGCCAAAAATCATGTTACGTCAACATTGTATGTGTGTTGGGCTGCGCAAGCGGGGCTAAAGCTGCTTTATAATTTGCCTAAACGCACACGAAAAGAAAAACTGTCGGGTGTTTACCATCATGAAATTCAGAATCCATTCCATCCTATTTTGCGTGGTTTTGATGACTCATTTTTAGCACCGCATTCACGCTACGCTGACTTTTCACCTGAATATTTAGCAGAGCATACTGATTTAGACATTCTCGCCACCTCTGATGTAGCAGGCGTGTATCTGGCATCAACCAAAGATAAGCGCAATGTGTTTGTCACCGGGCATCCAGAGTATGACGCCCATACTTTGCACGGTGAATATGTTAGAGATCTAAGTGAAGGTATGGAGCCTGCGATCCCTGTCAACTATTATCCCAATGACAACCCAGACAACAAACCAATAGCAAGCTGGAGAAGCCATGGCCATTTGCTATTTGCTAACTGGTTGAACTATTGTGTATACCAACAAACGCCATATGATCTTGAACACTTTAGTGAAGATAAATTTACAAAAGATACCTAAAGCACTTTCATTTTCGTCAACATCAAATTAGATCGTGTATTAAGTAAATGACAGAGGATGGCTTGCTAAGTCACCTTCTGTCATCCTAGCCTTCCATTATTAACGGAATGCTGACTCAAGTTTGCTGGTTAAAACGCCTCTCTTACGCCGCTACGTATTTAGAGATATCAACGCTATCGATCTGCTCTGCGGCCATAAATTGCTCGGCATATTGCTGATAAATCCCCGATGTCAGAAATAGCTTAAATAGCTGGGCATCAATATGCTGATCCTTAGCCATAAAACTCATGATGTTAATCGACTCAGACAATGTTTTCGCTTTCTTATAAGGTCGATCAGAACTGGTGAGTGCTTCAAAAATATCGGCAATCGCCATAATTCTTGCTGTAAGTGGCATTTCCTCGGCTTTAAGCCCCATAGGGTAACCTGTGCCATCCATTTTTTCATGATGTCCACCAGCAATACTTGGAATATTTTTCATTGAGCTGGGGAACGGTAATCGCTCTAACATTTTTATTGTTTGAATAATGTGGTCGTTGATGATGAACCGCTCTTCCTCTGTCAAGGTGCCGCGTTGAATAGATAAATTATACCGCTCCCCCAAATTAGCTTGATATTGGGGTTTTACCATAGAGAACCGAAGGTCGGTTTCAGTAATAACTTTCCAATCAATAAGATGCTCAGGCTTATCTTGTAAAAGCTTCTCTTGCACTGGTAGTGACTCTGGTTTGTCTGAGTAACGTTCTGCCTCTACCCATGACAGACCAAGTCGGTTGCTGAGTGTTCTGACCCATGAACGGTTACCAATTTGTCCAATACGTTCAATTGACTCATGAGATAAAAACTCCCCCCCCTGATTAACCTGTGCAATAAAGGCAAATTCATCATCCAACTGCTGCCACTGTAATTCTAATTGCTGGCGTAATTCTGTTGGTAATTCATTCTTCAGCGCTATTTTATACATCTTAATTTCAGCATCTCGTTTTAGCACTTCAAAGCGTGTTCGTATTTCATGAATTCGGTTATATATCGTTTCTAACTTCACCGATTTATCAACCACATACTCTGGTGTAGTTATTTTCCCACAGTCATGTAACCATGCTGCAATGCGCAACTCTTCCCACTCTTCTTCATTTAAGCGAAAACCCCTATAAGTATCATCGTTATCATGAGCCGCTTTTGCCAACCACTGAGTTAATACCGGGACTCGTTGGCAATGGTTACCTGTGTAGGGAGATTTGGTATCAATCGTGCTCGCCATTAACTGAATAATTGAATCTAATAATGCTTTTTGCTCCGCCGACATTTTACGCGCTTCAATTGTAACTGATATATAACCTGTCAGCGCTTCAATAAAATGAAGTTGATGAGTAAGGATACGCTGCTTATTTTCTTCCGAGGAAGAAAAGCCGATCGTACCAATCACGTTTCGTCTACGATCAAGCAATGGAAAAAAAAGATACCAGTCTGATGGCTGCGCAATGGGCTTGGACGAGAATTTACGTAGTTGCTTAGCCGATATTGCAACATAAGTCTGTTGTCTAATAAGTTTATCCATCAATTGCTTTAGACGCTCATCATCAACATCTAAGGTTTGGTATTGTTCAACATTACGCTCTCCCGTACCCTCAGCCCAAACATAGTGTGGAACCAGTTTGTTTTTTTCTGAATCTAAGAGATAAACGAACGTTCCTTTTGAACCTGTTGCGCGTGCGGTATCTTTACACACTCTCCCCAAAAGTTGTTCGAGATTGTGTTCTTGTGCGATAGCATTGGTCATGGAGATAAAGCGGCTGAGTGTATTTTGCATCCCTGACAAAGAACCGCGCAGCTCATTGATTTCTTTAATGTTTGAAGGGGATAAAGGCGATACTGTAAAGTCCAACTTTTCAATAGACTTCGCTTTTAGCGATGCTTGTTTGATTGGCTTCGATACCCATCGAGATACATAATAGATCATCGGTAATAAAATCAGGAGTAACAAAAATGAGCTTAGCAATGCATTAAATAAGATCTCTTCACCACTATCAAATAAGTCCGAAGCTCGGGCGATAATCAAAAGATACAAATCTTCTTTCTTATAAATTGGGATATTCACCACCTGGGTGTACCACAGATCCCCATTTATCCACTCACTATGTAGCGTATTCTTTTCACTCTTAGATTCACTAGCATGATACTCAATAGCTGACAACATCACGGCTTCATTAATGTTCTTGACCATAGGCTCACTTTGATTGCTAAAATTAGCCTGCTTGTCAAATACCGAAGGGTCACTATAGGCATAAACATACTCACTGCTGTCATAAAGTACACGTATAGAAGACGGTTTTTTCAGCGTTTGCTGTAAAGTTCGCGACAGTTCCTTAGATAACAAATTAGCAGACACGACGGCACCAGAAGCATGTCGTTGACTCACATCCAAGCCAAATTGACCAAGTTTTTGTGAATAGTGAGGAACTGAGATATTAACCCCGTTTATTTTGGTATTTTGAAACCAAGAAAAAGTACGGCTATCAGTCCTGTTATCGACACTGCTTGTGGTAGCAAGCCACTGTTTATTCCCATCATAAAAAAGATGTGTATTCTCTTTCGTGGTAAACGAGTGGTTTTCGACCATAAACATCGTATTCGCTGGGGCATCAAAATCGCTGTTTTTAATATCAGGACCAAACATAGTCACAACAAATAAGTCCCCATTTGGATAACCAACTTGATAAACCGAATCTGCGGTTGAATCAGCTAACAATTCAAATATCACGGGCACAAATTTTTTACGTTCTTCAATATTGTTCGCCGTCATCAAATCAGATGATGATAGCCCACGAACCGCAGAAAAGACCGAATGGTATTTCGCTGAGAATATCGTGTGAGTTTCACTGGCAATACGCTCAAACAACGCCTGATTTGACTGCAATAACATTTTGTTCAAACTGTTTTGCGTCAGCCAAATCTGAGTTGTACTAACCACAATGGCAACTGCAAAAAATAGCACCGAAACATAAACACGAATTGAAAAATTGAAGTTCGGCAGAATGCGACTTTTTCCAAATGCCATAATGTGTTCCCAAAAAAAGAAATGGATAAATTCATAGTAGGTTGTAACGCAATATAACGAAAACCGAATACATAACTTGTTTGACTAATTTCTCACTATTAAACCATTGATAAAAAAACGGGGGCAACTCGCATAGTTGTCATCTCACTTTCCTTTAACAGCTTGACTTGCCTAATATAGCCCGCACATTTGCTGGGAGAAAAACTTATGATACGAATGCTGACCGCACTGTATCCTTTAGTACTTTCAGGGTGCATAACTGTTACAGAAAATCACCTTGCGCAGAACAGTGATTCAGAAATCAAGCATAATCCTATCGACATGGCTGAATCTCGTCTTGCGCTTGGTTTAGGCTATTTAGACAATGGCAATATGAGCAAAGCGCGTGAAAATTTAGAAAAAGCAATACACTATGCGCCAGATGATTATCGAACTCAGCTTGCCATGGCGCACTATCATGAAATGGTAGAGGAAACTGACGCCGCCCGGCATACTTACCATGCGGCGTTGAAAGCCCATCCGAAAAACGGCAATGTGCTCAATAACTACGGCACTTTTTTATGTAAGCAAGGACAATATGAACAAGCCGACCAATTTTTCAACCAAGCCATAATTCAACCTGATTACTACCTCACGGCCTCGAGTTATGAAAACGCGGCCTTTTGCGCCTTGAAGTCAGGAAATGAGGAAAAAGCACGCTACTATTTTACTCGAACATTAAATCATGACCCCGATCGTATTCGTGCTGCACTACAACTGACAAAACTAGAAATCAACGCCCAACAATATACTCAAGCTCGACTTCGTCTGATGCAATTAAACCAACGTTATGGTTATCAAAAAGCATCCTTACAACTATTGGTTGAACTGGAAAGAAAAGCAGGAAACACAACGTTAGAGAAAAAGTATCAGACATTACTCGATACTTTTTCTTAACTGAAAGAGGCTAACTTTTGCTCAGTGCTACTCAATAACTGAGAGTTACTTAATATTAGTAGGCCGACCATCTTTGCCACCTTTGCGATCTCGATAATGCGTCCTACGTAGTCGCTTTACTTTCTGGGAACGCTGAAGTTTTTTGTACTCTCGATACAAAATACGGATAAAAAAACCAAGCCCAACAACAAATAACAACGCAAATAAATAACCAAATGGCTGGCACAACCAGTCTGGTTGGCAAGGCATATAAATGTCAAATTCCATACCTCACTCCTATTATGCTGTTGCTCATTACTCTTTGATTGATAAACAGTTAGTTTGATTAGACTAACACTTTACCGCTAGCCACTGCTTGCGTTGGTTAGCATTTTGGAAACTCCACGCAATAAATCGACTCACTTTTTGCCCTTGTTGCATCTCAATGACTTTTACGCACTCGGCACCAACTTTATCTAGATTTTTCTTCATCCAACGAACATTGTCCTTTTTGGAGATCAAGGTTGTAAACCACAGTACTTGCTGCGCATAGTGTTTACTTTCAAACGCCATATTTTGAATAAAAGCCGCTTCACCACCGGGACACCATAACTCGGCTTTTTGTCCACCGAAGTTAAGCGTTGGCGACTTACCTTTATTAACGCCTTGCGACACAAATTCTTGACCTTTTTTCGCTCGATTAGCTTGCAAGTTTTTCAGTTTTCGTTCTGTACCTTGTTGGGCTTGTGCCATGGAAGCGTGAAAAGGCGGATTACAAGTCGTCACATCGTAGCGTTCACCATTTTCAATAATCCCTTTAAAAATGTGCTTTGAATCTTGCTGTAATCGACATTCAATACGCCCTATTAATGAAGGATTACCGGTAGCAATTAGGTGAGCAGCTTTGACTGAAACAGGGTCAACATCACTACCAATATAACGCCAACCATATTCGCTCACGCCAACAATAGGGTAAATACAGTTTGCTCCAACACCAATGTCTAACGCGGTCACTTGTTGATGCTTTAGCTCAGCGCACTCTTCTAATAGCAAGTCGGCGACTCGGTGAATGTAATCTGCGCGGCCAGGGATCGGTGGGCACAAATAGCCCTCAGGAATATCCCAGTTAACCACTTGGTAGTGAAGCGCCAACAGCGCCTTATTGAGCATTTTGACCGCGCTAGGATCAGCAAAGTTTATACTCGCCGCTCCCTTTGGGTTAGTGATCACATACGCTTCTAGCTCAGGCATAGCTTTAACTAACGCGGGAAAATCATATTGCCCACGGTGTTTGTTTCGAGGGTGTAACCCTTGCTTAATATGAGAATTAACCTGCTTATCCTGAACGGAGGAAACTTGGCGTTTTTTATGCTGGTGCGTCGTTTTAGGTGGCATTATTGTCCCTCTTTTAAATCGAGATACATCATAAATAGTCGCGCATCTAACTCAAGTTGGTGATAGTTGGGTTCCATGTGACAACAAAGCTGATAAAACGCTTTGTTGTGATCTTTCTCTTTAATATGAGCAAGTTCATGTACTACCAGCATACGTAATAAAGGTTCTGGCGCTTGTTTAAAGGCACTGGCGATGCGAATTTCATTTTTTGATTTTATTTTTCCACCATGCACTTTTGCCACATAACTGTGCAAACCTAATGCGTTGTTAATTATATGAATTTTATTGTCATATATCACTTTACTAATCGGTGGTGTCTTCTTCATATACTGGTTTTTAAGCTCAATGGCATAGGTGAATAACGCTTTTTCGCTTTGAATCATATGTCGCTGCGGGTAGCGCTGTTCAAACCATGTGACTAGTTTTCCCGCCGTCACTAGCTGTTCGACCTGTGAAATGATATGTGGTGGGTAACCTTGTATATAGCGAAGAGATGGATGCATTGGATATCGACTGACAAAATAAAAGGCGCATAGTGTAACTGAATCACCTTATGCTTTCATCTATCTCACCCGAATCCACAGGATAAGCACACTGAGAGGGAACAGTTGAAACCATGCTGCGCTATCGGTAAACTGCTCAGCCTTTTGAAATAGATCCAATGAGTGAACCACATGAAACGCGTTGTCCTTTACGTTAAAGATAAATGCCCTCACTGCAAAGATGCACAACGCTACCTTGATGCCAAAGGCATCCAATATCGGCTATGCAACGCCAAAATGCAGCGTGGCCGTAAAGAACTAGACGCCATTGGTGCGCGCAGTGTCCCTGTTCTAAAAATTGGTGACCGAGTGCTGATTGGTTGGAACCCGACTAACTTCGAAAAAATCTACCAAAGCAACTAACGCCTTGCACCTAAACATATTGCTTCACGAACTCAATGAAGGTGCGATCTGCATTGGATAGATAACCCTCTTTACGCCATGCTAACGCTAAATCTAACCAAACCGGTGGGTTAAAAGGCACAGCTTGAACATCCGCTTCGTTTTCCGTTACCAACTCGAGCAATGCCGTAATAGCATATTCATGCTTGACGATACTAAGTATCATCGGTAGCAAGTTGGTTTCAAAGGAGAAATTGGCGCAAAGCTTATGTTCTTTACACACTTTGTCGATAAATTCTCGATGGAAGTAACCCGGTTTAAACATCACCAGTTCATGTTCAAAAAACGTATTAAAATCAATCGACGTTTGCTGCGCTAGCTCGTGCTGCTTACCGACTACTGCGACCATTTGCGATGACAGTAGAGGGTCAACTTCTAGATCGGGTGGAAGATCATGATTCAAAATTACGCCAATATCCAGCTCACCGCAAAGTAGCATTTTCCTAATCGACTGCGTACCCGCTTCAATTACCGTCATCTTCAAATTAGGAAAGTGACTTTTAAACGCCATGACAATTTCTGGAAAAAAGTATGACCCCATCATACTTGGCGCACCTAACCTAACTTCACCTTTTACCAAACCTTTGAGCTCATCCATCGCCAATTGCGCATCTTCTAACTGCTGTAAAATTCGCGCAGCGTGTTCATACAGCACTTGGCCTTCGTGCGTTAACGTGACTTTGCGATCGTCTCGTTTAAACAGCACCACACCTAATTGCTGCTCAAATTTTTTAATGGAGATACTGAGCGCAGGCTGAGCTATGTGCAACATTCTGGCCGCAGATGTAAAGCTGCCGTAATTTGCAACAGCGGTAAAATGTTTCAGGTGGCGAGTGTCCATAGATATTGGCATCCATCTAGATATGCAAAATATATAACGATGATAATTTTAATATATTTTATCAATTCAGAAAGCACTGATATTGTGATCACGTTATTAAGAAATTGAGCAAAAATCATGATTGAAGTCGGCAATAAAGCGTATCGAAAAGTGACCTTGGGTTTAGCTCTAGGCTCATTTTTGGTGTTTTGTAATCTTTATCTTTTTCAGCCAATGCTGCCCTATTTGGCTACTCACTTTCATGTCTCCGAAACACAAATCAACTGGTTATTTGCTGCATCAACTCTCGCTTTATCAGTTAGCTTGGTGCCTTGGGCTATAGGTTCTGAAGCGATTGGTCGAAGAAAAGTGATGCTTATGGGTCTATTTATGATGCCGTTTATTGGCGGTTTGATGCTGATAAGCCAACAATTGTGGGTTTTAATATTGGCGCGCGCATTGATGGGAATTGCGCTAGCCGCCTTTGCCTCTGTTGCCGTGGCCTACATGGCTGAAGAGCTCACTCCTCAGGCTTTTAATCAAGCAATTGGTGGCTACATTGCGGCCAATTCACTTGGTGGGATCAGCGGACGTATTTTAGGGGGAATCCTGACTGACGCTTTTGGATGGCAACAAGCGGTTATCGTCATCGCCTTCATTACCTTTATCAGTGCTATCGTGGTCGTATTGTTGCTGCCAACCCAACAAAACTTTGTGCCACAGCGCGGACTATTTTTCCATCATAATCGCGCCTTATTGAAGCATCTATCCAATCGCACCCTCTGGTTTGCGATGTTAATTGGCGGCACCAATTTCGCCCTATTTGTAAACCTATATTCGGTGATGGGTTTTAGGCTAGTAACGGAACCTTATTCACTGCCCATTGGCTTGGCTTCATTGATTTTCCTATGCTACTTAGCCGGAACACTCAGTTCTAAATTGACTGCTCACTGGAGTAGACGCTATAACGCGATTTCAGGCATGATGCTAGGAGCACTGCTCAGTTTATCCGGCATGTGGTTAGCACTGGTTGAATCGATTCCATTGATGCTTATTGGGTTAATGCTGATAAGCTCTGGCGCGTTTTTTACCCATACGCTTGCTTACGCTTGGGTCAGCCAGAAGGCGACGAGCGCCAAAGCAACAGCGACTGCTCTTTATTTGATGCATTATTATGTTGGTGGCAGTATTGGCGGCTTCTTCTTACTCTATTGTTGGCAACATGGCGGATGGGCGATGGTAGTGTCTGGCGGTATGCTGCTCTACGCCATCATGTTCTATTTATGCTGGAAGCTTCACCACTACGACCGTTCCCTCGCAAAGCCCTCAGCTATTGGTGAAGTCTTAGGTTAACTCATGCTATGCTTGCGCTAAATTCATCAGCGCAATTACAATCATGAGCTCAACATTGAATACAGCGGTCATTACCGAACACGTCGAACAGTGGCTAAATGATGTCGTTATCGGTCTAAACCTCTGTCCTTTTGCCGCCAAGCCACAGCGTAATCAACAGATTAAAACCTTTGTCAGTACGGCTGATACAGAAGAGTTATTACTGCAAGATATTCTTGAACAGTTGCTTGAGCTAGATGGCTGTGAGGCAAAAACACTAGAAACTACGTTAGTTGTAGTACCCAATATGCTGCAGGACTTTTTCGACTACAACCTATTTATCGACTGGGTTGAAGCGTTAATTCGTCAACAAGATTGGGAAGGTATCTTCCAAGTGGCAACCTTCCACCCTGACTACTGCTTCGGTGGCACCGAGCCTGAAGATGATGAGAACCTAACCAATCGCTCTCCATACCCTATATTTCACTTAATCCGTGAAGAGAGCATGGAAAGGGTGCTCAAGCACTACCCTAATCCAGAGGCGATACCTGACACCAATATTGAGCGCGTCAGTAACCTTAGTGAACAAGAACGTCAGCAACTTTTCCCCTATCTTTTTTTAAATAGTCGACAGTGATTTTCTGCGCGAAGCACGAAGCATAATTCGCAGCATCGCCGTCAGTTTGTTACTATGCGACGCAATCAATACCAACCAACACAATGGACCGAGATAATGCATTTATCTAAGCTTACTCAAGAGATTTACGATCACCTTTACCGCGATATCACAGAGTTTCGTAGCACCTTTGACCTACCTGTTGCTGATGCTGGCAGTTTAGACAGCAAAGCCGACACGCTACATACCTCACTGGCGATTGAAGAGTTGACTGAACTTGCAGAAGCCGACAATAAAACCGAACAAGCTGACGCGATTATCGACACGGTTTATGTGTTGATGGGCCGTTTAGTCCACCTAGGCCATAGTAATATTGCTGACAACCTTGCAATCAGCTACCTGATCGATTTGCTGCTTAATGTTGCCGTTAACCGTGGTATCGATTTTATCCCGTGCTGGGATGAAGTACACAGCTCAAACATGAGCAAAGTGTGCCGTAATGAAAAGGAATATGCCGAGACCAAAGCGTATTATGCAGAGCAAGGTATCGAACTCATGGCAGTACAGAAAGGCGATTATATTATTGCGAAATGCGCACAAGACTTCGCTTCTGACGCCAAAACCATTCGCCAAGGTAAAGTTCTAAAATCGGTTTACTACCGCCCAGCGGATCTAGCGTCACTGACGCAATAAATAAAAAAAACCACCTTGTGGGAGCAAGGTGGTTAAAGAGACTTATAAAAGCCTAACAAGAACGAGAATGTATCGATTCTAATAATGCGATTGGCATGCCAACTTTTCGTTTAACTCAACACATTGTTTTTGTTAGTCTTTTTTTCAACCAAGTTAGACTCACTGATAAGCACATGCTCCAAAGTTGTGCTTAATGCACGAGAGTTGTGCTGTCGAACAAAAGTAATACACTACGGTTAATCAAAAATAAGATAGGGTTTACCTTCCACATCAACGTGTTTTACTTGCATTTGAAACACCTGACTTAATCGCTCACTGCTGAGCACTGTTTCCACCTCACCTAAACTTTGCAGAACTCCCCTTTCTAGCAACAGTGCGCTGTCTGCATGGCGCAATGTCCGATTCAAGTCATGGTTAGCCATAATCACCACAATACCTTGCTGTGCAATATGTTCAATTAAACGATAAAGCAAAACCTCTTGTGCGATATCGAGCGGTGCACTCGGTTCATCCAAAATGAGCAATTTGGCGTATGGATTGATCGATGGCCAAATTTGTAAGCAGATTCCGGCCAAGCGAACACGTTGCCATTCCCCCCCCGAAAGCTGGTGAATTGAACGATGCAATTTATCTTCGATATTTAACAGGCGAGTAATGTCATTAACCGCTTGGTTAACGGCCTCTGAATGAAGATCTGCACAGCTTGGAATGGCTAACGAAAGGTATTGAAACACTTGTAGGTTAAAGGCTGGCTTATCGCTTTGAGAAAGATACGCTCGATGTAACGACAAAGTCTCTAACGACACGTCATTAATATTAACATCACCAATTTGCACCATGCCTTTACTTTCAATAACGCCTGCTAATGCCGCAAGCAGAGTACTTTTACCACTGCCATTAGGGCCAATAACGTGTAGCACCTCTCCTGCTTTGCAACGAAAAGAGAGCGGCAGTAAACGCGCTCCTACTTGTAAACTGGTTACTTGCAACGTATTAACGTGAATCATGGTTTTTTAATAACATCCAAATAAAGATAGGAGCACCGAGCGTGGTAGTCACCACACCAAGCGGTAGTTCAGCACTGATTAATGCCGTGCGTGCAATAATATCGGCAAACACCAATAACAGCGCACCAAACAATGCAGACATCGGCAACAAATAACGATTTTCAGAACCGAACGCCAAACGCAGTAAATGAGGAACCACTAGACCGACAAAACTTATCACCCCCCCCAAAGCTACTGCTGCACCAACCAATACAGACACCGCTAAAATCAGTTTCCAGCGTAACCGTTCGACATCAACCCCTAACTGCCTAGCGTGTGTTTCTCCCAGCATTAATTTGTCCAAGGTTTTGCCCTGTAGCACAAGCCACGTAATAATCGGTAACGCTACAAGCGACAGCGTATGCTGATACCAACTTGCTCCACCAATACTGCCCATTAACCAGTAAACAAGCTGCCTTAAACCGAGATCATCACTAAAATAAAATGCCCAAGTGACGATCGCTCCAGACAAAATACCTAATGCGACACCAACCAATAAAAGGCGAGTCGTACTCAAACGCATCGCTTTAGCCATGCTCACAAGCAGTAAGGTAAATACCATAGCGCCGATTACCGCTGATAGCATAAAGACTTCCGGTGAAGCCAAGGTTGGGAATAAGAATAAGACAATGACCATCGCGACACTGGCTCCTCCGGAAATACCCAACACACCAGGTTCTGCTAGCACATTACCTAATAAGACTTGTAAGGTTGCCCCTGACACCGCCAGCGATGCACCAATCACGATAGCGGACAATAGTCGAGGAGCTCGAAGCTGTGCCACAAGTTGCCATTCAAGTGAGGTGAGAGCCTGAAACGGAAAGATAAACACCTCTCCTATCATTAAATAGAGTGCGCTAAAGCCGACCAACAATGCCAACATCCAATACAAGGCAAAATGCCAACGGCGCTGTTTTTTTAAGAGTAACTGATTGAAGTTCATGCACTTATTTGTATACAAGAGAAACAATAATGGCCTAACCTTACCGTTAAGCCATTAAAATAGAAAGCGCTATAGCCACAACCAGTCACCTTAAGCGCCTTAAAGTGATAACCATCGTTTAATCGTAGACTAATTGACCATCTTCATAACGTGTCGCTACTTTACAGACCATCAATGCTGCCCGCTGCCCTATTGCGACTTTGCGGTTAGGAAATACAACAGCCTCACCTTCATTTTTCGCCATCAACGGCTTATCACCATCGTGACCAAAGACTTCCCCATGCTTGAACGCGGTAAAGTTCTCGACACTATCATCAAACATAAAGTCGAAGTCTTGATGCATGCGTACTATGGTGCGACTAACACGATACATTACCGCTTTCTTGGGTAAATGCTCGGGAGTCTCAGCTGAAACCAAGTCACGCATTGCCAAATCAAAAGCAACCAAGCGCTTTAAATTATTTTCGCCAATACGCGCCACTTGTCCAAGCTCGAGCGTTAATGCCTGCGCCGCAAAATGTTCAGCGCTATACCAGCTAAAGGTGCTAGAAGGTGAGTTCGACAATAAAACCGCTTCCACATGCGCACTATCGATAAACGACATTAAGGCATGGCTGCGTACTGGATGACGAGACTTAGGGCTCACTGCAAATGAATAGTGTTTAGACAATCGAATCGCACAGTGCAGATCGAGGTGCCAGCGGCTAACTTCCGTCGTGTTTTCATAAAAGCGCCCTACCAACTGTTTCAGGTTTCGTGCAATATCGCGCTCTAACGTCGGATTCCCCGTTTTATTATCAAACAGACGATTTAAGTTTTCTTGTACAAAGCGAGTGTGTTGATTAGTGGCTTGAGGGTGAGCAATGATGAATAAGCAGCGATGTTTGATCGCTTGAAACCCAGATAGAGTATCATCTACCAGTTTATTTACTAACTCCATTGGGGCCGTTTCATCACCATGAATACCACAAGAGATTATGATATTTTTACTATTAGCACTGTAGTTAACGGGAATGACTTCCAATACGCCTCGCTGAAGCACTTTGAGTGTAATACCTGCTGTAGTTTTTATTTCACCTGAGGCCATTTCTTGGCCTAAATCTAGGCTATCAGCTAGAAAAGATTGGCGGAAGAGGGACTTCGTCATGCGTTACTCCTTTATTGCACAGCGGTATGTTAATGAATTGTGCTGATGAATTATGTAGAGACGATCCCACTTATTAAGACATGCAGAGGCAAAACATTTAAAAATTGGCGATAACTTTATCAACTTGTTCGAAAAACACACTAAGCCATATACTCGGCTTTGATTGCGGAAAATTCTATCATTAAATCTAATAGTTACTCCATACTCTGTAATGTACAAACATGTTGCTAGAGTGGAATTCCAATGCTTCTCACCGTTAAATGAATCGCCTCTTTTTTCAGCACTTGAATATGAGTAACGGACTGATTTCCTATCTGTAATGTGGAATACCACGCGGGATTTTGCCAGTCACTCCCCAACACATGCGCTAAGATCATCCGGATTGTTCCGCCATGAGCAATAATCAAAGTATCATTACTCAATAACTTTAAACGACGCTCCCAAGCATTGGTGACTCTTTGGTGAAAATCCGCCAGACTTTCTGCTTGTGGCAATTGGTGTGTGGCGGGATCTGCCCAAAATGTTTCTAAAATAGGCCACTGTGCTTGGAGCTCATCAAATGGGACACCATCAAAACAGCCAAAATCCATCTCTTGGAAACCAAGTTCGAAATCACACTGTCTAACAGCATGGTTAGCGACCAAGCGACGGGCTAGATCCGAGCAACGCTTGAGTGGTGACGAAATAAGGTGTTGGAATGAGTAGCCAGAAGCCATTAATTTATCGCAAATTTGATCCTGATGGTGTGCAGCCACTAAAACATCAGTTCGGCCATTTAAAGCGGGCTTACCTTGCGTTTTTCCATGCCGCAGCAGGTAGATATTGATCATCACTAGCTTTTCAACGTCATCGGTAAGCCGGCAGCAACAAAACTCACTCGTTGTGCAACTTTCGCTAATGCTTGGTTCATCCAGCCTGCATTATCAACAAATAACCGTGAGACTTCTCCCATAGGTATAACACCTAAACCAACCTCATTAGAGACAAGAATAATCTTAGCCGCCGATTGTTCAACGGCTTCACACAACCCGCTAACCTGCTGTTTGATTTGTGTCTCACTGGCTTGCTGTCCATGGTTATAAATAATGTTATTCATCCACAACGTTAAGCAATCAACCAATACTATATCTCTGCATGAGAAATTTTTTAACTGCTCAACCAATTGATAAGGGCATTCATGTTCTTGCCAATTATCGTCTCTTTGCTGCTGGTGATGTGCAATACGCGCACGCATTTCATCATCAAAAGCAATGGCTGTAGAGACATAATGCAGCTGTGCGTGTGGATGTTCTGCTAACAACATATGGTAGGCTTGTTGAGCATTCTGCTCAGCAAATCGAGATTTTCCACTACGAGCACCGCCTAAAATGAGATGTACCATTATTCGATCACTCCCATCGTTAGAAAACCATATTGAGCAAACGCAATCAGCAATAAGTAGATCAACAGCTCCATAATCTGCTGGGCAGCCCCCAGACAGTCACCAGTGAACCCTCCGATGCGAGCCATTAGCCAAGATTTAAATAAAGTGCGAAAAACGATAGCCAACCCAATCAAAGCGATAACCACAGGCAAACCCAGCCAAAAGCAGGGCAATAAACCGCACAACAGTAAAAAACATAGCTCTGAAAACGTCTGTTTATTAGCAAGCGGCTTACTTTTGCTGGTATCGAGATCACTCACATAAGGCATATCAAAAATCAGCGATGCAGCAATGGCGCGGCTATACCCATAACCGACCAGCCATACCACAAACAGATTACTGTACCCTACTAGCGTACTGAGAAAGAGATACTTACAGAGTAACGCCATGACTAACGCTGACGCGCCATAAGTACCAATACGGCTATCTTTCATAATAGCGAGACGGCGTTCAACCGTCATTCCACCACCGATACCATCAGCCATATCGGTCAGACCATCTTCATGAAAAGCGCCAGTGAGCAATAAGCTAATGACCATGGTTAATGCAATGCTGACCTCAGCTGGAAAAATAAGGCTCAATCCGCTGTAGCATGTTGCACATATTGCACCTAGTAGTAATCCAACTAAAGCAAAATAGCGTCCAGAGCGATTCATTCTATCGCTAGAATAAGGAGTCTTTTCAGGGATTGGCAAACGTGAAAAAAAACTTAACGCCAACCAAAACAGTTCCAGTTGATACCTTAACGCGCTGAACATTACACTGTCACTCCAGCGTCTGTAATCGAGTCATCACCAACAAACACCAATACGGTCTGGCGAATAATTTGTCTATGTTTTTGTTTTAACATCTATTGTTCAGGTCTTCCGTGAAAAATCATAGTTTACTTGTATTGAGATAAATCGGCTATGCTTCAACAAGATATACCCAAACAACTTGAAGTTGCGGGTAGACGGCAAGTGAGTTCAGCGGAACGCTAATAATAAGTCTAATAGATAAGTAATACTGAGATACAATGGTGATGAACATAAGAAAATAGAGGCAACGATGGATAAGCGAAGTATGGCTGTGATCATGGCTGGTGCGTCAGGTCTGGTTGGACAGCATGTATTAGAAATGATGCTAAAGGAACAAGCCGTCTCTCGTATCTATTCGCTGGTACGAAAAAGCTCTGGAATTAAACACAAGAAACTGCACGAGTTTATTCAAGCTGATTTACAAATCACTCATTGGGATGAAGAAAATATCAGCCCCGAGCTTGGTGTTATTACTTTAGGCACAACATTAAAACAAGCAGGCTCAAAAAAGGGGTTAGAAAAAATAGACTACGAATTAGTATGCCAAGTCGCGCAAACTATGAAAACACTTGGCGTAAAGCGTTTAGCGGTGGTTTCAAGCCTTGGGGCCAAAGCACGATCATCATCTCATTACTTAAGATGTAAAGGACGTATGGAAGAAGCCATACGTCGCATGGGTTTTGAACAGATAACTTTTGTTAGGCCTGGACCACTGGTTGGCAAAAGAGCTATTGAACGTACCGATGAAAAATGGACACAGCGTATCCTTTGCTTGATGAAACCACTATTGGTCGGACGGATGAGAAACCTAATTCCGATCTCAGCTCAAGATGTAGCGCGAAGCCTTTTATATAGCCTTTTTCAACAGCAAGTTCGCCATGTTGAAGTTCTACATTCTTCCGAGATGTTAACACTGCTTAACAAATACCGATAAATAAGTCAGATTTCAACCAAAGTGCATTAAAATCAATCAAAACAAAGGTATTGATAACCTTTTGTTCTAAATAATATTTATTTCATATTTTCATTCACGCTATTTGTCCGATATGTTCACCCTCAATTACTCTTTCTTTTATAAAACCCAAAGTCGGTGAAGTTGTTTTAAAAACGCAACGTTATCGCACTGGGTACCCCAGTTTTTAAGGATGTCTCACATGTCAGTTGCAGTTATCGCCTCATTAGCGGTATTTGTTGGCATTCTGTTTTTTCTATTCGGACAACAGAAAAAAGCCCACACTCTTTCTCGCCTAGTGCTCCTCGGTTTAATCTTTGGTAGTGCCTTTGGTCTCGCTTTACAGCTCGTTTTTGGTGAAGGTAACCCTATAATCAAAGAAACATTAAGCTGGGTAAATGTTGTTGGTAACGGTTACGTTGGGCTACTAAAAATGGTCATCATGCCGTTGGTCTTAGTTTCCATGATCGCCGCGGTGGTGAAATTAGATAAAGGTGGCTCACTGGGTAAAATCTCGGGACTGACAATTTCTATCCTCCTGTTCACAACTGCAATCTCTGCGTTGATTGGTATTGCTGTCACACAAACTTTTGGCCTCACCGCCGAAGGTTTGGTTGAAGGTGCACGAGAAACCGCGCGCATTGCGGTATTGGAAAGTCGAGTTTCAACGGTGAGTGATCTCACCATTCCTCAAATGCTATTGAGCTTTATTCCAACTAATCCTTTTGCTGATTTAACGGGGTCTCGTTCGACCTCTATCATTGCCGTGGTGATTTTTGGTGTGCTAACCGGTGTTGCAGCACGAAAAGTGATGCAAGAAAAAGAGGAGCTCGCGTCTCCGATTCGCACTTTTGTTGAAGCGGCGCAATCAATTGTGATGCGTCTAGTAAAAATGGTTATGGCGCTGACCCCTTATGGTATTGCCGCTTTAATGGCGAAGGTTGTTGCAACATCAAGCGCTGGTGACATTCTGAACTTACTCGGCTTTATCGTCGCATCTTACGTCGCAATTGCACTTATGTTTGTCGTACATGGCATTTTAGTGTCGTTTGTCGGTGTAAACCCAAAAGAGTATTTCCAAAAAATTTGGCCAGTACTGACTTTCGCGTTTACTTCACGCAGCTCTGCGGCCACCATTCCTTTGAACGTAGAAGCTCAGATCACTAAACTTAATGTTCCACCAGCAATAGCAAATCTCTCCGCTTCTTTTGGTGCGACAATTGGCCAAAACGGTTGTGCGGGGATTTACCCTGCAATGCTAGCGGTAATGGTTGCGCCGACAGTTGGTATTAACCCAATGGACATCCACTTTATTTTGTCTCTTGTTGGTATTATTGCGATCAGTTCGTTTGGCATTGCCGGTGTAGGTGGCGGCGCAACTTTTGCGGCGCTTATCGTACTACCTGCCATGGGTTTACCTGTAACAATTGCCGCTTTGCTTATCTCGATCGAACCACTGATCGACATGGCTCGTACCGCATTGAATGTCTCTGGGGCGATGACTGCGGGGACAATTACTAGCCGTCTGCTTGGTGAGAAAACACCACAAGTGCAACAGCAGCAAGCGTAAGCGCTTACTGTTGATTACTCGTGAACAACCGATTCCTATGCATCGGTTTTTTCTTTTTCGCTGATGATTACAGCTCCATATCGCTTCACACATTGCTATGTAAGACGGGCAATGGTCTAATAAACCTAACCTTTCAGCAACTGGATACTATTGAATGCGACAAGAGCACACGCCTACTTTCTTCTTTTTTGATTATGAAACTTGGGGAGTAAGCCCAGCAAAGGATCGCCCTAGCCAATTTGCTGGTGTTCGCACCGACATGGATTTCAATATTATTGGCGAGCCGTTGGTTATCTATTGCCAACCTCCTGCTGATTACCTCCCCTCTCCAGAAGCGGCGCTTATTACTGGTATCACCCCACAAAAAGCGATGAGTCATGGTATTAGCGAGCCAGAATTTATAGCTAAAATACACGCTGAGCTATCAACCCCTAATACCACCAGCCTTGGCTATAACAGCATTCGATTTGACGACGAAGTCACACGCTACACTTGCTACCGAAATTTTATTGATCCGTATGCATGGAGCTGGCAAAAAGGCAATTCACGTTGGGATTTACTTGATGTTATGCGTGCATGCCATGCATTACGCCCAGAGGGTATCAACTGGCCAGAAAATGAAGATGGGTTCACCAGTTTTAAATTAGAGCATTTATCTGTCGCTAACGGTATCGAACACGCGAATGCTCATGATGCAATGGCCGATGTTATCGCTACCATCGAACTTGCAAAGAAAGTCAAAGCCGCGCAGCCTAAGTTGTTTGATTACTTTTTCAATATGCGCCACAAACGTAAACTCAATGACCTCGTTGATATCGTCAACATGACGCCACTGATGCACGTTTCTGGCATGCTCGGCCGTGAATGCCAATACACCAGTTGGATTGTACCAATCGCCTGGCACCCCACTAACCAAAACGCAGTGATTGTGGTTGATCTTGCGAAAAACCCGCAGCCATTGATAGACCTAAACGTCGAAGAGTTACAGCAACGCTTATACACAAAACGAGACGATCTTGCACCGGATGAGCAGCCCGTACCAATCAAGCTGGTGCACCTTAATAAATGCCCAATTTTAGCACCGGCCAAAACGTTAACCGCGGAAAATGCAGAAAAGATAGGGATTGATCGAACGGTATGTTTACAAAACTTAGCCGTGATTAAACAACACCCTAAAATCCGGGAAAAACTGGTTGGCCTGTACAGTATCGAGCGAGAGTATCCGGCCAATGATGATGTCGATAGCCAGCTGTATGACGGATTCTTTTCGCCTTCGGATAAAGCCGCTATGGATATTATCCGTGAGACCGACCCGGTAAATTTATCTGCTTTAGAGATTAGCTTTAGTGATAAACGGATTGAGCCCCTACTATTTCGTTATCGCGCGCGCAACTACCCTTTGACGCTGAGCGATGAAGAACAACAGCGTTGGGCTGCACATTGCCGTGAATATTTTGAAAATCGTATTGAAGAATATAGCCTCAATTTGGAAAACTTAGTTCATACCTATGAGAGTGACGAAAAGAAAATCGCTATTTTAAAATCCGTTTACCATTACGTGGAAACTATTACCCGTTGAAAATATGACTAGCTGGCAGTAAGACGATTTAACTATTTAGGCAACAGCATGCGAAGCGGTTGCCTAGCTCATTCAGTCTTACCTTGTTAACCAACAGCACTCAACGTTTCTGACTTAGACACGGCACAATTTTTATGTTGAATACATTCGCAAAATACATTGTCTCATTAGGCCTAATTCTACTTTGCCTACTAGCGGGCATTAACCTACAAACTTGGCTTGGTATCTCTATTCCTGGCAGCATCATTGGTATGCTGATCCTATTTGCACTAATGGCCAGTGGATTGGTCCCTGTAGAGTGGGTTAAACCAAGTGCTAGCCTGTTTATTCGTTACATGATTTTGCTTTTTGTTCCGATAAGCGTTGGCTTAATGGAGCATTTTGAGATACTCATTAACAATGCGTTACCGATACTTGCTAGTGCCGTTGGTGGCACATTAATTGTGCTTGTTTCTCTTGGCTGGCTGCTGGATCGTTTTTTGAAAAAGGGGAATAAGTAATGTGGCTGCTAGTAACTATCTTGGTATTTTTTTTCACGCGCTGGCTTAGCAAAAAATGCAAAACACCACTGATGAACCCTTTATTAATCAGCCTTGTAATCATTATTCCTATTTTGCTGTTTTTTAAAGTCCCTTTTGAAACCTACTATGCAGATAATCAATGGTTAAGTTTGCTATTGCAACCTGCCGTGGTAGCGCTTGCTTATCCTTTGTATGAACAACTGCCACAAATACGTTTGAACTGGCGCATCATTACATTGGCCTGTGGTGTAGGCAGTGTTATGTCGATGCTGACCGCCAGTATGATCGCTGTGTATATGCAAGCCGATATTCAGTTAATCGCCAGTTTGCTGGGAAAATCCGTAACTACACCGATCGCAATGGAAGTGTCGAGTAACTTAGGAGGAGAACCTGCGGTTGCCGCCATTTTGGTGGTTATAGTTGGATTATTTGGCGCGATTCTCGCCTACCCTATCTATAACCTGTTAGGTATTACGCACCCGATCGCTAAAGGATTAACAATGGGAACCGTATCGCACGCCTTGGGTACCGCAACCTGTGCTGAGAAAGATCCTCGTGATGCCGCTTTCAGCTCTCTGGCTTTAGTCGTGTGCGGTGTCATTACATCGGTTTTAGCGCCAAGCTTTTTTGCCTTTTCAGTGTGGTTAGCAACCCTATAATCATTACAATAACCGATAGATTACAAACAAACATTGACAAGAGGTATTTGACATCTTTCACTTAATCTCAGGCTGCAATCGATATCATGTGTGACCTCACTCTAATTATGAAAAATGAAATATCGTTACACTTATCAATGTGATCATAATCACGGAGAATTTTCATTTGTCACCTAGAATAGACTTCAATACATTGATAAGGATTCACTATGAAAAGCCGTATTGAACAAGCACTAGCTGATACACCAAAACCGATTGCAGAGTTTTTGGCCGCTATTATGCTGTCAGATGACTTTGATGCAACTCTATCACCAGAACAGTTTGAGCAGTTGCTTGCAATATCTGGATTGGAAGACTCGGAATTACGCCTCGCCTTGCTGCCTTTCGCTGCAGCTTATGCTTATGTGCCACTTTCTAACTTCTATGTGGGAGCAATTGTAAGAGGCTTATCAGGTCGCTTATATTTTGGTGCCAATATGGAGTTTTCCGGCGCACAGTTAGGCCAAACCGTTCATGCGGAGCAGTGCGCAATCAGCCACGCTTGGATGAAAGGTGAACAAGGTATAACTGATGTCACCGTGAATTTCAGCCCATGTGGTCACTGCCGTCAGTTTATGAATGAGCTAACCACCGCTAAATCATTGACCATCCAATTGCCAGAACGTGACGAAAAATCTCTCGAGGAATACTTACCTGATTCCTTCGGACCGTCTGATCTTGGTATCGAATCAGGCCTGATGGCGAGTGCAGATCATGGCAAAATGACCAGTGAGGGTGATCAATTAATACTGGCCGCGCTAACAGGTCTAAACCGCAGCTATGCCCCTTACACAAAGAACCTAAGCGGTGTTGCCTTACGAGTCGAAAGTGGCAAAACCTTTATTGGCTCTTATGCTGAAAACGCGGCTTTCAATCCGAGCCTACCACCACTACAAGTTGCCTTGACACAGTTAATGATGAGCGGTGAGAGTTTTGACCAAATTACTTCCGCGGCACTAGTAGAAATGGCCGAAGGAAATATTAGTCACCTCGCAGATACACAATCAACTCTCGAAGTGATTAACCCTGATATTCCCGTTTCCTACCTGATGGTTTAACCACATGATAGTGGCATAAAAAATCCTCGAGCAATCGGGGATTTTTTATTGGCGGAAAACAACAAGCGATACTCATACCATTTAATAAAAATCCATCCAAAACCATGACGGCATTGTGAAAGGCTGTTAATTTAGCGTAAGGGTTTCATTTAAAGATCAACGGATTGATTTATGTTTGAGCAAGTGGTTAATATTCTTTTCCCGGTCATAGCCTTAGTGGGCGTAGGGTTCATGATAGGTCGTTGGCAAAAACCAGATTTTCGCCCCATTAATCGCATCAATATGGACGCTTTCGTTCCGGCTCTTGTTTTTTCATCTCTAGCAACCATGCCACTCGACACTCAGCAACTTCCCTTGATTGTAGCTTCCTTAGTGGCCGTTTTGATCCCCGCTCTTTTGATGATTCCCATTTGTTTGATGATGAAAATTAACTATAAGGCGTGGGCTCCATTACACATGTTTCGCAATAGCGGTAATTTAGCGATTCCGCTTTTCACCTATACATTCGGCGAGTCTGCATTAGGGTCAGCCGTCTTATTATTTGTGGTTTCAGCATGTCTACATATTAGCCTTGGCCTAGCACTTCTTAGTAAAGGCAATCCATTTAAGCAGATCATTTCTACGCCGTTATTCATCGCCGCCGCTATTGCTATGACATTGAATGTATTGGGCATTACCGTTTGGAAACCTCTTTATGAAGCGACGTCATTACTGGGGCAAGCCGCGGTTCCCGTGATGTTAATTTCTCTCGGTTCTCAGATGATCAATTTGAAATTATCAGGGTTCAAAGTCGGGGTGATTTCTAGCTTGTTATCTTTAGCCACTGGGGCTGTGAGTTTTCTGCTGATTTACTACTTCATTCCATTACCCACTATGCAGCTACAAATGATGGTTTTGTTCACCATGCTCCCCCCTGCCGTCATGAACTATCTGTTTGCAGAACGTTTTAATATTGAACCAACAAACGTCGCGTCAATGGTATTGTTTGGTAATTTCTTTTGCCTGATTACACTACCAATTCTACTCACTGTTGCCCTCTTGCTATAGTTCATCTTACTTATAGAACAAGCAAGAACCATTGAATGTAAAGATTGGTGAATTAGGTTCACAGAGCATCACCAGAGGTCTAAGATAATAACCATGTCAATTTTGTGGGTTATCAGTCATGAAAATGATCTTCTTGGTTTGCCTATTGCTTTGGTTGCCCTCAGTGGTGGTGACATGGGATAACACCGTAGACTTCTTCTACTGGCGACATCACTTTGTTATCTTGACTGGCTTCCTTGCTTTAGCCTATATGAGTGTTGCAATGCTGACCGCAATGCGCTTTTCGAAAGTGGAGCAATGGCTAGACGGGCTGGATAAAAGCTACGCGGTACATAAATCGCTCGGGATACATGCCACAATAGCTTTAACCTGCCATTGGCTACTTATGAAAATTCCCAAATGGCTAATATTATTGGGTTGGCTCGAACGACCGCACCGACAAAATCGTATCCACCAAATACAAGATGCTATTCCTTGGGCCGCACTAGCTAAAGATGTGGGAGAGTTCGCTTTCTACGCGTTCGTTATTTTTGTTGGAATCAGTTTGTTTCAGGCGATCAGCTATCGCCATTTCAAATTCACGCACAAACTTGGCGGTGTCATCTTCATGGCCGGAGCGTTCCACTCCATTGTCTTAATTGATATTAGTTCGGAAACGATGGGCATGAATATCGTCATTGTTAGCCTAGCGCTACTTGGTTCGGTTTGCGCCCTGATCTCCTTATCAGGACGCATCGGGCAAGCAAACAAAGTGACCGGGCAAGTTAGCCATGTTCAACCGATCTTAGATGAAAGCGGTCATGGTGATATTGTGCACTTTTCAATTCAGCTATCTAAACCTCTCTCTTACCAAGCTGGGCAGTTTGCTTATTTAAGTTTTGATGATAAAGAGCCACCTCACCCATTTTCCATTTTGTCTTACCAGAGGCATAACAATCACATTGAGTTTGCCGTAAAAGATCTTGGTGATTATACCCACCACTTAGTCACCTCTATCTTCGTGGGACAAAAGGTAACGGTTGAAGGTGGATATGGGAAATTCAACATACCCACTAGTCGTGAGCAAGTATGGGTTGGAGCTGGCATTGGTATCGTACCTTTTCTTGCTTGGTTACAAAGACTTAGCTCTACTCCCCATAATAATAGCCAGCACATCACACTCTATTACTGCCGTGAATCAGACCATCAACAATATTTTGTTGAATTACTCAATCGGCTGGTTCCAAAACTACCCAATGTGACGTTGCAAGTGTATACCGCCAGTCATAACCAACGTTTATGTGCCCAACGAATCGCAAACCAATTAGATTTACAACAAGGTGAAGTGAGTTTTTGTGGCCCCAAAATTTTTGGCCAAACGCTCAAAGAGCAGTTAATCAGCATGGGGTTAGATCGCTGTCATTTTCATAATGAACTCTTTAACATGCGCTAAAAATATTGATTACAGCACAAAAGCAAACGTTTGCTTTTGTGCTGATTTTCAGTATCATTCTGGCTGTTTTCGCTATTACTTTTTGCATGAATGTAAGGATTCACTATGTTTGGTACTGCTACACGTGAAAATGCCACTCGCGTTTTACTGCTTGGTTCAGGAGAATTAGGTAAAGAAGTGGCGATTGAATGTCAACGTTTGGGTTTAGAAGTGATCGCATGTGATCGTTATGCCGACGCACCAGCGATGCAAATTGCACACCGTAGCCATGTAATAGATATGCTCGATGGTGATGCGTTACAAGCAATCATTGAACTAGAAAAACCAGACTACGTTGTACCAGAAATCGAAGCGATTGCCACCAGTAAACTTGTCGAATTGGAAGCGCAAGGCCTTAACGTTGTCCCTACAGCTAAAGCTACTCAACTGACGATGAACCGAGAAGGAATTCGTCGCCTTGCCGCAGAAACACTCTCCTTACCGACATCGCCTTACCAGTTTGCCGACAGTCACGACGATTTTATCGCAGCAGTAGAACAAGTTGGGATTCCATGCGTAGTAAAACCCGTCATGAGCTCGTCTGGTAAAGGACAAAGTGTGATCAAGTCTTCCGAGGATGTGGAAAAGGCATGGACTTACGCTCAAGAAGGCGGCCGAACAGGAGCAGGTAGAGTCATCATTGAAGGTTTTATCGATTTTGACTACGAAATTACGCTACTCACTGTGCGTGCCGTTGATGGTGTGCACTTTTGCGCCCCAATCGGACATCGCCAAGAAGACGGTGACTACCGTGAGTCTTGGCAGCCTCAAGCCATGTCAGCTAATGCCATTAAAGCTGCAGAGTACGTAGCAGAGCAAGTTGTGAATGCGTTGGGCGGTTACGGTCTGTTTGGCGTAGAGCTGTTCGTAAAGGGTGATAAAGTCATTTTTAACGAAGTCTCACCTCGTCCACATGACACGGGAATGGTGACCTTAATTTCTCAGGACATGTCTGAATTTGCCTTGCACGTTCGTGCTTTTACCGGCATGCCAATCCATTCCATTACTCAATATGGTCCCAGTGCTTCAGCAGTGGTTCTTGGCCAAGGATCATCAAGCAATATTCGCTTTGATGGCATTGACGAAGCTCTTGCCATGCCGAAAACTCAAATTCGCTTGTTTGGTAAACCTGACATTGATGGCCGACGTCGACTTGGTGTGACTTTGACGCGCCGCTCTTGTGTTGAAAGCGCAATTGAAGATGCGATTGATAGTGCTAAAAAAGTCAAAGTCATTTATTAGCTTATATTGATCTCTAAATAGAATAGGCAGATACCCTGCCTATTTTTACTTTCACTATATTAGTTTGCTTCAATAAGCCATACGTCTTCAGCAAAACGAGTCAACCCTTGCTTATTGATTTTAGGATGTGATTCATCGGCATCATCACGTAACAAATGGGTCACAGTATAACCCGAATACAACTGGCGTATTTCCTCTTCAGACACACTAAAAGGAGGGCCAGACATTTCATCTTGAACATAATCCAAACTAACCAACAAAATGCGACCTTTTGGCTTTAAAAGTGATTTTAGCCTATTTGCATATTCAATTCGCATTTCTGGCGGCAAAGCAACCAAAGCCGCTCGATCATAGATGATATCAACCGCCTCAATAGGGGCTGTAAAATAGTCACCTGAATAGATCGATAATTCATCAAACTGGTAAAGTTCATGCCAGCTATTGATACGTGTCACTTGTGGTGTATAAAAATGTTCGGAAAAAAATGAACGAACCGCGATTTCACTCAGCTCTACACCTTGAACAACATCATGCTTGGAAGCTAACCAGATCAGATCTTCACTCTTTCCGCACAAAGGAACAAATACGCTATCTTCTCGCTGCGGCTTAGTATGCCCCCAAAACTCAATCAACAGTGGGTTTACATCCTCTAAGTGGAAACCTATTTGATTAGCAGCCCATTTATTGTGCCAAAACTCAGGATCTTTCATCTTATTGCTTGCTCTCATCACTCATATATACGTGCCGTTAAACGACGTAAGTTCACTAGCCTAACCTATCTATTGCGCATCCGGTAGCATCAAAACAAATTCATTCATGTTTGGTTAATCTTCACCCGCTATACTTGAGTACAACTTGATGAGAAAAAAACACTGCACTAAAGTCAAACTACGTGAGCAGCTTCAAAGTTAACAGTTTTACTGATTCATCAAGATTGAGTTTCACCGATTGAACCCAAGATAGTCTTTAGACATCTCCGGTTCGTTGCATAATTCGAGCTAGACGTTTTTAGGATCTTTTAAGTTTCCCTTTTGCCTAAACGTCCCGTAAGGAGAGTCAATGAGCTTATTTCTACGAACCACAGCATTGATGCTACTAGTATTAAGCCGTGCACCAGCGTTTGCTGCTGTTCCACTGATTTCGGAAAGTGCTCCTGAAGTCAACGAGTCTCAACAAGACCAATTATCATCAAAACTCTTCAAACATAGCCTTAGCGGTCTCTATGGCATTCAATCGACCAACACCCAGCCTTTGCAACCATATAACGACTTTGAAGTACTCTATAGCAAAGCGCATCAAGCTCAGTTTGAACTTGAAACGCTATGTAAAAGTGCTGCGCTATTAACGTCAACCGAAGCATATTTCGCGGGTGTTAAATCAAGAGATCGCGCACTGACAAAAATTGCACATGAACTCGATGGGCGCGCAGATAGGATTACCGATTTAGCTCGAGCAACCATTGTCGCTAACGACGTACCTAGCCTGGTTGAAGCCTATGAGGTACTCAACCGTGAAGCAACAATTGTTAAAGTAAAAAATCGTTTTAAATCGCCAGGTGCTTCTGGCTATCGCGATTTAAACTTACTAGTCCAACTGCCTAAGACCAATGTCATTGCTGAGGTACAATTACACCTCAAAGCGATTGCCGATGTGAAAAATGGCCCAGAGCATGAACTGTATGAAAAAATCCAACAATTTGAACGTAACGCTGCCAGCGAACGCCGTGCGTTGAATGAATTTGAAATGGCGAAGATAGCTCAGTTCAGACGTCAATCTATAGAGCTTTATCAAAATGCATGGCAGCCTTACATAACTACTCATATTCAAGCAGCTTAAAACTTAATTTAGGATAAATGCAAAAAGACCACGCTAGGCGTGGTCTATTGCTCGGTCTATTTTTCGACTTTAATGTTCTCGACTCGGGCTTTCAATTTCTGCCCTGGGCGGAACGTTACGACACGTCGAGCGGAGATAGGAATATCCTCACCTGTTTTTGGGTTTCGACCCGGACGTTCATTTTTGTCTCGAAGATCAAAATTACCAAAACCAGATAGTTTTACCTGTTCGCCACTTTCAAGCGCCTTACGAATCTCTTCGAAAAACACTTCAACCGTTTCCTTGGCATCCCGTTTACTGTATCCAAGCTTTTCAAACAGGTTTTCAGCCAATTCGGCCTTTGTGAGCGCCATAAAACTTCCCTCAAAGCTATGTTAAACCTTGCTGCCAATCAGCAGCACCGAAGCATTTTCGCTTAGCCAATCAACAACCTATCGGCTCTACTTGAAAAGTGTATGCCAAGCTTCTGATTTTCGCCAACTTTTTTATTCTCAACAAAATTAATAATTTCATCAAAAAGACGCATATCATGGCTATATAGCTAGTGTTTGGCATTGACGATTTCAAAAAAGTACTGATAATTTAGTGGTTTATGTCGAATTCACAAACCGACACAGAATTTCACACTATGAACAACTATCATTATTTTTTTATGAAAAAATTTATTTTCTATAAAATCATAGACTTGTTGGCTGGGAAATTCATTGTTCAACGCATAAAAAAGCAGGCTCTAATGAGCCTGCTACCTGTCACTAATTTGTTAAGTAGTGATTAATCACGCAGTGCAGCATCATATTGCTCACCAACAGCAGAGACAATAGCGTCTACCGCGCTAACAATATCGGCTTCTTCTAATGTACGCTCAAGCGACTGAAGGCTAAGCGCAATAGCCAAGCTCTTCTTACCCTCTTCCACACCTTTGCCTACGTAAACGTCAAACAGTTTTGCGTCTTTTAGCAATTCACCACCAGCTGCACGACATGCATTTACTATGTCGCCTGATGCTACTGAGTCATCGACAACCAATGCGATATCACGACGGTTAGATGGGAACTTAGAAAGCGAAACTGCTTCTGGAATTACTCGGCTGTCAATCGCAGACCACTCAATCTCAAATACGACCGTACGACCATTCAAACCAAACTTGCGTTCAAGTTCTGGATGCACAGTACCAATCACACCAATAACTTCGCCATCAAGAATAACTGCAGCAGATTGTCCAGGGTGTAACGCAGGGTGCTTAACCGCTGTAAAGCTGTATGCTTTACCATTAGCCGTTAGTTCTAGAATCGCTTCTAGGTCGCCTTTCAAGTCAAAAAAGTCAACCGTCGCTGTTTCCATATTCCAATGTTCTTCACCACGAGTGCCTGAGATAACACCCGCTAGCATCGGTTCTTGACGCATGCCATTTTCTGCCGTTGCTTCAGGAATAAAACGCAGGCCATATTCGAATAAACGAACACGTGGCTGCTGACGTTTTTGGTTATGAACAACAGTATTTAATAGGCCTTGAATTAGACCTAGGCGCATGGCTGACATATCCGCAGAGATTGGATTTGGCAGAACCAATGGATCAATACCAGGAACCACTAACTTTTGCTGTTCAGGTTCAACAAAGCTATAAGTAATAGCTTCATGATAACCACGATCAACCAGAAGGTTACGAACGCGTTTAAGCGGTAAATTAGCTTCTTTATGATCATTCATGCTCAACGCAGCAATAGGGGCTTGATTTGGGATGTTGTTGTAGCCGTATATACGACCCACTTCTTCGACCAAGTCTTGCTCTATCGCGATATCGAAACGCCATGTCGGTGCAGTTGCACTCCAACCTTCATCAGTCACTTCTACCGTCAAACCAAGACGCTGTAGAATCTCTACAACATCAGCATCTGAGATGGAGTGGCCTAGCAAATTGTCTAACTTAGTACGACGTAATGTAACCGTATTTGGCGTTGGAAGGTCTGTTGCAGACTCTACAGCAACCACAGGCGCGACTTCACCACCACAGATTTCAACTAGAAGCTCCGTTGCGCGCTCCATTGCGCTTGCTTGTAGTGCATAGTCGACACCACGTTCAAAACGCATTGAAGAATCTGTATGTAAGCCATAGCTGCGCGCACGACCACGAATATGATCCGGTGCAAAGAATGCACACTCTAGCAATACATCTTTTGTTTCTGAACTAACGCCCGATCCTTCGCCACCAAAAATGCCCGCAATCGCTAATGCTTTATTGTGGTCGGCAACTACGAGTGTATCTGCATTTAATTCAGCTTCCGTACCATCAAGAAGCGTTAGCTTTTCACCTTGCTCAGCCAAACGAACAACAATACCACCATCGATCTTAGCTAGATCAAAAGCATGCATTGGCTGGCCTTGTTCTAGCAAAACGTAGTTTGTAATATCCACGACAGGGTCGATAGAGCGAATACCACAACGACGCAGTTTTTCCTGCATCCATAGTGGGGTTTGCGCTTGAACATTCACATTCTTAACTACTCGGCCAAGATAACGTGGACATGCCGCTGGTGCTTGCACATCAATAGCGACAACATCATCAATAGCGACAACATCATCAATAGATGGCGTAACGCCTTTAGCCATTGGCTCTGTAACATCTGCACGGTTTAAAACGCCAACTTCACGCGCAAGACCACGAATACTGAAGCAGTCTGCACGGTTAGCGGTTAAATCTACGTCTACCGTTACATCATCGAGATTAAGGAATTCACGGAAATCGGTACCGATAACGGCATCTTCAGCCAATTCCATAATACCATCTGATTCAACGTCAATACCTAGCTCAGTAAATGAGCAAAGCATACCGTGAGAAGGTTGACCACGTAATTTTGCTTTTTTGATTTTGAAATCACCTGGCAGCACGGCGCCAACCGTAGCCACGGCAACTTTAATTCCTTGACGGCAGTTAGATGCACCACAAACGATGTCCAGTAGCTCTTCTTCGCCAACGTCAACTTTGGTGACGCGCAATTTGTCTGCGTCAGGGTGTTGAGCACACTCAACGACCTGGCCTACTTTTACGCCAGTGAATTCGCCAGCTACAGGTAGAACATCGTCTACTTCTAAGCCAGCCATTGTGATTTGGTGTGTTAACTCGTCAGTTGTAACCGCAGGGCTTACCCACTCACGAAGCCATGATTCGCTGAATTTCATTGTATCTCTACCCTTTGAATTACTTGAACTGTTTAAGGAAACGTAAGTCGTTCTCGAAGAACGCACGTAGGTCATTCACGCCATAACGAAGCATCGTCAAACGTTCAACACCCATACCGAAAGCAAAACCAGAGTATTTTTCAGGGTCAATACCAACACTACGAAGTACATTCGGGTGGACCATACCGCAACCTAAAACTTCAAGCCACTTACCGTTTTTACCTTTTACATCCACTTCTGCTGAAGGCTCTGTAAACGGGAAATAAGACGGGCGGAAACGAACCTCAACTTCTTCTTCAAAGAAATTACATAAGAAATCGTTGAGAATACCTTTTAGCTGCGCAAAGTTTACATTCTCATCAACTAACATACCTTCTACTTGGTGGAACATTGGCGTGTGAGTTTGATCGTAATCATTACGGTAAACGCGACCTGGAGCGATAAAGCGGAAAGGAGGCTTGCCGTTTTCCATGGTACGAATTTGCACACCAGAAGTATGGGTGCGCAGCATTAAATCAGGGTTGAAGAAGAAGGTGTCGTGATCAGTACGAGCTGGGTGATCTTCCGCAATATTCAACGCGTCAAAGTTGTGAAACGCATCTTCAATTTCTGGACCAGACTCAGTATTAAAACCAAGCTCACCAAAGAATTGCTCAATACGCTCAACCGTGCGAGTCACTGGGTGAAGACCACCATTTTCAATACGGCGACCAGGCAAAGTAACATCGATGGTTTCGGCAGCTAGTTTCGCTTCTAGTTCAGCACGTTGTAGCTCATCTTTACGAGCTGCAATCGCTTGTTGAACCGTTCCTTTTGCAACGTTGATCTCTTGACCTGCTGCACGACGTTCTTCCGGTGGCAATTTACCCAAGCTTTGGAGTTGAGTCGTTAACTCGCCTTTTTTGCCTAGGTACTGAACACGCACTTCATCAAGTGCGACTAACGAATCCGCCGCGTTGATCGCAGCGGTCGCATTAGCAATAATCTCTTCTAGATGTTGCATCGTTTCCTCATCTACCCGTTGGTAGTGTCCGTATCGGATGTTTTGTATTTTTCAGATAGCTACACATAGTATCTAAAGCCACAACTAAAGCCAAATTGAAATGATATCAAGCCTTTCTATTGGTGAAAAAAAACACATTATCTTTGCTTTGTTGATTTGTCGCGGTCAACACATCCATCAATAGCTTGATATTTCCATTCGTAAGACCAATAACTATACCCAAACAATCATGTTTAATAAGAGAAACACATATGGACATTACCATTACTGAAATCACACCCTCCGATGATCAAGATATCTGTCACATCATCAAATCGGTAGGTGCAGAATTTGGCGCTGTTGGTGAGGGTTTTGGCCCTTCAGATGCAGAAGTTGAACAAATGAGCCAATACTACGGCATAGAAACAAAAAGTATTTATCTGGTCGCAAAAATGGATGGAAAAGTAATGGGGGGGGCTGGTATCGCTGCATTTAATAGCAGTCAAGAGGTTTGCGAACTCAAAAAATTGTTCTTGTTGCCTGAAAGTCGCGGCCACGGATTAGGGATAAAACTCAGTGAAACCTGCATGAAATACGCTAAAGATATGGGCTATCAATCGTGTTATTTAGACACATTATCCAATATGACATCGGCCATTCGTCTATATGAGAAACTTGGGTTTTCCCACTTAAATGAGCCGATGGTCGGTACGGAGCACAATGGTTGCGATGTCTGGATGATCAAGGAGCTTTAGTTACATCGTTGGATAAACGCAATTCTTACCAGCTTGTTTAGCCTTATACAGTGCGTTATCCGCCTCTTTGATTAATTCATCGTATATTTTCATATCGGCACTGATTGCCGCGACACCAATACTGATACTTCCACGCCAATCTGTTGCCCCGGTGCTAACACGCATTTTGGAAACACGTTGGCGCGTTGATTCAGCAATATGCAGGCCGCCTTTTAGATCAGTATGCGGGCATATAACGAAAAACTCATCGCCCCCAAGACGACATACAATGTCATCACTACGGAAGGCATATTTTAATTCGTGAGCCAGCTCAATCAACACCTTATCTCCTGCATCATGACCACAGCTATCATTAATTACTTTAAAATGATCGGCATCGATCATGATGCAAACTAATGGATATCGATGTTGCACAGCTTCTGTCCAACATACATGCAAGTGATGCATAGCACTACGGCGATTAGGAAGCGACGTCAGTGCATCGGTTAGCGACAACTCTTCTAAACGTTTATTCGCCTCTAATAGCTGTTTAGTCCGTTCCTCAACTTTATATTCAAGTGATTGGTTGAGTTTTAGTAGCTCCTTATTGCGCATCGATACTTGTTCAAATAAACCATTCAACGCATTTAACAGTGGCTCTGTTGCAGAGTCTCGCTGCCGTTCTTCTTGTCTGTACGCTTCTTCAGACGATAGACCTGACTCAATAGCCTTTATCTGCCGAGCCAAGTTTTGATCAATACCGAGTATGTGATAAGCCAACCAGTGAATTAAAAAATCCAACAATTGTTCTGCCGAGCCGTCATCCTGTTGATGAATAAAACTCTGCATACTCGCAACTTCAGCCATAAAAGCTCTATGGACCTTAATATGCTGTTCTATATGGCTAGGATAAACTCCTTTGTTTCTCATCAATTGCTCTTCTTCCTTAAAATGGAATTCGGCATATCGAGAAAGTTCAAAAAGTGCGACTCGAACATCTTCTTCTGCAATATTATTTTCAGAAATAAGCGCACCATATTGGTTGATGATCCCAACCAAATATTGATGTTGTTCATCAACATCGCCAATTCCCGTTTCAAAATGTTTATCCCAAAGAAATGATTTCGTCACACTATCCACCCATAAAGCCTGCAACCATACAGACAATAAACACTAATCCATGAAAATATATACCCAAACTACTAGGAGTTGCAGGTAGGCGGCAAGTGAGAGAATCCCCATGAGCATAGATAAACTATGTGATTGGGGTAAGCAAACGTAGCCAACACCGCTGCAACTTCAAATAGGAAGGGTGTAGTGGAATTATATATCAATTTATTCACAGCCACTGAGTCAGAAATGAAAACTATATGTTCTCTATCAGCATCATCGATCACAGATTAGAAATTTAAGATAGGGGAACTAAAAGCGTGACCTCAACCTTACCAAGGTTGCGCTACGCACAAAGAAAAATGCTGAGTATTTAGATGTAAAAAAGCCCCAACATTTCTGCTGAGACTTTAATTTTGGAGCGACACACGAGGTTCGCTTTCTTTTGAACTAAAAGCGTGACCTCAACCTTGCCAAGGTTGCACTACGCGCAAGGAAAAATGCCGAGTATTTAGATGTAAAAAAGCCCCAGCATTTTCGCTGAGGCTTTAATTTTGGAGCGACACACGAGGTTCGAACTCGTGACCTCAACCTTGGCAAGGTTGCGCTCTACCAACTGAGCTAGTGTCGCATACTGCTTATGCAGTTAAAAGATGGTGCCCCGGGCCGGACTTGAACCGGCACGACTCGAAAGTCGAGGGATTTTAAATCCCTTGTGTCTACCAATTTCACCACCAGGGCACGCAATTCTTGATTGCGATGCTGTTTACAAAATTAAGTAACACCATCTTAAAGATATCGAAATTAGATTCAATATCGCAAAATTCTGGAGCGACACACGAGGTTCGAACTCGTGACCTCAACCTTGGCAAGGTTGCGCTCTACCAACTGAGCTAGTGTCGCAAATGGAGGCGCGTCCCGGAGTCGAACCGAGGTCCACGGATTTGCAATCCGCTGCATAGCCCCTCTGCCAACGCGCCTCTGTTACTTCAATCGAAGCGCTACTTTGTTGCGTTCCTCTTGAGTACGGGATGCATTCTACGGATTCGATGAAATGAGTCAACACTATTTTTTTAGTTTTTAAATCGTTTGACTACTTTGCATTCAAAAACGGCTGATTTGCTCAATTTAATAGCAAAATATGGCGTCATTTCTATGAGATAACTGTACTTTACCGCAGATAAAAACCGATAACAGAACCGACTAAACGTAAAAAACGGGCCGTAGCCCGTTATTTAATGATGTTCTTCATTGAGGAGGTCATCTTTGGCCGCCATCAAATATTGAGCCATAGACCAATACGTCAATACTGTGGCGACATAAAGCGCAGCATAACCTAACCAGACCATCCAATCGTCATAACGCCAGATAAGGATCCATAGTGCGAACATTTGCGTAACGGTTTTAACTTTCCCCACCCAAGAAACCGCCACACTGGCACGTTTGCCAATTTCTGCCATCCACTCTCTTAATGCCGAGATAATGATTTCACGAGCAATCATTGTGACCGCAGGAATGGTAATCCAAATGCTATGATAATGCTCAGTAATCAAAATAAGTGCTGTGGCAACTAAGACTTTATCAGCAACAGGATCGATAAAAGCACCAAAACGAGAGGTTTGGCCTAGTTTACGCGCCAACATTCCATCAAGCCAATCGGTAAACCCTGCGACCCAAAACACCATTGCTGCCGCAAAAGGCCCCCAGCCATAAGGAAGGTAGAATACAACGACAAATACCGGTATAAGGAAAAGTCGTAACAAAGACAAAATGTTGGGAATATTTAAACGCATATTTTTAGGCTCTTATCCATGGCGCGTTAATGTTGCGTCATTTTACTTATTGTTTCAATGCCTGATAAATGTTTTCAGCTAAAGAATGGCTGATCCCCGGCACTTTGGCGATTTCTTCAACAGTTGCCCGCTTCAACTCTTGTAATCCACCCATATACTTTAATAAGGATTGTCGGCGCTTTGGTCCTACCCCTTCAATCTCTTCTAACGCACTCGTTCTACGGGTTTTTCCGCGCTTGGCTCGATGACCAGCAATAGCATGATTGTGGCTTTCATCCCGAATATGTTGGATAAGGTGTAAAGCAGGCGCATCACTAGGAAGATTAAACTCCTCACCTTCTATAGTCACCAGTGTTTCCAAGCCCGGTTTACGAGTTATCCCTTTAGCGATACCAATCAATATCGGCCTTTTAGGCCAATCTTGCCAATGCGCGGTGATGATTTGATGCGCTCGATTGAGTTGGCCTTTACCGCCATCAATAAAAATCACATCCGGTATTTTTTCGACATCAATTTGTTTTGAATATCGACGTTCTAGTACCTGCCCCATCGCGGCGTAGTCATCACCTCCGGTAATGCCAGTGATGTTATAACGACGATATTCTTGCTTCACCGGACCTTCTTGATTAAAGACCACGCAAGATGCAATGGTGCTTTCTCCCATGGTGTGCGAAATATCAAAACACTCCATGCGCATAATATTTTCAACGCCTAATACCGACTGAAGTGCTTTAAAACGCTGGCCGATAGTCATCCGATGATTAATTTTGGTTGTAATTGCGGTCAATGCATTGGTGTTCGCCAATTTCAAGTATCGACCACGTGTACGAGTAGGACTGACATGAAAAGAGATTTTACGACCAGCGACACTTTGCAATGCATCTTGTAATGGCTTTGCATCTTCAAGCAATCCTGAATTTAAAATAATGCGGCTAGGGATCGTACGAGCCTCATTGTGGTTTAAATAGTATTGACTTAAAAAGCTATCGAACACCTCTTCTTGAGTGGTGTTATTGGGAATTTTAGGGAAATGGCTGCGGCTTCCGAGGATTTTACCTTGGCGGATCATTAAAATATGAATACACGCAATGCCACTTTCTTGAGCAAAACCTAAGACATCCATATCGTCCATGCTATCTTCGGAAACAAACTGTTGCTCTTGAACGCGTCGTATGGCTTGAATTTGGTCTCGAAATTGAGCCGCTTGCTCAAATTGAAGCGTTTGGCTCGCTTGCTCCATTTTCTGAATCAAGATTTCCAATACTTGGTTGTCTTTGCCTTGTAAGAATAAGCGCACGAAATTGACTAACTCAGCATATTGTTGATCAGAAATGATGCTGCTGACACAAGGCGCAGCACAACGGCCAATTTGATACATTAGACACGGTCGCGTTCGGTTACTGTACACCGTATCCTCACACTGCCGAACTGGGAATATTTTCTGGATGAGATGCAAAGATTCCCGAACCGCACCCGAATCAGGATACGGGCCAAAATACTCTCCTTTGCGCTTTTTTGCACCTCGGTGCAAAGAGAGCCGAGGGTGTTTATGCCCACTGATAAAAATATACGGATAAGACTTGTCATCGCGCAATAACACATTGTATTTAGGTAAATACTGCTTAATATAATTGTGTTCGAGGATCAACGCTTCCGTTTCAGTATGCGTTACGGTAACGTCAATTTTGGCGATATGGCTAACAAGCGCGCGCGTTTTCTCGCTATCGATGTTTTTCCGAAAGTAACTAGAAAGGCGCTTTTTGAGGTCTTTAGCTTTGCCAACATAAATAATATCAGCCTCGGCGTTATACATTCTGTACACACCGGGCTGATTAGTGACTGTTTTAAGGAAAGCAGCCGAATCAAACGGAATCGTCACTACAGGGTCTCAGTGTCTAACATTCCGTGTCGAATAGCTAAGTGAGTCAACTCTACATCACCATTAATAGCCAGTTTGCTGAATAGACGGTAGCGATAACTGTTCACCGTTTTAGGGCTAAGGTTAAGCTGCTCAGAAATATCCGTCACTTTCTGACCTTTAGTGATCATCATCATGATCTGCAACTCTCTTTCTGAGAGATCAGCAAATGGATTTTCAGAAGCTGGTGAAAATTGGCTTAATGCCATTTGCTGAGCGATCTCTGGTGAAATATAGCGTTGACCACTATTCACTATCCGAATCGCATTGACCATTTCGTCAGGACCAGCCCCTTTGGTTAAATAACCGGCGGCTCCTGCTTGCATCACTTTGGTAGGAAACGGGTTTTCAGTATGAACAGTCAACACTATAATTTTTACGTCTGGGTTAAAACGTAAAATCTTTTTCGTTGCTTCTAAACCACCGATCCCCGGCATATTCATATCCATTAAAACAACGTCGACATGATTGTTGCGACACCATTTTACAGATTCTTCACCGCTGACAGCTTCCCCTACTACGTTCATTCCACGGACGTCTTCAATAATACGTCGTATCCCTGTGCGAACCAGCTCGTGATCATCTACAAGGAAAACACTAATCACTCTTGTATCTCCACACTCATCTATTGGCTCTGCACCCACTTGGTAGTGGATAACAGCATGGCTGCCTATATTAACTTAAAATCTGGTTTTTGCTTACACTGAATATGTGCTCTAACCGAAATTTTGGCAAGTACTTATTTACCTTGCTAATCAATCCGTGAGAATTTATCAACAAATCAATAGTTTCATTATATTAGCAAATAAGTGTCCATCAATTGAGATCATTTTTTGACAAATTTGAAGCTCACCATAAAAATGCAACCAGCCTCATAGCAAAACAAAACAAAAGCAAATCAATTGGTTGGTAGTGATTGACACGGCATATCGAATTGTCGCAGGCAACAACATATCATTAACCAGAATATGAGAAGCCAAGTATTTGGATCTGAGCTCTGATATGATGCAGCTTAAGAAAATGACTACAATCTGGATCAACCACGCTTGAGTATTCAACAAGGCTTTTTGCTCACTCGTCATGCAAGAGACATCAAAGGTGCCACTCATATCGAACTTTGGCTAGCAACTCCGCAAGGACCGAGCCAGTTGATCATCCGTGGCGAAAAGCCAGTATTTTTCATCTCCCAACTGGAGATAGAACAGGTTCAGAGTTTGGCAAGCCAACACAGCTTGTCTGTCGATTGTAAGGCATTGGAATTAAAAGATTTCGAACATAACCCATTGGCCGCCTGCTATTGCCCGACGCTCCACACCTATGCAGCACTGATTACCCTCTTAAAACAGCAACAGATTCAAACTTTAGAAGATGATATCAAGCTGGCCGATCGCTTTCTGATGGAACGCTTCATTAAAGGCAGTGTTGAATTCACCGGTTTACTCACTCACCAAAGCCGTTATTTAAAAGTTGAACAGGCCAAATGTCGCCCCGGGCATTACATTCCTAGCCTCAAAGTCGTCTCTCTCGACTTAGAATGCTCAGAAAAAGGCATTCTCTACTCAATTGGTTTTGATAGCCCAATGGATAGTCGTGTGATTATGATTGGCGAACCGCAGCCCAGTGAAACAGCGATCCAATGGGTAAAAGATGAACGTGCCTTATTGCAAGCGCTTATCGACTGGTTTAAGGCGTTTGATCCGGACGTCATCATTGGTTGGAATGTGATTGACTTTGACTTCCGGTTATTACACAAACGAGCAGAATGGCACAACACCAAATTAACCATCGGACGTGGTAATCAACACAGCTTCTTTCGTACTTCAAACCAAAGTCAGCAAGGTTTTATCACCATTCCAGGACGTGTAGTACTTGATGGAATTGATACTTTAAAAACGGCGACTTACCACTTTCGCTCATGGTCGCTCGAAGCCGTTTCTCAAGAATTACTGGGTGAAGGCAAAGACATCCACAACGTGCATGATCGTATGGATGAAATAAACCGCATGTTTAGAAAAGACAAACCGTCGTTAGCTAAATACAACCTGCAAGACTGTGCGCTAGTAAATAAGATTTTCCAACATACGCATTTACTGGATTTTGCTATAGAGCGCTCACGTCTCACTGGGGTTGAGTTAGATCGCGTTGGTGGTTCAGTGGCTGCATTCACGAATCTGTATCTACCGCAATTGCATCGTGCCGGTTATATTGCGCCCAATTTACAGCCGGAAAACTGGGTTGCTAGCCCCGGTGGCTATGTTATGGATTCTATCCCTAACTTATATGATTCAGTGTTGGTACTGGATTTTAAGAGTCTTTATCCCGCTATCATCCGCTCATTTCTCATCGACCCGCTAGGGTTAATTGAGGGATTACAGCTCACAGTGGGTAACAATGAAAACGAAGCAGTACCAGGCTTTCGTGGTGGGCAATTTCATCGTAACAAACACTTTCTGCCCGAGATGATCGAAAATTTATGGGCGGCTCGAGATCTCGCTAAGAAGAACAATGAAAAAGCTTTTTCTCAAGCGATAAAAATCATCATGAACTCATTTTATGGGGTATTAGGGTCTTCAGGTTGCCGCTTTTTCGATACACGTTTAGCTTCGAGCATCACTATGCGTGGGCATGAGATCATGAAGCAGACCAAAAAGCTGATTGAAGAAAAGGGTTATCAAGTCATTTACGGTGATACCGATTCAACCTTTGTCTCTTTAGGTGGCGAATTCTCACAGCAGCAAGCGGATGATATCGGCAACGCACTGGTCGACTTTATTAATCAATGGTGGGCCGAGCATTTACAAGAAGAGTATCAGCTTAGCTCAATTTTAGAGCTTGAATACGAAACCCACTACCGTAAGTTTCTTATGCCAACGATCCGTGGTTCAGAAACCGGCTCTAAAAAACGCTACGCTGGATTAATTGGTGAAGGTGAACAAGAACGGCTGATTTTTAAAGGGCTTGAAAGTGCGAGAACCGACTGGACACCGCTCGCACAACGCTTTCAATATCGGCTGTATTCGATGATTTTTAAAGGTGAAAACCCCGAAGCTTTCATCAGAGAGATTGTCGAGCAAACACAAAGTGGTCAACTCGACCATGAACTGGTTTATCAAAAACGTCTACGACGTAAGTTACATGAATATCAAAAAAATGTGCCACCACAAGTCAGAGCAGCTCGCCTAGCCGATGAGATCAACATGCGACTCGGACGACCAATGCAATATCAAAACCGAGGGCGCATTGAGTACTTAATCACTATTAATGGTCCTGAGCCTAAAGAGTATTTAAAAAGTCCTATCGATTATCAGCACTATATCGATAAACAATTGCAGCCCGTCGCAGAAGCCATTTTGCCTTTTGTTGAACTGAATTTTGAACAGCTTAGTCAACCTCAGTTGGGCCTCTTCTAAAATAGAGGCTAGCAACGAAATATCTAAGTACTACCAACGTCATCATTTATCATGCGCTAATACGATGGTACCAGCGCACGATCAGCCAATCCGAAATTCTGTTTTTTTGTACTGCTTTACAAGCCAGTGACCATAGGAATCTAAAATACCGATCACCGAACGTTTGGCAATCGGCCGCCCAGATAACAAAATACCGAGCCTATTGATTTCAACTTCCTTTTCTGGGTGATAACGAAGAAATTGTTGACCACATTCAATCGGGTCATCAAACCAACCTTTGTCACGGTACATCACCAGTGAATAACTTGCCCGCAATAGCTTTTTAGCAATCACAATCTGTGCTTTGCTCTGCTCACTGGCAGAATTGGCTTTGGCGATTTTATCGCGGTAAAAAAGCACCCAATCTTCAACATCCATATTCCAATGCTTGGCAATCTCCCAACTGGGTTCAAAATCACCAAAGCACTCAGCTAAGTCATCTCCCCAAACACAAACACAGCAGTGGCGAAGCATAAAGCCCCACGTAAAAATACTATCGAGCGAGGCAACCTCCGATACTAACGCCGTTTTTATCGACACTTCCGTTATGTGTGGAAAACTCTTTTGGAAACGCCATTTAATGGTGTTGAGTAACGTGGTTCGAGTTTCGGGGAAATCCGCGTGTGTGACCACTACAACGTCTAAATTTGAGCGACCATAACGTGCTGTTTTTCTCGCCACACTGCCATACAAATAAACACTGTGCAGATTGTCCCCCAAACCCGCACGAAGAAACCTGATGAGATCATCAATCGCTGCTTGGTATTCAGTTTGAAAAGCTTGTTTAGGGTCGATAACCGATAAATACATAACAAAAAACGTTAATTAATAGAGAAATGGAACACGCACGCCATGTTCTACCATGCAAACCGATCAATCAAGATATTCCTTTTCTAGAGCTGCAAGGTATAATGCGCCGAAATTAAGTATGAAGGAAAAATTCCATGCCAAAGGCGAATGAATTAAAGAAAGGTTTTGCCATCGTTTCTGGTGGTAAAACACTACTCATCAAAGATATCGAAGTGACTACTCCAGGTGGTCGTGGCGGTTCTAAAATCTACAAGTTGCGTTGTACTGATTTAAACACTGGTACTCGTGTTGATGAACGTCTAAAAGCTGACGATTTTGTTGATACCGTAGATATGAACCGTCGCGCTGTATCGTTTTCTTATGTTGACGGTGACGAGTACATTTTCATGGACAATGAAGATTATACTCAGTTCACGTTCAAAAAAGACGAGATCGCAGACGAACTACTGTTCATCACTGAAGAAATTCAAGGTATGTTCGTCGTCGTTGTAGACGGTTCAGCGGTTGCGCTAGATGTACCTTCATCAGTAGAACTTGTGATTGAAGAGACTGACCCTTCTATTAAGGGTGCTTCTGCATCAGCACGTACGAAACCTGCACGACTAAGCACTGGCCTAGTTGTTCAAGTACCAGAATACGTAGCAACGGGTGATCGCATTATTGTGAACACTGCTGAACGCAAATACATGAGCCGAGCATAATAATGTCTGATTTAATTTCTTACGACGACGCGATCGACGCTGCCTATGACATCTTCCTTGAGATGGCTCCTGACAACTTAGAACCAGCAGATGTAATTCTATTTACCATGCAGTTCGAAGAGCGCGGAGCTGCCGAGTTAGTTGATGTAGGCGATGATTGGGTTCAACACGTGGGTTTCGACGTTGATAAGGAAGATTACGCGGAAGTATTGATCGGCCTTGTGAATGAACAAGACGATGTGCTAGATGATGTGTTCGCAAGAATGCTCGTCAGCCGCGACCCAGACAAAAAGTTTTGCCATATCCTATGGAAACGCGATTAATCGTATCCATATCGGAATACAACGCCAATCGCTTTGATTGGCGTTGCTGTTTCTAACCTAGGTAACGCATATCTTTACTTTTAAGTCGTGCTATTTGTGTCTGGCATCGCTTTCCACCAGTTGGTAATGAATCACATACAACTGCTCTATCCCAGGGTAAATATCTTGGATAACTTGCTTGAGCGTTTCCAAGCTCATGTTTTCTTGCGCAGCGTGAAACTCACTCAGTTCACTGAATAAAATAGGCTCTACCGCGTCAATTTTCAGTCGACAAAACCACTTCCCTTCTTCCAACGTGCTCACATCTACGATCGAACCAGCCTGATAGTGGCTCTCACTTTCATCTCGAATGGTGATCACTTTCTTTTTTGCCAAAATATCCGCTTCGAAACGCGCGAAAAAAGTCATTTCAGTGGGTATAGTCATTTATATTTTCTCTAATTTATCAAACAAAAACATTCTAAGGGGTTATTCACCAAAGCCCAAATAAGTTTATTGATGTGAGATGAGTAGTAACATCACGCATCGACAGTATCTAAACATTGCATTTTTCAGTCACTTCATTAATTATTTGTATATTCAATTAAAACCGATAATACCGATGTCAGCCTCACCATTATATAAACAAATAAAACAGTTTATTTTAGATAATATAGAAACGGGTCACTGGCCGGTAGGTCATCGTATTAGTACTGAGTTAGAACTGACTGAGCAATTTAATGTCAGTCGAATGACCGTCAATAAAGCGATTAGAGACTTGGTTTCTGATGGCAAACTACAACGCCGGCCTAGGCTCGGTACATTTGTTTGCGCCCCTGAAGAGAAAGCAGAATCACCGCTGCTGGATATCCGCAACATCGCTGATGAAGTGATTAGCCGCGGGAAAAATTACCACAGCAAAGTGCTCAAACAAGTAGCATTAGCCGCCGACGAAAATGTAGCGACCAAACTTGGCGTCATGCTTGGAACTCAGGTTTTTTATAGTGAAATCATACACTTTGAGAATAATTCACCCTTACAACTAGAGGTGCGCTGGGTCAATTGCCGCTATGCACCTCACTACCTTGAGCAAAATTTCTCTTTAATCACTCCTAACCAGTATTTATCGCAAAACTGCCCGTTAAGCGCCATTGAGCATACCGTAGAAGCGATTATCCCTGATTCTCATACCAAGCAATTATTACAGTTAACGAGCAATGAGCCTTGCTTGCTGTTAAATCGAAGAACATGGAGTGGCGATAAGTTAGTCAGTTCTGCACTGCTTTATCATCCAGGTTCTAAGTACAAATTAACCTCTAAAGTACTGCTCAGCTAAAGTTTAACATTTCACCATTCGATCACAGTTCCGCAACATTACTCTTGCACAAGCTGCCTTTTTGCCTTATTTATTTGTATATACATTTAAGCATTTGTAAACTTGCATAGAGAAAGTGAGAGCAACCATGGATTTGATACTGACTAATGCTCGAGTTGTCAGCATGGAAAAGGGTAAACAAGGCTACCGACCCAGTGCGCCTCAAACCATTTATATTCAAGCAGGAAAAATTCACTCTCTGCTCAGTGCTAACGAACCTGTCTATCCTAACTATGACTGCCCAATTATTGATTGCCAAGATAAGCTAGTAACTCCGGGGTTGATCGATTGTCATACGCATCTGATCTATGCCGGTAACCGTGCCAATGAGTTTGAAATGCGCTTGCAAGGTATTCCCTATCAAGAGATCGCAAAACAAGGTGGCGGTATTTTATCAACCGTCAACGCGACAAGAGCGGCTTCGGTTGAAGAGTTGGTTGAGCTTGCTCTGCCTCGTTTAGAGGGGCTCATCCGATCAGGAGTCACCTCTGTAGAGATCAAATCTGGCTACGGTTTAACGCTTGATGATGAAATAAAAATGCTCAAAGCAGCTAAGATGCTGGAAAACCATCGCCGCATTAAAGTCGTCACCACGCTACTCGCCGCCCACGCCATTCCACCAGAATTTCAACACCGCGCCGATGACTATATCGACCATATTTGCCAAACAATCATCCCGCAAGTTGCTGAACAAAAGCTAGCAACCAGTGTCGATGTGTTTTGCGAATCGATCGGCTTTAATCTCTCGCAAACAGAAAAGGTCTTCCAAGCAGCAATCAAACATGGTTTACAGGTTAAAGGCCATACCGAGCAACTATCAAATTCAGGTGGAACCGCTTTAACGGCGCATTATCAGGGTTTATCAGCTGATCACATCGAGTATCTGGATGAGCAAGGCGTAAAAGCGTTAGCACAATCCAACACGGTAGCAACATTGCTACCCGGCGCATTTTACTTCTTGCGTGAAACCCAAAGCCCACCAATAGAGTTACTGCGTAAACATACTATTCCCATGGCGATTGCCACCGACATAAACCCTGGCACTTCACCATTTGCAGACCTTACATTGATGATGAACATGGCCTGTACTCTCTTCAATTTAACCCCAGAGGAAGCATTACGTGGTGTGACTCAGCATGCAGCGCAAGCGCTCGGTTTCGCGCAGTCGCGGGGTGTCATCGCAACTGGGTATGACGCCGATTTAGCCATTTGGAACATAACCCACCCTGCTGATTTAAGTTATCAAGTGGGTATTCCTCGTTTATATGCTCGCGTAATTGATGGAGAACTCACTCATGACTAACCCAAATTTACCTAGCACCCAACATAGCTTTAACTGGCAAGGTCGTGATGATGTGGAAGATGGCGAGTTAGGCACTCGTGTACATCATCAGGCTCACTGCTGCCAAGTCGATGAACTTCAAGCACTACATATTGAACGTCATCACGCCGTTGCTGTCGTCGGTCTTGAATGCGATGCTGGCGTTGCGCGTAATAAAGGACGTATTGGAGCTCAACATGCTCCGAACCTAATCAGACAAGCGTTAGCTAATTTAGCGTGGCATAAAAAATCAACATTTTACGATTTAGGTAATATTCGCTGCGAAGGGGACGAACTTGAACAGGCTCAAGCAAGCTGTGCAGATATCGTTGCTAAAGCACTCAATCATATGCCCGTCATAGTACTAGGCGGGGGACATGAAGTAGCGTGGGCAAGTTTTCAGGGCCTTGCTCGACATTTTAAACACAACCAAACAAAACAACCGACAATCGGCATCATCAACTTCGATGCTCATTTTGATTTACGCGTGTTTGAATCAGACACGGCAGAGATCAAACCAAGTTCAGGCACACCCTTCAATCAAATCCACTCATTTTGTCAGCTGCAGGGTTGGGATTTTAACTACGCCTGCTTAGGTGTAAGTCGTGCCAGTAATACTCCAGCGCTGTTTAAACGAGCTCAAGAACTGGGGGTTTTGTATATGGAAGACTCTCAATTTTCGACATTAAGCCCAATTGATCACCTCCGTGAATTACAGCATTTTATCAACCGATGTGATTATCTTTACCTCACCATTGATTTAGACGTTTTCCCCGCGGCTACCGCGCCAGGGGTCAGTGCCCCAGCGGCTCGCGGTGTCAGTTATGACGCGCTGGCCCCTTATCTCGATAAAATTCTTTATCACAAAAACAAATTGCTGATTGCCGATATCGCCGAGTACAACCCTCAATTTGATGTCGACAACCAAACTGCACGCCTTGCCGCACGGCTGTGCTGGGACATCGCCAACGCGATGACCAACAATTAACTTTTTTGAACAACCCTACACTTGGCGACATAACAACAATAGCCAATGGAACCAAACACAAGGAGTCTCAACATGACGCAGCACCACTCTCAAGGTCAACGTCTGGATACCACACGTACTATTCGTGCGCCGCATGGCACCACACTGCGCGCTAAATCATGGCTAACTGAAGCGCCGCTTCGCATGCTGATGAATAACTTAGATCCTGACGTAGCCGAACACCCACATGCGCTCGTCGTTTACGGTGGCATTGGCCGAGCAGCTCGTGATTGGGCATGTTTTGATAAAATTGTAGAAGTGCTAGAACGTCTGGAGGAAGACCAAACCTTGCTGGTTCAATCCGGTAAACCCGTGGGCGTGTTCCCTACCCATAAGAATGCGCCTCGGGTGTTAATTGCGAACTCTAACCTAGTACCACACTGGGCAAATTGGGAACATTTTAGTGAGCTCGATAAACAAGGGTTAATGATGTACGGCCAGATGACCGCAGGTTCGTGGATTTACATCGGCTCACAAGGCATTGTTCAAGGAACCTATGAAACCTTTGTCGCAGTTGCCAAAAAACACTTTGCTGGTAATGCGAAAGGCCGCTGGGTATTAACCGGTGGTCTGGGTGGAATGGGTGGCGCACAACCGCTAGCTGCCACCATGGCGGGCTTTTCAATGATTGCTGTTGAGTGCGATGAGTCACGTATCGACTATCGTCTTCGCACTGGTTATGTCGACAAAAAAGCCACCAGCATAGATGAGGCTTTAACGATGATTGCGCAATCAGACACGCCGATTTCTGTTGGCTTGCTCGGTAATGCGGCGGACGTTTTCCCGCAGTTAGTCGAACGCAATATCACCCCAGATGTGGTTACTGACCAAACATCAGCACACGATCCGCTAAACGGCTATTTACCACTCGGCTGGAGCATGGAACTCGCCTCTCAAACTCGTTTAGAAGATGAAGCCAAAGTGGTAAAAGCGGCCAAGCAATCAATGGCGATCCAAGTTCGAGCAATGCTTACCTTGCAACAACGTGGCGCTGCAACTCTTGATTACGGTAATAATATCCGCCAAATGGCATTAGAAGAAGGCGTTGAAAACGCGTTCGATTTCCCTGGTTTTGTCCCTGCTTACATTCGCCCATTATTCTGTGAAGGGATTGGGCCATTCCGCTGGGCCGCGCTTTCTGGCGACCCAGAAGATATTTATAAAACCGATCAAAAAGTCAAAGAGTTGATCCCTGACAACCCTCATCTACATAACTGGTTAGATATGGCACGTGAGCGGATTCACTTCCAAGGTCTCCCTGCACGTATCTGCTGGGTTGGTTTGAAAGATCGTGAACGTCTCGGTCAAGCTTTTAACGAAATGGTTAAAAATGGCGAACTCAAAGCACCAATCGTCATTGGTCGCGACCACTTAGATTCAGGTTCAGTCGCGAGCCCGAACCGCGAAACCGAAGGCATGCTGGATGGGTCAGACGCCGTCTCCGATTGGCCATTGCTCAATGCATTACTCAACACCGCAGGCGGTGCGACATGGGTCTCTTTACATCATGGTGGCGGTGTCGGGATGGGCTTTTCTCAACACTCTGGCATGGTTATTTGCTGCGATGGAAGTGACGATGCGTCACAACGTATTGCTCGCGTACTACACAACGACCCAGCAACTGGCGTGATGCGCCATGCTGACGCGGGTTATGACATTGCGAAACGTTGTGCTAAAGAACAAAAACTGGATCTACCGATGCTTAACCAAGAGCTTGCGCAACTGAAGTAAGGACCATGAAAATGTTGAATCTTGTTATTAAACCAGGGCAACTAAGCCTAAAACAATTGCGCCAAATCAGTCGTTCACCGGTTGTGGTATCGCTTGATCCAAGAGCTATACCAGATATTGAAGCCAGCACTCGAGTGGTTGAGCAAGTTATCGCCGAAAACCGTACCGTTTACGGCATCAACACCGGCTTTGGCCTGCTCGCCAATACCAAAATCGCACCTGAAGATCTGGAAACTCTGCAAAGAAGCATTGTCCTTTCACACGCAGCTGGTATCGGTAAATTCATGTCGGATGAAACCGTTCGTTTGATGATGATATTAAAAATCAACAGCTTATCTCGAGGCTTTTCAGGCATTCGCCTTGCGGTGATTAACGCATTGATGGAGCTGGTAAATAGCCAAGTCTACCCTTGTGTACCACAGAAAGGTTCCGTGGGTGCTTCTGGCGACCTTGCGCCACTGGCACACATGAGCACCGTGTTACTGGGCGAAGGTCAAGCACGCCACAACGGTGAGGTGATTTCCGGTTTAGAAGCATTAAAAATTGCAGGTTTAGAACCCATTACCCTCGCACCAAAAGAGGGACTGGCTTTACTAAACGGCACACAAGCCTCTACCGCTTTTGCACTCGAAGGGTTGTTTGCTGCTGAAGATTTATTTGCATCAGCAACTGTGTGTGGTGCCATGTCAGTTGAAGCGGCGCTAGGCAGCCGTCGACCATTCGACCCACGCATTCATCGTGTTCGCGGTCATCGTAGCCAAATGGACGCCGCTACAGCTTATCGACATATGCTGGATATTAGTAGTGAAATTGGCGATTCACACACCGCGTGTGAAAAAGTACAAGACCCTTATTCACTGCGCTGTCAACCGCAAGTTATGGGTGCTTGCTTACAACAAATTCGCAATTCTGCTGAAATTTTGCAAGTTGAAGCCAATGCGGTTTCAGACAATCCATTAGTCTTTGCCGATGACGGTGACATTATCTCTGGCGGCAACTTCCACGCAGAGCCTGTTGCTATGGCTGCGGATAACTTAGCACTCGCGATTGCCGAAATCGGTAGCTTATCTGAACGACGTATGGCACTTTTGATCGACAGTGCACTCAGCAAGCTGCCTCCATTTTTAGTCGATAATGGCGGCGTCAACTCCGGCTTCATGATTGCGCAAGTTACAGCAGCAGCGCTTGCCAGTGAAAACAAAACCCTTGCCCATCCGGCATCGGTTGATAGCTTACCAACCTCAGCTAATCAAGAAGATCACGTATCCATGGCCACTTTTGCTGGCCGCCGTTTACGTGATATGAGCGAAAATACACGGGGAATTTTGGCCGTTGAATACCTTTCAGCAGCTCAAGGGCTAGATTTCAGAGCGCCCAACAAGTCATCAACACGAGTCGAAGAAGCCAAACAAATCCTGCGCGAGAAAGTACCGTTTTACGATAAAGACCGTTACTTCTCACCGGATATTGAACAGGCCAATACGCTACTCAAGCTGGCCGTTCATAACCACTTAATGCCCGACATGCTACTACCGAGCTTTTAAACACCGACCTGAGCCTCACCTTTTGTGAGGCTCATCTCACTGGATAGACCATTCATCCAGCTTTCTTCGCTTATAATCCAACGCAGTTTTGGCTAGAAAGCGTAAATTATGTTTCTGACTCCTTATTTTTTACATCAAGACAAGCAATTCCAATTCACTCGCCAACAAGCGAGCCATTTTGCAAAAAAAGTGGCGGGCGATTTCAATCCGATTCACGACGAAGATAGCAAGCGCTTCTGTGTGCCGGGCGATCTTCTCTTTGCAGTGCTGTTGCAAAAAGAAGGCATCAGCCAAAAAATGCGTTTTAATTTTTCTGGCATGGTGAACGACGGCATAGCACTGCATATTGAAAATAAGTGTGATAAAGAAAGTGCAGTCGTTGATACGAGTGGTAAAGAATACTTGCATATGAACCGTGAAGGCCAAGTTAGTCATGATGCGGCCTTTATCGAGCATGTGGTCACTAATTACGTTCAATTCTCAGGCATGAACTTCCCACACATCATGGTTCCACTAATGGAAGAAGCGCAGATGATGATCAACTGCCAACGTCCATTGGTTATTTATGAAAGCATGGAAGTGGAATTTAACCGCTTAGATCTAACTCATCCTGAAGTGTCGTTTTCCGGTGCATCCTTTGATGTGGATGGTAAACGTGGCGTAGTTACCCTGAATTTTGTCTTTAAAGAGGAAGGCGAAGTTGTCGGTAAAGGCGTAAAACGCATGGTGGCAAGTGGCCTCAAGCCTTACGATCAAGATGCCGTTGATGATTTGGTTAACCGCTTCAATGAACGCAAAGAGATGTTTCTAGCTAAGTTTTCTGCAGCTGCATAACAACCATACACACCCATAGCCCTGCCAACTTGGCGGGGCTTTTAAATCCAGCGTCTCACTCGCTGTTTATAATCCACATACTCCTCACCAAACAGTCTCTCCAAAACCCGTTCTTCTGGTAGGATCTGTAACCGATTCATAAACCACACAAACAAAAAGACAATGGCAAAACTTAGTATGTTTTGTTGCCAATAAGCCGTAGCAAAAAGTAGTAAAAGCAACCCTAAATACATAGGATTGCGTGAGTAACGATAGATTCCACTATCAACAACACATGATGCGTTTTCCGGCTTAGTTGGATTAACCGTCGTTTGCACTTTGCGAAATTCATGAATGCCCCACAAGCCGACAATGCCGGAAAGCACGAAGCAAATCGCAAATACCACCGCAGGTAAAGGCAATGTAATACTGGCAAAAACAAAGAGGTGGGAAAGACGATTCATCAACACCAGTGCTACGATAAACACCGCGACTGGTGGAATCTTAAGTTCTAATTTATCCATCGTTTACTCTCTCAATCTTACTGCAACTCCAAGTATAGCCATAAAATCTAGAAAAAAGCCCAGTCACAAACTGGGCTATTTGCTTAACCAACACTCGGATAATTTACACCAAGGCTAACAACGCTTGTAGAGGATGCTTTGGTTTAAAGTGTTCGAAGCGTTTAACTTGGCTACGACACGAATAACCGGAGATCAAACAGCGCTCCTTCGGCAATTTTTCTAAACTTGGTTGCCAACTTAAACCATAAATATCTTTGGACATTTCAAGTTTATCGAGTTCATGACCAAAGGTTCCAGCCATGCCACAACAACCGACAGGAACGGTATGAAGTTTTGCGCCAAAGTGAGTAAAAATCATCCCCCACTCTTTTTCTGCATTAGGCAACTTTGTTTTCTCGGTACAATGAGCAAACAAATACCAAGCCTCGGTATCTAAAGCTTCACTAGCATTAAACTCGGCCAAACGAGGCAACAACCATTCATGCACAGTCAATACATCAAAATCACCACGCTTATCGCCCAGAATCTCGTTGTACTCATCGCGATAACAGAGCACTAGAGCCGGGTCAACACCGACCATCGCAATATTAAGATCAGCCACTTGTGATAAAAATGCCGCGGTATTTTGCGCTGTTGAGGTGAACTGTTTTAAGAAACCTTTAATATGTTGTGCTTTACCATTAGGTTTAAACGGCAACAGAATTGGATTTTTGCCCAATTTGATCAGTAATTGGATAAAATCTTCAACCACGTCTGCATCGTAATAGCTTGTAAATGGGTCTTGCACCACAATCACATGTTGATCACGGTCTTGTTGAGATAATCCAGCCAAACGCTGCAAGTTAAAATCAACGCTATGGCCAGCCACACGTTTTGCCAAAGTTGGCACAGACAACAGCGGTGCATCGACATACCCAACCGTTGATGCAGTCAAACTTTGCACCCACTTTTGTGAAAGCGCAGTATTTACCACTTGTGGTACCTTCGCCATTAACGGCAACATGCTTTCAATATTTGCAACCAAGTAATCTTTTGCTGGGCGTTGATAGCGTGAATAGTAAATATTGAGGAAACGCGAACGAAAACTCGGTACATCCACTTTGATTGGACACTGACTAGCACATGCTTTGCATGCCAAGCAGCCATTCATCGCTTCATAAACTTCGTGAGAAAAATCGTATTGATGACGTTTATTTAATGAATTACGAACACGCTCAATCATTGTTTTGATGGTAGGTGACGATTCTAGCACTTGTTTTTCAAGATCAAGAATATCAACACCTTGCTCCGTTAATTGGCGTAACCATTCCCGGACTAACCCTGCTCGACCTTTTGGTGATTGACGACGATCAGCGGTGACTTTCATCGATGGGCACATCGGAGAGCTAGTATCATAATTAAAACAGAGACCGTTTCCGTTACACTCCATCGCTTGCTTGAAACTGTCACGAACTTGAACATCGATTTGGCGATCAAAGTACCCACGTTTAGTATCCGTCACTTTCACTAATTCAAAATTAGTATCGAGAGGAGTACATATTTTGCCGGGGTTCATCTTATTGTGTGGGTCAAACGCCGCTTTGACTCGTCGCAATTCAGTAAACAGTTCCTCACCAAAAAATTCAGGACCGTATTGTGAGCGATAACCTTTGCCATGCTCACCCCACATCAAACCGCCATATTTCGCGACAAGCTTGACGACTTCATCCGACACTTCATGCATCATCAGTTCTTGTTGGGGGTCACACAAATCTAATGCTGGTCGAACGTGAAGAACTCCTGCATCCACATGACCAAACATGCCATAACTGAGCGATTTGCTATCAAGTAAGGTTCGAAATTCAGCAATAAAGTCTGCTAAGTTTTCTGGCGGTACACACGTGTCTTCGGCGAATGCGACTGGTTTTGCTCGGCCTTTTGCCGCGCCCAATAAGCCAACCGCTTTTTTACGCATGTTATAGATACGGTTGATGCTAGCTAAATCACTACACACTTGGTAGCCAATAATGCCAGCTTCTTGATTGGTAAGCATTTTCTCAAGGCGCGCTGTTAGTGCTTGAACTTGCTCCGAAACCTCTTGTTCATCTTGCCCTGCAAATTCAACCATGTTGATGCCTTGCATCTCCTTGCCTGGGACATCTGCGAGCAAGTCACTAACACTGTGCCAAACGATGTCTTGCTTGGCCAGGTTCAGTACTTTTGAATCAACCGTTTCAACCGATAACGCTTTGGCTTCGACCATCAAAGGAGCATTACGCAGTGCTGAATCAAAAGTATTGTACTTCACATTGACTAACGTACGTGCTTTAGGGATAGGGGTTAGGTTTAGCGTGGCTTCGGTAATAAATGCCAGAGATCCTTCTGCACCACACAATACACGGGTCAGGTTAAACGAATCACTTTCTTCATCAATGGCATTTTTGAGATCATAACCGGTCAGAAAACGGTTAAGTGCTGGGAATTTCGCAACAATTTGCGCCCGCTTTTCACGGCACACCGCTTCGGTCACTTGTAACGCTTGCTCTGCAAATGAACCTTGTTCAGCCATACCAAGTGACATATCAGACTCAAGCTGTGATCCATCGGCAAATACCGCTTGTAACGACAGCACATGGTCTGAGGTTTTGCCATATTTCAATGACCCTTGTCCAGAAGCATCAGTATTAATCATGCCACCCAATGTAGCGCGATTACTGGTTGAAAGGTCGGGCGAGAAAAAATAGCCATAAGGGCGTACCGCATCATTAAGCTGATCTTTCACAACACCAGCTTGAACACGTACCCATCCTTCTTCTGCATTAATTTCAATAACTTGGTTCATATGGCGAGACAAATCAACCACAACGCCTTTCGTTAACGATTGGCCGTTGGTCCCCGTACCACCACCGCGCGGTGAAAATGTGACTCTCTCAAATTCAGGTTTTGAACTAATCTTACCTATAAGAGATACATCATGCGTCGATTTTGGGTGGACCACCGCTTGAGGTAATTGCTGGTAAACGCTGTTGTCAGTAGCAACGGCGAGTCGACTAGAGTATTGTGATTCAATATCGCCGCTAAACCCCTCTGCTTTGAGTTGTTGTAAAAAGCTCAAAACAACGGGATCGACGTCTGATTGGTGGTGAAGTCTTGGTAACATTTGCTTCCTGCCCCTACTGCGCTGATCCAATCAGCTGTGGGTTAATGGTTAATTTGATATTAATCTTTGAATTTCGTCACTTTACAACATTTAAAAAGGTGATCAAATCAGAATCTCAATGCAAGAATGGATCTATGGGTTGCATTTTTCTTATTGGATTCAATATCAGCCTTTTTTAAGCCATTGCACATTACGGATATAAGAATGAAAAAAAATAAAATTGTTACGACCGAAGACATCTTGTTGAAACTTTGCCAATCTGTATCGGGCGTACTCAGCTCAGCGACAGCAACCAATGTCGCCTACTCAGCCATGGTGCAAAAAATCAACAAGACATCACTAAAGCCCGATTTCGGTTGTTTTGTACTGTTTGATGGGGGGTTCTCTGGACTGGTGGTGATTAACTTTACAGCTAAAGCAGCATTAGAAATATACACCAGCTATATGCGCAATATGGGGATGCCAGAGGAAGAACTTGCGGTATTACACACTTCCGATGAAGTGGGTGACGTGCTTGGTGAATTGATGAACCAACTCGTGGGTGATTTCACCAACAAAATCCGTAAAGAACTGCAAACTAACATCACTCAAAACCAACCCAAAATGCTGTCGTTAAATAAACAGGTTATTTTGTCTGTTGATACGAATTTAGACCGACCTCAAGCCCGCCGAGTAACCTTCTCGACAGAAAATAACAATATTTTCTATCTTGAGTTAGCGATGGATAAAACAGAGTTTATCCAACTTGAAGAGTTTGAGATCCAAGAAGATGAAAGCCCTGATTCCATTTTAGAAGCGACTCAACAAAAACTTTCAGAGAAAGCAAAACGCGACGAACAACAAAATAGTAATACAGATATTACCACTGACTTACTTGATGAACTGGGGATTTAACGCCCTTTAATCGCTACTCTCGCTGCCTAAAACTAGGCAGCGACTTCTGCTTGGCTTTCACTTCCTACTTAAAACCGCTAAAATGCCGAACTTTTCTAAAAGTTGAAGCACTGTATTTGCAAATTGATGGATAAACAAAAAGCCTTAAAGAAAATCGCTAAATGCCTTGAGCTTGGTAATTCCGCTAATGTGAATGAAGCGGCTAATGCCATCAAAATGGCTCACCGCCTCATGCTCAAGTATGGACTTGATAAAGATGATATTGAATTTATCAAGATGGGCAAAACCCAATCCACTCACTTATTGCCTACTTCTATTGGCTCTTCATTGCTACGTGTCATTCGTGGTATTAACACCAAGTTTGGCGTTGAAGCGGTACTGCTGAACCATAAAGGTCTTAAGCGTGTCGAGTTTATTGGTGAGGCTGATCGCGCTATTTTTGCCGCTTTTGCTTTTGACATCATTTATCGTGAAATGAATGAGCACACAGGTCAATTTAGAAATAGTTTTGCAGGCAGTGGCACGTCTAACACAGAGGTCACTCGTCGCGTCAATTCGTTTGTATCGGGTTGGATAGAAGGAGCTCTCGAAAAGCTGCCAACCATTACCGCTGATGATGAATCGAATAATAAAATCAATAATTACATCGACAAAGAATTCAAGAACATTGATCGCGAAACCTTCAAACAGCAACTTAGAGATGCGATGAAAAATATCACCGCAGACTACGAAACGGGGCTCAAAAAAGGTCGCAAGATATCGGTGAGTCGCCCTATAGATGGCGCTCCAGTCCCCAAGAGACTCAAATAATCAGAAATACTTGTTGATGTTCTGTTTATCTGATGCAATTCAACTAAAGTGTGTATAGCCATAAACCGTAACTTGAAGGTGATAATTTGAGATTTGTCCTGAGTTTATGCCTATTAATCTCTTCATTTGTTATGGCTGATTCATTGACAGAACTGACCGCTCAAGCACAGCAGCAGAACCCGAATGCACAATATCAGTTAGCCTTGAGTTACCAACAAGGCAATGGTGTTGTGAAAAATCTGGACAATGCTTTTTATTGGTATCAACAAGCGGCGCATAATGATCACCCTCAGGCTAAACTCAAATTGGCCGATGCCTATCTCAAAGGTTTAGGAACGACCCAAAGTACCTCCCAAGCTATTTTCTGGCTAACCGATCTGGCAACCACTGGCAACATTGATGCTCAACTGCGACTTGCTCAGCTGTATGAAACACTGCCATCATCCCCATCGCCACTTGAACTTTCAGAAATTTGGTACCATGCTGCGGCAGCCGAAAATACTCAAGCTGAAGAAGGTTATGCTCGAGTGCTCGAGGAAAAATTTAATAAACAACGAGCCAAACAAATTTCTTCTATTGAACAACTAAACAGTGCATTCACCACCACTTCTGAAGAAGAAGCATCAATAAGTTCAGCATCAACAACAAAACCGCAAGCCGACATCATGACTGATTACTTATCATTGATTGTGCTAGCGATCATCTGCTTAGTCACTTGGTACATCTGTCGATTTTTGATTAAAAGACACCGCGAAAATAAGAATCAAACAAACAATAAATTACAAAAAGACAATCAGTCCCAAGCTTTCGTCATCAAACAACAAAAGAGACAATTAGAAACCCTATTTAGAGAACTCAAAAGACTGCAACAGCTGCATGCAAACCAATCGCAAGATCAAAAACTGTTGCTGGCATGTACGCTATTTGGATTCAAACCCTCGGCTCTTCCCGATGAAAAAGCCATTAAGCTCCGTTATAAACAACTTTCAAAAATCTATCATCCTGATCTAAAAGGTTCTCAAGATGAAATGAAACGTTTGAATGCTGCGTTAAAAATCATCTTGTGCAGTGTTAATAAAAAGTAAATTTCATTTCTGGATGTTTCATAGCTAACCTTCACCCTAATAAAATAAAGGTAATGCAATCGATCTCCATCTCAATTTTAGTAACAAATAGTTAACTTATCTGTTTTTAATATGGGATAATCTCGCGTGAGAATTGCACCTAAATAGTCTAGGTGGGGAGATAAAATGTTTACGATTGAAGGTATCTGCGATTGGTGTAAACAACCAAAGCTACTAACTAAACACAACTATATTGATGGGAAATCGCACAACTCATGTGAAAACTGTAATGAGTTTGCAAGAATGGACGTAAGACAATTTAATATTGCAGAACAAGCAGTAAGAGAACGACAGTCACTTTCACAGTAAAGTCATATATGTTCGACAGAAAGGCGCCTTTTGGCGCTTTTTTGATTTATCCACGTAAGCTATCGAACTTCAATCCCGCGTAACTGATGGATATACAGGTATTACTACGGTCATCCTTAGTCTATCTAGATCACAAAACCTGTAATGTCGTTGTTTTTTTAAACAGACGAAGTTTTCAAAAAACTCAAACTAAATCAATAAATTAAAACAAAAACTATAATTAAATCGATCTTTTTTGCTGATAAAAACAACAAAAATAACTTGATCAAACCAACCTCTTAAAATACTGTATACACATACAGCATGTGTAAAAGGACAGTGTTATGTTTCAAGCAAATTTTAGATCACACACTCTAGTTAGACATCATCGGTATACTTCTTCACGTCCGCAAAAGGGTACTGTAGAGAACATGATGTCAACATTGGCTGGACTGTCTCAACAGCAACAACAGTGGATATTATTTACCGCTGAATGCCCTCGTCCTCAATACCAACAATTTGCTTCCTTTAACATACATTGCGATAGAGTAATTCATATGAAACCTTCTCAATCTCTATCTGAGTTAGAGATTGTGATTAAAGCAATTCGATCAGGTAATGCTAGCGCCGTTATCGCCTCAAACGGCATCGAAACGGTTAACCAAGCATTATTGAAACAGTTGGCGGCAGAACATCAATGTGAAGTGTTTTTCGTTGAAGGCAGACATCCACAATTCCATTAATTAAGATCAACGTTTATACACTGTCTTTTGCCTTCCCTCTGGGAAGGTTTTTTCATTATTTTTCTCCTTTATTTCTTTCTATAAACTCAAAATCCAATAAAGTAGCCAGATACAAAGCAAACGATTGCTATTTATCTGGCAGCGAGCAATAGTTCTGGTATGATGCGCACAGTTAATCGATATCCATACCTGCTTTATGCTAGAGATATCTTCTCTGTATGACGTTTGAAAAAGATAGGAATGTCTAAATGAGCCTCGCTGATCAAGTTCTTGCCGTCAATGACGACCTCCCAATTCGCACTCACCAACCTGTTCACAGTGGTAAAGTCCGCTCCGTTTATTGGCTAACGGCAGAAGACAGCCGCCGTTTAATTCAAGAAAAAGGATACAACGTCGCACCAGATGCCCCTTTGGCAATTATGGTCATTAGCGACAGAATATCGGCCTTTGATTGTATTTGGCACGCTGAAGGTGACATCAAAGGTGTTCCCGGTAAAGGTGCAGCATTGAATGCGATATCAAACCATTGGTTTAAATTGTTTAAAGATAATGGCTTAGCTGATAGCCATATCCTAGATATCCCTCACCCTTTCGTGTGGATTGTTCAAAAAGCCAAACCAGTAAAAATTGAGGCTATTTGCCGCCAATACATTACTGGTTCAATGTGGCGTGCGTATGAGAAAGGCGAGCGTGAATTCTGTGGTATTCAGCTTCCGGAAGGGCTACAAAAAGATAAAGCCCTACCTGAAATGCTAATTACACCATCAACAAAAGGCATTTTAAAAGGCATACCGGGCGTACCTGAAGCTGACGATGTAAACATAACCCGCCGCAACATTGAAGAAAATTTTTCTGCCTTCAACTTCAACAGCGCTGACGATATTGCACTTTATGAGAAACTACTGAAGGAAGGTTTTGGCGTTATAAGTCAAGCACTTACAAAGGTGGATCAAATATTCGTTGATACTAAATTTGAGTTTGGTTACGTGGCTGATACCAACGGTGTTGAAAAGCTGATTTATATGGATGAAGTCGGTACGCCAGATTCATCTCGTATTTGGGATAATAATGCTTACCAGCATGGGGAAATCGTTGAAAATTCCAAAGAAGGTTTCCGCCAATTCTTACTTAACTATTTTCCTGATCCCGATATCTTACTTAATAAAGAAAGAATGACTGAGCGTGAGGCACTCGCTCGTGATAATGCTTTACCTTTGGAAGCACTGATGGACATTTCAAAAACATACTTAGGAATTGCGGAAAAGATCATTGGTCGCCCTGTCGAACTTAGCAAAAATCCAAAACAAGAGATCATTGATATTTTAAGTACGCAATATGGCTTAATTAACTAGGTCGATAGGCTGGTATTTAAGACAACGGGGCTATACGCCCCGTTATTATATGTAGACATATACTATCTATAGCGTAATGACAAACTCATCTGGTTTGGTCGTTCGAATGAGTGTTTTGCTTTTACTCTCAATCGCCTGAATCTGCTCCGAGTCTAATGGATATGGCATCACTAAAGTTAGCTCATCGATCCCTTCTAGCTTCGCAAGTTTCACTAATGAAATGAGATTAGATTCATCACTACGACGTGGTGACAACGATTTTAGCGCCATTTCCCACAAGCGATCTTCTGGAGTCGATAATTCTTTAATGCTGTCTTTCCACATCATCCCAAAGATCGGCGCAAATGACGTCATCGCTTCAATAAAAGTCCATTTTTTATTACACGAAGCACCAAGAAATGTCGTGTAATCGAACACGGCACGATTTATTTCTTGTGTATTCATTTTGTCCTCCGACAAATTAGCAGCATACTGTACTCAATATCATATAAGATTATCTATATAGCAATAGGATATAAAAAAATCGTCTTTTATGCCCAAACTTCCCGCGAAATAGCTATATAAAAATCAGTTATGTAACAAAACACAAACAGACTTTACGACATATGTGCCTGATTGATTAATATTTCAAACAGTGAAGGAAAACATCACCTTATATCGACAATACGACTCGCTTTTTTATATTGAATTCTAAAGCCTTGCCATCTTGGTAACTCCCAACGTTTAGGATCACCTTTTCGTAAACCACTTTTATACACAAGATAAATGAGCTTCTTAGCAACATGGTATTCAACGCTTAAGTTAAGATCACCTAGATAAAGCTCAAAGGGGTAAGTATTAGCAAAATCCTCATACTGCCAATATGGAATACCATCAAACTCAAAATCGTCGACATCAAATATCGATAGATCTTCTAAGCTGCTAACTTCTAATGTTTTAAGCTGATCTTTAAACCAACGATCAAAAGTCATGTTGTGGTGGGAAGTCTTTGTTTCATCCAAACCAAGCTCAACATATAAGCGCCAATGCGCAATCTCTGTCATCCGAGTCTGAGCTAAACCCGGTAGAATATCGCCATTTTTAACCGCTTCAACTAAGGGGATAATGGCAAACTCACCACAAGCTTCAACCTGTCGACTTACAATTTTGCGTCCCGCGTAGATCAGATTCAAACGAGTATTGAGTTTGCCATTCTCATAAATAACATCATCTTGCTGCCACTCTCCCAAATTAAGTTCATCAATTATCGCCAGATCAATTGGCATCATTACTGTCGCTAAGGTCAGCGTTTGCTTAACGCCTCGCCCGGCCAAACTGTGTTGGTCTAATACCAATGCTGCTTGACACTCTTGGCTAAAACGGCTGTTTCTTGCTGGCATAACTTCCATTTGGCCATTACCAAGCGCATCTCGACGTTTTTCTCGACGAACAAAAACGAGTTCAGGGTGTAAACGAGCGATTTCTTTTGCCAAACTAGATCTTTGATAACGGGAGGCAACGTCTAGGTGGGGCAACACGAAGATTGCTCTCATTTGTGCTGAAAGTCCCTTTGCTTCCTTAAGAACCTGTTGATCAACCGTTACCCCGCTAAAAGTTTCTCCACGAACTATTCGGATCAATAATTGCCCATCGCACTGACAAGGTTCTTGCTGTACTAAGGAATCTAATGCTTCCTCATTACTGGATAACGAATAGAGTGAAGCAGAGACCGAAAGGGCAGCGGTTAAATCAACCATCGCTTCTTTCAATGCTTTTGAAGGCATTCGCGTGACTAAATCGGCATATAAGCTGTCAATAGGAAGTGGCGCGAGTTGTAAGCCATGCTCTGTAACTTGGCCATCTTCATCAATGGCGTCCATCTGGCGCAATATAGTCAGTGCACTCTTTAGTGCTTTTTCTGGCAACGGCTCTAGAAATGTTAATCTCGACAACGGATAACCACAACTCGCGCTCGCAAGCATAGCTTCAACCAATTCCTCGCGTTGTAGCTCTGGTGGCGTGACATTAGCAAGTGCGGCATGTTGACCATATAGCCGCACCGCGGTTCCATCCATCACACGCCCTGCCCGTCCCGAGCGCTGATTGGCACTAGCTTTAGAAATATGCTTTAAACTTAAAGTGGTACGACCATTGCGTTGCTCAGTTCTGCGCTCTAAGCCACTATCAATAACAACTGTCACATTAGGAATAGTGAGTGAGGTTTCCGCTACATTGGTAGCAAGAATGACTTTTTGTTGCGGTTGGATCGTTAATGCAAGCTCACGTTCATGCTCTGACACCGCCGCATGAAGTGGCAGCACCAGTAAATCTTCGATGTTAGATAATGCCTGTTGGCATTGCTGAATTTCTTTACGACCAGGGAGAAAAACTAGGATATCACCTTGAGTTGCTCCATAAGCACTAACGACCTCCGCCTTCACTCGCTGCTCTAAATGTCTTGCATCTGGAAGCTGGCGGCTGTCATTGGCACGGTAGTTAACAGCCACATTAAACTTTCGACCTTGCGCCACTAACCGCTTACCACGAATATAACGTGCCAGCTTATCTCCCTCAATCGTTGCTGAAGTTAAAACGATACGATGTGTTTGCTGCTGATTGAGCAATGCCACTAATAGATCGGTATCCCAGCGGCGTTCATGAAATTCATCAACCATGACCACCTTGAAATCATGCAATTTATTTTCAGCAAACCAACGTAAAGCCACACCAGGTGTTACGAATACAACTTGTGTTTTGGCATCGAAATACTGCTCTAACTTGATCGCATAACCTATCGTTTTACCTACAGGTTCATTACGTTCATTGGCCAGAAAACTTGCCAACGAGGTACAAGCGATACGTCTTGGTTCAATCACTAGTACTCTGCCCAAATGTAATGACCACAAAGGTAAGCGAGTCGACTTCCCTGACCCCGTTTCTGCTTCAACGACTAAATGCTGAACAAGTAGCTCTGATTTGAATGACGTTTCAAGCGTATCAATAGGTAAAAATTGCATGTAAATAAGAGTCTGAAGACATTTGTAGAGGATTATATACTCAAACAACTTGAAGTAGGTGCAAGATAACGTTTTGTCCCCTTTAGTTCAGTATTCTGCGTTATGTATCATGGCCCATCTATTTACAATATCATGAGTAAACCGTTATCATTTTCGAGTTTCCTCTCCACCCTATAATAGGCTTACAATGAATAACGACAAACGCCCTCTTTATATACCCTATGCTGGCCCTGCTCTACTCAGTACCCCACTGCTCAATAAAGGCAGTGCATTTAGTGCGTCAGAGCGCAGATCGTTCAATTTAGAAGGGCTGCTTCCTGAAACAACGGAAACCATTCAAGAACAGGTGGTACGTGCCTATCAGCAGTACTGTAGCTTCGAAAGTGATATGGACAAGCATATCTACCTACGCAATATCCAAGATACCAATGAGACACTTTTCTACCGTTTGGTACAAAATCACATTACTGAAATGATGCCTATCATCTATACACCAACGGTGGGTGCCGCATGTGAAAATTTCTCGAATATTTATCGCCGTGGACGCGGTTTGTTCATCTCATTTCCAAATAGAGATCGTATTGATGACTTATTAAATAATGCCGCTAACCATAACGTGAAAGTCATCGTGGTGACCGATGGTGAACGCATTCTAGGTTTAGGTGACCAAGGCATTGGCGGCATGGGAATTCCGATCGGCAAACTGGCACTTTATACCGCATGTGGCGGTATTAGCCCAGCTTACACACTGCCGATTGTTCTTGATGCTGGCACCAACAACCCGCAACGACTTGCAGATCCTATGTACATGGGGTGGCGTCATCCGCGAATTACTGGTGTAGAATATGACGCTTTTGTGGAGGAATTCATTCAAGCGGTACAACGTCGTTGGCCTGATGCTTTGATCCAATTCGAAGATTTTGCACAGAAAAATGCCATGCCGCTGCTTGAACGTTATAAAAACCGCATTTGTTGTTTCAATGATGATATCCAAGGCACCGCTGCAGTTACCGTCGGTTCATTATTGGCAGCTTGTAAAGCGGCAGGCAGTCAGCTATCAGAACAACGTATCGCCTTCTTAGGCGCAGGTTCTGCTGGTTGTGGTATTGCTGAAGCGATCATCGCACAAATGGTTTCTGAAGGCATTTCTGATGCACAAGCGCGCTCTCAAGTTTACATGGTGGATCGCTGGGGTCTATTACAGGAAGGGATGCCTAACTTACTCGACTTCCAACAACGTCTAGTGCAAAAAAATACCAATACACAAGATTGGGTGACTGAAGGCAGCGGCTTCTCACTTCACGATGTAATGCGTAATGGTAAACCAACCGTTTTGGTTGGCGTCTCTGGTGCCCCTGGTTTGTTCAGTGAAGAAGTGATCACTGAAATGCACAAGCATTGCCCACGTCCGATCATTTTCCCATTGTCCAACCCAACCAGTCGCGTAGAAGCGACACCGAACGACATTATTCGTTGGACAAATGGCGAAGCCTTAGTTGCTACTGGCAGTCCGTTTGATCCTGTTCAGCACAATGGTAAAACCTACCCGATTGCGCAGTGCAATAATAGCTACATCTTCCCAGGCATCGGCTTAGGCGTGCTAGCGGTTAACGCTAGCCGCGTCACCGATGAAATGCTGATGGAATCCAGTCGTGCACTAGCCTTGTGCTCACCACTGGCACTAAACGGCCACGGCGCATTGCTTCCACCACTAGAAGCGATCCACTCAGTTTCTAAAAAAATCGCTTTCGCTGTCGCTAAAAAGGCAATTGAACAGGGTGTTGCTCTTGAAATCTCTGACGATGTATTAGAAAGTGCCATCGAGCAGCATTTCTGGCAACCGACCTATCGCCGTTATAAACGCACAGCGTTCTAACTGATAAGCAATCCGTTGTATTATCCAATTGCAGGTTAGCGACAAGTAAACTACTGCCCCAATCACTAAATCAACGCTGTGATTGGGGTTAGCAAGCGCAACATGCCTCGCTACAACTTCAATGAGTAAGGGAAACGCACTGCCGAGCAAAACGCTAGCGGCTTTATTTGTGAATCAATATGATGAATTTTTTGGCCCCTGCAGGGCACTATATTGCTCCCTATCTGGGTGAGATTTCTACAGCCTTCATCGCCTGTTTATTGGTGATGCTAGGCTCGGATATCAACGCTTTTATGCGTCGATTAATGCGCAATCAGCACTTTGTTGTACGTACATTGGCATTTATATTGATTAACGCCTTTGGTTACGGTTTGATCATTATCAAAGCAAGCCCTTACCTTGCTCAGACACTTTCAAAGTTAGAACAAGGCATGATGTTTAGCATTGTTATGTTATCTTTTACTGTTATCGGAATATGGGCGCAAAGGAACCGTCAAATTTAGTGTTAAACTCTTCCCTCTCACATAAACTCCAGAATTTTTGGAAAAAATATCTTTCCAAACCACTTCGTTATGCATCTGTTTTATTGATTTTGCTATGTGTAGGCGTTGTTGGTATCGATCGCTGGGTAAGCTGGCAAGCGTCTGAGCAAATTTTGACTGACCAGTCGCAAGTTGGTGAGTTCCAAGTCGCGGTTGTACTTGGAACCAGCAAATATTTGGGGAAAATACTCAATGAATATTATACCCACCGCGTAGAGGCGGCTATTTCTCTCTATGATCAAGGAAAAGTTAAAAACTTCTTACTGAGTGGCGACAATGCCCACCGTTCATACAATGAACCCTGGACAATGAAACGTGACTTATTACGAGCGGGAGTTCCAACTGAAAGTATCTACTTGGACTATGCTGGTTTTCGAACCTTAGATTCCATCATACGAGCGAAGCGTATTTTTGAAACCGATAACTTCTTAATCATTTCTCAGCAATTTCATTGTGAGCGCGCGCTATTCATTGCGAACCACCATAACATTAACGCCCAATGTTTAGCCGTGTCTGGCCCGACCAATAGCTCTGGTTTTAAAGTGAGGTTACGCGAGGTTTTTGCTCGAACAAAAGCCTTCTTGGACCTCTATATCATCCATACACAGCCGAGGTTTCTGGGGCCTAAAGAACCGATCATGATTGATGATTCTCACGCTGAAAAACGCAACTAACTCGCTTCTCGTTGTACAAGCCCGTAGTTAATCTCAACACGATTACGCCCTTTGTTTTTTGCTTGATACAAAGCATCATCAGCTCTGGCAATCATTTCAGTGATACGTTCGTCCCCCATCATAGCAACACCAATACTGCACGTTAACTTATCACCATGAACCCAAAGGTGTGCTTCAACTCTGCGCCTTAATTTTTCAGCTCTAGCACAAGCTTCTTGGAGCGAAGTGTCAACGCAAAATACAATAAATTCTTCCCCACCCCACCGAACTAAGCGATCTTTTTCCGGAAGAATACTCATTGTTACCATGGCAAACTCTCGCAAAATATCGTCTCCGGTCGTGTGGCCATAGCTATCATTGACACGTTTAAAATGGTCAATATCGATGTACAACATACAAAATTGAGTATCAGACCAACGCACCTTGTGTGCGTACTCATTTAACCACTCTCGAATCCCATTGCGGTTTAACGCACCGGTCAAAGAGTCGCGATGGGCCATTTCGGCAAACTTAATATTTTGAGAACGAAGTGTACGGTTAATAATTTTTAAATGCTCTTGGCGCTGTAGTGCAAGTTGGGCCTCATGCCGACTTTTTCGCATCTCATTGAGTGAAATAGATAAACCAACCAACATCCAAAAGCTCAATAAAAATAGAAATAGATGCTCGCCGTTAACATAAGCGCCGATAAACTCCACACTATTGACGTGCATCTCATAATGGCCGAGTTCACTTCCAGACCCTGTAGCAAACTCAATTTTATTCACATTACTAAATTCGGGTGCAGAATGTTCAATACCAATGCGGTTATCCACCAACCACCACGTCATGACTTGAAGGTTTGCCATCGGAATTTCAATCTCACTTTTATCCCCAAGCGAGAACTCTAACCCATTGTATTTATGTGTATATTCATTCTCAATGGTTGAATATTCATGATTAAAATTTCGCAGATAAAAACGTATCGCAGGAGGAGAGGCTGATTGACTGTACGTAAAATCAATACTCAACCTAACGGTGTGATAATCAGACAAATCCAAACCGACCCGAGGATCATCATTAGCGTGAATAGAAATCCCACAATAAGGCCACTGGTAGTTACTTGGTAACAAATCACAACTAAGATGTGCTTGCCCATTTTGAAGACTTAGCTCAGATGTCGATAGCCCCCCATCAAACTGATCATTTGTTGGATGAAAAGAGTATTGAGAGGGTGTGATTTTTAGTACCTTTTGATCACCAATAGCAAGATATGTCACTACTATAATGACCGTTAAGAGCATCAATCCGACCAGAAATCTGGGGAAAGCCGTCATGTAATTACCCCCTAACAATGTTTAACCTTCACTCCTTGAAGGTTAAACATTGTCTTTACTTTTTTTGCCCAATGAAAAAACAGTAACAATGTCTTGTTTTTAATACATTGGTGCCAAAATTTCTATGTTTAATTGACTTTTATCATTCCATTTTACGACCAACTTCAATAAATACTTATTTAGCCAACGCTTAAATAAAATCAATCACGGTCTAAACACACCCCCGCCAAAGGCAGCTCTTTTTCTGTTAGAATGGTTCAAACTAACAATAATGAGTATATGTCATGTCTCTCTTAGCGACAGGTACACTGAAGAAATTACATTCTAGTCTCAATGATCACGTCTCTTATCAATTACCGGTAGGGGATGAACTGATTGACCTCAATCAATTCATCGGCCAGTCATTAACACTCACTCACACGGGTAATATTTATTGTTGTTCATGCGGTAAAAAAACCAAGAAAAGTTATTCTCAAGGGCACTGTTTTGTCTGCATGAGAAAACTCGCTAGTTGCGATATGTGCATCATGAAGCCTGAAACCTGTCACTATGATCAAGGAACATGTCGTGAACCTGAATGGGCTGACAAAAACTGCATGGTTGACCACTATGTTTACCTCTCTAATACCTCTAGTTTGAAAGTAGGGATCACCCGCCACACACAAATTCCAACACGTTGGATTGATCAAGGTGCAACACAAGGGTTACCAATATTCAAAGTGAAAACGCGTTATCTTTCCGGTTTGATGGAGGTAGAGCTTGCAAAACATATTGCTGATAAAACAAATTGGCGTGAATTACTGAAAGGTGATGGTGAGCCCATAACGCTTGAAGCTAAATTTGCCCAGTTACGTCCTCTGATTGAGGACAAAATTGCGCAACTTAAAGTGCAATTTGGTGAAGATGCGATCCAAACTTTGGATGAGAACATAACTGCTATCAAATACCCAGTAGAGCAGCATCCGAAAAAAATTGTCTCACACAATTTTGATAAAAACCCGGTCGTATCAGGCATTTTACAAGGCATCAAAGGTCAATATTTGCTGTTTGACACTGGCGTAATCAATATTCGTAAATTCACCTCATATGAGGTCGAGGTTTCAAACTAACCTTGCGTCTATTTATAGAAAACCTCATTCGCTGAATGAGGTTTTTGACTCTCATTAATCAAACGTTGATAACACAGCAAATAGTCGGTCTATTTCCTCTCGCGTGTTGTAATGCATAAAACCGATGCGTACGACGCCCCCACTCTCTTCAAGACCAAGTTGACGCACTAAACCTAGCGCATAAAAGTGCCCATTCCACACACAAATATTATGTTCACCCAAGGTTTTCGCTATGAGTTCTGGATGATGATGTGCAAAGCGAATAGCAAAAGTAGGGGTGCGTAATTGGCTGTCAGCTTTATCAATGCCGTAAAGCGTAACTGACTTTAATGCCTGCAGTTTATATAGAAAATACTCGCTTAATTGATTCTCATGCTGATTATATTGCGCAAAACTTTCTACTAAACGCTGTCTGAGAGTACGGTGTGGATCGCCCCATTGAGCCAAATATTCCACCGCAGCAATAACCCCAGCTAGCCCTTCAAAACTCTGCGTTCCGGTTTCAAAACGGCCAGGGCCTATATTGGTTGCAGGTTCTACTTTATAAGGTTTCAGTGCGTGTAACCAGTGTGAGGCAATGTAGGCGATCCCTACATGTGGTCCAAAAAACTTATACGCTGAACAGGCAAGAAAATCGCAACCTAAAGCCTGAACATCAATCAAATGGTGAGGAGCGTAATGAACGGCGTCAACATAAACCATGGCTCCCACTTGATGCGCAGCATCAATAATGCGCTTTACATCGACTATCGAGCCTGTCGTGTTTGATGCATAAGTAATCGCAACCAATTTAGTTTTGCTATTTAGCAGCGAAAGTAAATGTTCGATATCCAGCGAGCAATCATCTTGAACAACTTTGGCCTGATGAACGATAACTTGCTTATCTTGCGCGGCTTGTTGCCAACTGGAAACATTCGAGTAATGATCTAAAGCGGTTACGATCACTTCATCATTCGGTTGCCAATCACGGCTAATAGCGCGGCTAAGCTGAAATGTGAGTGAGGTCATATTCGCGCCAAAGACAATATTGTCCGATGATTCAGCATTGAGCAAAGCTTGTGCCGATTCACGTGCTTGCTGCATTAAATCTGTCGTGTGTCGACTAGAAAAAAAATGCCCTCCTAAATTGGAATTAAAGTGTCCTAAATACTCCATCATTGCACTTAATACAGTGCGAGGTACTTGAGAGCCACCGGGCCCATCTAAAAAACTGACTGGCTTGCCGCCATACTGTTGAGACAATGCATCAAACTGCGATCGAACTTTTTCAGGAGTGAAGGTCATGTTTACCCCCCTTTGCCGTTAATACAAACACATCCATATGACCTTCCTCACCATGTTCAATAGAACGAATTGGGCTGGCGTTGTGCCACAATTTACTGTCAGCAAGCATCGCAACTTCCCCATCATCTAAAATCTTACGAAAGAAAGGAGCCTCATGACTGTCGTTATACAGCATGATCTCACCACCCACGATGTTATGGCGATTAATGCCAACCAAGGCAATATGGTCAAAACCATCTTGATGGACCCCTTCTGGAGCGACTTGTGTTTCATCATAAACCGCTGAAATTCGAATTTGGTGAATTTCAATTTCTTGCCCATTAGGCAATCCATTAGATTGAACGAACAGAGTACACACTTCATTCATTGCCGAGCTTTGTAGTGTTGAGGGCAAAATGGGATCAAAATGGCGGATCACGTTGCCTTGAAAATGATTGATTTGATCCGTTTGCATAAAATCGTGCTTGTCCAGCGGTTCAACTTTTCCATCAATCAATCGAATCACCGAATAACGACGCAAACGGTACTGGCCGTCAGCATGTTCTGTATGAGGCAGTTGAGCAAACGATGGCGCTAATTGTTGAATCGCCTCTTGGCTCAATCGAGTAATATGCAGGGTGTTTTCATGTGCGTTTAACATCATCGACTCCTTAATGAAAGCACATACTTTCAATCTTTATTTAACAATAATTTTACATTAAGGATACGTTGAAATATTACAAATTCAAGATATAGCGAACATTAACTCCGATAATTTAATCAAATAAAAAATATAAATCCAAAAATCAACCACAAGCTGGCCATAAAAACCAAAACAACAGTCTTCACTATTGATTATTTAGATAAGGTCACTAGATGGATATTTAAACATTTAAAAATCAGCCAGTTAAGAACAGTCCCCAGTGTGGTGAGTCTAAAGCTGAAATGAAGAAGAGATGGTGCAGAGCATTGACACAGAAAAAGCATAATGAATCGAAATGATTGCCAGTAACTTGATGTTATTAGGACGCTTATTCCCCATCAACACCATATATGTTGATGGGGACTCACTCAGTTTGATAAATTAAATACCTAAAGATTGGTAGGCTTGGTGGATTCCTTCGATCAACATTTGTGTACCAATAACAGCCAGTATCAACCCCATCATTCGCGTTACTACGTTGAGTGCACTAGGCCCAATCGCTTTAACAAAACGCTCACCAAACAGGAAAAGTATGCAGGTTAATGCGCACAATAATCCGAAAGCGATAATAGTGACAACGGTTTCAGCAATGCCGCCTTCTGTTGCGAAGTTCATCGCTGTCGCAATAGTGCCAGGCCCCGCCAAGATAGGCATAGCAAGAGGTGAAACGGCGATCCCTAATGCGACATCTTTGTCTTTCTGTACTGCCTCTCCGGCTTTTTTCTGACTATTATTGTGTGAAGATTCACCTTGTAGCATGCGATAGCCAATCAGAAATACGATCACTCCCCCAGTAATGCGCAGCGCATACAAAGTGATGCCAAACATATCAAAAATGATTTTTCCTGATATCGCAAAAATCGACACGATAATAAATGCGATGAACACCGATCTAAATGCTATCGATTTAACGGTATCTCTATCGTCGCCACTGGTTAGCCCAAGAAATATAGGTGTGTTTGCTATCGGATTCATGATGGCAAAAAAGCCCATAAACACCGTAATAATGTGGATAATTAACTCTTTCATTGGCAACCTTTTAATTAACGTTAAAAATCAATTTAATGTGTCAAACTAGAAAGCTTGTCATTTCAGAACAGGTTCTAATTTTTACTATCAAATACAAACGAGAAGAGACAAGTATAGGCGCCACTATGCCGATGTCTACCGAATATCCTTGCTCTAGGTTCGCAGAACGCTGATTAAATAATGTCCCAAAGATTGGCTTGTGCAATATTTTGAGTTTTGCGGTACAGCATTGCGTCATCAAGCTCATTAGTCATTCCCAAGTCCCTCAGTCATATAACTATTTATTTCTAAAAACCCGCTTGTTAATTCTTTTATTGCCCATAGATATTCCCTACAATCGAACCTAATTTTTCGAGCATCTTCGATACTGGAGCGCACATGAGCGACGTAAAACATTGCAAACTTCTTATTCTTGGTTCTGGTCCTGCGGGTTATACCGCCGCCGTTTACGCGGCTCGTGCTAATCTCAACCCTGTACTTGTTACTGGTATGCAGCAAGGTGGTCAGCTTACAACAACCACAGAAGTGGAAAACTGGCCAGGAGATGCAGAAGGCCTAACAGGGCCTGCGTTGATGGAGCGAATGAAAGAGCATGCCGAGCGTTTTGAAACTGAAATCATATTTGACCACATCAATGAAGTGAACTTATCACAGCGCCCATTTCAGCTTAAAGGGGATAGTGCGCAATACAGTTGTGATGCGCTTATTATCTCAACCGGAGCATCGGCGCGTTACCTGGGTTTGGAGTCTGAAGAAGCCTTTAAGGGACGTGGGGTTTCAGCGTGCGCAACCTGTGATGGCTTCTTTTACCGTAACCAAAAGGTAGCGGTTATCGGTGGTGGTAATACCGCCGTTGAAGAAGCACTGTACCTGTCAAATATTGCCGCTGAAGTACACCTTATCCATCGTCGTGATTCATTTCGTGCAGAAAAGATCCTAATCAACCGCCTGATGGATAAGGTTGAAAACGGCAATATCATTCTCCATACCGACCGTACATTAGACGAAGTGTTAGGTGATGATATGGGCGTAACCGGTGTTCGTTTGAAACATACTCAATCTGATGAAACCGAGCAGCTTGAGGTAATGGGCGCATTTATTGCTATTGGCCACCAACCAAATACTGAAATATTCAAAGGCCAAGTTGAAATGAAAGATGGCTATATTGTTGTGAAATCAGGTCTTAACGGCAACGCAACACAAACCAGCATCGAAGGTGTTTTTGCCGCTGGTGATGTTATGGACCATAATTATCGTCAAGCAATTACCTCTGCCGGTACTGGTTGTATGGCCGCTCTTGATGCAGAACGCTATTTAGATAGCCTAAACGATAAGTAAACAAAACGTTATTTTTCAGTTTTATGGCAAAACCCTCAAGCCCAGTGGTATATCCACTGGGCTTTCTTTTGTATACTAGCGCCCTTCCGTTTACATAATAATTATCATTAAGCCTTCGAAATGGATAAGAAAAAACAACGTAGCTTGAATAATTGGCTCAAACAGCAGAGCAAACTAGCGAAACGCTGGTTGATGATCGCTGTCGGCCTTGGCGTATTATCAAGTGTGTTTTTGCTGGCTCAGGCCGCACTCCTCGCCTCCATTCTGCATCAACTGATTATTGAACAAGTCGATAAAGCAGAGCTCATTCCTTATTTTGTTGGCTTAGCCGCCACTATCGCGATCCGAGCCGCTTGTGCTTGGGGGCGTGAGATTGCAGGCTTTCGTTGCGGAGAACAAATCCGAATTTATATCCGCCAGCTCATTTTAGATAAGCTGCGTGAACTCGGCCCTGCCTATATAAAAGGTAAACCCGCAGGCTCATGGGCTACCCTACTGCTTGAACAAGTAGAAGATATGCAAGATTTCTTCGCACGATATCTTCCGCAGATGTCGCTGTCAGTGCTGATTCCGTTCATTATTCTTATTGTGGTATTTCCGGTTAACTGGGCTGCAGGTTTGATCTTTCTTATCACCGCGCCATTAGTACCGATGTTTATGGCATTAGTCGGAATGAAAGCAGCAGACGCTAACCGCAAAAACTTTAAAGCACTACAACGTTTGTCTGGGCATTTTTATGACCGCTTACAGTCAATGACAACGATTCGCTTGTTTGATCGCACGCAAGCAGAAACGGAACAGCTTAGAGGTGCCTCAGAAGTATTTCGTACTCGCACTATGGATGTCTTGAAGATTGCTTTTCTATCCTCAGCGGTATTGGAGTTTTTTACCTCAATTTCCATCGCTATTACTGCGGTCTATTTTGGCTTCAGCTTTATTGGTGAATTGAATTTCGGCTACTACGGAACCAGTATTACGCTCTTTTCGGGGCTATTTATCTTGATACTCGCGCCAGAATTTTACCAACCACTGCGCGACTTAGGTACCTTCTATCATGCCAAACAACAAGCCGTTGGCGCTGCGGAAAGTATTGTCGAGTTTTTAGAAACCGACGTGAGTAAAGTAAAATCAGGCGATCACATTTTAGACGATGTAAAACATATAGAAATCACAGCTCGAGATCTCGAAGTGTTCAGCCCTGAAGGCAAAAGGCTGGTTGGCCCGCTTTCATTTACCCTTGATGACCAAACAACCACGGCGCTAGTTGGCCCAAGCGGTGCAGGAAAAACCAGCTTAATCAATGCAATTCTTGGCTTTATGCCCTATCAAGGAAGTTTAACTATCAATGGCATTGAACTGAGTCAAATTAATCACAGCAGTTGGCGTAAACAGATCAGTTGGGTCGGACAAAATCCGCTTCTATTACATGGGACCATTTACGAAAATATCACACTCGGTCAAAACGACTTAAGTGATGATACGGTTCGAGCGGCCTTAGAGAATGCTTTCGCTGCTGAATTTGTAGATAAACACGGTCTTGAATACGCTATTACCGATCGCTCTGGCGGCTTGTCTGTCGGGCAAGCTCAACGTATAGCACTCACACGCGCTATGCTGCAAAACGGTAACTTTTGGTTGCTTGATGAACCGACAGCCAGTTTAGATGCGCGCAGTGAACAGTTAGTGATGAAAGGTTTAAATAGCCAAATTATCGATAAAACCGCATTGATGGTGACACACCAACTTGCACCGCTAAAGTCGGTACAACAAATCTTGGTGATGGATGATGGAAAGATTGTTCAAAGCGGTGATTACACCTCGCTCAGTCAACAAGCCGGGTTATTTGCCGATATGCTGTCAGCTAACCAAGCCTTAGATGAAAACAATAAGGGGAACCTTGATGCGTGAACTAATCCCTTATCTAAAACTGTATAAAAAACACTGGTTCGGCTTATCGCTGGGAATGCTTCTTGCCTTCTTAACCTTGTTTGCTTCTATTGGTCTATTAACTCTTTCGGGTTGGTTCTTATCCGCAGCAGCAATTGCAGGCTTAACCATTGCCCGAGAAACCTTTAATTACATGCTACCCGGCGCGTTTGTGCGAGGGTTCGCGATGGGCCGAACCGCAGGGCGTTGGGGAGAGCGAGTCGTAAGTCATAATGCAACTTTCAAACTGCTAACCGATCTACGTATTTTCTTTTTCCAAAAGCTTGCTCCACTTATCCCTGGGAAAGTATCTAATTTAAGAGATGCCGACCTACTCAACCGCTTAGTGGCAGATATTGATGCCATGGATCATGTCTATTTGCGCTTGATCAGCCCCGTCACCGTCGGCATTTTTGGTATTACAACCCTCACCGCTTTCCTATGTTGGTTTGACCTACAGTTAGGTTTAATACTCGGAGCAATTTTACTGACGCTGTTATTAGTTTGGCCTGTATTATTCTACAAATTGGGTAAACGCAATGGTGCAGAGCTAACGCAGCATAAAGCAGAACTACGCATTACGACATTGGATTGGCTGCAAGGTTATAGTGAGCTGACCTTATTTGGTGCAGAAAACCGTTACCGTGAAGCGATTCTTTCAGCACAAAATAAATTACTCGCCAACCAGTTTGCCAACGCCCATTTCTCGGGGCTTGCACAAGCTTTATTGATGCTGGCCAATGGCTGGACGTTAGTATTGATCATTTGGCTCGCCGCAGATGGCGTCGCAGGAAACCAACCCGATCCAATGATCGCCTTAGTCGCTTTTGCAACCATGGCAAGCTTTGAGCTGCTAATGCCAATAGCCGGTGCTTTCCAGCATTTAGGTCAGACTTTAACTTCAGCACGTCGTCTAAATGATGTCACTTTGGCAGATCCAGAAGTTCAATTTCCAACTACAACTACTTCTCATAGCGGCCAATTTGATATTGAGTTTTCAAACCTAAACTTTCACTACCCTGATGGTGACCAAAGAGTATTAAACAATGTGAATTTGCATATTCCCGCAGGTCATCGTGTGGCAATTGTTGGCCAGACCGGTTCTGGAAAATCAACATTAATGCAGTTGCTTTCTCGCTACTGGGATCCTCAACAAGGTGAGATTGTGATTGCAGGCACACCACTTAAAAATTGGAATGAAAGTGATCTGAGAAAAACCATCAGTGTCGTTAGTCAACGGGTTGACGTGCTTAATGGTACCTTGCGTGATAATTTAGCGATGGCCGATCCAACAGCCAATGATGAGCAACTAGCACATGCATTAACACAAGTCGGATTAACCAAACTACTTGAAGACCAGGGTTTAGATGCTTGGCTTGGTGAAGGTGGTCGTCAACTTTCTGGTGGTGAGAAGCGCCGTATCGGTATTGCTCGTGCATTTTTGCATAATGGTTCGATTCTATTATTGGATGAGCCGACAGAAGGTTTAGACAAACAAACGGAACAGCAAATCACCGCGTTGTTTAAAAAACACTTTGCCAACAAGACCGTCATTTTCATTACCCATCGCTTAGTCGAGTTAGAATCAATGGATGCGATCTGTTTGATTGAACAAGGGGAGATTGTTGAATACGGCAGTCACCAAGCTTTATTAGCTCAGCAAGGTCGTTACTACCAACTCAATCAAAGTTTGTAAGGGTGAAGGCTTGGTGATACTACGATCACCAAGTTCAGAAATAAGAAGACTTACACTTTAATCAACAATCCCAAAGCTACCAATAAAAATCCCGAGCAAAGCTCGGGATTTTTAAAACTTCATTATCTCAATGTAAACATTAAGACTGGCGACGAGGTGCTTTCGCCTTACCTGCTGGGCTGCGACCATTGGGTTTGCGTCCACCTTGCTCTGCACCGCTATTGCGCGTGCTTGATGCAGGTTTACGACGACCTGTTGTGGTCCCATTGGTTGTACGAGTACTTTTCGGCTTACCTGTTGTCGTTGTCACGCGCTCTTCATGACGCTTAACAGCACGACGAATCTTCTGGCTACGTGAGCGTTCACGTTTACGCGACGTGTTGTCTTTACTTAGATCAAGCATCGTTTCTTTTTCAGGACGCAGTTCGACCAGTTCACGCAAGTAGTTGACATCTTTAAGATCAAGCTCTTTCCAACCACCACGAGGTAATTTCTTATCAAGGTAGATATCACCATAACGAACACGTTTCAAACGGCTGACGGTTGTTTCTTGAGATTCCCATAAACGACGAACTTCACGGTTACGACCTTCGTTGATAACCACATAAAAAGTATGGTTCATACCTTCACCACCGGCATAAACAATATCTTCGAAGCGAGCCATACCATCTTCAAGTTGTACGCCCTTTACAAGGTTACGTACTTTTTGCTCGTTCACTTCACCGAAAACTCGCACCAAGTATTCACGCTCAACCTGACGGCTTGGGTGCATCAAACGGTTAGCCAATTCACCATCGGTAGTAAACAGCAATAGGCCAGAAGTATTGGCATCAAGGCGACCAACAGAGATCCAACGAGAACCACGAATTTTTGGTAGGCGATCAAACACCGTACGTCGGCCTTCTGGATCATGGCGGGTACACAGTTCACCTTCAGGTTTGTAATAAGCTAGAACACGACACACCACTTCTTCTGGCGCTTTGACTGACACAACATGCCCATCAACTCGCACAACAGCGCTGTCATCTTCTAGGCGTTCGCCTAACGTAGCTACCTTGCCATTAACACTTACGCGCCCTGTTCTAATCAACGCTTCTAACTCTCGACGAGAACCATGACCTGCTCGTGCTAAAACTTTTTGTAACTTTTCGCTCATTTATTTACCTTTGTGTCGTCTTCACAGACGTCGAATGAAAAAATGCGACCCCAAAATCGCGGCCGCATAGTATCTCAAATTCTACGTCAAAAAGCACCCGTTTTGATTACCTACTCAAATGGTGTTGGATCACCAGCCCCAACGCGAGTAATTACCATTTCATCATCGCTAAAATCAATTACTGTCGTCGGTTGTTCGCCTAAGTAACCACCGTTTAATATTACATCGACAGCATGTTCTAGACGATCGCGAATTTCTTCAGGATCAGACTCTGTATGTGTGTTCCCTGGCAGAATGAGTGATGTCGACATCAGTGGCTCACCCAATGCTTCCAATAAATCTAAAGCAATACGGTTATCCGGAACACGGATACCGATAGTTTTACGCTTCGCGTTCATAAGACGACGCGGGACTTCTTTGGTTCCTTTGAAAATAAAGGTATACGCGCCCGGTGTATTGTTTTTTAACAGACGAAAAGCGGTGTTATCGACACGAGCATAAAAAGAGAGCTCAGATAAGTCGCGGCACAATAGGGTGAAATTATGCTTATCATCAAGGCGACGAATTTGGCAGATACGCTCTAAAGCTTGCTTATTCTCTAGCTGACAGCCTAGTGCATAACCTGAATCCGTTGGGTATACGACAACACCGCCATTACGGATAATAGCAACCGCTTGGGTGATCAAGCGCGCCTGTGGGTTTTCTGGATGAACGTAAAAAAACTGGCTCATTGTAATTCCTCATTATCGAGTCTCTCGACTCTATCTATAGGGTTTAAACCCCAATCTTTCCAGACAGGTTCGACTCCAGAAGGCAACCAAAGGTTTCGCCCCAATTCCATCCACGGTGAGGGGTAATGAAAATCACTGCCTTGAGAAGCTAATAGTTTGTATTGTATAGCATAATCCGCCAAATTGCGTCGTTCTTGTTGTGCTTGTTGTGGTTGTGCCACTTCCATTGCATCACCGCCGGCTTCAACGAATGCGGTTATTAGGCGCTTGAGCCACTTGGTCGTCAAGTCATATCGCCCAGGGTGAGCCAACACTGCCAGCCCTCCGGCCCCGTGGATCGCTTGGATGGCATCATTCATTGAACACCAGTTAGGTGGTACATAGCCTGGCTTGTCACGGGTAAGAAACTTTTTAAACACTTGCTGCATGTTTTTGGCAAACCCTTGCTCTACCAACCATTTGGCGAAATGAGCGCGGGTTATCGGAGCTTCCCCAGCAATCATTTGTACTTCTTCGAGTACCCCTTCACGAGTTGATTTTTGTAAGCGGTGTGCAATCAGTTCAGCACGTTTAACACGGTGGTTCTGCTGCTGCTCTATTAAAGCCACCAGCGGGGCAGATTTAGGATCGACATTTAACCCTACAATGTGGATGTCTTTATTCTGCCAAACGGTCGAAACTTCAATACCATCGATAAGTTGAATGGGTAGCTGATTCTGTTCGATATAGTCATGAGCCATGGCTAACGCATTGATGGTATCGTGGTCAGTAATGGCGAGTACTTCGATATCAAAGCTCAACGCCCTATCAATCAACGCTTGCGGAGAAAGTCTTCCATCAGAAAAAGTAGTGTGACTATGTAAATCAATTCTCATAATTTCAATTTGCCGTTTTTAAGGCTTGACTTTTCACCCAGGTACTAGTTAACTAGTACACAAATGCAAAGTACATATCTAAGGTTGACTATGTTACAAGAATTTAACCAAAACCATAATCACAATTTAAGCGCAGTTTCTGCTGAGCTCGATTGGTGGCGCACTTGGTCAAGTTCTTGGTGGGCTCACGTGTACTTTTAAAAGTAAACCACATATTCACGAAGCCCGCTTACATCAGCGGGCTTTTTATTTTGTCGGACAACTCACATTCAACTGAACAATAAAACAGCAAATCGCCTAAAACGTCGATTGGGTCATGAAAAGGATTGTGCGAGTATGAACGACAGGAACTTAAAAAATCATGAAGGATGTCTTGTGAACAAGGCCATTGAAATTAAAAAGTTAGGACGTATTGAGTTGCTGAATACTTCAGTTCAATACACGCAGGATCCAACACGTCTTTTCCATTCACTTTGTGAATCAAAAACAGATTGTTTATTGCTTGAATCAGCAGAAATCGATTCAAAACAAGATTTAAAAAGCCTACTGCTGATTGATGCCGCTGTACGTATTATATGCTTTGGTCACGTTGTCACCTTTCAGGCATTAAGTGATAACGGGCAACATCTTATTGAGCACTTGCACCGTAATATCAAAGCGGACATTACACACCATCTTCAAGGCGATACATTAACTCTCGAATTTCATGCTGCGTGCGATACGTTAGATGAAGATTCGCGCTTACGTGAAGCCTCTTCTTTTGATGCGTTGCGCCTTGTTCAGCACAGCTTTGACCTCAACAACCAAGATAAACACGCTCTTTTTCTTGGCGGTTTATTTGCCTACGATTTGGTGGCCAACTTTGAGCCACTTGGTGATGCAGCAGCGACAAACCAATGCCCTGACTATGTGTTTTATGTAGCTGAAACTCTGATGGTCATTGACCACCAGACCGAAGTTTGTCAGCTACAAGCCAGTTTATTTGAGCCCACAGATGAGGTTCGTGTCGCTCTGAAAGCACGTTTAGCGGCTATTGCTGAGCAAAGCCTTGCACCAAAGCCACTGCCTAAAGCAAAAACAATTGCCAACCTTGATGTCGTGCCTAGTGTCACTGATGAGGCATTTTGTAATACCGTTCGTGATTTAAAAGAATACGTGGTGAAAGGCGATATCTTCCAAGTAGTACCGTCACGCCGTTTCACGCTGGCTTGCCCTTCCCCGCTTGCCGCTTATAAGCAATTAAAAGAGAGTAACCCAAGCCCGTACATGTTCTACATGCAAGACGAACGCTTTACTCTCTTCGGAGCCTCTCCTGAAAGTGCATTAAAATACGCAACAGAAACCAACCAAATTGAAATCTATCCCATCGCAGGCACTCGCCGCCGCGGAAAACGCCCTGATGGCAGCATTGATTTTGATCTAGATAGCCGCATTGAACTTGAATTGCGCTGCGATAAAAAAGAGAACGCTGAACATATGATGCTGGTCGACCTTGCACGTAATGATGTCGCACGCATTTCTCAAGCAGGGACAAGGCACGTGGCCGATCTATTAAAGGTCGATCGCTACAGTCATGTAATGCATCTTGTGTCACGCGTAGTCGGTCAATTAAGAGACGATCTCGATGCACTGCACGCCTACCAAGCTTGCATGAATATGGGCACGCTGACTGGTGCACCAAAAATTCGAGCCATGCAACTGATTCGTGATGTAGAAAAAGCTCGTCGTGGCAGTTATGGCGGTGCGGTTGGCTACCTGACTGGTGAAGGCGATCTCGATACCTGTATTGTCATTCGTGCCGCTTATGTCGAAGATGGTATTGCGCAAGTTCAAGCTGGTGCGGGGGTTGTTTATGATTCAGACCCACAAGCAGAAGCTGATGAAACACGTGGTAAAGCTCAAGCCGTTATTTCCGCGATTCAAGCGGCACATAAGGAGTAGTCAAAATGGCTAATATTATTTTTATCGACAATTTTGACTCATTTACCTACAACCTTGTAGACCAGTTTCGCTCTTTGGGTCATAACGTGACCATTTATCGTAACAATATTGCGGCGCAAAACATTGAACATGCGGTTAATCAACTTGAAAATCCGGTTGTTTTACTCTCTCCAGGACCAGGAGCTCCCTCGGAAGCTGGTTGCATGCCAGAGCTTATCCAACGTTTAAAAGGAAAAGTACCGATGATTGGCATATGCCTTGGCCACCAAGCGATTGTCGAAGCGTACGGCGGTACCGTTGCAGGAGCCGGTGAAATCATCCACGGAAAAGTATCGATGATGGCACATCAAAACCATGCTATTTATCAACAGCTTCCATCACCACTAGCCATTGCACGCTATCACTCATTGGTTGCAACTCATGTTCCTAGCTCACTGACAGTAACCGCAGAAGTTGATGGACTAGTGATGTCTGTTGTACAAGAACAAGACAAAGTGTGCGGATTTCAATTCCATCCCGAATCTATTATGACAACACATGGCGCAACTTTGCTCGCCAATGCCATCGATTGGGCTTTAGCAGAACAGACAATTTAACCGGATTGAAAAGGACTTTTTATGGAACAGATCATTAATAAACTGTATGCCCAACAGTCACTATCTCAAGCAGAAAGCCAACAGCTATTTGACGTCATCATCCGTGGTGAGCTTGATCCGATCTTAATGGCCGCAGTACTAACGGCATTAAAAATTAAAGGTGAAACACCACAAGAAATAGCTGGTGCAGCCAAAGCACTGCTGGCAAATGCCTCACCATTCCCAAGACCAGATTACGATTTTGCCGATATCGTCGGAACCGGTGGTGATGGCTCAAATACTTTCAATATATCTACCACTGCCGCTTTTGTCGCTGCTGGTTGTGGAGTGAAAGTCGCGAAACATGGTAACCGAGGCGTATCGAGTAAATCTGGATCTTCTGACCTTCTTGACTCATTCGGTATTAACCTTGCGATGAGCGCGGAAGATACCCGCAAAGCAATCGATGATTTAGGCGTGGCTTTCTTATTCGCACCGCAATATCACGGTGGCGTTCGCTATGCGATGCCAGTACGTCAGACGATGAAAACGCGCACCATCTTCAATATATTAGGACCACTGATCAACCCAGCACGGCCCAATATTGAATTGATGGGTGTTTACAGCAAAGAACTGGTTCGCCCCATCGCAGAAACCATGTTACAAATGGGTTTAAAACGTGCAGCAGTTGTGCACGGCAGTGGTTTAGATGAAGTCGCTATACATGGCGAAACGCTAGTAGCAGAAATACGTGACGGTGAAATCATCGAATACACCCTTCGCCCAGAAGATTTTGGGGTCGACAGCTACCCACTTGAAGCAATTAAAGGCGGTGAGCCTGCGGAAAATAGAACCATTATTACCAACCTACTGACAGGAAAAGGCACTCCAGCTCAATTGGCTGCGGTTGCTGTCAATGTAGCTCTACTGCTTCGACTTTTTGGTCAAGAAAACCTTAAAGCCAATACAGAACAAGCTATAACGGTGATGAATTCGGGCAAAGCCTATGAGCTTGTCCAACAATTAGCGCAACGAGGTTAAGCCAAATGTCTGAGCAACTCTCTGAACATATTTCAACGCAACATACTCAGATGGCTGAAGTGTTGGCAAAAATCGTCAATGATAAATACCAGTGGGTGGCACAACGTAAAGCAGTACAACCACTGGCAAGCTTTGAACACTTACTGACTCCTTCAGATCGCTCTTTTTATCAAGCGCTCGATACAGGAAAAACCGCCTTTATTTTAGAATGTAAAAAGGCATCACCATCTAAGGGATTGATTCGTGAAGATTTTGATTTGGATTACATCGCTTCCGTTTATAACGAGTATGCCAATGCGATTTCTGTTCTGACCGATGAAAAGTACTTCCAAGGTGATTTTGAGTTTTTACCGCGTGTTCGCTCGCAAGTAAGCCAACCTGTTATCTGCAAAGATTTCATGGTTGATACGTATCAAGTCAATTTAGCTCGCCATTATGGCGCTGATGCCATCCTATTGATGCTTTCGGTGCTCGACGATAGGCAGTATCAAGAGCTTGCAAACCTAGCTCATGCTCTTGGGATGGGCATTCTTACCGAAGTCAGCAATGAGGAAGAACTTCACCGCGCGGTCGCATTAAAAGCGAAAGTGATTGGTATCAATAACCGTAACTTGCGTGATCTTTCTACCGATCTCAATCGCACTAAGCAACTCGCACCTTTATTGCCCAAAGAAACCATCATCATTTCTGAATCGGGAATTTATACCCACCAACAGGTGCGCGACCTCGCCCAATATGCCAATGGCTTTTTAATCGGCAGTTCGCTAATGGCTGAAGACAATTTGGAACGAGCTGTTCGTAAAGTCACATTGGGTGAAAATAAAGTGTGTGGCTTAACTCACCCAGACGATGCAGCTAAAGCCTACCAAGCAGGGGCTGTATTTGGCGGATTAATTTTTGTGCCACAGTCAAAGCGGTGTATCGATGTTGAAACGGCCAGTTCAATCATCAACAGTGCCCCTTTGCATTATGTGGGTGTTTTCCAGAATCATCAATTTGAATACGTCGCACATACTGCATCAACACTCGCACTGCATGCGGTACAGTTACATGGCGATGAAGATCAAACTTATATTGATTCATTAAGAACAGCCTTACCAGACAACATCGAGATTTGGAAAGCTTATGGTGTAAGTGATCATTTACCGACTTTCATTGAGCATAACGTTGATCGCCACTTACTCGATGCCAAAGTTGGCATGCAGTCTGGCGGAACTGGAACCAGTTTCAATTGGCAACTGTTGACCAATATCAGAGATGTCATGTTAGCGGGTGGGATATCGGCAGACAATGCCCAGCACGCGGCCAGTTTTGGCTGCTTAGGGTTAGACCTAAATTCCGGAGTAGAAAGTGAGCCTGGAAAAAAAGACCTGCACAAGCTGACCCAAGCTTTCAGCGAGATTAGAAATTATTAATAACACATTTATTACCGTTGAATCGCTCAGCGGTAAAATAGAATAAGGAATACAATTATGGCTAAGCTCGATGCTTATTTTGGTGAGTATGGTGGTCAATATGTGCCACAGATTTTAGTACCCGCTCTCGATCAATTGGAACAGGCTTTTATTGATGCACAAGAAGATGAGCAATTTCGCTCAGAATTTATGTCTCTGCTTCAAGAATACGCAGGCCGCCCAACTGCACTAACCCTGACTCGCAACTTGGTTAAAGGGACTAAAACGAAACTGTACCTCAAACGTGAAGATCTACTGCACGGCGGCGCACACAAAACCAACCAAGTACTAGGCCAAGCACTGTTAGCTATGCGTATGGGCAAGAAAGAGATCATTGCTGAAACCGGTGCAGGTCAACATGGTGTAGCAACAGCACTAGCATGCGCATTACTCGGTTTAAAATGTCGTGTCTACATGGGAGCAAAAGACGTGGAGCGCCAAAGTCCCAACGTGTTTCGTATGAAACTCATGGGGGCAGAGGTCATCCCTGTACACTCCGGTTCTGCCACCCTAAAAGATGCATGTAATGAAGCTTTACGTGATTGGTCTGCCAGTTATGAAACAGCTCACTATTTATTAGGCACTGCCGCAGGCCCTCACCCGTTTCCTACCATTGTCCGTGAATTTCAGCGTATGATCGGCGAAGAAACTAAGCTGCAAATTTTAGCACGTGAAGGTCGACTACCAGATGCAGTGATTGCCTGTGTTGGTGGTGGTTCTAACGCCATCGGTATGTTTGCTGACTTTATTGAAGAAAAGGAAGTACGTTTGATTGGTATTGAACCTGCAGGTAAAGGCATTGACACCGACCAACATGGCGCGCCACTAAAGCATGGCAAGACTGGCATTTTCTTTGGAATGAAATCTCCACTAATGCAAGACGAGAATGGCCAAGTTGAAGAATCTTATTCTGTATCCGCAGGCCTTGATTTCCCATCGGTCGGTCCACAGCACGCATATCTTCATTCAATTGGTCGTGCTGAATACGACAGTATTACCGATGACGAAGCGTTAGAGGCATTTCAAGCCATTGCACGTAACGAAGGTATTATCCCTGCATTAGAATCGTCACACGCTGTCGCTCACGCAATTAAGATGGCTTACGCTGAACCAGACAAAGAGCAGCTATTGGTTGTCAACCTATCCGGTCGTGGCGACAAAGACATATTCACTGTTCATAAATTGCTAGAAGAAAAAGGAGCGTTGTAATGGATCGCTATCAAACTCTATTTCAGCGCTTAGCTGATAAAAATCAAGGTGCTTTTGTGCCATTCGTTACCATTGGTGATCCAAACCCAGAGCTGTCTTTGCAAATCATGCAAACGTTAGTAGATGCAGGTGCCGATGCATTAGAGCTCGGGATGCCATTCTCAGACCCACAAGCTGACGGGCCGACAATACAAGGGGCAAACATTCGAGCGCTCGAAGCAAATACAACACCAGACATCTGCTTCGACCTGATCCGTAAAATTCGTGAGCAGCATCCTGACTTGCCAATTGGTCTGCTGATGTACGCCAACCTAGTGTACTCAAGAGGTATCGATAATTTCTATCAGCGTTGTCAAAGTGCAGGCGTTGATTCCGTACTCATCGCTGATGTTCCAACTAACGAAAGCCGAGATTTTGTCGCCGCTGCCGAGAAGTATGGGATTCACCCAATCTTTATTGCACCGCCAACAGCCAGTGACGAGACACTAGAATCGGTTGCGAAGCTTAGCGGTGGTTATACCTACTTACTTTCTCGATCGGGTGTAACTGGAACTGAAACCAAAGCGAACATGCCAGTTCATGCACTACTTGACCGACTGAATCAATTTGACGCACCGCCTGCTCTACTGGGTTTTGGCATCTCGGAACCAGCTCAAGTTAAGCAAGCCATTGAAGCTGGCGCTGCGGGGGCAATATCAGGCTCTGCTGTAGTTAAGATTATTGAACAAAACATTGCTCAACCACACGAAATGTTAACTGGTCTTAGCAAATTTGTATCAAGCATGAAAGCGGCGACCATCCGATAATTATTCATCCAAACTTCGCTATGAGATCGATTTCTTACTCCAAAGTGGAAATCGATCTTTTTATTAACATGTAAACCCGACAGATAAAGCATTCGCCAGCTCCGCAAAACACAAATCCACATTCACCACGACAATAGCAATCGTTTACCCACGCGTTAAATACCATTTTAAATCAACTTACTATCAATATTATTGTCAATTCACTTTCATGCAATGTTGCTAAATGTGAAATATCCGTGTAAAAAGCTATGCGAGATATTTATCCTACATTTGTTATTTATATAGTGGGTAATACTGGGATTTTACAATTAATTAGCACAGAGGTTATGGAAGTGTTAAAAGAAAAGAGTTTACTAAGCAACATTGGCGTTCAAGTCGTCATTGCTATGATCGTTGGTACCGCCGTTGGTGCCATGATGGGGCACGAGGCGGCAATGTTTGCCCCACTCGGCGTGATTTTTATCAACCTAATTAAAATGCTAGTCATCCCATTGGTTGCTGTTGCATTAATTTCTGGTGCTGCAGGCCTTGGTGATAGCCAATCAGCAGGAAAAGTTGGGGCGGTAACTTTAGGCTACTTTGCTGTAACTTCAGCACTAGCAGTTGCTCTAGCACTACTGATGGGTGAAGTGTTCCAACCAGGTATTGGTATCGATGTGTCCGGTGTAGAGGGGATGTTTTCTGCCGAATACGCATCAAAAGGTGAATTACCTACTTTTTGGGCGACCATCACAGGTATGATTCCAACCAATGTTTTCCAATCACTGAACAATGCAAACATTCTACAGATTCTTGTCTTCTGTCTATTTTTCGGTGTTGCCATTTCCAAGCAAAGCAAAGAAAAGCGTGATCCAATCATCAATGGCGTAAACGTTATTGTTGATGCGATGGTTTGGATGATCAATATAGTAAAAAGTAAAGTTCAGCATACCCCAAACAACTTAACCC
>NZ_JAAZTU010000110.1 GCF_012395185.1 Vibrio aestuarianus
CTTAGTATCAAGTTTGAAGTGCGACACTTTCTACAGATGCGCATGAATATACTCCGTTGGTGTTCTATACCCAAGTCTTTTGCGTGGGCGCGTATTTAATTTGTGTGCAATTTCATTGCAGATCTTCTGTGTCACATGTGACATGGAAGTTCGTTTTGGTAAGTATTGTCGTATCAAGCCATTGGTGTTTTCATTAGTCCCTCGCTCCCATGAATGGTATGGATTTGCAAAGTAAAACAGGCAGTTATGATGTTTCTCTAGTTGTGCATAACCATGAAATTCAGTGCCGTTATCCGCAGTTATCGTCTTAAAAGGTAAGTCAGAGCGGGTCATGATTTTGCTCATTCTTACGTTGAGCGACTCGCTTGTTCTATCGTCCATTTGCCCAATAAAAGTGTAACCAGTCATTCTGTCGACTAAAGTCACGATACAGTGCTTGGTTCCGCGGCCAACGACGGTATCAATTTCCCAATGACCAGGCTCTTTTCGATGCTCAGCATTCGCTGGTCTTTCGGTAATATGACGCTTATTTGCAAGCCGCCCTCGGCTGTCTTTTGAGTTGTACCTCTTACGCCTTTGCTTCGTAGATTGGCGTAGGTGTTTCCATAGTGTTCCACCGAGAGCTTTGTCGTTCCAAACGTGCTGATAAATGAGCTCGTGGCTCATTGTTGGATAGCCTCTCATTCTTAGGTACCCGACGATTTGGTCAGGGCTCCAATCCAGTCGTAGCAAGGCTTCAGGTAGCCTGAAGTCAAGTTTGGTATAGCGCTTATTTCGGCGTGAACGACTCAGCCGGTTGCGCGCCATTTGCTGTGCCCGCTCTGGTTGATAAGAGTACCTATCGAAGAACTTGTTGTAACGACAATTGCGTTCAATTTCTCGATAGATAGTGGCTTTGTGACGACCCAGTTGTTTAGCTATTTCAGCGGTACTAATTCCTTGCTTTCTGAGTGCAGAAATCATATACCTTTCGTTCTCAGTGAGGTGCGTGTATTTCATGTTTTTTACTTCTTGGCGGGAGCAAACTTCATGATTATCGCATCTCACTGTTTTTATGTTCAGAGGTGTCGCACTTCGTACTTGAATCCAAG
>NZ_JAAZTU010000111.1 GCF_012395185.1 Vibrio aestuarianus
CGGCGTTGTTGATCAAATCAGCTAAAGGACGTATCTATCCTACGGAACTTACCTGTTAGTTTCTAATAGGCATACCTAGTCCTAGGACTTTGTTCATTGCTTTGACGTTTGCTAACGCCTCACCAACTTGAGCGTTATAACATCTCAAGCTCAATGTGCCGCTAGTCAGTCCTTTATATCGGGACATTGCCGTCTCAGAGATTGAACGGTCGTGGTAGCCAGAGTCAGTTTTCCATTGAGCTAGCGAATCGTTTTTAAGTGCATCGACCACTTCATTTCGAGGGTGTCCCTCTTCCCAATAACCAGCATTTATTCTGGGAGGTATGAGAGGTTTGCAACCCTTGTTTTGCAATACTTCATGGCACTTTTTTGTGTCGTAAGCACCATCTGCTGATACGGAATGAACTTTCCTACGCAGCGGATTCAATAATGTTGGGAGAGCTTCGCTATCACCAACATTGACGAGGCTGACTTCTGCACTAATCACATCATGGGTATCGACATCAACGGCCAGGTGCAGTTTACGCTAAGTTCTACGCTTCTCGGCTCCATGCTTCTTAACTTTCCATTCGCCTTCACCGAAGACTTTCAGACCTGTTGAATCAATGGCGATATGGCGAACTGAGCCTTTAGATTTGTTCTTGTATTTTACCTGAACAGTCTTTGAACGCTTGCTAATACTGGTGTAGTTAGGAGAGCGCAAAGGGACGTTCATCAAAGCAAATATAGAATCGATAAAGCCTTGAAGCGCACGTAACGGGAGAGAGAATATCCCTTTAACCATCAAAGCTGTTTCAATAGCAGTATCAGAAAATTGAAAGCCTCTACCTCGTTTACCATGGTGACTTTTACATTGCCATGCTTCAACGGCTGAGTCGTCAATCCAAAACGTTACTGAGCCTCGCTTGCACAAGGCTTCATTATACTCACTCCAGTTCGCTATCTTCTTCTTCGACTTACCCATAACAACACCATGCTTCTACTACATGGGATCAGATCGCAGGACTGAGAAAAGGTTCCAACTGATTTAGTCAACAACGCC
>NZ_JAAZTU010000011.1 GCF_012395185.1 Vibrio aestuarianus
GTTTTAATAAAGTCATAGCTTAATATTCAGATGCTAAATTAGATCCCTATCAACAACACTTGAAATATATTTTATCGCTCAGCTATTAAAATAATCATATTATTAACATTTCTTAGTGAATCTTTGATCTTCATTACAAATGTTTATTATCTAAGATAGTTATTCATTGACTGATTGCTATGTGAGAAGAATATAGATCAGACCAGTTATTAATCTTCTAACCTCGTTTATATTTTTTCCGATATACGAACAAACATAAGAATCTGATGATGAAACTATTAACTTTATTAGTAACTTCTTTATTACCACTTTCGATAGCTAACGCTAATGACAGTACCATTACACCAGAATCTCTTTCAGCTGGTGAAATAATGAGCACACAAAGTAAGCAAACCTACACTTATGTACGCTGCTGGTATCGACCTGCTGCAAGTAATGATGACCCAGCAACCGATTGGGAATGGGCACTGGATGACAACGGTGATTATTATACGATTGATGGCTATTGGTGGTCTTCGGTTAGATTTAAAAATATGTTCTACACCGACACCCCACAGCAAGAAATTAAACAGCGTTGTGAGAACACATTAGATGTCTCCCATGATACTGCCGATATAACTTATTTTGCGGCAGATAACCGCTTATCTTATAACCATTCCATTTGGACTAATGATCAGCAAAATTCATCACCATCAATTAATAGAGTCATCGCTCTCGGTGACAGCCTTTCTGATACAGGTAATATATTTAACGCTGCACAATGGACGTTTCCTAATCCTAATTCATGGTTTTTAGGGCATTTCTCTAACGGTTTGGTGTGGACTGAGTATTTGGCAAAAGAGAAAAATTTGCCATTATATAATTGGGCTGTCGGTGGTGCTGCGGGGCGCAATCAATACATTGCTTTAACTGGGGTGTATAACCAAGTCACTTCATATCTCACTTATATGAAGATGGCAAAAAATTATCATCCTGAAAACACGCTATTTACCTTAGAGTTCGGTTTAAATGACTTTATGAATTACAACCGCGAAGTCCCTGAAGTAAAAGCCGATTTTAGTAGCGCGATGATAAGACTAGTCGATTCTGGGGCGAAAAATATCATTTTATTTACATTACCCGATGCAACCAGAGCACCTCAATTCAAATACTCTACTGCGGAAGAAATGACTAAAGTCAGCTCGAGAATTAAATCTTTCAACATGTTCATCAAAGAGCAAGCGCTTTATTATCAAATGCAAGGGATCAATATCGCGTTGTTTGATGCATATACTCTGTTTGAAAACCTAGCATCAAATCCTCAACATTATGGCTTTGAAAATTCATCCGATGCTTGTTTAGATATTAATCGTAGTTCTGCAAAAGATTATCTCTATAGCCATAGCCTGACCAATGACTGTGCGTATCATGGTTCGGATAAATATGTGTTCTGGGGAGTCACTCACCCTACCACAGCTACGCATAAGTTCATTGCTGATCAAATAATCAATACATCACTTAAGCAATTTAATTTTTGACAATAATCACTGACTGAAAATACATCCACAGCCGCTCGCAGTATCAGCTTATACAATCCATATAGGCATAGCGCTAGCGGCTTTTACTTGTCGAATTGCCAAATGAGTGTGGATATCTTTGACGTTTTCCAGACGTTGTAATTTACGAGTAAAACTCTCGTAGCCTACTAAATCTCGACTCACCACTTCCAGAAGGTAATCGTACGCACCCGATACCACATGACAGCTAATCACTTCCTCCATATCAAGCACAGCAGATTCAAAATCCTCAATCGAGCTAGCTTGGTGGTTGCTAAGGCTGACTTCAACAAACACCGTCATACCGACCCCAATAGCCTGGCGATTTAAGCTCGCTTGATAACCATCAATCACCCCACTTTCTTCTAAACGTTTCAACCTCCTAGCACAAGGAGAAGGCGACAAACCTACCCTATCTGCCAATTCGGCCGTTGTTAGGCGGCCGTCTTGTTGTAATAAGTCCAACATTCGACGATCTATCTTATCCACTTTGTAATCCTTGATAAATTCCACCCCAAAACCTCTAATTTTTAACTGATTTTGGCAAAAATAATGATAATCAAGCGCTAATTTGCCAGATAAAAGCGTGCAGATCGATAGATAATTGTTAAACATCCTAACTGAATGTTAATACCATTATGATCTCTGGCTATCTGGCAATAATTACAACCCTTCTACTATGGTCTGGTTTTTTTCTCTCTCTGAAAGGCGGCGCAATCAGTAATCTGACGCCAGCAGATATAGCCCTTACACGTTTTCTTTTGCCTGCAATTGTTCTATTTCCATTGCTATGGAAAGCAAGAAAAAATGTGCAAGCTGTCTCTAATCGTTATTTACTGGGTATGTTTTTAGGTTGTGGCTTACCGTATTTGTTAGTGGCAAGTCACGCGATGCACTACGTGCCGGTTGCTGACGGAAGTGCACTCGTGCCGGGCGTGCTGCCTTTATTTGTCTCTGGCATTGCGGTTATGCTGTTTAATCAGCCGTTAAGTACTCACAGAATCATTGGACTGGGTCTAGTCATGATAGGTGTGGCCCTTTTTCTGTATTCAAGTGTGACTGATTTTGCATCAAACCGTCTTACAGGCCATATGTTGTTTCTAATGGGCAGCTTGATGTGGGCTATTTTTACCATTTGCGCGCGAGTGGCAAATTTGCATGCTTTAGTCAGTGCTGGGGTTATTTCATTATTATCAGTAATTGCACTAGTACTGCTAGTATCGATTGGGGTGCTAGACAGCTACTTAGCCGTCACACCTTTGATTGATTGGCCATGGAAGACAGTGATTGGGCATATGCTGTTGCAAGGCGTCGGAGCAGGTTTAATTGCAGCATTCACCTACTTATATGCAGTATCCACATTAGGTGCAGAACGCTCGGCCGCTATTGGGTCGGCAACGCCGGCCATAGCAGCACTGTTAGCAATTCCTATTTTCGGAGAAATACCCTCCACTTTCACTTGGGGAGCTCTCGGCTTTATCTGCATTGGTAGCTTAGTGGCCAGTAATGTGCTGATGAAACACGATACGTCACTCAGCTATCAACCGCCAACGCATCAAAAACCAAGGGCACAACCCTATCAGCGATAACAGATTTCAGCCCAGCGAGCTAAGCCCGCAGTTACTGAGCCAAAATAGTTGCCGCTTACCACTGGCACATGTGGCAGTTGCTGTTCAACAGCTTGGCGCAATATAGGGGAACGCGCCGAGCCGCCCGTCATGAAAATGACATCGGGTTTTACCCCGCCTTGCTCGACAGCTTCTTTCACTAGATCGACCATTTTTGATTTTGGTGATTCAATCGCTTCAATCATCTGTTCACGTTTAATGTCAACTTCAACCTGTTCAGACAAAAGGTTGAGCATCACCTGGCATTGAGGAAGGTCCGATAGCGCAATCTTCGCTTCTTCAGCTCGGCGCACAATGTGATAGCCCAACGTTTCGAAATAAACGTTAAGTAGTCTTGCCAATTTGTCTGGTTGCTGCGCCTCTTTATGCAATAACTTAAGTGCCGTTAGGTTTTGTTGAGAATAAAAATCACGTTGCGCTTCAACATTGTTGATCGCAATCGGGTTCCAAAACTGAGTCAGCGGCATATCAATTCCTGATACTGCTTTACTACCCAAGCCAAACGGTGTCATCAACTGTTTGAACGCAAGGTAGATATCCAGATCGTTCCCGCCCACTCGTTGCCCGCTGTGAGCCAACAAACTGGCGCTTCGGTCATCGCGACCTCGCCAACTTGGCCCCATTTCGATCAGTGAGCAGTCTGTGGTACCACCACCAATATCGACCACTAACACAGTTTTGTCTTGTTCAAGGGTTGCTTCATACTCCAAACCCGCGGCAACCGGTTCAAACTGAAAACTGACTTGCTTAAAACCGGCACGTTTGGCAGCTCTTGCCAAAATAGCTTCAGCCTGACGGTTGGCATCTTCACCACCTCGGCCATGAAAGTTAATCGGGCGACCAATAACCGTGTCTTGAATGCTCTGCTTTACGTTCCGCTCTGCTTGCTGTTTGATGTTAACCATCATGGCGCAAACTAAATCTTCAAAAAAGCTGATTTGAACATCATGTAAACCCGATGCTCCCAAAAAAGATTTCGGAGATTTCACGTAGTAGATGTCTCTTGGATCTTGTAAATAGAGATCCAGTGCGGCTTGTCCAAACGCAATATCTTGCACAGCAAGGTCTATGCTCTCTTCACGGTTGAAGTTGATCGCTCTTCTTAATACCTGCTCGCCAATTTTGTCGCTCGGTTTGATGTTATGGTGGCGAAATAAATGCTCAGAAACAGATTCACGCGTCGGAGCGCAAATAGTCGAAGGAATGTAGTAGCTCTCTCCTTCTATCGGCAGCAATGTAGGTTGCCCATTTTGCATCATCGCCACAGAACAGTTTGCCGTGCCGTAATCAAAACCAATAAACATTATTGCCTCCTAGCATCAAAAAAAGGTCGGCAATCCTACCTTATACGTATTGTGAATACTAGGTCGTGTTGACCTTTCATAGTTAAACAATCCATACAAGATGAGATACAATCCGAGTTCCCCAAAATGACTAGGCTTAAGTTGATGAAAACTCCTTGCATTGCAGCGTGTAAAAATGAAGGTGGAATATGCTCTGGATGCCACCGCACCATGCAAGAAATTGTACAGTGGCGTAACTTTTCTGTGCAACAACGCGATGAGATCATGACAAAACTGAAACGTGACCAAGGAACCCACCGCTGCCCAAGTTGTAAACAAAGCGCTCATTGTGACATCAGTGAAGGTAAAACTACCTGCTGGTGTTTTGAGCTAGAAGATAGAGATACCTCATCGCTTGATAATCATGCAAAATGCTTATGTCGACACTGCCTTACATCACTACCAATTGCGTAATTTTTAGATTAGTTTAACTAATGATTCCTATAGATTTTTATCTTGCTTAAGATCACACTTTTCGATTGATAAACAGCCAACCCCCTACTAATATCTCGCACCGAAAGAGCTACTCTTTCTCATATTATCATTAGTTTCAGTATCCATTTAACTCTCATTCCGTTGTTGCATTTTTGTGCAGGAGATTCATCATGTCCGCATCGTTTCCATTAGTGAAGCTGACGTTTTTAATTGCGATTTTGACCGCTGTTGGTCAAATGACACAAACTATGTATGTCCCATCCATTGGTCATATGGCGGGTGAGTTTTTGGTTACGCCGGCATCATTGCAAGCCGTTATGGCGTGTTACTTAATTCCGTATGGTTTATCGCAATTTGTCTACGGCCCATTGTCAGACCGACTTGGCCGCAAACCTATTATTATTGCTGGTTTGTTGATTTACATCGTAGGTTCAATATTGGCTTTGTTTGCCAATCAATATGAATGGTTTTTAGCGGGTAGTTTTGTGCAAGGGCTAGGTATTGGTTGCGGTGGCGCAATGTCTCGTACCCTAACGCGCGACTGCTTTTCTGGGGCAGAACTGCATAAAGCAAATAGTTTGATCAGCATGTGTGTGATCTTTTCACCACTTATTGCTCCTGTATTGGGCGGCTATTTAACTGAAAGCTTTGGTTGGCGTTCTAGTTATCTTTTTCTGTCACTATTTGCCATTGCGGTAATCATTACCATGATGACCAGTATGGTGGAAACCTTACCGAAAAACCTGAGAAAACATGAGCGCGTCTCTAGCAGCTATCGTTATGTACTAAGTGACAGACGTTTTCAAGGTTACTTAATTTGCCTTGTGGCAACCTTTTCTGGCGTTGCGGTGTTTGAAGCAGCGGCAGGTGTGCTATTGGGCGGTGTATTACAATTACCAGCGACAACCGTAAGTTTGTTGTTTGTACTACCAATTCCTGGCTATTTAATTGGTGCCGGATTGTCGAGTGTTATTGCACAGCGCGTTAATGAAAAAAGTGCGCTGTACGTTGGACTAGTTGCGATAGCCATCGGCTCGCTCGTGGTGTTTATTCCAGGCTTGTTTGAGAAAACAACGGCACTCACTTTAATTGGTGGGGCTACGGTCTATTTCCTAGGGGCGGGTATTTTATTCCCTGCTGCGACAACAGGAGCATTAACTCCACTGCCTTATCACGCAGGAACAGGCGGCGCAGTCTTAGGCGGCATGCAAAACCTAGGCGCAGGTTTAGCAACACTGTTGGCATCAGCCATTCCAGCTCATAGCCAAATGCCATTAGGTGGTTTAATGCTATTGATGTCGGTGTTTGCGACTCTAGGACTGATTCGAGTCTACAGCAAACAAGACCCATCCAATGAAATGCCATTGGCAATTTAAAGTGGTCAGGGAGGCGTATAGCCTCCCTCTTCTATTCTTACTTGATACTTAAGGCTTGATTAGAAAACTGGATACCATCCCAACCATATTCAATGAAGTTTCGAATGTTTTGGTGATCATCATTCTCTGGGTTTTGCAGAACATCTTTACGGTAATAGTCACCAAAACAAGCCAATGTTTGCGCCTTATCTAACTGCTGTAATTGTGCAAAAGCAAAAATTTTGCATGAGCCATTGTTTTGATTCTCCGCATTGAGAATTTCACCATTTTTAAACTCCGTTGGTGTAAAGTGATAATTCTCATCAATGGTTTCAATCACTTGGCTAAAGACTATGCTGTCAGGCTGCCGTGTTAACAAGGTGAGCAGTTCGTTCAATTCCATGTCGACTCTCTTTTTGACTAGTAAAAGCGTCAGTCTAAGTAAAAACAAGTGCAATAAAAAGAATCACTCTATCGCAGTCCAGCCTTTAGGTATCGATAACCCCCAACGCGCCATTTCGTCCGCGTGATAAATTGCTTTTCCTTGTAGCCCTATTTGTATTGGTATTTGGCTTGCATCTTCATTGTGATCCAAAATGCGGACCACTATATCAGCGGCCATCTGCCCTTGATCACTTCCTGCAAGTACAACGCCACCAGCGGCTTTGCCTTTACCAATCGAAAAGTCCCAAAAACCGAATAGCGGTACTTGGGTATTTTGGTTGGTCCATGTCATGATTTTTTCAGCATCAACATGATTCCCAGCGTCATCCATTAGTGTTTGAAATAAACCGACAACAATCGCACCAAAGCCTCTTTTATTCGCTGTATTAATCTGTTCATACCATTCTCTATCAGTAGTGATCGAGGAAATCTCCGTTGTGATGCCTAAATTATTCTCAATCATACTGATTTGAGTTTTCATATATTCCAAAGCGATTTTCGCGGTATTACCAGAGTCAAACAGCACGAGTACTTTTCGCTTATCCTCTTCCAGCATACGGCCTATTTCGCCCATGGTTTTCACAAACAGAGGTCGTTCTAATATCCCCGTGACTTTGGCTTGTCCTTGGTATTGCATAATGAGTTTTCTCGGGTTGTCATTGATCCCCAGAAATACAATTGAAATCGGCTCGTTATACAGTTTCGGCAACATATAAACTAAAGCGTTATCATCACCCAGCACCACTACATCAGGTTTAGCCTGTTGATAGGCCGCGAATGCTTTTTCAGCCATTACCGAATATTGACTAGCAGGAATTCGCTTGGTGTTCATCTCAAAGTTTTCGAGTTCATAGCGAGGTGTTAACGTATGCTTAAGGGCCTTCAGATAACTTTGATCCCATTCGTTGTGTTGGTGATAACTTTCAATGACTAAAATTTTTTCTGCCAAAACCGAAGGACTGATCAGCAACCATAACAACATCCAACGCATGAGTTATCTCCAATAATTTGATTTATTTTGTTAAGTGTAGCCAATACCCCCTCATTCATACTTTAGATTCAGCATCTATACTGAAATACATCACGCCAAAACATGAGTAGAGAAATGAATAGAAGTCGTCAATTTGAAGAGAGTGATAGCAGCCCGATCTCTAGCCATATTGGCCGGCGAATCATTATTTTTCTAGTTATTCTTAGTGGGCTAGTAACGTTAATGACCACCCTAGCACAAACCTATTTCGACTATAATCGTGAGTTTAATGACGTAGCTCAGCGTCATCACGAAATAGAATTTGTTCATGCCGATCTGCTGGCCACTGCTTTGTGGAGTTATGATCTCGTCACCCTTCAACAACGTCTGGATGGTCTGGTTAATTTACCAAAAATTGATTATTTGCTCGTCTCTTCTGGAAATTATCAATTCAGTGCCGGTGACAAAGTGACTGAGCGTGTTTTAAAAAACAGCTATCCGATGCTCTACCTAAACCCTGATACTGGCATTAAAGAGCAAGTAGGCACTATCTACATTGAGTCCAATGCTCAAGAAATCTATACCTATCTTATTCGGCAGTTTTTAGTTGTACTTGTCGTGAACGCGATGAAGACTGTTTTTGTATGTTATGTGATTCTAATGATTTTCCACGAAAGCGTGAATCGGAGGTTATTTGCCATTGCTAACTACTTACGTAAATACAACCCTCGACACCCACCTAAACCTCTTCAGCTAGTACATAAAAAGTGGATCATGGGACACCACGATGAATTGGTATGGTTAGCCGATGAGACCAATAAAATCACAACCAACCTGACAACGCTTTACAACAATATCAAGTTTGAACAAGAGCGACTTGCAGATTTCACCGAAGTTTCATCAGATTGGTTATGGGAGACAAACGCATCCAATCAGCTCATTTATGCTTCAGAACCAATGCGCCATGCATTAAACATTGCGGCAAATGAGAAGCCATTCCTCTCTGAACTAACGCAATTTAAAGATTTGGAGCACCTTTTATATCTTCTTGAAAAAAAAGAAGACTTTTCCAAGTGTAAAGAAAATATCGTTATTTCCGGTGTCACGCAATATCTCATGTTTCAGGCGATTGCACGCTATCGTAATGAGCAATTCATCGGTTTTAGAGGTACAGCAATTAACATCACTGAATTAAAACTAGCGCAAACCGAACTTGAAGAGCTCAACCAAAACTTAGAGCGGCAAGTTGCGCGACGAACGCTTGATCTTCAACAGCGAACTTCAGACCTAAAACAGAGCATGCAACAGCTACAGGAAACACAAAGTCAGTTGATTGAATCAGAAAAACTGGCCGCATTAGGTGGGCTAGTGGCCGGGGTCGCTCATGAAGTCAATACACCACTAGGTATTGCAGTAACCGCAACATCGGTGATTAACGACATCAAAAACGAACTGAATAAAGCCTTTGCCGACCAAACACTGACCAGCAGTCAGTTTTCATCGTTGATGCTGCGCATGAATGACACGACTCAAATGTTGGAAAGCAACCTAAACCGGGCAGCAAAACTGGTACGAGACTTCAAACAAACAGCGGTTGATCAAGTCTCTGAGAGCCGAAGCCAGTTCTCTATTCATCAAGTTCTGCATGCTTTAATCGCAAGTCTTCATCCAGAAACACGCAAGGTGCCCGTTGTGCCTAAGATAGAAGGCGATGAAACAATCACTATGAATAGTTTACCGGGTGTATTGACTCAAATTGTTTCCAATTTAGTGATGAATAGCATTAACCATGCTTTTGCACAGCAGCCAAATCCGGAAATAACAATTCGTTTCTATCAGCAACAAGATAATATTATTTTAGAGTATCAAGATAACGGCTGCGGTGTTGAACCTGCTTTGCACCACAAAATTTTTGAGCCCTTTTATACTACTAAGCGAGGCAAAGGGGGCTCGGGGCTAGGTTTAAATCTCGTTTTTAATTTGATGAAGCAAAAGCTGAGTGGCCAGTTGCTATTTGAATCCGATGTCGATGAAGGCGTACATTACACTTTCACCCTACCTAAGACACTAGAACGGAATATAAAGCCTTAAACATGCATCACCGCCATTAGCGGTGATGCAACATTGATAAACAAAGTTTAACTCGAAACAAATGACTAATCGGGTAGTTGATTACGAATGGCGATAAAGTCATCCCAATGCTCTATCATTAGATCAACTAAGTCTGGATCAAAATGTTTCCCTTTTTGGGCAACAATTTCTTGCATAATTGCATCATCTGTCCACGGTTCTTTGTAACTTCGCTTAGAACCCAATGCATCAAATACATCGGCTAATGCAGTAATACGACCGCTGATCGGTATCTGATTACCGATCAATTGGTGGGGATAACCCGTTCCATCCCACTTTTCATGGTGAGTAGCCGCAATTTCTTTTGCAACGGCAATCAGGCGACGCTTGGAGCGACTTAAAATTTCCACTCCATATTCAACGTGCTTTTGCATAATCTCCCATTCTTGCGCGTCCAACTTACCTGGTTTATGCAAAATACTGTCTGGAATGGCGACTTTACCGATATCGTGTAGCGGTGAGCCACTCTTGAGCATATCTACCTCTTGTTCCGGTAAACCATACAATACCGCTAGTTTTTCACTGATCAGAGAAACTCGCTGTACATGCGCACCGGTTTCTCTACTCCGCGCTTCAACCGCATTGGCTAAGTTATACACTAGCTCTTTTGAGGTTTCCCGCAGGTCGACTAACAAGTTTAATTTTTCAAAGGTCAGTCCAATGTTGTGCATGTAGATCTCCAGTAACTGTTTATCAAGCTCACACAAATCATCTTCAATATTAATGTACAGTAAGTTATCTACGCCACGATCATCGGTTATAAACAAAACGGAAGCGTCACCAAAATCTTGTGACTGCTGGCAGTTCAAAACATGTCGACAACGCGACGCAACTTGGTCAGGTAAACGGTCAAGATTACATTCAGAATAAAAATCAACATAGTCACCAGTCGCTGCTAATGTCAGCGCTCGGCACACCTCACCCTCCGGCCTAGGCTGGACAATACAGTAAAAAGCAGACGAATGAAGTTTAAGCAATGAAGTTAGTTGCCCTAGCACTGACTCAGCATAAGTTTTCAATGTTGTAGTATTTTGCACATTGGCAGAAGCTTGAATAACTCGGCTTAAACCTTCTTTTTGCTCTTTAATCAAACATAAATCACGATAAGCACGAAGCATAGAATAGAGTAACGTTCTCAGCTTCTGCGTCGTGAGTTCCGTCTTCTCTTTATAATCATCAATTTCATATTCTTGAATAACGGTATCTTCAGGTGCTTGACCCGCCTGCCCTGTGCGAAGCACTAAGCGAATCATCTTGTTGTTACACTCTTCGCGAATATATTTCACCAATTCCAGACCTGCGTGTTCCGTTTCCATCACAACATCAATTAATGCTAAGGCTATATCGTCGTTTTCTCTCAGCTTCTGTTGAGCCTCAACACCTGACATTGCCGATATAAGATCAAGAGGCCGACCTTGGAACGTAAAACCATTGAGTGCCAAACGAGTTATTTGGTGCATCTGCTCATCATCATCCACCAGCAGTACATACCATGGCCTGATGTCAACTGTTGGTTGATGTGAACCTTTATGCTCATGCCTGTTTTCTTGCTGATAATCTGCAAAAAGATCCATTGCCTAATTCCCTTGAATGACGATTTGTCTACTCTTTAGGTTTAGCACATAACGGCTTTTTTAGTGGATGAATTCTGATTAATGTGATGAAAAATAAAGCCCCTATTGAATTCAGCATAGATTGATTCAAATAAGGGCTTGTAGGCAGAACGTGACTAGCATTCTTTAGGAGGAACAATGACGATTCGTTGCTATCGTCACTACTTGGGGAATAATGTCGCAGTGCTCGTAACAATAAAAGAGTAAACCTTATGTTTTATCTTTCCTCTTTTATCGCTGAACTCCTCTTGGTGTTTCGTTGAAGTGTCTTTTATATTCTCGACTAAATTGTGATGCACTGGTGTAACCGACCATACGTGCGGCGTCATTGACCCTTTTGCCTTCCACATGAATAAGCTCTTTGGCTTTATTGAGTCGTACTTTCTTCAAATATTGTAAGGGAGACTCTAAAGTGACGGATCTAAAAGCTTGATGGAATGCAGAAACGCTCATATTGGCCTCTTCAGCCAATCGCTGCACGGTAATTGATTGATCATACTCTTGATGGACTTTGCTCAGTGCTTTCGCTACACGTGCGTAATGACCTTCTTGATGAGCGAGATCAAACAACACATGCCCTTCACTGCTGGTTAGGGCACGAAATACGATCTCTTCAAGTATCGCCTCTCCCAATACTTTCGCTTCCAGATCATTCACCAATGCGGACATTAAGCGAATAGTGCTCGCCAGCATTTCTTTGTTCATTTCTACCGACTTAAGACCACATTTCGATGTTTTATCACTGCTGTTTCGATCAAAACCCGACTCTTCAAGCTTACTTACTTGCTTGAGTAACATTGAATGGTCAATATTGATGGTTAAACCCAGTAACGGTTCGTTTTCTGTGGCAAAAGCTTCACATTCTAGTGGCAATGGAACGCCTACAACCAAATAGTCATTCGGCCCATAGTGGACGGGGTTACCTCCAATATGGATCTGTTTATGCCCTTGGCCTAGAAGAATAATGCCGGACTGATAAACAAACGGCTGCCGTTGGTTACCCTGGCTGCTGCGATAAAACCATACGTCAGCGATGACCGTCTGATGAATTCCCTCCAGTTGATCTAAAGACTGTTTTTCTACGTATCGTTGCATCAGTTGCGCAAGTTCGCTCATGGCACCTCCTAAAGAGACAATATGGCTAAAGGATACCAACCAAATAGAATTAGGCAATTTATTTCGAGGAATTGGCCTATATTCAATGTCAATCAAGTACTAATATGCACATTGTAAAACACTGCCTTGGAGGTTTTCCTCCATTTTTAGAAGCAAAAAGGTGAGAATAATGAAATTTACTTATGTTAACCCTACCCAAATTCATTTCGGCCAAGGACAAATTGCAGCGATCAGCAGTGCAATCCCTACAGACAAAAAAACCTTGGTTATTTATGGCGGAGGTTCAATCAAGAACAATGGTGTGTATGATCAAGTCGTCAGTGCACTAGCGAATCATAACTGGGTTGAGTTTGCCGGTGTAGAGCCAAACCCAACCAAGGAAACACTCGACAAAGCCGTAGCGATAGTCAAGCAGCAAGACATCGATTTCATTCTTGCCGTTGGTGGTGGTTCCGTGATTGATGGCTCAAAATACGTTGCCGCTGCCGCCAAATACGATGGCGATGGTTGGGATATTATGCTCGGCAAACACCAAGTTGTTGAAGCAACACCTATTGGTGCTATTTTGACCTTGCCTGCAACAGGCTCTGAATCCAATATGGGTGCGGTGATCACCAAAGCTGAGACACAAGACAAACTGGCATTCATGGCACCAGCGGTTCAACCAAAATTTGCTGTACTAGATCCAGATGTGATGAAGTCATTACCTGAACGCCAGTTGATCAATGGCTTGGTAGATGCTTGGGTACACGTTTGTGAGCAATACCTAACGCTACCGACTAATGCGATGGTTCAAGACGGCTATGCTGAAACGCTCCTTAAAAACCTGTTGGTACTTGGCCAGCAATACGCAGAAAGAGACAATGATCAGTGGCGTGCCAACCTAATGTGGACAGCAAACCAAGCTCTGAACGGGTTGATTGGTAGCGGTGTTCCTCAAGACTGGGCAACGCATATGATTGGTCATGAATTCACAGCCTTGTGGCACGTAGACCACGCGCGCTCTTTAGCTATTGTGCAACCCTCTTTGCTACGTAATCAGCTTGAAAACAAACAGGCTAAGTTAGAGCAGATGGGCAAAAATGTATTTGATCTACCCGCAGGCAAAGACCTAGCACTACGCACAATTGACGCCATCGAAGCCTTTTACCATAGCTTAAATGTTGCCACTCAATTTGCTGACCACAACAGCAGCCAACAAGAGGCGGTCAACGCAGTAATTGCACAACTAGAAGCTCATGGTATGGTCGTGTTAGGTGAGCAGCAATCAATTACTATTGAAAGATCTCGTGAAATATTAGAGCAGGCTATCGTCTAATTCGAGACGTTTGGCTCATAAATAAGATTCCATAAAAAATATTCTGTTACAATCCGAGCAGCGCTGATAGGCGCTGCTTTTTTTGTTTGTAGAAAACCGATATGGAAAACCTATGTGGCCAAGCATTATCATGATTTGTATTACTCATTTAGTTTCGATCAGCCGTGGGCCCAGGTGGTTGTTTTATATCAGTAAGCCTCTACCAATACTGTTAATGGCCACGTTACTTTATCTTGCTGGGACCAATGACGCTTCCTCTCATGTTGTCAATAATTCGTTCGGTTTATGGGTGATTGTAGGGCTACTGCTTTCAGCGATGGGCGACGCTTTTCTGATGCACCCAAAAGATAAGTTTGTTGCAGGATTAAGCTGTTTTTTGTTTGCACACATTGCCTATAGCATCGGCTTTTTTCAAACGATAGAATCCATCACTTGGTGGATACCCGCAGGATTTCTAGCGGTTGGCGTATTGGTATTTTTACTGCTACTACCCAGTTTAGGTGCGATGATCATTCCAGTCGCTCTCTACATTGTTGTAATTGTGGCTATGACTGCATCAGCGGCCGAGTTTTGGGTGGCTTATCGCTCATCGGCGGGGCTATTGGCTTTGGTTGGAGCATTAATGTTTATGATGTCTGACTTAGTACTTGCCATTGATAGGTTTCGCTCTGCTTCTCATTTCTCTCGACATGTAGTCATGGTAACGTATTACACCGCACAAGGGTTAATTACGCTATCCGTACTCGCTAGTTTAACCGCCTAGCGTTTAATTAAAAAAAAGCCCTAAGCGCTTGCACTGACAACGCCACTGCCTTTTCTAACTTTACTCGTTGCATTTGGTAAACTTTCTCTGGGGCACTATTTTTTTCTATCTCAAGGCACGCATCAAACAAAGCATCTAAACCCAAGCTACCAGCGGAGCCCTTAAGTTTGTGTACGATCAACTTAATTTGCTCGCCATTGTCAGCGTGATGCTGTAACTCTAGCAGCGCCTCACTGGCGCTGCTGGCGAACAACTCCACGATCTGTTGCATCTTATCATGGCCGAGAACATCAATGTCGGCCAGCACAATACGGTTATCAATCACAGTGCATTTAGCTTCAACATGGTTTGATGGATTTGAATCTTGAGTGAGTGGTAACGGTTTGCCTTCAAGACTACGTTGGATTATCTGCTCAAGATCTTCTTTTACAATCGGCTTAGGAAGATAGCCATCAAAACCTGCTGTCAAATATTGCTCGACCTCTTCGTTAAAAACATGAGCAGATACGGCGATCATCGGGGTTGATTTGTGCTCTGCTCGATTGACTTCTAAACATTTCAATTGCGCCAAAAGATCAACCCCATTGCAATCGGGTAAATTGATATCAAGTAATGCGATATCAAACTGTTGCTGTGCAAACAATACTTGAGCTTCAGCGCCATCTTTGGCGGTTAGCACCTCGTGCCCCATATGTACCAAGAAACCTTCAGCAACCATGCTGTTTACCGGATTATCTTCTACTAATAACACTTTAGCGTGCACAGATAAGGTTGACTGAGTTGGCTGAACAGTTATCGCTTCTCCATGTTTTAGTGGTACAGAAAACCAAAATCGGCTGCCTTTACCCGATTCGGATTCCATATGTAGCTCGCCGCCCATCGCTTCTACGATCCGTTTGCTGATCGCTAGGCCCAACCCTGTTCCCCCTTTATGGCCAACCCCCCCCGTAGCTTGAGTAAACGCTTCGAACAGGTTTTCTTGTTCATCTTCACGAATCCCTATCCCTGAATCAGCCACTTCGAATATCACCTTTTCAGAGTTATCAGCATCAATACTAACGTAGATATCGACATAACCTTGGTCGGTGAATTTGATGGCATTACCGACTAAATTGGTCAAAACCTGACTTAAACGAGTCACGTCACCAAACCAGAAAGACGTAACCTCGCTTTCAATCTGCTTGGTAAATTCAAGTGTTTTTTGTTGCGCGCGCCCTTCCATCAGTTGATAAATATCTTCGACCATACGATGCAAATTAAAATTAGTGGGGCGAATTTCCAAGTACCCTGCCTCAATTTTTGAGTAGTCTAATACATCGTTCAAAATAGCCAGTAATGTGCTACCACTACGGTTGATGACATCTACATAATGACTTTGTTGGCTAGTCAATGGAGTATCTTGGAGTAAACGAGCTGTCCCTAATACACCGTTCATCGGCGTGCGGATTTCATGACTCATCGTCGCAAGAAAAGCCGATTTCGCACGGTTGGCCTGTTCTGCTTGGTTACGGGCCTTGGTGTGATTCAACACCTCTGCATTTAGCTTAACATTCGCCTGTTGTAATTGTTGGGTGCGCTCAGTCACCACCTCTTCCAAGTGTTCTTTGTGCTCTTGTAACTCTCGTTTGGCTTTCACTTCCGCTTGTGCAACTTCTTTTAGCGCATTGGCTGTGTTTCTTGCGGTGATAATAGCCTTACCCATTCGCGCAAGCTCATCACTCCCTTTCACAGTCAACTCAACTTGTAACTGACCTTGAGCAATAGAAAGCAACGCTGAAGAGTATTGCGCTAAGCGCTTAACCACCGAAAGATAAACGACTTTCCACATGATCAAGACCGCCACTAAAAAACCGATCAACGTCAAAATAGTTAAGCTTAATTGAGCCAAATTTAAGGTACTCGACAGTGCCTCAACAGCATTGGTGGTCGTTTGGTTGGAGTCATCCACTAAGCGGTTAACGGTAGTATTTAATTCAGATAACTGCCGCAAAGTGTTTTGCATCAGAGTTAAAGCCGCTTGCTCATTCTGGTAACGCTGCTGTAAAACATCAAAGACTACAGTGCGCTTTTGTAGATCGTTAACCAGTGCGAGCATTTGTTTTGAGCGGGTTGGATCTTCCACTACCTGAACACGCCTTTGCATAATAGAAAGGTTGTGTAAGAACTCGCTCTGGATTTGCTCAATACGTTCCACGTTAGTGGCGGTACGTATTTCTTCGATATGATTCAACATCTTAAAGGCAAGTAGATGCAACTCGTGCAACCGTTCAGAAAGATCTAAATCAACCTCAACCAATGCATCAAGCGCTTGATAAACTTGTTGTGTTTTATTTGCCTGCAATAAGTCATAAATATGCGTGATATTGGCTACCGCAATGGTACTCGTGTTCAACACTTGTGTGCGCGTTAGTTCTTCGAGTTGCTGCGTTAACTGACGCATCTCTTCAACTCGAATATCTAAGTCATCCGCAATATACAATTTGCGCTCAACGGTAATGCCGAGTTGTGCCAGCGCATCAATAACATTTTGTACATGGCTTTCTAAACGCGTCAGGAGTTCTGAATCAAAAGAATCCGCTCCTAATTGTTTGATATGACCGAGTAAAGAGTCTAACTGGTCGAATAACTCCTTACCTGATTGCTTGCGTTCTTGTTCCGTTTTTGCATTGGTCAATGTCTGTACAGATGCGATAATTCGACTGCTTAGTTCTGAAACTTGACGAGCTTCTAACATTGATGGAATGGCGCTATTTACTACATCACGCTCTGTCTTTGCGACCAAAGAAAAACCAAATACGCCAATCAACGCTGACATCAAAACCAGTAATGCCATCGCTGAAAAGGACAACATTAATTTTCTACCAATACTGGCCTTAGCTAATCGCATGACACTCAACCTTAAACATAACTTCTTAAGCAAGACGGAATAGGCTATATTTTGCAGTGTTTATTCTTGTTATGCCAATGAATCCCTAATGCGATTGATATCCAAATGCCTTTTACGTTCGCTAGCAGCCGTGCTTCTTACCCTATTTACCGGTTCTGCTATTGCCGATACACCAAACAAAGTATGCGCCTTGTACCCGCATCTTAAAGATTCTTACTGGTTGTCAGTCAACTATGGCATGGTTGATGAAGCTCAAAAGCAGAAACTGAATTTACGCGTCTTAGAATCTGGCGGTTATCCAAACCATGAACGCCAAAAAGAACAACTGTCATTATGTGTCCGCTGGGGAGCCGATGCGATTATTTTAGGTACCGTGTCACCCGATCTATACTTTTCTGAACTAAACCAATATGTAGGTTCAACGCCTGTCTTTTCTGTAGTCAATCACCTTTTTTTGGATAAAACACAATCTCAATTACTGCAGGGTCAAGTCGGTGTCGATTGGTACTGGATGGGCTACTACGCAGGAAAATACCTTGCAGATAAGCACCCGAAGGGCAGTGGAACAACAAAAATAGCGCTTCTGCTTGGCCCTAAAGTCAGCGGTGGCACAAAGCCAGTAACGCGAGGATTTTATAGTGCCATTAAAAACAGTGATATTGAGGTAATCGAAAGTTTATGGGCAGACAACGATAAAGAGCTACAACGCAACTTAGTCCAGCAAGCGATTGATATTCCCGACATCAATTACATCGTAGGCAGTGCAGTGGCTATTGAAGCAGCTATTAGCGAATTAAGAACAACCGGAAAAACAGAGAATATTGGCTTAGTTTCCACCTACTTGAGTCACGGCGTTTATCGTGGGTTATTGCGTGGGCGAGTACAATTTTCCCCTACAGATAAAATGGTTCAACAAGGGCGTTTATCGATTCAGCAAGCGGCTGCTTTTTTGAATAAAGAAACTTATCAAAAAAACGCAGCCCCCATCATTGAGCCGCTAACACCACATTCACTTAATAAGCAGATAATTGCAGATTCGTTATCCCCATCCGAATACAGGCCAACTTTTAGCGTAAAAGAGATTGAATAAAAGCAGCGATTTCGTTATTTAAAGTGCTTATTTGAAATATTAGGAACACTCCAATGCAAAACACGACTCGTACTATGCCTGCGCATAAACATGTCGCTCTCGTTGCTCATGATAACTGCAAGCCAGAATTACTTCGCTGGGTTAAAGAAAATAAAGAAAAATTGCAACGTCATTTTTTATACGCTACGGGCACAACCGGCAGTATGCTCAGTAAAGAAACTGGCTTGGCTATCAAAAGCATGATCAGCGGCCCTATGGGCGGCGATCAACAGATCGGTGCGCTTATCTCGGAAGGTAAAATTGATATATTGATCTTTTTCTGGGATCCACTCAACGCCGTTCCGCATGACCCTGATGTCAAAGCGCTATTACGAATTGCTAGCGTGTGGAATATTCCTGTCGCTACGAACCGCGCTAGCGCAAAATTTCTCTTTTCATCACAGCTAATTGAACAAGAAGTCGATATTGAAATTCCTGACTATCAGGCCTATCTCGCTGAGCGTATGTAACTGAATATTAAGTTAGCAACGTTGAGTTGAATGATAAACACTGCCCCCTAAATATAGGGGGCAGATCATTTCTGCTTCACAACAGGATAGTCACCCGATAACAATTCTCGCACGAACATCGAACCACTGCCGCTGTGTGTAATCCATACTTTCTCTTTAGCACGCGTTAACGCCACATAAAATAAACGTCGTTCCTCTGCATATGGGAAATCATCCGATGACTGAGCTAAAGCACCATCAATGTGCAACGCTTTGACGCGAGCTGGGAACTGGCCTTCATCGACCCCAACAATAATAACAAAGTCAGCTTCTTTCCCTTTACTTGCATGACAAGTCATAAACTCAATATCAAGCGAGCGATAATGGTTTTGCCAATCCTTGAGCAATTCAGGTTTGTGGTAGTGGTTACGTCCTAACAGCAACACCGATTTCGTCTGGCTGGCCTGACGATTTAATTGATCCAAGATTTTCTCAAGATTACTGCTTGGCGCAATAAATACCGACTTTTGTTTTTGCTGCTTAAAACTATTGAGCGTTTTGCGAATTTGGTTCGGATTCACTTGGATAAATTGATTCGCCACCGCTCCCAACTGATCATTAAAGCGATACGTCGTATCGAGATTATGAACAGTCGAGTGTGGGAACCGTTCGGTAAAGCCCATGGTTAAGTCGACATCAGATCCTGCAAATTGATAGATGGATTGCCAATCATCGCCAACTGCGAACAAATTGCATGTTTGAGGGTTTTGGTCACACAAAGCTTGGATCAACGCCATACGTTGCGGCGAAATATCTTGATATTCATCAATCATGATAAATTTCCACGCCGACTTAAATTTGCCTTTTACAACATATTCAGTCGCACGGCTGATCATAATATTGAAATCAATCTGCTTCTGTTCTTTCAACATTTGTTGCCATGCTTGGTAGCAAGGCCAGCACAATGAAAGCTCGCTGTTAAGGCGCGTATAGTCATGGTGATCAATCAAACGTTGTTGTAGCTCTTTTTTCCCAAGGCCAAGCATCGCAAGTTGATCAAGTTGCTTTTCAAGCCACGCAATCAGCTTTGGATTTTCAACATGACTGCCTAGCTCATCATCACCGGCCAAATAAGCAATCGGCCAATTCGATAAATGCTTTTGCCAACGCTTGAAATTGGTTGGCGTCATCCAATGTTTTTTCAACCAGTCGACGCACCACGCTTGTTTTAAGTTACTATCTAAAGCAATCGGTGAAATAACAACATCACCATCTTCAACGTCATTTAGAATTTTCAAACCCAGTTGATGGAAGGTGTTAACACGCACCTGTTCAGCCGCCATACCAATACGAGCATCAATCCGCTGCTCCATTTCCTTTGCAGCATCACGACCAAATGCCACTAAAAGTAGCTCTTCAGCTTGAGCAAGGTGACTTTGCAGCAAATACGCAACACGTGCCGTCAATACACTGGTTTTACCTGAACCTGCGCCTGCTAAAATAAGGTTGTGATCATCATTAAGCAGCACTGCATATTGTTGGGAAAGATTGAGCGGTGAACGCTCTACTTGAGAAAATAACACTTCCCAATTTTTGCGCTCTGTTTCTAACCAACTTTGGTTACGCTCGGCGATACACGTTGACGGTTCCGTTAACCACGGCAATAACTTTTCAATTGCATCGGGTAAGCGCTGGTGAGCTTCTGTGAGATTCATCCCCATCGTCTGGAAATCATCTTCAACTTGAGCAATCCATGCATTTAATAAAGAGTGGGGCAAAAATGAAGGTAAACGCTTAAGGCGTTCAAGTTCGAGCTCCCAACGAGGCAAATACTGGCTCAACTGTAAACACTGATGATGATGCCACTCTTGATAAGCGGCCACAGCAGTATGAGCAAACTGACGACATTGCGGCCAGGGTAACCCTTGTACTAACCAAGACTGCTGAATATCTTCTTCTTCATGAGCAAAAAACTGTAATGTTCCCCACACTAAGCCACGTTTAATTCGAACCTTACCGTTCCAAACATTAAATGGAATACGCTCTTCACTAACTGTGGAAGCAATGATCAAAAGTTCATGCTCTAGTTCAACTTGGTGGTATTCATTTTGAATTAGGTATTGTGCAGTCTTATTTGCGCTTAGCTGCATTGTTTTATGCTCTTTAATGACGGTGTAAGTATGATATACCAATCACTGTGGCCATTGAAAAATTAATGTCAATACTGCAATGCTTCTTTTCTCAGCAAGTAGTCACTTTTCTTTATTTTGATCAGGGTCTTAGTTTAAGCTTCTGCTACACTAGTTTTTTATTTTTTATATGTTGAATAACCGTGCAGCTCTCAAGCAAATTGCGTCTACATTGGGCGAACAAAACAGTCAATTACAGCATTCTTATACTCCTCACCCTATTAGGAGTGGTGATACCAGCTTGGCATTTCGACTTAAATACTTGGATAACACCGCTTATTCTGGGCGTTATTGCAGCGGCATTGGCGGAAAGTGACGACAGTTTCACTGGTAGGATAAAGTCACTAACACTAACTTTTATCTGTTTTGCGATTGCGGCGTTTTCGATCGAATTTTTGTTTCATACACCAATCTTGTTCGCTATTGGGCTTTTTATCTCAACCTTTGGCTTTATCATTCTCGGAGCTATTGGTCCTCGTTATGCCAGTATTGCATTTGGTTCGCTACTCATTGCCATTTACACCATGCTGGGCGCACATCAAAGCGTTAACCTCTGGTTCCAACCCGTGCTGCTATTAACTGGATCAGCTTGGTACTATTTTATGTCGATGATTTGGCACATCATTTGGCCAATGCAACCGGTACAACAAAGCTTAGCCAACGTATTTTTGCAACTAGCGAACTACCTTGAGTCAAAAAGTCATCTATTTCATCCAGTATCAGACTTAGTTCCACAGCCGCATCGTATTGCCGAAGCGAATCTAAATGCTGCGACTGTCACCGCTTTAAACCAATGTAAAGCAACGCTACTAAGTCGTTCAAAACGTGGGCATATTGATGGCGCTAGTGACCGCTTTCTAAATATCTATTTCTTAGCGCAAGATATCCATGAACGAGTCAGCTCAACCCACTATCGTTATCAAGAATTAGCCGAGCATTTCGGGCGAACAGACGTTCTGTTTCGTTTTAAATATTTATTGGAAACACAAGCAACCGCCTGCCGCGACATTGCCCAGTCTATCCAACTGGGCCGTAGCTATCAGCACCGTTCGGAATCCGTCATCGCGTTAGACGAATTACAAAGTTCTCTCACTCATCTGCAAGAGCAAAAATGCTCCGACTGGCGCATGCTGCTTGCTCAACTGGGCTACCTGTTCAATAACTTAGCGACCGTAGAAAAACAGCTGAGCAACGTCAGTAATCCAGATATAAACAAGCCAGAAGAGGGCGTGCTGGATGATACCGAAGCGCATACATTGAAAGCGATGTGGTTGCGGGTAAAAGCTAACTTCAATAAAGATTCGATGTTATTTCGCCATGCCTTGCGTATGTCTATCGCACTGACTATTGGCTATGCCATTATCCAAGGTTTTAATATTGAGCGAGGCTATTGGATCTTACTGACCACTCTATTTGTCTGCCAACCAAACTATTCGGCAACACGTCAAAAACTCGCTGCTCGTATTATCGGGACGCTGGCTGGCCTGTTTATCGGTGTGTTACTGCTCACCTTGTTTCCCTCACAAGAAAGCCAATTGGTCTTTATCGTTTTATCTGGCGTGATGTTCTTTGCTTTCCGACTTAATAATTACGGATACGCTACCGGTTTTATTACCCTATTGGTTTTATTTTGTTTTAATCAATTGGGTGAAGGGTACGCGGTAGTACTGCCAAGGCTAGCTGATACGTTGATCGGCTGTGCATTAGCCGTTGCCGCAGTCGTCATGATTTTGCCAGACTGGCAATCCAAACGGTTACACAAAGTGATGGCTGAAGCGATAGATGCCAACAAAACGTATTTAGGGCAAATCATTGGGCAGTACCGCATCGGTAAAAAAGATAGCTTGAGCTACCGAATTTCCCGCCGAAATGCTCATAACCAAGATGCAAACTTAACAGCAGCTATTAGTAATATGCTGGTAGAACCAGGAAAATATAGAGCCGCTGTCGATGAAAGTTTCCGTTTTCTTACCTTAAACCATGCACTGTTGAGTTACATTTCAGCACTCGGTGCTCACCGAACGCGCATTGAAGATGAAACAACCCATCAATTGGTTTTAGAAACGCACCGCGTTATTCATCGTCATCTAGACATATTGCATAAGCAACTGTACGAGCATTGTGATGCATGTGATACCAGTGACATTGAAGATTCAGGATTAGAAAAAAGATTATCTGAATGGCGCGAAGAAGACGAAAATTCAGCCAGAATGGTACTCCAACAATTGCACCTTATTTACCGTATGCTTCCGGAGCTTCACTCGTTAGCCAGTAAATTCGCCGTAAGAGTCAACTAACACTCTGTCACAAAAATAAGAGCGCCTCTAGTTAAGTGCGCTCTTACTTTTTCCTTGTTGTAAACTGACATTGTTCGGACAAAAAGACACCTATCCGCCAATAACCTAGATTAAGAAATTTCTTACAGACGCAGAGCAATGAAAGGAAATCAAGCTTATAGCAATCATAAGGACAATCATTTTTTTCTGGGAAAAGCCCCTATGACACATGTACAGTTTGAATCTTTAAAATCACAGTTGCATCACTTGACCCCTCAGCAACTGAGATCATTACAAAATGAAATCCAAAATTCACTTGAGAAGAGTTGTGACATCTTACTAACTGATGAAGAGATAAGTGTCATTTCGAGCTTATTTCGCAACCAATAGCACAGCTTGCTAAAATAGCAAACCAGACTTATGCTTGTAAGAGCAACGAGGGTGAGTCTATGGCAATATCAGCAGTTCATTCGGGTTATCAAATACTCAATCAGTCAGGAAAAATGGCTGATGAAGCGGCGCGTGAAATTAATATAGAGAAAGAGATCTCTCCCGTTGGTAAAGCCGATCAAGCCCTTTCTTTTAACAAAATCGAATATACAAGACCACCAGAAAAACCTCCGCAAGTAGATAGCTTAGTCAAATTAAATCAAGCAACCCAATACAGCCGCATTGGTACTAATGTCATTCAGCGAGATCAAGATATGATTGGTTCTCTGCTAGATATCCAAGTATAGCTTTCACCTCTCTCAAAAAATTAACATGCCGAGCAATAAACTGTAAGAGAAATTGAGCAAGCGTTGTGTTTACGCGCTTGATTAGTACAATGCCTGAAAATTCTTTATGACGATCCGCAATGCCTAAGTTAAATCTGCATCGACGAGACTATGTATCTGTTTTGGGTAATGACGTCTCTGCTCAACAATTAGAGCAAAAACTTCAGCCAAATATAGCCCGTCCGACACTGAAATTAACCCCAAGTCCTTATCTTACCGAGAAAAATGTACATCGCCGTTGGCAAGTACTTGATGAGCGAACGAACAAATCAGCGTTATTTGACCCTTCAACAGCACAAGATATGCTGTGCTATAGCAAAAATATCGAACATTTTATTGGTACAGTCAAAGTTCCGGTGGGTATTGCAGGCCCATTACGAGTAAATGGCTTGTTTGCCACAGATGATTATTTAGTCCCACTCGCCACAACAGAAGCCGCTTTGGTTGCTTCCTACAACCGTGGAGCCAACCTCATCACCGCAGCTGGTGGCGCTAGTGCTATGTTACTCAATGAAGGAGTAACTCGAACTCCCGGATTCGCTTTCTATAATCTGGTTGAAGCTGGTCAATTTGTCGCATGGCTAGTGACACAATATGATTATTTTAAGCAAATAGCAGAATCGACCACTTCACACGGCAAACTCACTGATATCAACGTCAATATTGAAGGCAATCATGTCTACCTTGTGTTTGAATTTTTAACGGGCGATGCGTCTGGCCAGAATATGGTAACCATTGCTACCAATGCCGTATTTCAAACCATTTTAGCCACAACACCTATCGCGCCAGAATATGCGTTTCTTGATGGCAATTTATCGGGTGACAAAAAAGCAAATAGCCAAACTTTGCGCAGTGTACGAGGTAAAAAAGTAACGGCTGAAATTCACCTATCAGCATCTTTAATCAACAAGTACCTACATACTACCCCACAAGCCATGATGCAGTTTGGTCAAATGACAACCGTTGGTGGTGCACTCAGCGGAACCATTGGTATTAACGCTCATTATGCCAACGCCCTTGCCGCTCTTTATATTGCATGTGGGCAAGATGCCGCGTGTGTTGCTGAATCAGCGGTGGGCATGACTCGTATGGAAGTCGATAAAAATGGCGATTTATACGCTAGCGTAACGCTGCCAAATTTGATGATAGGAACAGTTGGGGGCGGAACTGGCCTACCAAGCCAAAAAGCGTGTTTAGACATTCTCGGTCTGCACGGCACAGGGCAATCACAAGCGCTAGCAGAAGTTGCAGCAGCACTTTGCTTAGCTGGTGAACTTTCTATTGTAGGCGCATTTTGCGCCGGGCATTTCTCACGCGCGCACCACAAACTCGCCCGCTAACAAACTAGCGCTCTCACGCTTTCAGTACTTATTTTTATCAGGCCCTGCCATTACGCAGGGCCTTTTTTGTATTTCGGATTCAATTCAAACAATGATCAAGATCAAAATAAAAACACAAAAAACTAACCAAAACACTCACTTTATGTTTTCATACGAACATTAAAGAATAAAAACGAAAACAAAGGCATGCTCAATGAACAATATTTCTGTTTCAAACCCTAATGATAATGAACATGATGTGCTTGATCTTATTGTTGTGGGTGGTGGTATCAACGGTGCTGGTATTGCGACTGATGCTGCCGGTCGTGGACTGAAAGTTGGCTTATATGAAGCACAAGACTTTGCCAGCGCAACATCGTCAGCCAGTTCAAAACTCATTCATGGTGGCTTGAGATACCTTGAGCACTATGAATTTCGCCTTGTAGGAGAAGCCTTAGCAGAACGAGAGGTTCTACTTCGTAAAGCACCGCATATTGCCAGGCCAATGCGTTTTCGTCTGCCACACCGTCCTTTTTTAAGGCCTGCATGGATGATTCGCGCTGGCTTGTTTCTCTATGATCATTTGGGTAAACGAACATCACTTCCTGCGAGTAAAAAAATAACCTTGGAAGCTGGCAGTGTGACAAAACCTGACATGAAAGTGGGTTTTGAGTACTCAGACTGCTGGGTAGATGATGCACGTTTAGTTGTGCTAAATGCGATGCAAGCTCGTGAACTCGGTTCTGAGGTAAGAAATTACTGCCGAGTTGAATCAGCCAAACGTGTCGGTGACTTGTGGCAGGTCAGCTTGTTTGATGAAAGAACGCAAACCCATTTTGTGCGTCAAAGTCACGCTTTAGTCAATGCGACTGGGCCATGGGTAAAGCAGTTTATTGATGATAAAATTGATATTAAATCACCTTATGGCATTCGATTGATCAAAGGTTCACATATCATCGTGCCGAAAATACACGATGAAGAACAAGCTTACATTTTGCAAAATGAAGACAAGCGGATCGTCTTTGTCGTTCCATACCTTGATCAATACTCAATGATTGGTACAACAGATGTAGAATACCAAGGCGACCCCCGTCAGGTGGCTATCAGTGGCGAAGAAAAGCGCTACTTACTGGAAGTCGTCAACAAGCACTTTGTGCACCAAATTGGGTTAGAAGATATAGTTGCTGACTTTAGTGGCGTTCGACCACTTTGTGATGATGAATCTGACTCACCACAAGCGATCACTCGTGACTATACTTTGTCTCTTGATCAATCTGCTGATAACGCGCCTCTTCTGTCCATTTTTGGTGGTAAACTAACCACTTATCGTAAGCTAGCCGAATCGGCAATGGGTCATTTAAAACCATTTTTCAATCAAATGTCCGGTAGTTGGACCGCTGACAAAGCACTCCCCGGCGGGGAAGATTTTTATCCAGTCCAACTGAGACAACATCTTGAACAACAGTTTCCACAACTAGAAAGCAGCACAATCAAACGCTGGGTCACCAATTATGGTAGCCATGTTAGAGTGATGCTTGATGGCGTTAATAGTGCGACAGAACTCGGCATAGATTTCGGTGAAGGTCTCTATCAACAAGAGGTTGATTATTTGGTCCACTACGAATTTGCGGCTACCGCCGAAGATATCGTCTGGCGTCGCAGTAAGTTAGGATTAACGTTAACCAAACCACAACTTGAACAGCTCGAAGATTATCTTGTTTATTTGCAGCAAGATAATGATAAACGCATCAGTGCCTGAAAGTTAATGTGGATAGGTGGTAGATGATTTGACGCAAGCTCTTAGAAACCTCACATTCTAAGAGCTTTTTCCTTGATCTTAGTAGTCCGGAAATACATCACGAGTTATAGTTAATATATGTCAATGTAGCAGCGTGACGTCAATGCCGATACCAAATACAAACCTAATTGAGTTACTCCGGCTTCTCAAACCCGGTATGAAAATGATGGCTAATATAGAATTCGGACCTGAAGATTCTTATAGCTTTTCGACCTCGGTTGTTGGATATAAGCGAGATCGCTACGCGTTGCTCGATATGCCAACCAAAGTGCAAGAAGACTTAGTAATGCGCAAAATAGTCAATGTCCAAGTCACCCTTCGTGGCATTTGTGACACTGAGTTTGGCCATATTCTTGCGTTTAAATCGACAATCATTCGCTCGATGTCCAAACCTATAGGGTTACTTTTTATTCGCTTCCCCAACCATTTTGTGACCAAAGCAATTCGAGAGCATGAACGTTATAAATTGTCGCTTCCTGCTACGATTACTGACAATGAACGAAAAATAAAGGCAAAATTGGTCGACTTTTCCATTTCGGGGTGTGCTCTGTTTATCACAACAACTAACGACTTAGAAAAAGAAACGATAATTAATGTGAAGTCAGCTTTAACACCGCTACTACCTAGTGATTTAACCAGCCAAATTATTAGCATTCGTTCTCACGAGAATGGATATTTGGTTGGTGTTAAGTTTGCACAACCAATCGAGATGACACCTGAACTAAAACAAGAAGTGCTCGAACACTCTTTTATGGCAGGCTTAACTTCTCAGGTTACGATTTAAATTAACCCGTTGTTGCTGAAAGTGACTAAATGCAGCATGCAGTGCTTTTTCTTTGATCGGTTTGACGATCACATACTCAGCGCCAGCCTTAATAAACGCTTCACTGGTTGACGGCATGCCATCGGCAGTACAAGCATAAACTGGCGTATCTAACCCCAATTCATACTTAATCAATTGTGTAGTCTCCACACCGCCTAAGTATGGAAGTTGGTTATCCATGAGAATAAGGTCTACCCTATGCTCCTTCAAATAATCAATTGCTTGTAGACCATCTTCAACCCAAATCACTTCCATTTTATATTTCTTGCAAAAAGCTTGGGCAATAAAAGCGTTGGTATGGTTATCTTCAACAAGTAAAACTTTGATCGTACTTTCAAACATGTTGCTTGGCAGTACGCCTTCAGCAGTAAACGCATCATGGGAGGCATGACCTAAGGTAAGTGGCAACTCAATATAAAACCGCGTCCCCACACCAAATTGACTTTCAACGCTAATGCAACCACCTAACATCTCAACCAAACTCTTCACTATCGCAAGCCCTAAACCACTTCCTCCATATTCACGAGTTGTATTCGATTCTGCTTGCATAAAGGGCTCAAAAATTGATTCAAGATCTTGTTCTTTAATGCCAATGCCAGTATCAGACAAAGCAATGTGCAGATAATCTAAATCGTTGACTTGCTTGTGAAGAAATTCGACGCAAATAGAACCTTGATGGGTGAACTTGGTTGCATTATTTAACAAGTTAAAAAGAATTTGGTTTAAACGCACCTGGTCACTATGGATAACCATATCTGATGCAATATTTCCTTCGATCTTGAAGTCGATCTTTTTCGCTGCACAAAGTGGGCGATAGATACTCTCAACCGCAGAAATCACTTCAACCAATTTAAAATCAGCTTCTTGAATCCTAAATTGACCTTGTTCAATTTTAGAAAAATCGAGGATATCATTGAGCACCGCCAGTAAATGCTCGCCACTATTGCATAGCACATCCACTTGCTCACACTGCTCTTGGCTATGAACGGTTCGTTTGAGTAATTGTGATACCCCTAAAATACCATTTAATGGCGTTCGCAGTTCATGACTCATTTTTGCTAAGAATTCGGCACGAATTCTGGCCGTTTCTTCCGCCTCTTGCCTTGCAAGGCGACTCTGTTTGGCTGCTTCAGCAATGGTCGTAATATCCTGTCCTTGGGTAATGATCGATTCAATTTTTTGTTCAAACACTATTGGCGACAAATTCCAGCGGAAAACTTTATTCCCCACCTCTACATTCACTTCACGGAAAGTTTCTTCTTTCGCCGCTTGGCGTATTTTTGGTTGTAGCTCCAATTGTAAAGCGTCAAATAGACACTCCTGACTCTCATTCAGGTGCATAAAATGCTTTTGCGCAGACGGATTCATTTTGATCGGTTGACCATCGATGTCCCATACAATAATGGGGGAAAGTGAGAAATTGAACAGATCTTCAAACTGCTTTTCTTGCTCAGACAGAAGCTTAAAAGTGTGCTCTAGTGTTCGTCCAAAATGATCAAATTCATAAATTTTGGAACCTGAAAATAGTTCATAACTACCAATTTCTGCCGCCTTGTGGGTGTAAATCATCAAACTACTGATTTCGTTCTTAACTCGTCGGTGTAGCCACCAGCGAGTTAACACCGATATACACGCCATTGCAATTAAGGCGAAAACCATCCAAAAATAGAAATTATCGCGTAATTTGAGTACACTCTCATTACTTTGAACACTGAGCACATCAATATAAATAGGCACACCTTCAATCGTCAAATTAGTGCGACTAACGATAAGCTCTTCAAAATCATCTTGGTTGATGCTATCAGCGAACACATCATTTTCAGAGTAGATTTCATTGCCGTTGAGTGTTGAAGCTAAGACATTTTCACCAGCCGTAATGAGTAAGTTTTCTGAGTTACTGCCATCTCGTAATGTTTCAGCTAGTATGAAATTATTATTCAACACAGTAGCAATATGCAGTAAACCAACCACTTCACCAGACACCAAATCAATAATTGGTGAACGCCTAGCCATCAAATAAATCGACCCAGACTTAATCATATGCCAGTTGCTACTGAGCGCAATCTTACGGGCCATTTTCGCTAAATCTAGTCGTGCTATACCATAAAATTGAGCGTTACCATCTTCCCATATCAACTCATCAACATTCGAAATAAAGCGAATATCTGGAGTATTGATAGGTTCAAGCTGATCTACTCCTAGAAAGTAGAGATCCAATAATTGATTACTGTCTTGGCGGATGGCTTTCACTAAATTAGCATTCTTTGCACTGCTATCTTGATTAATTTGTAACAATGACAGTCGAAAATTAAACAGATTTTGAATCAAACGAGAAGTTTGTACCGCTGTTCGCTGCACTTCTTGAGCAATGATATTGCTGCTGATCTGATAGCTTTGAAATAACACACTCAACGTCAATATACCGATCACAGCAATAACCGACTTGGTAATCAGAGTGGCTATTTTCTGCTTTTTTTTAACGCTGCTAGATCTTAAACTCATCGTCAGATCAACCGTTAACGGTCTGAGTAACGAAATGCACGTTGTTTGAGCATTTCAATGTGCTGAGGTGGAACATCTTGGGTGACCACTTCAAAACCTCCCGAATACACTGTCGGAACGGACTTACCTTCTAGATCCCACTTGATGGCTTCAGCCATCGCAACACCTGTATCATCATTGATACGCATCACAGTGACATCAAGCGTTCCATTTTGTATCGCTTCTAGTTCAGCCGATCCCCCACCCCAACCGTTTAATTTAATATCTTCTCTATGATGAAGTTTCAAAGCATCCATAGCACCTAATGCTACATCAGTAGCACAAGCGTATATAAAGTCTATGTTTGGTGTTTTTTCAAGAAGAGCCATGGTGGCATCAAACGCACTCTCGCGAGTTGCCTTGGTATAAAAGGAAGAGACTAACTGATAGTTATCATCGTGGGTCATTTCTTGAATAAAAGTATCTCCGCGAGCATCACTTACATACCCTTCAGAAAAATAAAGCACAGCATAAGAACCTTTAGCCGGTATTGCTTGCTTATAGTAATCCGCTAGCTGCATTGCACCCGTTTTATGATCAAAACCCACATACATAAAAGGTTGTCTATCAGCCCAGCTTTTCAACGGTGTGGTGATATTTTGCAATATGATTTTAGTTTTTTTAGCACTTTGAATTTGCTCAATAAACTTACGGTGGCGAGTGGTGTCGAGGGTGAAAATCAAATAATCGGACTTATTTTTAATCGCCTCAATCAAAGAAAGGCTTTGTTGGCGAATATCAACATTAGGGCGAGTAAATACCTGATTAATTTGATAGTTGATGCCTAATTCATCTAATCGCATTTCAAATGCTTTGATATTACGGATCCAATAATCAGAAACTTGCTGTCCAGGGTACACGACCGAAATATTAACTGGCTTGGTTTGCTTTTTAGAAAGTGGGATCGGAGCATGACTGACCGTTTCAGTCATCTTGTTAGTTAAAATTTTTTGCTCTGGATTCAGATCCAAAAACTCTTGATACTGCCAGTAACCATTTAAGAGTTGAGCAGAAGCCTGAGCCGTCATCAGTAATGCAAAACTTAAGACTAAAAAATTGAGCAAAATTTTTTTCATGGAATTCTCTATACCAGATTCAGAATTTAAACAAATAATGATCGACTTAACCCTGATAAAATATACAAACGCTGCTGTTTTATATTTCACAAAACAAAATGCAGCATATCGTATTGATTATCAAACATGTGTTATACAAATGATAGTGCAAGCCTTCAAAAAAACTGGCTTGCACTGATAACTGCTCAATTACCAAGCACCATTTATCCGATCGATTTAAAAGGTAAAAGCTAAATTACCTGAAACACCAAATTGGTTGTCTCCCGCGTAGTTACCTGCAAGATCAAAGCTCACTAAATCCCCCGGACTGATGCCAATACCAAAAGTAAACGCATCATCTAATGTATCTTCAAGATCCATTTCATAACCGGCTCGTAATTGCACCCACCCCCAAGCATTCCCTTCTACCCCAAAACGTAAATATTGTGTGTCATCTTTTAGATTTTTGAATCGCTCTTGTTTAGTCGCATCAATGTCGATAGCAGCCGAAAATAATTCTGTGACGTATCCACCAGAGAAGGTAACCTGCGTATCAAGTTGATAGGCGCTGATGCCATCAATAGTTTTCAACTCCTGAGCAAAAAGGTCCTTAACGGCGACACCAATACGAAAGTTATCTATGAGCCAAATAGCACCAAAATCGAGATTAAAAGCGTTATCGTTGGTTTCACTCTTATCATAATCTGACAAGTCAAAATCTTTGACCGAAACCGTTTGCTTGTAGGTTCTAAGCTGTTGAATTTTAGGGGTGATACCAAATGATAATTGCTGACCAGCCAGGCTATACATTTTAGCCATGGCCACACCAAATTCAGAATAACCAAACGCAATTAAGTCAACCGTTGAGTTTTGGTAGCGGTTTTCAACAGCAGCGATACTGTCGCCACCATTGGCAGCAATGTCTGACCGAGAAATAACTTCAGCGTAGCCACGTGCAAAAATATTCAGCGACAAAACATCGAGTGGAACAGCGACCGCCATGCCAGCACCGGCAGAAACCGCCAAAGGTTTATCATCAGCTAATTGATCTAGGTAATTGTTCAATTGTGTGACATTACTCTGATTAGGGTTACTGGTGTTTTCGAAAGTCTTGATGCTGTCTTGTAAGTCGTCAATTGTCTCGAGGCTTTTGTCAGGATCTCTTGCAGTTGCACCAATTGCAGGAAAAAGCACACCAAAAGTATCGCGGTCACGGTAGACCGCAACCAGTGCTGGGTTATAAAACGGGGCAATTAAGTAGTCCGCAGTTGTGACACCAGTATTCCCCATGCCATTACCGCGCGCATCGGCTACTGTATTCGCAGATTGTACAGATGCCGAAGACAATATAAGCAATGCTACCACAGACCATTTTTTGTATGTATCCATCATTATCAACCTTGTTTTAGTCGTCCTATGAACAAGGTTAATACAGTTTTACAATTCAGACACAAAATTAGAGGATGCAGCTCTCATTTTTACTTAGGAAGGGAGATCTGTCGGAAAATAAAACGGTTCTTGGGTTATAACCAACTGTTCTTTTTGTCGTTTGTTGAGCTTTTTTATCGCTAGCTCAATTTTGAGAGCGTGGCTTTTACTACCTCCTAAACTCTGTGACCACACCAATTGCAACGGCCCCTTGCCACGTAATGCCTTAGCACCTTTACCCGCTTGGTGCTGGGCGAAACGTCTTTTAATATCAGTCGTAATACCGCAGTACAACGACTGATGACGAGTCCTAATCAAATACACCCACCAATTAGAACTCATATCGTACGATTCAGGCATTGCTTAGATTAAACTTTCAACTAGCGTTCTTAAATCTTCCAATTCAGTTTTTAATGCATTAACTTCTTGCTCTAATTCATCAATGCGAGACGTATCAGCGTCAGTCGATACAACGCTATGGGCTTGTGAAAAAGCGTCTAAGTCAACTTCACCCGAAAACAAATGTTGGTAGCGTGACTCACGCTTACCAGCTTCACGAGGTAATTTTACGACCAAAGCTCCAGACTCACGACTGGCTAGGCTATCCAATACCGCTTCGACTTCTTTTACATCCGTAAAATGACATAAACGAGCAGTACGAGTGCGTAATTCCCCTGGTGTTTGTGCCCCACGCAACAACATACAACAGACTAATCCAAGTTCTTGCTCCGTCAGTTTTAGGTCACCAAATTCGGTGTTACAAAAACGGTGCTGAAATTTACTTACCCGGCTATTGAATGCACTTTCATCGCTAACTAAACGACGAGCAACCAAGCCTTCAACGGCATCTTGTACCTCTGCATCGCTTAAAGATAATACTGGTTCACGGTTACTTTTTTGGTTACAAGCAGTGGTTAAACTATTGAGGGTTAATGGGTAATAATCCGGAGTTGTGACTTCTTTTTCGATCAAACAACCAATGATCCTTACTTCAAGGGGAGAAAGCTCAATATTCATTATCATTTCCTTCTTCTAAGGGTGATTCCCTTATTATCACCACGCTCAATGCTCTAGCAACAGTGAAATACGGGTCACATTCCCATTTTCATCAATCATCACTATTTTAGCGCGGCTTAGCTCTAATTCAGTCATTTCTAGTTTTTCACGCTCACTAACATAAGCTTCGCGCAATTTGACATTATGATGTGACTCTTCTGGTGCGTACTCAATTTGTGGTACTACAATTTCTGAAAGTTGCATCTTTATATAATTACATTGTCATCTGAAGCGCACATCATATAGCGCAAAACCTTATCAGTACAATCACTAGTCGTTAGTGTGGCTATTTATTGGTCAAGTTAACGCTAGGATTGATCTAAAGACTGTTACGAGGCCGCCCAATATGATTTAATCATTGGCAGTCTACATTTAAGCTAGGAAGAGAACTTATGAGTATTGTATTTGAAATCGTTAGCCAAGCTCGCCGTAAAAACAAGCTAAAGCGTGAACTGCTAGACAACGAAAAAAAAGTTCGCGACAACCGTAAAAGAGTAGAACTTTTAGAGAACCTGCTTGATTACATCAAACCTAACATGACTTATCAGGAAATCATGGAAATCGTCACTAACATGAAAGCCGATTATGAAGATCGCGTTGATGATCACATCATTAAAAGTGCCGAGATTTCAAAAGAACGCCGTGACATCAGTCGTCGTATTAGCGAACTGACTAATCAAGATAAACAGATGACACAAGGTAAGAAATAAAGCGAACGCTTTTCTATCTTTTAAAACCCGCTTTAATGCGGGTTTTTCTTTTTTGAATAATTCACAAAATCAATCAATAATTATATCAACAAAAGCTGTGATTATTTTTATGTGAGAGGCATTAAACGTTTGCGTAATCGCTAACCTTCACCGAACCTGATTTTGAGCCTTTCATCACAGATTAGCTATTGCTATATTTATACACAGTTAAACAATTATGACCATTCGAGGCAGGGAGCTTCCTCAATTATCTCACGACGAGAAGATTGGTACCGACACTGACACTGTTCGGCATATTAAAAAGGGTCAAATTATGGAAATGAACGTGATTGAAATTTTAGGTTATGCTGCTTCGATCATGGTAGCCATATCTCTCACTATGAAAGATATCGTTAAGCTACGTATTCTTAACTTTGTGGGTTGTGCGCTGTTTACCGCTTACGGCTTGATGATTGATGCATGGCCAGTCGTCTTAACTAATAGCTTTATCGCTTGTGTTAATGTCTACTTCCTAGTCAAAATGCAACAGGAAAAAAAACAGCTGAAGCGAAAAATGCCGCGTAAATAAGCAATAGAACGCATTTAAAATCGACGTGTGAAAAATGCTCTGCCAGTTAAGGCAGAGCATTTTTATTTTAGTACCATTTAAAAAAGCCTCTAGCGGGGGACACATAGAGGCAATTAGGGGGTTATTCTTCGTCGTGTTCAGTTGCCCAGGCTTGTGCACAGTTCACAGCACGCTTCCAACCTCTATAACGACGTGCTCTTTTCTCTTCATCTTGATGAGGTATGAATGTCTGATCAATCACCGCTTTATTAGCTAACTCATCGAGACTTCCCCAGAAGCCAACCGCCAAACCGGCAAGATATGCAGCGCCCAACGCTGTAACTTCGGTCACTTTAGGACGATGAACCTCTGTATCAAGCACATCCGCTTGGAACTGCATCAAGAAGTTATTAGCTACAGCACCACCATCAACACGCAGAGCCGAAAGTTTAATTCCCGAGTCAGCTTGCATTGCATCAAGTACATCACGAGTTTGATAAGCAACACTCTCTAGTGTGGCTCGGATGATATGATTCGAGTTAACACCACGCGTTAAACCAACAATCGTACCGCGGGCATAAGCATCCCAATATGGTGCGCCAAGACCAGTAAAGGCTGGTACCACGTATACACCATTAGAAGTGTCAACTTTGGTTGCGAAGTATTCAGAGTCATGGGCATCAGAAATCAGCTTCAGTTCATCACGTAGCCATTGAATCGAAGCACCACCCATGAACACCGCGCCTTCAAGCGCATATGCAGGCTCACCGGATGGCCCACAAGCTAACGTGGTTAACAAACCATTATGAGAAGTCACCTTCTCTTTACCTGTGTTCATCAATAAGAAACAGCCCGTTCCATAGGTATTCTTCGCCTGACCTGCTTCAACACACATTTGGCCATAAAGCGCTGCTTGTTGGTCACCAGCAATACCTGCAATTGGAATACGCGTACCGCCAATACCACCAATGTTCGTTTGACCATAAACTTCAGAAGATTTTTTCACTTCAGGCATCATTGCGAGTGGGATATTAAACTCTTTTAAAATTTTCTCATCCCAATGCAAGTTATTGATATTGAAAAGCATGGTACGTGATGCGTTGGTGTAGTCTGTGACATGGACACGCCCTTGAGTCATTTTCCATACTAGCCAGGTATCAATCGTGCCGAACAATAATTTGCCAGCTTCTGCGTCTTCTCTTGCTCCTTCGACGTTATCCAAAATCCACTTCACTTTCGTGCCTGAGAAATATGGGTCTAACACAAGGCCTGTATTGTCACGAATGTACGCTTCCAAACCATCACGTTTTTTCAATTCTTCACAGATCGAAGCCGTGCGACGGCATTGCCAAACAATCGCGTTATAAACGGGTTTACCCGTTTCTTTGTTCCATACTACGGTAGTTTCACGTTGGTTGGTGATGCCAATACCTGCGATTTCATCGCTGCGAATACCAGCCTTACCGAGAGCTTCAACAAGCGTAGAACTTTGAGTTGCATAAATTTCTAGAGGATCGTGCTCAACCCACCCAGCTTGAGGGTAGATCTGAGTGAATTCACGCTGAGAAACACTCACAATGTTGGCATCGTGGTCCAACACAACAGCGCGTGAGCTGGTTGTACCTTGGTCTAGGGCAACAATGTATTTCTGCTCAGTCATGGTCGTTTCCTTATTTATTTCACGTTAATCGTTATATCGATTGTTATAGTTATTTTAATGTTAGATGTGTGCTTGTTCGCTTTCTTCTACATCATCACATTGATTTGGAATGGTACAACCTACACCAACAACGGGTAGATAAGCACCAATGAATTTAGGATATGCCCAAGCGCCAAAACAGGCACCAGCGATTGGCGCTACAATAGGAACAATAAAGTATGGGATATCTTTAGCACCTGTCAGGGCGTAATCCCAACCGGCTAAGTAAGCAAATAATTTAGGGCCAAAGTCACGAGCAGGGTTCATCGCGAAACCAGTTAGTGGGCCTAATGAACCGCCAATAACCGCAATCAAAATGCCAATAAGTAGTGGGTTCATCGCATTACGATGCGCACCGTTGTTTTCATCACCCAACGCCAAAATTGCAAACATTAATACAGCGGTTATGACAAATTCAACAGCGAGCGCACCAGTAAAGGAAAGAGATGCATTTGGATAAGTAGAGAAAATACCCGCAGTGGCTAGCGCTTCTTGGCTGCTACGTACAAAATTGTGTGCGATTTCGTAATCGGTAAAAAGGTTACTGTACAAGCTATAAATCAGTGCGGCAGAACAAAATGCACCAAGCATTTGCGCGATAATGTAAGGAATAACTTTCGCTTTATCAAAGCCATGAAATGCAGCTAATGCGATAGTAACAGCCGGGTTAATGTGTGCGCCAGAAACCCCTGCAGTACAGTAGATAGCAATGGCGACGCCTAAGCCCCACATGATACTGATTTCCCATTGACCAAATTGCGCACCAGTTAGTACCAGCGCCGCAACACAGCCAACACCGAAAAAAATCAGCAATCCGGTGCCGATAAACTCCGCGATACACTCTCCTAGAAGAGTATGTTGTTTTGTTCGAGTCATAGTAAGTGTCCTTGTTTATTTTTATGTACACGATTTCTGTGTGAGACACATTTTGCACACTTTTCGTATCGCGAAAATAAAAAATCAACATTTATGAGCGTTCGAGCACAATTTTGTTACTTCAAATATCCAATTTTGTTAATTAACTCATTATTTTGATCTTATCACCCATACGGATGAACAGTACAAACCTCCATAAACTTAAGCAAATACTAATTAACATCACGAATAATACGTAGAATAAAGCATGAAGTAGATAATTCATCATTTTCAATAGCAAGTTAACCGTCAGTAATCCGAGCTGCTCATAAGCGCATATCATGCTCAAAACAGACCAAGTTGTTAAATCATTAACAGTAAAAATGTTAATTAATTTTCTATTTTGACATCTATCACTAAAATTTCATTAATCACATCGATTAAACATACAGTTTATAGTTCGTTCGAACTTTTGTGAGCAATATATCGAACATTTATGACAAAAAATGCCACACTGAATGTAAGTTTTTCATCGAATAAGGTTTCACCATGACCACAGCAACCCGATTTGAAACCGATGTCGTCATCATTGGTGGCGGAGCAACCGGTACTGGAATTATGCGCGACTGTGCGCTGCGTGGTATTAATTGTATTTTGCTAGAAAAAGATGATATTGCATCGGGCACGACTGGACGCAATCATGGTTTGCTGCATTCTGGAGCACGCTACGCAGTAACAGACCCAGAGTCAGCCAAAGAATGTATCCAAGAAAATCAAATTTTAAAAAATATCGCCAGACATTGTGTTGAAAATACCGATGGCTTGTTCATTACGTTGCCTGAAGACGACCTGAATTTTCAAAGTACTTTTATTCAAAAATGCAGTGAGGCGGGTATCGCCACGGAGCAACTTTCAGCCAAAGAGGCGCTGAGACTCGAGCCGCACGTAAACCCCAACCTGATTAGTGCGGTAAAAGTGCCCGATGGTACGCTTGACCCTTTCCGTTTGTGTGCTTCCAACGTTTTAGACGCCAAAGAACATGGCGCCCGAATTTTCAACAAAACAATTGTCACTTCGCTCATTCGCCAAGGTGATACAATTTTGGGTGTGCGTTGCTTACAGCTTAACACTCACCAACAATACGAGATCTTCGCTAAAGAAGTCATTAACGCCGCGGGAATATGGGGTCAAAACATCTGCGAATATGCCGATCTCAACATTAAAATGTTTCCCGCCAAAGGTTCGTTACTCATTTTAGATTACCGCATCAATAACTTAGTGATTAACCGTTGCCGCAAGCCGTCAGATGCCGACATTCTTGTTCCTGGTGATACCATTTCACTTATCGGCACCACGTCTGAACATATTGATTACGACCAAATCGACAATTTGCATGTCACAGAAAAAGAGGTTGATGTCCTCCTTGCTGAAGGCGCTAAACTTGCACCAATCATGGCGAACACCCGGGTATTGCGTGCTTATGCTGGCGTACGTCCACTCGTATCAGTAGATGATGATGGCAGCGGTCGTAATATCAGCCGTGGCATCGTGCTACTTGATCACCAACAACGTGATGGTTTGAAAGGGCTGACTACAATTACTGGCGGTAAATTAATGACTTACCGTTTAATGGCTGAATGGGCAACCGATTTAGTTGCCAAAAAACTGGGCAATACGACGGCTTGTGAAACCCACACTCGCCCACTGCCTGGTTCAAATGAAACGCCAAAGCAAGTGAAAAAAACCGCCAGCATTGCCAAACCTATCTATGAGTCAGCCATCTACCGACACGGTGAGCGTGCTAAAAACTTCCTGACAGATGATGTAAAAAGCCAAGCCATCATTTGTGAATGTGAAATGGTGACCGCTGGTGAAATTGAATACGCCATTAAGCAGCTCGACGTGAACAATTTGGTCGACTTGCGTCGTCGTACACGTTTAGGAATGGGCCCTTGCCAAGGTGAATTATGCAGCTATCGAGCGGCCAGCTTATTTAATGAATATGGCAATGTATCTGGTCAGCAATCCAGTCAGTTGTTGGTTGAATTTTTAGAAGAACGTTGGAAAGGTATTAAACCCATTTTTTGGGGAGATGCTCTGCGTGAGGCAGAATTCAGTTATTGGATTTACGAAGGTTTGTTCGGGGCTAATGATATCCCAGAGCAGCAATACAAGAATGAAAATGAGGAGACGTTATGATTAAGTACGACGTCACAGTTATTGGTGGAGGCATCGCAGGCTATAGTGCTGGAATTCGTTGCCTTCAAGCAGGCCTTAAGACAGCGTTAATTAGCCAAGGCCAGAGTGCGTTGCATTTTTCTTCAGGCTCGATTGATGTTCTGGGTAAATTACCTTCAGGCCAGCCAGTAGACGCACCTTTTTTAGCCATGAAAGAGCTAGCAAAACAAGCACCTAGTCATCCTTACAGTAAAATTGGCGCTGAGATAACACAAAATAGCTTATTGTGGTTCCAAAAAACGCTGCAACAACGAGGAATGCCATTAACTCATCAGGCCGACAGCAGTAACCATTACCGTATCACGCCAATGGGCACGCTGAAAGCCACTTGGCTATCGCAACCTTATGTATATCAACACAAAACCATAGCACCGTTTAAGCGTATTATTTTGCTTGCGATTGAAGGTTACCGGGACTTTCAACCACATATGTTGCAAGGTAACTTAAGTCATTTACCTGAATTTAAAGAGATACCAAGCGAAATCATTCAAGTGACCATTCCTGGTTTTGAAACTCTTCGCCATAACCCGAACGAATTACGTTCAATCGATATTGCGCGTCTATTAAAACAGCCTCAAGCATGGACCAGTTTCTGTGACCAGTTAATGCGCTACGCCAACACGCAAGATCTTGTCATTTTACCCGCCATTATGGGTAACGGTGACGGGCTAACCTTATTAAACAAACTCAAATTAGCAACCAATCTACAACTGCATGAAGTACCCACTATGCCACCATCATTAATGGGGATTCGCATTGAAGAATCGCTAAGTCGGGCCTTTTTAACAATGGGCGGTATTCATCTTAAAGGTGACAAAGTCGTGAATGGGGAGTTTGAAGGTGACAAGCTCACCGCGATTCATACACAAAACCTCACCGATATGCCTATTCAAGCGGATCACTTTGTAATGGCGACAGGCAGTTATTTCAGTCAAGGTTTATCCGCTTCGCATAATGGCGTTTCTGAACCGATCTTCCAGTTGCAAGTAAACAGCGTCAGTGATCGTACTCAGTGGCGAAATAACGCATTCTTTGCCCAGCAATCACATCCATTTATGACCTTTGGTGTAGAAACTAACCACCATTTAAATCCGATACATCAAGGGACTGTGATCAAAAACTTATACTGCTGTGGCTCAATGCTTGGTGGCTATGACCCTGTTTTTGAAGGCAGTGGTGGTGGTGTTGCCATTGCGAGTGCTTATCACGCCACATCGCAGATTATCGCCCAATCACAGACAAAAAATTCCATTGAGGAGGCTTTAGTATGACAACCTCTTTTATCGAAGCTGCACCTAAAAACACCTCATTTGATCAGTGCATCAAATGCACCGTATGCACTGTGTATTGCCCCGTAGCGAAAGCGAACCCTCTTTATCCAGGGCCAAAACAGTGCGGACCGGACGGTGAACGCCTACGGATAAAAAGTGCAGAATATTACGATGACTTACTGAAGCTGTGTACTAACTGCAAACGTTGCGAAACCGCTTGTCCATCAGGTGTTAAGATCGGCGATATCATTGCCGTTGCTCGCGGTAAGCACGGCAAGAAATCATTCAGTCCGAAATTGGTGCGCGATTACGTGCTCAGCCACACCGATTTATTCGGGACATTGGCTACACCATTTGCGCCAATTGTTAACGTCGCTACCTCTATGCCACTGGTTAAAAAAGTGATGCATAAAACCATTGGCGTTCACGACCATAAATCACTACCTAAATATTCGCATGGTACATTTCGTCGTTGGTTCAAACAAAACTGCACTCGTCAGCCTCTTTATACACGCCAAGTTAGTTATTTCCACGGCTGCTATGTGAATTACAACCATCCTCAACTAGGCAAAGATTTCGTTGCCGTGATGAATGCGATGAATATTGGTGTACGTTTGTTGGATAATGAGAAGTGTTGCGGCGTGCCACTAATTGCCAACGGTTTTCACGATAAGGCTCGCAAAAACGCATTATTGAATGTGAAGAATATTGAAACCGCGGTGTTAGATCGTCAAACCTCGGTACTGTCGACTTCTTCGACTTGCTCATTCACTTTACAACAAGAATACCCACATGTTTTAGGCGTTGATAATAGTAAGGTGGTCAATAAAATTGAATATGTCACCCGCTTTTTACTCAAAGAATTCATGAGTGGCAATGCGCCCAGAATGAAACCGGTAAACTTAAAAGTGGTCTATCACACCCCTTGCCACCTAGAGCGTAGCGGCAATGTTATGTTTACCATTGAACTGTTAAAGATGATCCCTGGGTTAGAACTGATCGTGCTTGACAGTGAGTGCTGTGGCTTAGCCGGAACCTACGGTTTTAAAGAAGAAAACTATGATGTATCAATGAAAATTGGATCGCATTTATTTGATTCGATCAAAGCCTCTCAAGCAGACTATGCCATTACTGATTGCGAAACGTGCAAATGGCAAATCGAGGAGAATACCGCTCTAGAGACTATCCACCCCATCAGCTTATTAGCGATGGCGATTGCTTAAACGCAGTAACAAAAAAGCCAGACTGCAATCGCGTCTGGCCTTTTCAATGACTTTTTAGTTTTATTTACTTGCTAAAGGGCGTAATTGGCAATGCTCTATGGCATTGGCTAACAGCTCTAACGCCGTTGACTCACACTCAGTTAAAACAGCATTACTTTGAGCAATTGGTGTCACGCGTTGCCCCCATTTGATATACCCAGCCCCCCACGTCAACCCTGCGCCAAAGGCAGCAACAAGCAAGTTATCATTCGCTTTGATCTTGCCTTGCTCAACCGCTTCGCACAGTGCAATCGGCACCGTCGCGGCAGAGGTGTTACCATAGTGTTGAATATTAACGAAAGCTTTATCTTGGCTGATGCCCGACAAATCACAAAGCGTTTGAATAATACGCACATTGGCTTGATGAGGGATCACAACATCAATATCATCGGTTGAAAGATCAGAACGTGACAATACCGTTTGCGCTGCCGCCCCCATCCCTCTCACCGCTCGTTTGAAGATTTCTTTACCTACAAAGTCAAAATCCCAGTAACCGTTGTCAGCAGCAAAACGGTCCATTGATGAACCAAATTTAGGCACAGCGAGAATGTCTCGCCCTTCCGCATCACAACCAATTTGAGCCTCTTGCAAACCTAGTTCTTGCTCTGTTTTGCTCAGCACAACCGCCCCAGCACCATCACCAAACAACACAGCGGTATCACGCTTGGTCCAATCGATATAAAAAGACAAACGCTCTGCACCCACTACTAAAGCATGGCGGTAGTGACTCGATTGAATTAAGCGGGTGGCGGTTTCTAAACCATACACAAACCCAGTGCACGCGGCGTTCAAATCAAAAGCAGCCGCGCTTTTAATACCAAGATTTTGCTGCACTTTCGAGGCGATATTGGGAATGAGCGAATCAGGTGAACACGTCGCGATGATGATAAGATCAATCTCCGAAGCATCAATGCCCGCACAGGCAATAGCGTGTTGAGCGGCAACGGTGGCCATATCAGAAGTATTGACATGACTAATGCGGCGATTTTCAATACCAGTACGCGTTCGGATCCACTCATCTGAAGTTTCTAGAAACGTACTAAGATCTTGGTTGGAGAGCTCTGCAGGCGGAAGACATTTTCCCCAACCTGTAATTTCGGCATAAAATTTTGTCATTATTAACCTGTTTTTGTTGTATTTTCTAAGGCGATCAAAAGACTTTCAATTAAATAAGCACTCGCCCTATGAAAGGTAGCGGAGCGAAAAAAGGCCTTTGCAATATTAATTAGTATACGTGCTTTTGCTCAAGCGTTAAATTTATGGTCAGCAATATACAATTAGAAAAAGGAAAGAGAGGTCATCATGTCTACATTTAATACTCGTTGCCCTGCGTGTCACGGTGTTAATCGCGTCCCGTTAGAACGTGTATCTGACAGCCCTAACTGCGGCAAATGCCAAGCGTCATTGCTTGGCGGTGCGCCCATCGAAGGCACTGAAGCAAATTTTGCGGCCCTATTGAAAAGCAACCAACCTGTGGTAGTCGATTTTTGGGCTCCGTGGTGTAATCCATGCGTTGGATTTGCTCCTGTATTTTCCGATGTTGCTACAGAGCATAAAGGTAATGTGCGTTTTGTAAAAGTTGACACAGAAAGTCAACAAAATCTCGCGGCAAAATATCAAATCCGCAGCATTCCAACTGTTATGCTCTTTAAAAACGGTCAAAAAGTAGAGGTTATTAATGGTGCCCTACCAAAAAGCCAATTTAATCAATGGTTAAACCAAGCTTTAACCAAATAAAAAGCATCTGAAAATCCAAATAAAGTTGGCATTATTTGACTATTTATGCCAACTTTACGCTCGTTTTCTTCCATTGCAACAACGATTAATAAAATTAATCGTAAAGAACACAATTTTTCGTTTTACCTTTTCCACTATCAACTCCATATTCGCCCGAAATCACCTCCTTTTATTTTTTGATTTTGAGGCAAAGTCATTGGACAACATCACTGTTAACGTGTCTTCTCCACGTATCTCTGTACCTGTTATTGCGCTGTCGCTCTATGCGATAGCATCAGGTTATTTAATGAGTATGATCCCGTTGATGTTGCCTCATTACGGGCTAGAAAGCTCGCTTGCCAGCTGGTTAGCGAGCGCCTTTTATGCTGGGCTATTGCTTGGCGCATTAGTGGTGGAACCTTTCGTTAACCGCGTTGGACATCGCATCGCATTTGTTTGGTGTCTTGTTGCCCTGATGCTCACCATCATCGCTTTACCTGCTATGCACATCGCAGAAGTGTGGTTAGTAGCACGCTTTATTGCTGGCGCTGCAGTTGCTGGCGTTTTTGTTGTGGTTGAATCTTGGCTAATGCACGGTGATGAAAAAGGCCGAGCTAAACGCTTAGGTATTTATATGGCGGCACTTTATGGTGGCACAGCACTTGGTCAATTAGGTATTGGTTACCTTGGCGTATCCGGCGGCGTGCCGTTCATTGCCATCATTACTTTATTACTTATTGCGAGTACAGTATTAATCTACGGCGATTCAGATCAACCTTCGACTCAGAATTCCTCAAGCTTGTCACTAAAACAGGTTTTCAAACTTAACCATGCTGCGTTGCTTGGCTGTGCGGTTTCTGGCTTAACGCTTGGTGCAATATACGGCTTAATGCCAATCGAACTTGAGCTACGTGGCATCAGTCATACTGACTTAGGCAGCCTGATGGCGTTGGTGGTATTAGGTGGCATGGCCGTTCAACCAATGGTTCCTTGGCTATCTAAATTTATGGGCCGTACACTGCTGATGGCGATGTTTTGCTTGCTTGGATCGGCAGCTATTGCGATGACTTTATTGCAGTCAGGCATCATGATGTTGGCAGCCAGTCTGTTTGTGTTAGGAATGGCGACTTTTGCACTCTACCCTATCGCGATTAATTTAGGCTGTGACAAATTGGATGGAAATTACATTGTATCAGCCACGCAAGTGATGCTTTTCAGCTACAGCATTGGCTCTGTTTCTGGGCCACTGATTGCCGATTGGTTTATGCAGCGTTCACAAGGTCTGATGGGCTATTTACTGGTTGCGTTGCTGACAACCTGCCTTTATATGTTAATGGCGAGTATGAAAACCAAGCGCCAGTGGGTCGCCGGCGAATAGCATCGCAGTGAATAACCAAGCTTAAGCCATTTCATTTACTGGACGGCGCATTTTTCAATCGTTGATGACGATTTGAAAGGTGCGCTTTTGGTTTTTCGGGGATAGTCCTTTTTTCGTGTAGCAGATGCCGAATAGCTAAAATAGGATGTGGTAATAGCATTCTTGGTCCTGCGTAGCGCATCACCAATCTCATTTGTTCTTTTGGCTCAGGTTTATAGCAATGAATTGGGCATTGGTTACAAGTAGGTTTGTGTTGACCGTATGGACAGCGATCCAATCGAATTTCAGCGTATTCAAGTAATGCTTGGCAAGCATCACACAAACCTTGCGGCATGTCGTGATGGCGTTGGCAGTATATCTCCAACATGGATTTCACTGTGCGAAACTCTGTAAGTAGTTTACCCGTTAAAAGATCACTGATTGGCTTTTTCATTCCCTATATCTCCATTGAGTTCACACCCAAAAACAAGTATCCTGCGCCACCTTGTTCCCTGTGAACCAATGATTCACCGTTAAAGAGCACACATTATGAACCGTAAAAAGAAAATCAATCAAGCGCTGAAGAAACACCTAAAAAAGAAAAATGCTAAACTGCACCCAAGCAACAAGCCACGTTACATTTCTAAAGCTGAACGAGCAAAATTAGAAGCAGAACAAGCTACAACAGCAGAAGCGACGCACACCGAACAAAACGCTAACGCAGTCGCCGCGCAAAGCGAATCACAACAGTAAGTCTTGCTCTATTGGAACAAATCGGCTGGCGACATCAATCAAACTTTGAGCCGTCAGCCTTGGCACGCCATATACTTCCACTCGCTTGTTAAAGCGTTGTTTAATGCGTTCAACCAATAACTCAAAGTCTCCATCACCCGACACTAAGACAATCACGTCAGCTTGTTCTGCTAATTCAACCGCATCAAGTGTAATGCCAACATCCCAATCCCCTTTTGCACTGCCATCACGACGCTGAATAAATGGTTTAAGCTGCACATCAAAGCCAATTCCACGCAAAATATGGTGAAACTGACGTTGCTTTGGATCTTGGCTAGCAATGGCATAAGCATTAGCCTTAACCACTTCACGGCCATGGGTAGCCACGTACCAAAACTGGTTGTAATCAAAGTTCTGGCGATACTTTTCTTTGCAGGTGTAGTAGACGTTTTGTACGTCGACCAAAATAGCAACTTTTTCCATCTGTTTTCTCTCAAGCAGAAACGAAAACAGCGGCCTATCATCGCCGCTGCTTTGCAAATTGAGTGCATTATACGCCAAACCACTTCAATTTGTCGTGCAAACTGGTCACACTCCCGACCACGATTAATGCCGGGCTTTCGGCTTGTTGTGCTAATTCTGGTAATTGGCTGAGAGACCCGCTGAACACGCGCTGCTGGGGGGTTGTGCCTCGTTCAATAATGGCGCAAGAGGTTTCCGCACTAAGGCCCGCATCCAATAAGTTGCGTGTAATGTTCGGACACTGTTTTAACCCCATATAAAAAACCAAGGTTTGATTATCTTGTGCTAAACATCGCCAATTAATCTCTTGACCATCTTTTTGTAAATGACCCGTAATGAACTGAACACTCTGAGCATGGTCACGGTGCGTCAGCGGAATCCCAGCGTAAGAAGTGCACCCCATAGCGGCGGTAATTCCAGGCACCACTTCGTAAGCGATATCATTTTCAGCTAGCGTTTCAAGTTCTTCACCACCTCGACCAAAAATAAACGAATCACCGCCTTTTAGTCGAACGACCTTTTTACCTTCTTTGGCTTTATCGACCAGAACTTGGTTGATTTGATCTTGCGGTACACAATGGAAATCAAGCTGTTTCCCGACATAAATCATCTCTGCATTTTTAGGAGCAAGCGCTAAAATCCGTTGTGAGACTAATCGATCATATACCACGACTTGTGCTTGGCTGATCACTCGCAGACCTTTTACTGTCAATAAATCAGGATCGCCTGGACCAGCGCCAACTAAAGAAACAAAACCACAAGTGGTCGCGATGTTTGTCATGAATGATACCTTTGCGTAGCGGTAAAAAGAATGAATGCGATGCAAAAGAGAGGACGGTACCTCTCTAGCCGTAGTCGTTACGCCGCGTTACGCTGAGGAAGCGTCTTACCGTGGGTAATATAAAGGCTTAAACCTGTAAATAGTAAACCACCCACTAAGTTGCCTAATGTAGCTGGAATTTGGTTCCACACCAACCAATCGCCAATGGTAAATTCAGCACCCAGCATCATACCAAGTGGGAACAGATACATGTTCACGACTGCGTGCTCAAAAACCAAACCGAAGAAGATAAAAATAGGTAACCACATTGCAACCACTTTACCGCTCACTGTGGTTGATGTCATGGCGCCAACAACACCTAAACAAACCATCCAGTTACACAAAATACCTTTCACAAACACAGTAATCCAACCATTAAGCCCGTGCTCAGCAAAACCCAAAGTACGCGAGGTAGATGCTTTAATAAACGCTTGGCCAACCGCACCAGGTTCCATACTAAAATTCATCGTAAAGGTCAGCGCGACAAGAAAAGCAACCGATACTGCGCCAATTAAGTTACCAAGACCTACTAGCCCCCAGTTACGTAAAATGCCCGCTTTGGTTACGCCAGGACGTTTCTCAAATAGAGCCAAAGGAGCTAAAGCAAACACGCCAGTTAAAAGATCAAAGCCCATTAAGTTTAAGATACAAAAACCAACAGGAAAGACCAAAGCACCAACAATTGGCACTCCGGTTTGTACAGCAGCGGTAATCGCAACCGCAACAGCGATAGCCAAAATAGCCCCCGCCATGATGCCACGGATAATGGTGTCGCGCGTCGACATAAATACTTTGCTTTCGCCAGCATTAATCATGGTTTGTACAAAGTCAGCAGGTTTTACGTAAGACATAATGGTCCTTATTGTCACAAAAGTTAAAATTAAAAAAAGAAATTGAATAGACAAAGGCTTCCTGCTTTTGAACACCACCGAAAATAGATGGTGAACAAGAAGCCTTTTCGCTATTAAATCTCGTTGGCTTTCAGGTTACGCTGCAACTTCAACAACACCTTTCATGACGCGTACGGTGTACGTTTTTACGCTAAAGCGTTCATCTTCCATACACAGCCCCGTCAGCAGATTAAAACGCTGCTTTTTAAGCGGGCTTGCGACCCATAACTGATCTTGATGTTGGCAAATGAACCCGCGTGACAGCACATTAGAGTGTGCAAATGGATCCATGTTGCTGATAGCCAGTACTTCTTCAGTTTGTGCCGGACGAAAGATAGCGACTTGTTCACCATTAACTAATGCACACACACCAGTACCAGGGGTGATATCAGTAATGTCACACACTGCTTGGAATACTTTATTGCTCACCATGTTTATTTCTCCCCAACGGTTGATGTCGCTTGATTGCCAATAGCAACATGCAGGATATCGCCTTTCGCTTGTGGGTATTTTTCGCTATGACTGGCCGGACGATGTTGTTCACGTGCGGCAACAAAAACCACATTGTCATCACGCAAATCAGAGTTAATAAAGTGCGAAAAACGCTTCAACTGGTGTGGGCTGTTGATGGTATCAGTCCACTCGCAGCGGTAGTTGGCAATAAGTGCTGCAACGTCCGCTTCTAATTGGTCGTTAATGCCAAGTTTGTCTTCAACGATCACTTCACGAAGATAATCGACACCACCGTCTAAGTTGTCTAACCAAACCGAGGTGCGTTGTAATTTATCGGCGGTGCGAATGTAGAACATCATGAAGCGGTCAATGTATTTCAGCAAAGTGGCTTCATCTAAATCAGAAGCCAGAAGATCAGCATGACGAGGCTTCATACCACCGTTACCACATACATACATATTCCAACCAGCATCGGTGGCAATGATACCCAAATCTTTACCTTGCGCTTCTGCACACTCACGGGTACAACCTGAAACACCAAATTTCATTTTGTGTGGGGTGCGAATACCTTTGTAGCGATTTTCAATCAGAACACCTAAACCAACACTGTCTTGCACGCCAAAACGACACCATGTGCTACCCACACACGTTTTCGCCATACGCAGTGCTTTCGCATACGCTTGACCTGTCTCGTATCCTGCATCAATCAGCTTGCGCCAAATCTCTGGTAAATCGTCTTTCTGAGCACCAAATAAACCGATGCGCTGCGCGCCAGTAACCTTAGTGTAAAGGCTGTATTCTTGAGCGACATTCGCCAACACCGCAAGTGCTTGCGGTGTGACTTCACCACCAGCCATACGTGGGATCACCGAATAAGTGCCGTCTTTTTGCATGTTGCCAAGAAAGTTGTCGTTCGTATCTTGCAAACTGACGAGTGAAGGCTCAAGAACGTGATCACCCCAGCAAGAAGCTAAGATCGAGCCAATGGTTGGCTTACACACTTCACAACCATAACCTTTACCGTGCTTGTACAGCATGTCATCAAAGCTCTTGATGCCTTCGATACGAATCAAATGGAATAACTCTTGGCGTGAATACGCAAAATGCTCACAAATGTCGTTTTTTACTTCCACGCCAGATTTAGCAAGCTCGGCATTCAGAACCGAAGTCACCAATGGCACACAACCACCGCAACCCGTTCCTGCCCCGGTGACCGCTTTAATGGCACTCAAAGTATGGTGACCATCCGCTACCGCTTGGGCTATTTTCGCTTTAGTAACATCAAAACAAGAGCAGATCACCGCGGAATCAGGTAACGCATCCGCACCTAATGCTGGTTTTTCAGCCCCTACATGAGCCGGTAAAATAAGCGTATCGGGGTGTTTTGGTAGCTCAATTTCATTGAGTTTGAGTTGCAGTAAATCACCGTAGTCTGACGTATCGCCAACTAAAACTGCACCGAGCAGTTTTCTGCCGTCCTCCGAGACAGTAATGCGTTTATAAACTTCGTCTTCTTCATTTTGATAAACGTAGCTCTTACAACCCGGAGTTCGGCCATTCGCATCACCAATTGAGCCAACTTTCACTCCCAATAATTTGAGTTTGGCGCTCATGTCTGCACCTTCGAATTGGCTGTCGTTACCAACAAGATGATCAACCGCAACGGTGGCCATTTTGTAACCAGGAGCAACAAGACCAAAAAAGGTTTGATTCCAAGAAGCACATTCGCCAATCGCGTAAATATCAGGATCAGAAGTTTGACAGTGATCGTTGATAGCAACACCACCACGCGGAGCAATGTCTAGGCCCATTTGACGAGCCAATTTGTCTTGAGGACGTATCCCTGCTGAAAATACGATGAAGTCGACTTCTAAATCTGAGCCATCTGCAAACTTCATGGTATTACGAGCGTTTTCACCTTGCGCCACAATCTCTAACGTATTTTTACTGGTGTGAACTTGCACTCCCATACGCTCAATTTTATTACGCAGTTGCAAACCACCTTGTAGATCAAGTTGCTCTGCCATTAGCACCGGAGCAAATTCGACAACGTGTGTTTGCACACCTAGCGCTTTTAACGCGCCAGCGGCTTCAAGGCCAAGCAAACCACCACCTATCACAGCACCGCTTTTACTTTTCTTCGAACACGCTTCTATCGCTTTAAGATCTTCAATCGTGCGGTATACAAAGCAATCTTTACTTTCATTACCTTTAATCGGCGGGACAAATGGGAAAGAGCCCGTAGCAAGAACGAGTTTGTCATAAGACACTTCGCGCCCAGTGCTCGAGTAAACCACGCGTTTATCGCGGTTAATGTTAATCGCACGTTCGCCAATCAACACATTGATGGCATGCTTTTGGTAGAAACCTTGTTTAACAAGAGAAAGCTCTTCAGCGGTATGGTGTGAGAAATAGGAGGAAAGATGTACTCGGTCGTAAGCGACACGAGGTTCTTCACAAAAGACCGTCACATCAAGCATTGATGCGTCCATTTTTTCCACCAAATCTTCGATATAGCGATGACCAACCATGCCATTACCGATGATGACTAGCTTCATCTTGCTCATATGGGTTCCTAATTTATATAACCATTTATTGAGCGAGATTCTCAGTTATGAAGAAAAATGAATTAATGATGTAAATCAATTACAAATTCAAACTACCCTAAAGAGGTAGGCAAAATCAGCCATTCTTCAGTAAAAACAGTAAGTAACCATATTTATTGTATGGATTAATGACTTTTTAGATATCTGAGTATCACTGTAAACATTTCATAACATTACCAAAATGTAACCAACATTCACTTCAAGCATTTTTGTGTTTCACTTAACCAAGCCTTTCATTAAGCCTTCACATTCATTGGTTAAGTTAGCGTGACAACAACGAGGTCGAATGTGAAACCACTCAAACGCTATCAGTACGAACGTTACGCCGTACTGTGTAATCTTACGTACCAACGTACTTTTAAACAGACACGTTATGGTTTTGATCCTAATGGGCAACGCATCATTCGTAATCAATTTGGCAAAATCATGGTACGAGTCCTGTGGAGCCAAAATCACGAAGAAGTGATTGTCGTGATAAAAGGATCGCATAGCGTAAGTGATTGGCTTTTGAACTTTGCAATGTGGACCCGAAGCTGTCAGCACCTTGGCTTACCTTATCGCATTCATGCAGGTTTTTATCATCTGCTTCACCAAGAAAGCCAGCCTACACGCAATGAAGATAAGTTGGGTTTGTCTGTTATTGAGCGTTTAGAAAACTTTGTTACACCACTTATCCAAAATGGCAAGCGCATTACCATTACCGGCCACTCTTCAGGCGGAGCGATTGGTTGTGTATTTGCTGATTATTTAGAAAAAAAACACCCAAAATCTATCAAACGAATTGTGACTTTTGGTCAACCAGCCATCGGGGATTGGAACTTTCACAAACACTATGCTTTAGGTCACAAAACTTACCGCATTTGCTGTGATCTCGACATTGTGACATTTATGCCACCAATTCCATTGCTCTATTGGCATGTAGGGAAATTACTATGGCTGTATAACGGTAAAATTTACGAAAACACACCAACATGGATACGAATGGCACGTTCGTTATTCAGTTGGCTTGTCCGCCCATTTTCCTATCACCTCATGAGTAAATACATCCGCAATAAGGATTTTTTCGATGAACGATAAAACCAGCATTCAAACCAAAAACAAAAGCGACTTCAAATGTTTTTTACACTAAACAAATGACAAAAATAAACCATAACAAACTGAATAAAAACAAAAAATAGCATTAACCACAAATATATTAGGTTATTTATCGCTCAAAAATAAATTTGAACTCTAATTATTATCATGGCATTTTATATTTAACTAATCGTTCAATATAAAATAATCAGGATCAATTATGCCAAAGGTAGGGATGCCAGACATACGAAAACCTCAGCTTGTTGCCGCAACAATGGCGGTCATTGAACGCGTTGGATTACATGGCGCAAGTATCGCTTTAATCAGCAAAGAAGCGGGTGTCTCGACAGGGATTATCAATCACTACTTTGGCGGCAAGCATGGATTATTGGAAGAGACAATGCGTGTTGTTTTACGTGAGCTTTCAACGACCATTACTCAGCATTTAAACCAACTCCCAAAAGAGGCTCATTACGAACGCATTAATGCCATCGTAACCGGTAATTTCAAAGGGTTCCAAGCGGAAAACCAAGTTGTTAAAACATGGTTAGCGTTTTGGGCTTACTCTATGCACGACGCACAATTAAATCGCCTGCAATACGTCAATGAACAGCGGTTACTTTCTCATCTTAAGATTGAACTCAAGCCACTGCTCCCATCAGAACAGGTCAATCTCGTGGCTCATGGTATTGCGTCACTGATTGATGGCATTTGGCTACGCGGAGCATTAAACCCCAAAGGGATCGACCCAGCTCAAGCACATTCCATCATTAACGATTACCTCAATAAACAATTAGCGTTTTACGCACAATAACAACTCACTTCAGGCCTTCAAATGGAAATAAAATCGCTTTATATCAACGGAACACTCAGCTCCGCCACTTCAGGAGAACGTTTCGATACCTACAACCCAGCAACAGGTGAAGTGATAGCAAGATTGCAGCACGCCAGTGCCAATGACATTGCACAAGCTATCACCTCAGCCAAGCAAGGATTTGCGATATGGTCAAGAATGACCGCAACAGAACGCAGCCGTATTTTGCTAAAAGCAGTAAAAATACTTAGAGAACGAAACGATGAACTTGCTGTACTTGAAGTTCTCGATACCGGTAAGCCGATTCAAGAAGCCAATTGCGTTGATATTGCTACTGGCGCTGACGTCATTGAGTACTTTGCGAATTTAGCCCCATCGCTTCAAGGCGAGCAACAGCCGCTCAATGACCATCAGTTTTTTTATACTCGCCGCGAGCCATTAGGCATCTGCGCAGGCATTGGCGCATGGAATTATCCGATTCAAATCGCGATGTGGAAATCAGCGCCAGCACTGGCTGCCGGCAATGTGATGATTTTCAAGCCCTCAGAGGAAACGCCATTAAGCGCGTTAAAACTGGCAGAGATCTTCAGTGAAGCGGGAGTGCCAGACGGCGTCTTTAACGTGGTTCAAGGTGATTACCGCGTAGGTCAAATGCTGACGGCCCACCCTGATATTGCCAAAGTCTCTTTTACCGGTGAATCGGGTACCGGGAAAGCCGTAATGGCAGACAGCGCTCGCAGCTTGAAGTCTGTCACTATGGAATTGGGCGGCAAGTCACCGCTCATTATTTTTGATGATGCCAAGCTTGATCAAGCCGTTTCCGCTGCCATGGTGGCAAACTTTTATACCCAAGGCGAAGTGTGTACCCATGGGACGCGCGTTTTCGTGCACGACAGCCTCTACGATGCGTTTGTCGCTCAGCTTAAGCTGCGTACTGAACAATTAGTGGTTGGTGATCCTATGGATATCAACACCCAGATTGGCGCGTTAATTTCCAAACCTCATTTAAACAAAGTGCTCACAGCCATTGAACAAGCCAAAGCTAGCCAAGCAACTTTGCTCACTGGTGGTTATCAAGTTACCGATAACGGCCTAGATAAGGGCAATTTTGTTGCACCAACTGTTTTCATTGATTGCACTGATGACATGCCGCATGTTGAACAAGAAATCTTTGGCCCTGTAATGTCAGTGCTTAAGTTTAGCGATGAAGACGAAGTGATCGCGCGCGCGAATGGCACGCAATATGGCTTAGCGGCAGGAGTGTTCACACAGAACCTTTCACGTGCACACCGAGTAATTCACCAACTTCAAGCCGGGATCTGCTGGATAAATACTTGGGGAGATTCTCCGGCAGAAATGCCTGTTGGTGGTTATAAGCATTCTGGGATTGGCCGTGAAAATGGCATAGAAACCCTTAAGCACTATACCCAAACCAAAAGCATTTTAGTGGAGCTAGATGATTTTGCTAGCCCATATGCTTAATAGTCAAAGGAGCCTTCTATGTTAAATCACTTTGATTACATTATCGTCGGTGCGGGCTCAGCAGGTTGTGTTCTTGCCGATCGCTTAACCGAGTCTGGCGAACATCAGGTTTTACTGCTCGAAGCGGGTGGTAGCGATAAAAGCATTTTTATTCAAATGCCCACCGCCCTTTCTTACCCGATGAACAGCGAAAAATACGCATGGCAATTTGAAACCGAGTCAGAGCCCGATCTCGACGGGCGTAAATTACATTGTCCACGAGGCAAAGTACTCGGAGGCAGTTCTTCGATCAATGGCATGGTATACGTACGCGGCCACGCTTGCGATTTTGATGAATGGGAATCACTGGGCGCTAAAGGTTGGAATTATCAAAATTGTTTACCCTATTTTCGCCGCGCTGAATCTTGGATAGGTGGCGATAACGCTTATCGTGGCGGCAACGGACCCGTCGGTACTTGTAATGGTAACGACATGCAATTGAACCCACTTTATCAAGCCTTCATCGATGCGGGCAAAGAAGCCGGTTATCCAGAAACTGACGATTACAATGCTTATCAGCAGGAAGGTTTCGGACCAATGCATATGACGGTAGATTCTGGAGTTCGCGCCTCAACGTCCAATGCCTATTTACGCCGCGCGATGAAGCGCCCGAACCTCACCGTAAAAACAGGAATTGTGGCACATAAGATCTTGATTGAAGAGCAAAAGGCCATCGGCGTTGAGTTTGAAAAATCAGGTAAGATCCAACAAGCGTTTTGCTTGCGAGAAGTGATCTCAAGTGCTGGTTCTATTGGCTCTCCTCAACTTTTGCAACTTTCAGGTATTGGCCCTAAAGCGCTGCTTGAACAAGTTGGTGTGAAACTGAAGCAAGACCTGCCTGGCGTGGGTGAAAACTTACAAGATCATTTAGAGATCTATTTTCAATACCATTGCAAACAGCCGATCACACTAAACAGTAAACTCGGTTTAATCAGCAAGGGGCTTATCGGCACTGAATGGATCTTAACTCGTAAAGGATTAGGGGCAACCAACCACTTCGAATCGTGCGCGTTTATTCGCTCTCGCGCAGGGCTCAAATGGCCAAATATTCAATACCACTTTTTACCTGCTGCGATGCGGTACGACGGCCAAGCGGCCTTTGATGGTCACGGCTTCCAAGTTCACGTGGGGCCCAATAAGCCAGAAAGCCGAGGACAAGTACAAATTGTCTCTCGCGATCCAACGGTTTCACCCTCTATCGCATTTAATTACCTATCAACCGAACAAGATCGCCAAGATTGGCGCGATTGCATTCGTCTCACCCGTGAAATTCTAGCGCAACCAGCATTGGATACTTATCGGGGCGAAGAAATTCAACCGGGTGATGAGCTCCAAAGCGATAACGATATTGATTCATGGGTCAAACAGAATGTAGAAAGCGCTTATCACCCCTCTTGCAGCTGCAAAATGGGCGCAGATGACGACCCAATGGCCGTGGTGAATGAACAGTGCCAAGTGCGCGGAATTCAAGCTTTACGCGTGGTGGATTCCTCGATATTCCCAAGCATTCCCAACGGGAACCTGAATGCGCCAACCATCATGGTCGCAGAGCGCGCCGCCGATCTTATTTTAGGCAAACCGCTATTAGCCAGTACTGAAGCTCCAGTATGGATAGCACCAGACTGGCAAACCAAACAAAGAATAAAACCACCAATGAGAAAGCAGGACGCTTACTCATAAAATTTATAAAGTCAGTCAAAAATACAAGGAAATAACATGTCTATTACTAAAAAAACCGTGCTCACACTTGCAATGACGACTCTGCTCAGTGCCAATGCTTATGCTAATCAGTGCGATACCGTGCGCTTTGCTGATGTAGGTTGGACAGACATTACCGCCACAACAGCCGTGACCACAGAGCTGCTTAAAGGGCTAGGCTATCAGACAAAAATCGATTTGCTCTCAGTACCAGTGACCTACTCATCTATGGCAAACGGTGACATTGATGTATTCCTCGGTAACTGGATGCCAACCATGGAAGGCGATATCGCCAAATACCGTGAAGCTGGAACGGTTGAAACTCTACGCGCTAACTTGGAAGGAGCAAAATACACACTCGCTGTGCCTAAGTACGTTTATGATGCCGGTGTCCATTCGTTTGCTGATATCGCTAAATTTTCAGATAAATTCCGCGACAAAATCTATGGTATTGAACCGGGCAATGACGGTAATCGCTTAATCCAAACGATGATCGATGAAAACGCTTTTGGACTGAACGATTTTAGCGTTGTTGAGTCAAGTGAGGCGGGCATGGTGTCACAAGTAGCACGCTCGGTACGTCGTAATCAGTGGATTGTGTTTCTAGGTTGGGCTCCGCACCCGATGAACAGCAATGTTGAAATGGAATACCTTGATGGCGGTGACGATTACTTTGGCCCAAACTACGGTGGTGCAAATGTCTACACCAATGTTCGTCAGAATTACCTAGCACAATGCCCAAATGTCGGTAATTTATTAAAAAACCTATCCTTCTCGCTTGAAATGGAAAACCAATTGATGGAATCCATTCTCAACCAAGGCGTCTTACCAGAACAAGCCGCTCGCCAATGGTTAATCAAACATCCAGAAAGTATTGTTCCATGGCTAAAGAATGTAAAAACCAAAGCTGGAGCACCTGCACAACAAGCTATTAGCAACTATTTAGCGCCATTTAAAGCATAAATTAATTTAGAGGAGGAGGTGAGCATTTCACCTTCCGAAAGGCTATATCGTGAATTTTATTACAGATAACAAAATCCCCCTCGGCAGTTGGATGGAAAGTGGTGTTGATTGGCTAACCATCCATGCAGCCACATTTTTTGATACTGTTTCCTACTTACTTGAGACCATCATTTTATCTTTAGTTGATGTGTTTAAATGGATGCCCCCTGCCGTGCCGATTTTAGTCACTGCGGCCATTGCATGGTATCTGCATCGTCAGATTTCATTGGTGGTATTTGTCATTGCGGCTCTACTGCTTATTCTAAACCTTGGCTACTGGCAAGAAATGCTGGAAACCTTTGTCCTGGTGTTTGCCGCGACAACGATTTCCGTATTAATTGGCGTGCCATTAGGTATTGTAGCGGCGCATCGACCATGGCTTTATACGATAATGCGCCCAATTCTTGACTTAATGCAAACCGTGCCTACCTTTGTTTATCTCATTCCAACATTGGTACTTTTCGGTTTAGGTATTGTCCCTGGTCTGATCTCGACCATTATCTTTGCTATCGCCGCCCCCATTCGCCTCACCTATCTTGGGATTACTAAAGTACCAGAAGAGTTAGTTGAAGCGGGTAAAGCGTTCGGCTCTAGTCGTATGAATTTGCTGCTTAAAGTAGAGTTACCAGCTTCTCTGCCTAGTATCATGGCGGGGATAACACAATGCATTATGTTATCACTTTCCATGGTTGTGATTGCAGCCTTAGTTGGGGCTGACGGCCTTGGCAAACCCGTGATTCGTGCACTCAATACCGTCAATATTTCTCAAGGTTTTGAAGCTGGTTTAGCCATCGTTTTAGTCGCCATCATTCTCGATCGCTTATGCAAAACCCCAAATCAAAATAATAAGGAAGCATAATCATGGACGCTATTACCATTAAAAATCTCGATGTTGTGTTTAGCCACAATCCAAATGAAGCGCTGCAACGCCTTGATGCAGGTGAATCTCGCCAAGAGATTATCGATGCCTGCGGTCAAGTCGTAGGGGTAGACAATGTTAGCCTTACTGTTAAAGAAGGGGAAATTTGCGTCTTGATGGGGCTGTCTGGTTCAGGGAAGTCTAGCTTGCTACGCGCGGTGAATGGCTTGAATACCATCAGCCGGGGATCATTAGAATTAAAAGATGGCGAACGCTTTGTTGACCTTGCCAGCTGTGATAAAGCAACGCTTCAGCATTTAAGAACAAATCGTGTCTCGATGGTGTTTCAAAAGTTTGCCCTTATGCCTTGGTTATCGGTTTTAGATAACGTGGCGTTTGGCTTAGACATGCAAGGAATGAGTAAGAAAAAACGCCACCAACGTGCTCGTGAACAGCTAACAATGGTTGGCCTTGCTGAGTGGGAAGATAAATTCCCCCACGAACTTTCTGGCGGCATGCAGCAACGTGTCGGTTTAGCGCGTGCTTTTGCAATGGACAGTGACATCCTGTTAATGGACGAACCATTCTCGGCACTTGATCCACTCATTCGCGCGCAACTGCAAGATGAGTTATTAGAGCTACAAAGCAAATTAAACAAGACGATCTTATTTGTTAGCCACGATTTAGATGAAGCACTAAAAATAGGTAATAACATCGCTATTATGGAGTCAGGTAAGCTGATTCAACACGGTAAGCCTGAAGAAATAGTCCTTACTCCAAAAACTGACTACGTTAAAGAGTTCGTGGCACACACTAACCCCCTTAACGTATTAAAAGGACGTTCGTTAATGCAGCCTATCGAACAGTTAAAACAACAAGATGATCGTTGGCAGATCTGCAACAAACAAGATGTTTGGGTAGCCAAAAACGGTACAGCATTGACATTATATGGAGCCACATCAACCACACTACTCCATTGGGATACCCAAGTTAGCGATATGTCGAACATCGACTCATCAACGATGATTGTCACTACCCCTGACATTGATATGCGCAGCGCGATTGAATTGAAACACCGAACTCAAAACCCAATTCTTCTGATGGAAAATAATCAGCTCGTCGGTGTTTTAAGCGATCAAGAAATTTATAGTGCCCTACTGGGAAATTATCAAACTGAAGAGGCAGCTTGACGGCGACCTCTTCACTACACTGAAATAAACTTCATGTTAACGCCATCATTTTGATGGTGTTATTTATTGGCGAACAAATTGCCATTGCTGATTTACCCAGTTAGGGTCCACAGCTACACCAGGGGCAAATGATGAATCAGATACATCGATGGGTTCTAGTCCGAATTAAATTTCACAATTATTGACTGATAATCAACTCCTACATTCGCATATTCAACATTTTTTCCCGTGGCAAATACTGAGCAGGAAAACATGGTTACTAAAAAAACTGATAATTTCATCATCACACCATTATTAATGGTCGATCAGAAAACTCCCATAACGTAAACCTTATATATCACATTATAGAATGGATTATTAATCTGATAAGTGCCGTGTTATGAGCATACTATTCAGCACACCATTTCTATTAATGTAACGATGTTTAACAACTGCAATAATGTGTATTACTACCATAAGCAAAAGTAAAACACATGATACTCGATGAACTGAAAAGAAGAATGCGTTAACCTCAGAATTTTTTACTGGATTCGGTATTTCAAAAAGCCAAAAAAACGAGTAGTTCTCTTTCAACATTAAGAACCCGCTGACAAACACGATTAGCATTAAAAGATAAATCACGCTATGCGCTAATTTAGCGATGTGTCTTTGCAATTTTGGAATTGAAGATGGCAATTCTGGTTCGACACGAAAAAATCGCCATATCCAACGTAAAACCAAGAGAAATGCTCCTATCGTCGCCCACGACATATTAAGAACCGATAGAATATGAAATAGCTTGGGTTTGTCCATAACGAGATGCATGGCATATCCCGCTATTAATGCGTAAATGATAATGATAGCCATACACCAATGGAGTAATTTACTGAGTACGTCATACTGACCAGAATTAGCTTTTACTAATTTTGAAACTAAATTTTTTATACGAAGCATCATGATGAAAAATTTTTGAATTAATAGAATAATTATCACATTAAGTACCATTAATCACACATGAAACTTCAGGAATATTTCACCCCAGAGATTAAGCCCACCAAACATAAGCCACATTCTATAAATTTGAATTTAATTTTCATATTAAAACATGAAATATCAAAAAGAAATCAAGATCACTGCACTTATAACTATTCGATTACAACACAAGAGCAGATTTAAAAATCAATAATTAGCAAATGAAATAAAATGATAAAAACAACCAATATAGCATTAGTTCCAATAAAATTATCCCACATTCGAAGTGGAAGCATCTGTGTGTTAAATATCATATGAACCTTAACATATGCACATCTTGGGTTTTGTAATGTTGAATAATTGCTCAACACGAATAACAGCATTATAAATAACACCCCAGTTGCATAATAATTTTTGTCAACCTCCATTTGGAATATTTATGAATACATTTCCCCAAAAAACATTACTTGCTTTAACGCTAGCCAGTATCAGTTCAATAGCCATGAGCCATGGTTATGTTTCAGAGTCAGGTTCAGGTGTAGCAAGTAGCCGTGTCGCATTATGTAAAAACCCAGCACCAGATACTAATGAGAAAAACATCCAATGTGGATCTATTCAATACGAGCCTCAAAGTGTTGAAGGACCAGATGGTTTTCCTAACTCAGGTCCTGCGGATGGGCATATAGCCAGTGCTGGAAGATCCATGGCAGCTGCGCTTGATGAACAAACGAGTGATCGTTGGGTTAAACGTCCAATTCAATCTGGTCTTCAAACATTTGCGTGGACTTTTACTGCAGCTCACGTCACCAAAGATTGGAAATACTACATTACTAAGCCTAATTGGAACCCTAATCAAACTTTAAGCCGTAGTTCTTTTGACCTTAATCCATTTTGTGTCATTGATGGCCATATGCAGCGACCACCTTCCGGTGTTCAACATCAATGCGATGTTCCAACTCGTGAAGGGTATCACGTGATTTTAGCGGTATGGGATGTTGGTGATACTGCCGCTTCTTTCTACAATGTTATAGATGTTCAGTTTAATGGTGATAATCCTGGCACCCCAGATCCTGACTGGATAAATGCAGGACACATTACTCCCGCGCAAAATCTCAGAGTAGGCGATCGTGTTTTCACTCGTGTATTTGACCATTCTGGTGAAAACGCCACACTATCAACAGTATTTAAAATTGATGAACAGCATACGCAAGCAAATGATTGGTCCTATGCATTAGCAAGAAAAATCAACAGAACGCAAAGCAATATGAAAGCGGGCCAGTTAAATGAAAACACTGGTGACTTCTCTCCGACCTATGGCATAAACCCTATTTATCGAAGCAAAAATAGTAATATTGAGCGTGTTGAAATTGGCTATGATATCGCTGAAGGTCCGGAATATGACCTTCAGGTAACCGGGCTAAAAGAAGAATATGTGATAGGTAACCAACCAACAGAGATAGATTTATCTCTAGAAGCAAAGGGAGATCTTAAAGTAAGGTTAAACGTATTCAATCATGACCGTGAAAAATTAGCCTCTTTCCGTACAAAGATTAAAGATGGTCGGGTGAAAAATACCACATTATCGTTATCAAAATCTGAGACAGGGCACCATACGTTGGTGACTAAAATTCTCGATATGGATGGTAACTTCATCAGTCAACACACACAAAACTTTTTCCTAGTCGATGAACAAACTACTCCACCTCCAGCAGGCGATTATGAGTTTGTCTTCCCTGAAGAGTTTACTAACTATAAAGCGGGTACCAAAGTCCTGGCAAAAGATGGCGCTATATACCAATGTAAGGCTTTCCCTTATAGTGGATACTGTTCACAGTGGTCTCCAACTGCCACTCAATTCGAACCAGGTACGGGCTCTGACTGGCAATCAGCGTGGGATAAATTAGATCACTAATTAGTAACCACTAACAGCAAAGCGCTTTATGTTCGTAAAGCGCTTTTGAGTTTGACTTAACCTTAATTAACGCATAAAAAAAGACGCTAAAAAGCGTCTTTTTATTTTTTGGAGGCGCGACCCGGAGTCGAACCGAGGTACACGGATTTGCAATCCGCTGCATAGCCACTCTGCCATCGCGCCATTATTTGTGTTTTGTTCTTATGAACAAAGAAGAGATGGTGCCCCGGGCCGGACTTGAACCGGCACGACTCGAAAGTCGAGGGATTTTAAATCCCTTGTGTCTACCAATTTCACCACCAGGGCACGCAATTCTGAATTGCAATGCCGTAAACGGAAACGTTACACACCATCGTAAAATCTGGAGCGACACACGAGGTTCGAACTCGTGACCTCAACCTTGGCAAGGTTGCGCTCTACCAACTGAGCTAGTGTCGCACTGTGGTTCTTGTGGGCTTCCCCGAGAGAACGAGGTGTACTTTAACGGATTGAGAAAATGAGTCAACAATAAATTTTATTTCTTTGAATCAAGTGGTTAAAAAGCAAACTTACGATTATTTGGCAACCAGTTTTTGATCAAGAATAATACAGCCTCAGTAACTAAAATACTGAAGATCACCATTTTTTCATTAACCGTCCCACTAAGTTGGGGTGATATGACCAGCAATGATCAAACATTGCCATCAATTCGGGGTTACCATATTTCGATAAACTCACTGCATGAAAGCGATTTTTTTGTACTTTCAACTGCGCCACTTTTTCGAGCAATTCTTTGGGTTGCTTAGGAGCAATAAAATCTGACAATACCACTAAGTCAGCATTTTTATATTTATCCCCTTGCATCAATTCTATCGACTGAATTAATACTGGCTCTAGATCTGTGCCGCCATGGAATGAATAGCTCAAAAAATCACTCGCTTCTCGCAAACCATCTTGTTTGGTTAATTCATAGGTGATCTGCTGGGTTGAAAATAGCATTACATAGCACTCACGGTCTTCCGCTAGTGCTATCTGCATCAAAGCATAAGCCATCGCTTTAGCGCATTGCTCAGGAAAACCGTTCATTGAGCCCGATGCATCAACACAAACAATAAATGGTCCCTTATCAACATCATGCTGTTTATTTTCAGGGCGATGGGCTTTTACTTTTCTGAGCGTACGTGACTTTCCTTGCATACGGTAATTCATCAACCGCTTATCGACTAAGTGTTTGTAAAAGACAACCTCAAGTTCAGGATAAGCCAAAAACATAGTTTCATTTGGCAGAAGTTTGTTGAGATCATCGCTTTCATGAATCCCCACAATGTCATCCGTTGCTTCATCAGACTTTTCTTCCACCATTTGTAGCTCTTCAACCGGGGCTCGGTTTAGGTCTGGATCATCCACTTCTCCAGCCATTCGCCCTAATTGCTCCGCAATATCTTGTAGGCCTTTATTCTTTATTAAGAACTCAGCATGGCGTTTCATGACAGAAATATCCGTCTTACTCAGTTTGGCTGAAGCCATATCCCACAAACGGCCAACGCTCGACTCATCGCCAGATTCTGTCACTTTATCCATGTTTTTCATGGTTTCCATGCGCTGGTATAAATCGGCTAATACCTTTTCTTTGTTACTTTCTAGCTCATTGACTTGCGCCTGCTTAATCGCATCAGAAAGGCTTTGATACCATTGGTCGCAAAAAAAATGCGGAAACATGGGGTTAGTTAACCCCTTATTGTTTTCCATTAAACGACGAGCTTGAAGATAAAATGCTGAGTGCCATTCTAATTTCTTGATAACATCATTGATCTGATTAAAGAAAGTCGCTTCATCCCAATGGATAACTTCTTGGTATAGCGCAAGCTCTTGCTGAAAGCGTTCCGTTTCACACACGCGTGTAATACGTTTTTTAACACTACCCCGCCACTTAGAGAGATGGTTTTTAACCGTGCTTGAAACACCACGATTCTCAGCCATCATCATCACCTGAGAGCGAGCCAGCAAGTCATTCACCGCGGTATCAATAATGCCAGAATCAGCAATCATTAACGCCAAATTTAAGCCATCTGCACCAAGCATCTCAGCCCCCTATTCAAAAAACTGATTGAGGTTTTTAAAGCGCTGAACCGTTTTCTCACATTCCCTTTGAGTCGATTCGAGTAACTGCTGTAGATGCTGCAACGTTGCTTCCATCGCAGTTGGTAATTCAGGATCAATGAAATTATGCGGCAATGCTCCATGGAACGTGGAACGCACTTTACGCAAATGATGCTCTGCATGCTGTAATTGCATTACGGCTTGATCGGCTTTCGAGATCCATTGCTGATAGAGTTCATCGTTTAAACCTTGTTCTGTCACTAAACTGACCAACACCGAACGGTTTGCAATGTCTTTGATCACTATGTGGTTGTCGGCACTCAGCTCAAACTTCAAACGACACAAATTGGTGTTTTGGTTTACGTAGCCGTAAACATCACCATTGCCGTCTTTGATCACTCGCTCAAGCTCATTTTTAGGTACATACACCCAACGACTATCACCTTTTTCTGATTCCGATACCGACATGTTACTTTGCAGCAATACTAGTTTGACTAAATCAAATGCTGAACCAACTTTGTAGGTTTTCGCCGCTGTGGTGTCACATTGGTATACTTGCTTTTTAATCAAGCCCGTTGAGGTTTCAAGCGAAACAGGCATAGCAAATTGAGACTCTAGCTCTTGTTGAATGTCGGCAAGTTCTTCGCGGCACAATTCAATTTGCTGTTCAACGTCTTGTTGGTCAAAAGCATGTTTTAGCGCAAACTCACGGATCACATCACGCACAATATCGCGAGATTCAGGGCTGTTCCACAGACAATCTTGCAGCAAAAGTAAGTCCAATGGATTGATCGAATCTCGTCCATTAAAAAAGGCACTTGCTTTAAGTAGCTTCACCGCTTTTTTCCAGCGCCGATCTGACACATACATATCGCTGCTTGATGCCGAGGGGAGGCTGGCTATCGATTGTTCCAACATGTTTTTGAGTTCAAACAGTTTCTCAAATACGTCATCAGTCAATAGTAAGCTATCAAGCTGCTGTTGCCATGAATGGTATTCTTCATCAGTAATGGCTAACCCGTCTGGAATTCGTGCTTCTTGTGGAGTACCAACGGTCAGCATTGATTTGAAGTTCTGCTTATTTTGAATACGGTTAACAAATACTCGTACCAACATTCGATCATACAGTGCGTCTAACCCACTCTCTTCATCAGGTAGTTCATTGGAAGCGGAGACTAAGAGGCGCATTGGTACACGTTCAATATCACTGCCATTCTTGAATGTTTTTTCATTTACCACGGTCAGTAATGTATTCAAAATAGCCGGGCCTGCTTTCCAAATTTCATCAAGAAAAACCACTTGAGCAGTAGGAAGATAGCCTTGCGTTAAACGAACATAGCGGCCATTGTCTTTCAATTCTTGGATACTGAGAGGGCCAAAAACTTCCTCTGGTGTTGAGAAACGGGTCATTAAATATTCAAAATAGCTACTATTATCGAATGCTTGGATCAAGCGTTTAGCGATCAAACTCTTTGCAATACCGGGTGGACCAAGTAAAAAAACGCTTTCACCCGCTAATGCCGCAAGCAAACAAAGCTTAATGGTATCTTCACGCTCATAAATACCATCAGATAAAGCTTTCGCAAGCTTATTAATGCGCTCAGAAAGCAGTGCTTTTTGTGCATGAGATGCAGGATTAGGGTTTATCACGTCAATGCTCCAAAGGGCTCAGAATAGTATCTTTATAAATAATTTTATACATTTGTTATCATTTTGTTGCAAATGCGATTTTTTATTTTAAGCCATCCTTATAGCAGATCTCTTTTACATGAAATTTCATGGAATCATTGTTTGCAAATATGAGAGATATATCACTAATTGCAGCAATAAAATGCTCATCATCAGACTATTTTTCATTTGTCTTGGCAGAAGAAATCAGTAAGGTGGGAAGTCGAATAAAATTCCCGGCGTTGGCTACATAAATAGAAGAGTTGCATGAGCAAAACCATACATACATGGAAAAACATTTCACTGGTCGAAGAAAGCGTTTGTCTTCCGACAGGCAAAACCATTCAACACACCACCATTGTTCACCCAGGCGCCGCCGTTATTCTGCCTATTACCGAGCAAGGTGAAGTGATTTTAATCAATCAATACCGTCCATCTCTTAAGAAATGGCTTTTGGAACTCCCTGCAGGCACCATCGAACAAGGTGAACAACCTCATGAGTGTGCTCACAGAGAATTAGAAGAAGAAACTGGTTACTCAGCCAACCAACTGATTAATTTAGGCCAAGCAACACCGCTTGCCGGATTCTGCGATGAGATTCAATATCTATTCGTGGCAAAACAACTAACAAATACTGCTCGTTTGGGATGTGATGATGATGAAGTCATTGAGGTTGTTTTTCTTTCTATTGAGGAATTAGAACAGCGTATCATCAATGACCAAATCACTGATTCCAAAACAATTACCTGCTTAAGCAAAGCAAAGCTTTGCGGCTATTTATAGGAGATATCATGGATTTTCGATCCGATACAGTAACTCAACCCACTCAAGCAATGCGTGAAGCGATGGCAAAAGCAGATGTTGGGGATGATGTGTATGGCGATGACCCAACCGTTAATGCATTAGAGCAATGGGCAGCAGAGCGACACGGTTTCGAAGCGGCCTTATTCACTACATCAGGTACTCAGGCAAACTTGCTTGGCTTAATGTCACACTGTGAACGTGGTGATGAATATTTGTGTGGGCAACAAGCGCACAATTATAAATATGAAGCTGGCGGAGCCGCCGTTTTAGGCTCGATCCAACCCCAGCCTATCGAAAACAATCCAGATGGCACATTGGACTTCAACAAACTAAAAGCGGCGATTAAGCCTGATGATATCCACTTTGCGCGTACGCGTTTACTCAGCTTAGAAAATACCATCAATGGCAAAGTACTTCCGTTATCTTATTTAGCGCAGGCTAGAGAGTTTGTAAATATACACAACCTTGCCATGCATTTGGATGGTGCACGTGTCTATAATGCTGCGGTCGCCTTAGAGGTAGATGTTAAAGAGATTGCTCAATACTTTGACTCGATGACGGTTTGTTTATCCAAAGGATTAGCCGCACCAATCGGCTCGTTGTTATTGGGGTCTAAACAATACATAGCTAAAGCTCGACGCTTGAGAAAAATGCTCGGTGGCGGTATGCGTCAGGCAGGAATTTTGGCTGCAGCGGGTAAACTTGCGTTGACCGAACAAGTCGCCCAACTCAAAACGGATCACGACAATGCTCAGTATCTGGCGTGTGGGCTTGCTAAACTAACAGGCTTCTCCGTTAACCCAGACTTTGTTCAAACGAACATTGTATTCGCTAAATTAGATCCATCGATAGATATCGACGCCATTGCATTAAAACTTGCGCAAGATGGCATTACTATCTCACCAAGTAATCCTATCCGTTTTGTCACTCATAAAGATGTATCACGCAGCGATATCGATTTGCTACTAGAAAAACTTGCAGCTTATCTCTGAACAACTCACGGTTGTTAATGTGATAAAAATATTCAATAAGCAATGGGCTTCTTTCGAGGAGCTCATACTCTCATAAACACAGAGATTAATCTTAACAACTGGCCCTCCCCGAACGAGATCATCTATTATTAAAACACACGCTATCTACCGAAAAATGCCTCATTTCGTGCCATTATTGCGCATTTATGCGACTCGTTATGTGCTTTTCCGTGAATCCGATGTGTAAATCTGGTACAACTCCCTCGTAAAAATAGTAAAGAGCAAGCGAGATGACGAAAAAACAAGGCCGAAGAAGTGCCCAAGATGCCAAACAGACCAAAAGAGATATCTTAATGGTCGCAGCCGATCTGTTTTGTCAATTTGGCTACGCTCGTGTTTCGCTACGAAATATCAGTGATAAAGCCGGAGTATCACATAGTCTTCTTCGTCATCACTTCGGCAGTAAAGAGCAAATATGGCGAAGTATTAGTGATGGTCTACATCAATATACCGAGCACTACTTGCGCAGGGTCATAGCGGAAATCCCAGAAAATACACCCGTCAATCAACAGTTGTATCTGTTTACCACCCGCTTGCTTGCACACATGCTTATCGTCAAGCAACCGATCCAATTTATTGCTGATGCAGTAAGACAGGAAGACGCTCTATTTGATTATTTCATTGATAGTGCAGGTGAAATTCAACGCATCATTGAACAACTCGCCGAACAATATAACCATGAATTTCCAACAACACCGATCAAGGTCTGGGAAATAAAGTGGCAAATCATCATGTACGCGCATGGTGCGGCAAGCTTAACGCCATTTTTGAAAGAAACTTGGTCAGATGAAACTCAAGATATCACTCAATGCTTACTTAGACATTGGCAACTGTTTAATGACTTGATGGTGACAAAATTCCATATCGATGAAACACAGAAACTGTCACCCAAAAACGTCAACGAACTGGTTTACAATATTGGTTATGATTGGACCAAATAAGGGATAACACCTTATCGTTTACCACGACCTGCGTGAATTTTTAACTTTGCTTTCATTTTTCGCTTTTCCGATGAACGACTCTTTTTGGGAGAATGGCGCTCTGAAGTCACTTCTTCCAATAAACTAGGTTCAAAACCTTGTAGCCATTCTTGGGGCAAACGCTGATCTAATAATGTTTCTATCGCTTGAAGCAGATATTCTTCATCGCGGCTCATTAATGAAACCGCTAAGCCCTGCTGCCCCGCTCGACCCGTTCGACCAATTCGATGCACATAATCTTCCGCTTTATATGGCATATCATAGTTGACCACTTGCTCGAGTTGATGGATATCAATGCCTCGCGCTGCCACATCAGTCGCAATTAACGCACGTACCTTACCAGATTTAAAATCATCTAACGCTTTTTGGCGCGCACCTTGGCTTTTATCACCATTAATAGAAGCAGCTTTAATGCCATCTAACTTGAGTTCTTTCGCTAACGCATCACTACCTTGTTTAGTTTTAGTGAACACCAACACTTGCTGCCAGTTACGCGATCCGATCAGATAAGCTAAAAGCTCACTCTTACGTTTCTTATCAACTGGGTAGATCATTTGCTTAACCGTATCAGCAGTCGCGTTAGCAGGCGTTATCTGTAGCGCAACCGGGTCACGCATCATTTTATGTGCAAGTGCCTTGATTTTATTATCAAATGTTGCAGAGAAGAATAGAGTCTGACGATCTTCATTCATACGCTTCAAAATGCGCTGAATGTCAGGCATGAATCCCATATCTAACATACGGTCAGCTTCATCTAGTACCAACACTTCGGTTTGCGTCAGAATGATATTTTTGACAAATAGGTGATCGATCAATCGCCCCGGCGTAGCGATCAAAATATCCGCACCACCTCTGAGATTACGCGTTTGTACGTGCATGCTAGTGCCACCATAAGCCGTGACGACTTTCAAAGCCGTACCAGCTGCATACGCGCTTAAGTTATCAAACACTTGCTGCGCCAATTCTCGAGTCGGAACCAATACCAACGCACGGATGACTTTACTATTCGCTTCTCGCGAGCTGGGATCATCTAAAAAGCGTTGCAAAATAGGCAAGCCAAATGCGGCTGTTTTACCGGTTCCCGTTTGAGCTCCCGCCATCACATCCTTTTTCGCCAAAACATGAGGAATAGCTTGAGATTGGATCTCTGTCGGGGCATCAAAGCCTAAATGGTTTAGAGCTTCGACTAAAGGTAGAGAGAGCCCCAAGCGTTGGAATGGGTTTAAGTTATCAGACATGAGCGCTTACCTATTGGAAATAAGGGCGCGGATTGTAACAGAGAGGATGGTATTTAGCCTATTCAAAATCAATGCTCGAATTAAACACTTAGCGAGCAGCAGAGCCAGCAAAACCGCTGGCCTAGGTTATTCATTGTTGACGTGCTGTGCACATTCGTCGGTAGCGGTATCATAATCGGATAAATCGAAGCCGATTTCCATGGCATCTAGCCATTCTAAACATTCATCATTTTTATATTGGTCACTCATTGTCGACCTCCTTTTAATTTGACTTGGGCAAAATTATTACGCCACAAGGTCCTTTTTAGATGTTTTATATGACAAATTTTTGAAAGCGGACAGTCAAAAAGGTCATTTGTATGAGGTTTATCATAGGTAAACGATTACGACTAGCTTTATTTGCACCAAACTTGGATCGTAAAAATTAAAATACACTTATGGATTTTAATTTTTACAAATAGATTGAAAACAAATTGAAAGTTCTACAATATAGCCATAAATCGATAGGTTCACAGGTTACTGATGCTTTTATAGCGATTTAACACTACCTAGCACACCACGAACTGTATAAAGATATTTACACCATGACTCAATCAAAGATTTTCGGCAGTACTTTGATCATCGCAGGAACCACTATTGGCGCAGGCATGCTTGCTCTGCCTCTAGCTTCGGCGGGTATCGGCTTTACGACTTCACTTTTCATTATGATTTCCTTGTGGGGATTAATGGCATTTACTGCCCTACTTATGATCGAGATCCATCAATATGCCGATAAAGATGCAACGCTACACTCTCTTGCTAAACAAATTCTTGGCGAGAAAGGGAAATGGGTGGCGAGCTTTGCGATGTTATTTCTATTTTACTCGCTGTGTGCAGCATATATCGCTGGCGGAGGTGCTCAGTTCACCCATAGACTTACCGATCTTGCAGGCTTAGACATCAGTAATTCATTAGGCACACTCATCTTCACCTTAGTGGTTGCTGTGATTGTTACTGTGGGTACAAGTACCGTGGATAAAGTCAATCGCTTACTGTTTGCCGGAAAGATGATCGCAATGATCGCAGTGCTCACCTTTCTTGCACCTAATGTATCTCAGTCATACCTACTCAGCATGCCACTTGGGCAAGGCTTAGTGATTGCCGCTATCCCTGTAATTTTCACTTCTTTTGGCTTTCATGGAAGCATTCCTGCCATCGTCAAATACTTAGATGGTGATACACCGTCACTACGCAAAGCGATCTTATGTGGTTCTGCTATACCACTGGTTATTTATATCTTTTGGCAATTGGTGACGTTGGGCGTTGTTAGTCAGCCAGAACTGGTGGAAAACTCTGGTCTAAGCGCCTTAATTGTGACTCTTGGTCAAACGGTGCACCAGTCAAACTTGAGTAGCACTATTGGTGTTTTCGCAGACCTTGCCTTACTCACATCCTTTTTGGGGGTAAGCCTTGGCTTATTTGAATTCATGGGTGACACTATCAAGAAAAAGAAAATCGGAGTCCACCGAGCTGTTGCTGCTATTACTACATTTGTTCCACCTTTGGTATTCGCTCTTTTTTACCCTCAAGGCTTTATTATGGCACTTGGTTACGCAGCAATTGCATTGACGATTCTTGCGATCTTTTTGCCTGTAGCCATGGTAGTTAAAGTGCGTAACCAAGAGAACTACCAATACAGTGGTGGCAGCCAATATCAAGTGAAAGGCGGTAAAGTCGCTTTAATAATGACTGCAGCCATCGGTTTGATGATCATCACGTCACAAGTGTTCATCAGTTTAGGAGTTTTACCCTCACTTGGTTAAGCTGGTTTTAGGTGGGAAGATTCCCACCTTCACCATTCCGACTTAAAAACAAGATCAAAATCTCACTATTGATATTTACTTCAACATTAATTTCATAAAGTTATGCCTAGTAGCACACATTAGAGATTACTATATTTATAATCTTGTCTATTCATCTCTTGCATACTGGAGTAACAATGAAAGAAGTTCAATTCAGGACGATTGACCGCGTATTTATTAAAATGTCGATAAACGACAAAATGTGGGTGATCTTCGCTTTATTCCTCACCGCCTTAAGCTTTATGGCGGGTAACCGTTATTTTGATACGCTGACACATATCGAAGCACAATCTAAGCTGGCTATCGAATACAAACTGCAAGGCTTATTAACGGGCGCAACAGATGCGAAATCGATACCGGGTATCGAATCACGAACTTCAGCGGCCATAACCAGTTATAAAAACGGGGTTGTGACCGCAACGGCCAGGCACAGTGACGGCAAATTTTATGCACTAACAGAAAATATGTCTCGCGTTGAAAATGAAACTCGCCAGCAAGCCCTCAACAGTTTCTTACTCTCTTATTTATGGGCCGTACCATTTGCGATCTTTGTTTATTGGGTTGCAACGTTTATTGGCGGTGCTCTGTGGGTGCTTTACACTACTACGCAGAAAATTGCCGAGGGTGATTTAACTTCTCGTTTAGGTTTTCACCCAGGTCGTGATGAATTCGGTACCATTGGCTGCGCTCTAGATAAGGCGATGGATACCTTGACCGAGTTGGTTGTGTCGGTAAAAGAAAATGCGAGCACGCTAGGGCAAACTTCAGACTCTTTCGCTCGTGAAATGAAAGAGAGTGAAAAACAGATTAATAACCAATATGCGTCGCTTGATTCTGTCGCAACAGCGATGGAAGAGATGACCGCCTCAGCGCATGAAGTCTCAACTATCTCTCAGCAAGCGAACCAACAATCTGAGCACGATACCAAGCAAGTTGAACAAAGCTATCAATTGGTTCAACAAGCGATCAGTGAAATTTCACAACTTTCACAATTCATTGCTCAAGCGTCAAACTCGGTTTCGACCTTGAATGAAAACACGATTCAGATCAACGAAGTGATCACCACCATCAACGCTATTTCAGAGCAAACCAATTTATTAGCATTAAATGCAGCCATTGAAGCGGCGCGTGCTGGTGAACAGGGTCGAGGCTTTGCGGTGGTTGCTGATGAGGTTCGTACACTTGCCAGCCGCACTCAGGCAGCAACCGTTGAAATTCAAGCGATGATCGAGAAACTACAAACCGAAAGTAAAGGCATTGCACGTATTACAGAACAAACCGTCAGCCAAGCTCAAACGAGTAGTGATTTAGTGTCTGATATCGGTAATAACGTTAACCTAATTGCAGAGTCGGCAAAAATGATCAATGACATGAGCGTGCAAATCTCGACCTCGGCTGAGGAACAAAGCTCTGTCGCCAATGATATTGCCGCTGAACTTAGCGACATTCGAACACAATCAAATGCCATCCGCAGTGTTGCACAACAATCATCTCAAGGTGTTGCGAGCTTAGCTAAAGCCTCTCGCAACTTAGGGGAAATTTTGAGCCGATACCGTACTAACTAACTTGAAATTGCAGCCCATACCGCTGCGACTTCAAGTTAGACAAGTATTTCATATTTATAAAAAGGACCCGGCATAAATGAAGGGAATATTTATGTCGGGTCAGGTGTTGAACTGTATCGGTTGTTAGCTAGTCGACTAACGCATCACATTTAGCGGCGCAGATGAAGTCGTTTTGATGTAATCCTTCAATGGAATGGCTCCACCATGTCACCGTCACTTTGCCCCACTCCAATAAAATACTAGGGTGATGAAATTCATCTTCCGCTAGTTGTGCAATTTGGTTGGTAAAAGCCCAAGCCTGTTTAAAGTTTTTAAACAGGTACACTTTTTCAAGCTTGGGGATTTCTCCGCGATTCACTAAAGTCCATCCGTCTAGCTCTTTGAGTAGCTTTTGTTGCTCTTCTGTAGTCAAAGCAACCGCATCAATACTGCACGCTTCACAACGTAATTCTTCAAGCATTTGTCTCTTCCTTGGGGTGAAATAATGGTGTAAGCAGCTCTCTTTTCATGGCCTTCTCAACTTGGTACATTAAATTTTGTTGGCTTAGATGATATAACTCACTGAGGTCATTGAGCACGTAGTACATCGGCTGCATAATATCGATGCGATAAGGTGTTCTTAGCACCTGTTGAATATCAAATATCTCTCTTTTTGGTACATTGCTGTCTAGGCTATAAACCGTCTCCCCTGGAGAAGAGAGGATCCCGCCGCCATAAATCTTCGTCTCGCCACGCTCTTGCACTAGACCAAATTCAACGCTAAACCAATATAGACGAGCCAGATAGACGCGCTGTTTGTGATCTGCCCTCGCCCCTAACTGACCGTATTTATGGGTAAATGCTGCAAAATCAGGGTGGGTTAACATGGCACAATGACCAAAGATTTCATGGAAAAAATCGGGTTCTTGTAAGTAGTCAAACTCTTCTCGTGTACGAAGAAATGTTGCCACTGGGAATTTTTTGTCGGCCAATAATGCAAAGAAACGGTCAAAGTTGATCAGAGCGGGGACCGGTTCAACTTGCCATCCCGTCTCACGCTGCAAGATGCGGTTAATGTCGGTCAATTGCGGGACATAATCATTCGGAAGCTGTAGCAGCTCTAATCCATCCAAGTAAGCTTGGCAAGCTCGCTGTTGAATTACCGCTTTTTGACGAGAAACCAAATCATGCCAAATAGCATCTTCAGCGCCGCTCCAATCGATCAAGCCTCTACTATTTAATGGCTTAGAATGATACTGAGTCATCACTGAACCTCATAACAAGTTAGTTACATTAAGCCTATCGCCTCCCTTCAACTCTGCCAATTCCTGCACAGCATATTAACCCCACAGGCAATGTAACATATTTTTTACATTTTCTTTTTTTTACTTAAATATCATAAGTATGAATATGAAGGAGATATTTGACTTTGCCAGGTTGAGCAACAACACTTGAATGAATTACCACTCCGTCAGTCACAGCCTTTGCAAAGGATAGCTATCATGCATAAGGAAAATCCACCCGCTTGCAATCCACTTTGGATCCCTAGTGAAGAGCGCGTTTCCTCATCTAACTTAATGCAATTTATTCAACACATTAATATGCAAGGAGAAGCGATAGAGCATTACTCACAGCTTCATCAGTGGTCAATTGCAGATAAGAAACAATTCTGGCTTGAGGTGTGGCAGTTTTGCGATGTCATTGGCTTTCGCGGTAACTGTATTTATGGTGAAGGTATATCACGATGGGAACAATTTACCCCAGCACGTGATACGATCTGGTTTCCACAGGCACAACTCAACTACGCGGAAAATTTGCTCTCTTACGCTTTCCAGCAACCAGATGGCATTGCGGTGTGGTTTAAAAATGAGAATGGAAAAAGTCAGAAAATCACGTGGCAGCAACTCAATGATCAGGTCTCAATCCTTCAGCAATGGCTAACGCAAAATGGCGTAGAAAAAGGCGACGTAGTCGCTGGTTACTTACCTCATATTCCAGAAACCTTAGTTGCTATGCTTGCAGCCACCAGCTTAGGTGCTATTTGGACAGCCACCTCACCAGATTTTGGTGTAGACAGCGTGGTCGAGCGCTTTGGGCAAGTTAATCCCAAAATTCTTTTTTGCTGTAACGGCTATACTTTTAACGGCAAAACCCATTCAATGGAGGAGAAAAATACACACATTGTCGATGCAATTTCTAGCATCCAAAATACCTGCCAAATCGAATACTTACAGCAACGCTCGGTAAACATAACGATTAATGACGGATTTTCTGACTGGCATTCCATTTTCGCTAGTTACTTACCACGAGGTTTGCACTACAGCCGAGTTGGATTTAACGACCCACTGTTTATCCTTTATTCTTCTGGCACAACAGGCAAGCCAAAATGTATCGCTCATTCGGTTGGCGGGACAGTGCTGAACCACCTCAAAGAGCATCAACTACATTGTGACATTCAACCTAAAGACCGCGTCTTTTATTACACCACCTGCGGTTGGATGATGTGGAACTGGCATGTTTCTGCGCTCGCCAGTGGTGCGACATTAGTGATCTACGATGGCCACCCCATGTATCCACAACCTAGTGTGCTGTGGGAACTGGCCGAGGAGGCCGAGGTCACCTTGTTTGGAACGTCAGCGAAATACTTAGAAGCACTGCAAAAGACAGCCTTTTCACCAAGCGATTACTACTCGCTTTCTCATCTAAAGACACTTTGCTCTACTGGTTCGGTGTTGTATCCAGAGCAATTTGATTATGTCTATTCTAATATCAAAGCTGACTTACATCTCGCTTCTATCTCCGGCGGCACTGATATTTGCGGCTGCTTTGTATTAGGCAACCCCATATCCCCCGTTTATCGAGGAGAGTGCCAAGGCGCAGCGCTCGGATTAGATGTAGCAGTGTTCAATCAAGATGGTGAACCAACGACTGAACAGCGTGGAGAGTTGGTCTGTCGCAACAGTTTTCCTAACCAACCGATAGGTTTTTGGCACGATGATGGTGAACGCTACCATCACGCCTATTGGAATAAATATGCCGGTATTTGGCACCACGGCGATGAAGTAGCATGGACTGAAAATAAAGGCATGCGTTTTTATGGGCGCAGTGATACGACGTTAAACCCAGGAGGGGTACGCATCGGTACTGCGGAGATTTATCAACAAGTCAACGCACTTACGTCAGTTATTGACTCTATCGCTGTCGGTCAAAAAGTAGACAACGATGAACACATCATTCTTTTTGTGCAGCTTGTCGCTGGTTCAGAACTGGATGACAACTTAATCAATGAAATCAAACAACGACTTCGAACCCACTGCTCTCCACGCCATGTACCCGCTCAAATTTATGCTATTAGTGATATTCCCAGAACAAAATCGGGGAAACTGGTTGAACTGGCTGTTAAACAAACCATCCACAATGAAACCGTTAACAACCTTGGTTCTATCGCGAATAGTCGAGTGCTAAGTGAAATTCACCAGCTCTTTTTCAACAAATAACTAGTGAAATAGCAACAAAAACTCTTCTTCCTACTATCATAAGCATCACATAAAGCAGAATAAACAACCAGTAATAGAAATAACAAGAGGAAAGTTGTGACACCATGCATCATGGCCAGTATATTAAAATGCCATTAACATACTACTCAGTGATATGCTTCACCAAAATAGAGGGAGATTTCGTCTTTATTTATGGATTACATTCATCTTTCGAGAATCAGTTTAAAGCACCTGACAGCGCTGCACATCATGTTAAGCACGCGTAGCGTTACACAGACAGCAACTCAGCTTTGTGTCAGCCCATCAAGTATCAGTAAGTGTTTGTCACAATTGCGCATTCTCATGGAAGATGAACTATTTTACCGAGACGGCACCCACTTGATTCCGACCCAGTTTGCACTGCAAATGGGGCCGACCGTTCACTCCATTTTGTCGAGTATGAATGGCTTACTACACCATGCTGATTTTGAGCCCATTGCCCACCAAGGTCAGTATCACCTTGCAATGAGAGAAAGCACTTTCGAAGTGTTTGCTTCGAAACTTGCCAATGTTGTATCCAACCAGGCACCCAACGCTTCCTTTACGATTTACTCAAAAGAACACTATGGATTTGATGCTCTACAAAGCGGTTTAGTCGACTTTATTTTACTACCACACGATATTAGCCAACCCCCCACTCGCGATAAAGAATTGGTATGGGAAGTACTTGAATATGATGAAATGGTCTGCTTAATGGGAAAGAACCACCCTCTGGCTAATGAAACATTAACCACCGAGCAGTATTTAGATTATTCACATATTGGTATTTTAGATAAAGAGCTCTCTGAGCCTTTCTTTGAAAAGAACCTAGCGCAGTACCATCATGCGCGTCGAGTTCCTATTATCGTTGCCGATTTCGGTTCGGCGGCGGTACTTTGCCAACATACTGACTATCTCTTTACATGTTCTAAGAAATGGGCAGAACAGGCTTTGCAAGCACAGCAGTTAGTCACCAAACCACTTCCGTTTAATTACGGTACTGTCGCTTACAGTTTAGTTTGGAATAAGCCCAGCATGAACGACCAAGCCATTAGGTGGTTGTGTGAACAACTCAGGCAACCTAGTTAGTTGAGTAATTGATGACTAGAATGAGATAAGCATTGAAAACAATAAGGGTCAGCAATACGCTGACCCTTATTGTTTGTTCTAATTTGCTTTTATTTTTGAGCAACCCTAGCCATGAGTTATTAGTCAACAAATAGAATCCTTTGACAAACATCACGTAGCTTTTAACCAGCTATTACGATCTCTATCACTAGGTGAAGAATACGCAATTTGAGAATGACCGAACAGTGAAATAATGTAAATAAGCAATTCTCAATATGGAAAACCATAAAAGACTTAGGACGTTAATCCGAATTACGAAAAATAAAAGCTATGGCAGCTACCATTTTCATCTATTAAAATAACATTCCATACCAGTTACCTTAACAACCGAACTAAAAATACATTTTGTTTGTGTTCTCTAGGGAGTAACTCAACTCGACCTTGATGTGACTTGGCAATATCTTGTGTGATAGACATACCAAGCCCCGCACCATCACCTTTTTCGGTGTTCGCACGGTAAAAATTATCAAACAATTTCTCTCGTGTTTCTGTATCAATTTCGGGGCCGTTATCAGCGATTCGCACTTCGATATAATCACCACTATCGCTGATTACCACATGAATTTCGCTGCCTTCACCGGAGTAACGAATCGCATTGTCGATTAAGTTACTAAACAGCACCGTCAATAAGGTTTCATCTCCACGGATTTGAACATCAATAGCTTGTAGCGAAATCTCTTGCTTTTGCTTTAGCGTAATAGGCACAAGTTGAGCAATCACATTTTGTAACAGTTTGCGGAGATCTAGCGATGAGAATTGTGGATGCTGACTTTCGACTTTAGCTAACATCAAAAGTTGTTGGATCAGTCTGTCAGTCCTTTCTATCCCTCGCAAAATATTATTAAGATCGTTCTTTAATTGTTCTTCATTTTGGCTGTTAAGTGCATTTTCCGCATTAAGCCTCAATACGGTTAATGGTGTTTTTAGTTCATGAGCAGCCATACGGGTAAAGCGTTTTTCTCGCTGCCACGCTTGATCAAGCTGACTTAATAGTTCATTCAATGCCGTCACTAACGGCGACAATTCAACCGTTGGGTTGGCCACATAAATACTATCGAGTTTATTAACACTACGCTGAGTAATTGCTCGTTTTAACTCTGAAATAGGCTCAAAGTGTATACCAATTAAGATCACCATAATGCCGGCTAGGCAAGGAATTAAGATCAATTGCGGCAACGCCGTCGACAACGCCGTCGACAACGCCAATTCATGACTCATTTCCTGTCTGATGACTTGTTTTTCCGCGACAATCACATATTCAGGAGTAGTATGATAATTCTCAGGCAATAATAATTGAAAAAAGCGCCACGATTCACCATTGAGCGTGACATCGCCAAAACCAACATATGCGGGGTTATGAGGTATTTTGCCAACCTCAGGGTTAGATCCCCATATCAGTAGTCCATTACGGTAAAACTGAAAAAGGATTTTTTTTTCGTATGGGTGACCAAAAGTGGTTGGGTCATCGTGCCCTTTGGCTTGAGATTGCTGAGAAATTCGTTGCATCCAAGTGTCAAAAACTTGCTGAGACTCTGCCATAGAGCGCTCACCATCATCAACTGGCATACCTAATAAAAGCAGTTTGGCTGATTGCCCAAGACGTGCATCATAAACCTCATTGATTTCATATTGTGCGGCGCTGTAGCTGAAATACAGGGAAATGAGGATTAGTAACGAGGAGAGCATTACTACCGAAACAGTCAACCTCTTTTTAATCGAATAGCCATTTTTATTTTTCAATGATATACCCCACGCCACGGATGTTTTTTATCATGTTATTTGGAACTTTCTTTCGTAGGTTATGAATGTGCACTTCTATCGCATTATCGCTCGTGCCTTCATCCCACCCATGTAGAGATTGTAGCAGTTGTTCTTTGCTTACGACTCGGCCAGCTTGCGTCATCAATACGGCTAGTAATTTAAACTCGTTATTCGTAAGTTTAAGTCGTACTCCTTGATATTCAACCGCTTGTTCAGCTAACGACAGGGCTAAATCACCAATTTCCATACGTGTATCACAGAAACCGGATTGACGTCTGATCAACACCCGTAACCTTGCCATCAATTCTTCCAATGCAAAAGGCTTGACCAGATAGTCATCAGCTCCGCCATCTAAGCCTTTGACTCTGTCTTCAACATCATAACGCGCGGTTAAGATCAAAACAGGTAATGTATAACCCGCCCGACGCACATTTTTAAGCACAACTAAACCGTCAATATCAGGAAGGGTTAAATCTAAGATGATGGCAATAAACTGTTCGGTTTTTAAAGCCAAATCAACCCCACCACCTCTTTCTACCCAATCAACGGTATAGCCTTGGCGGCTTAATGAAGCCACCATAGACTGGCCGAGTAATACATCATCTTCAACCAACAACAAGCGCATGATTAATTAAGCTCTCCTATTCGCTTTTCTATTTCCTTTTGACGCCCCATATCAGCCAAAGGTCTATCGGGTCTTGCTTTGGCCTGTTGAGCTCGTTTCAAATAAGTCAGAGCATCCACTTTTCGGCCATCTTCAGCTAAAAAATCACCATAAAAATAATTAGAGTCGATACCATCGGGGTTAATTTCTAGCGCTTTTTTGAGCATTTTTTCCGCCATTTCATCGTCACCGAAGCCAATAGGCCACCCCGGTACTTGATAGTATAACGAACCTAAACTGGTATAAGCGGATCCATCTAACGTTTCTGGTGCTTGTTCAATCACTTGCTCAAGCAATACTTTTGCTTCTTTCACTAAAGAAAGCGCGCCCAGTCCACCATTAACGCCAGCTAAAGAGCCTTTATTGATAGCAAGCCAAACTTTTAACTCTGGGCGTTCAGGTTGATCATCGAGTGCTTTTTGATTACGTTCAATAAGCTTTTCTAAACAATAAACCTGATGTTCTTTATCTTGCGATTGATATTGGCACACCGCCCATTTTTTTTGAATAGTGTTCAACGGATCTGCACTCGATGCAACCGCAGGCTGGATACTGCCCATCGTTAATAGTGAAAGAAGTCCTATACAATATGTTTTCATCTTAAATTCCTCTTACTACTTTCCATGAACTCGATTGATGTAATGATGAATAGTGTCTTGTTGCTTGCGGATAGATTGAGAAACCAATGATGGAAACAATTGATTTAGCTTGGCAAACAGTTTTTCAGGCCACCCTATCCAATGTGATGCCTGCTCTTTTTCCAATATTTTAATAGCATGCTGCGCAACGACTTGGGGTGAGTCACTGGCGTTACCCAATTGTTTGTTCATTTGCTCGACTAACGGATCATTAAGGCTGGTGTTAGTTGCGCGCGGCGCAAGATAAAGCACACGAAGACCGGAACCATCAAGTTCACGATCTAACGCTTCGCTAAAGCGCTGTACTCCTGATTTTGCGGCACAATAACTGCTGTAACCTGGAAAGCCAATCGACCCAAAAGTCGACCCAATATTTAAAATAATTCCGGGGCGATTTAACCAACTTAGTGCAGCTTGGCTAAGCAGAATTGGCATCGTAAGGTTTAGGTGAATCTCTTGTTCTATCGACGCACTGCTCCGCTGAGCTAAAAAGCTGAACTGGTTAATCCCTGCATTATTAATCACCACATCAATGCGTTTGAGGTTATCTAGCTGGCGACACGTCTGTTTCAGTTTGTCTAACCCATCGGCGGTTGATAGATCCACACTTAAACAGTGATGGGCATCTGGGTTACTCAGTGATTGGCGAAGCGCTTGTAATTTTTCGATATTGCGAGCAACCAGCAACAACGTTGCCCCCTTTTCTTCCAATGCCAGCGCTAACTCATGACCTATGCCACCAGAGGCTCCGGTTAATAGAACGTGTTTTCCTTGCAGATCCATTTGACGCTCCTTAAGCAACGTTTTGCAAACTACTGGGCATTAAGTCATGCAACATTTTTCCGTAGAGATGAAAAACCATATTGGCAGAGTCAATGATCGCTTGCTGATCTTCAGGGTCGGTGATCTTATTCATCAAATCTTCAAACAATTTGATATGGTCTTGATCGAGCACACTGTGAGAGGTGAGATACGTCATCGCGCTATCCGGTAGTTGCAAAGTATGCTTCACCAACTGCGCCACTTGTCCCCCCACACCAACACTCGTACCTTCTAATACCCAAACCATACCGAAAAAAGCGATAGGATTAGCGCGGTCAATTTGATGATACAAATACGACACCATCAGCTCGATAGGCATACCCACACGGCCAGTTTCTTGGTTTGATCTAACAAGTTCCGCATCGGCACCACATGCTTGAATATCATTCAAAATCCACTCGTGATGACCTTTTTCTTCTTCGATATACTCTCCAATCGCTTGGCGTAACCATTCGTATTTTTCAGGCAATCGTCCTCCACATGCCATCAATAAAGGGACGGTATGCTTTACATGATGAAAAGCTTGAGTGAGAAAATTCACATAAGTCTCTTTATCTATATCCCCACGCTGACAGGCAGCAAAAATAGGGGCTTGGAGCATCGACATTTGCGCAGGTAAAGTTTGCTGTTTTAATGTTTGAAAAAATTGACTCATCATCGGTTCCTCAAGAATAAATTGACATAGGGGCAATAGAAATTCGCAGCACAGAGCTGGGGACGTTGGTGTCGCTTAACCAAGACTCAAAAGCTTGGCGAATCGGCCGCCCATTACTTGTAAATAAGTGATGGTATGAACGTAGATCGCTCACCGTAATCACATCACCAATGTTGGCGTAATCTGGCAATTTTTGGTTAAGTTGCTCAATGGCTGATAACACCAGAGATTGATCGCCGCCATCAACAACGGCGGTTAGGTGCTGCTGACCTTCACCAACCACCACCATGGTGCGTAAAGGCGCAAAAATTTGCGCTTCAGATTCAACCCATTCCGGCGATACATTCCGGCCAAAACTGGTGATAATCTGGTTTTTCTTACGACCAGTAATAGAAAGGTAACCTTGCTCATCCAGCGAACCCAAATCGCCCGTGGCTAGCCATTGCTCATTAAAAGGTTGGTTGATATAACCCAGCGCAACATTATCTTTAACAAGCACTTCTCCATCCGGCGCAATCATCACTTTTGAATGCGGTAATACTCGTCCACATGTGCCCATTTTCAGTTGTGATGGTGTATTTAAACTCACCACAGAGCCGCATTCCGACAGGCCGTAACCCTCAAAAGCCGGAATGTGCATCGCGTGAGCATACTGCATCAACTGCGGGGTAACACGCGCGCCACCCACCGCGACAAAAACCAGCGAGGCGACAAGAGCAGCATCCTGTTTAGCAACGTGAATCAACGCCATTAACAACGCAGGGGTAAGCACTAAGCTATTGGGTTGATAACTAGCCAGTGCATGTGCGAAACGCTGTGCATCAAACTGGCTCGACCCCACTAAGCCCACGTCTTCACCTCGCAGTACCACAGAGCTAGCACCAAGCATGATTGGTACATAGATACCGGTAATATTTTCTAGCAAAGTAGACAGAGGCAGTAAAACCAAGTGGGTATCGCATTTCGCTTGCGTCGCAATCGCATCCTTTAACGTCATGCTCACAGTAGCTAGGTGTTGACTGCTTAAGCACACCCCTTTAGGTGTTCCTGTTGAGCCTGAAGTGAATGTGACTTTGGCACTGTGATTAAGTAACCGTACGGGTTTAACATCACAGATTTTCCATACATTCAGCGACCCAATCGTCACGGCTAGCGGCTGTACTAATGATGCTGATAAGGTATCAGGCCAATCTCCCAACAGTAAATCGACACCCGCAGAGTCTAAAGTGTGGCGGATTTGCTCCGCTGTAAAAAACATCGGGATCGGTACAATCGGCAACTTAATATACATAGCCGCAAGGTCTGCTATCACCCAATCCAAACTGTTTTCAGCGCGCAGAGCAATACAGTGAGGCTGTAAAGATTCAAGTATTGACGCGTAGTCTTTCACTTTTTCTAGCAGTTGAGCATAACTCAGTCTCATCACTTGGTCAGAGCTATGCGAACAGCCGATAAAAGCAATACGGTCAGGCGTTAGTTCCGCACGCTGCATTAAGGTTTCAATAATGGCAGACATCACTACTCTCCTATAACCGTACGGCTGTGGTTTACAAATAAGCTCTGCAAATGCGCCAACCCTTGCTTTAAGTTACCGGCAACAATACGCGGTTGATGCTGATAGTAATTTCCCCATATTTGGGTAGCATCAGCAATTCGATTTGGATCCGCTTCTGCTAATATCGTAGGGGTTAAGCCTAAACGGCACATCATGGCATAAAGGGGATCGGTCGCTGTAAAAATGCACCACTCAAAACCCGATGCCACCAATTTCTCAGTCATGAGTAGGAAATGGACCGGTGACATTCCTCTAGAAAATGATGCCAGTTGACCAAATTCAATTAAGTTTTCACGGCCAATGTCTTGGCTAAAAACGTTAGATAGAATGGCTTCCGCTGGCTCATCTAAATATTGTTCAAGAAACAAGGCTTCATTGCTGGCAATGCGAAAACCGCATAAAGACTGGATATGGTCGTGATCGAGCAGAGCAAGAAACGTTGGCATGAAACTATTGAGTTTCGCGTCAAACGCTAGGGCGTACCGTTCACCAATATACGCTTCGACTTCTTTACGTTTTGGGTGGTCTTTTTCAACCATCTCTAACACTAGTGTGTTTGCTCGTAAGAGATCTTTCATTTGTTCACCCTCTAACTTTGATTTCATAGTGAGAATAAGAAATGAAACTTAAGGGAAACTTAAGAAAGTAAATTTTTTGCTACACGCATAAAAAAACCGCGCTTTACAGCACGGTTTCTAAGGGGAAATACCGAGATAAAATCGTGAACTAGGATGAAAGGATTACTTACGACCCACGCCCATCACAACTGGCGCTAGGCCATTTTTTGTTTGCATCTCAAAAGCCACTGAGGTTTCAACCTGACTAAAACCTGCATCTTTAAGTAGTGTTTCGATCTGACGTTGGCTAAGACCGTATTCAGGATCATCCTCTGCAACTAACCAGTCCCAGTGCACAAATAAGCCATTGTCATCCAGTAAAGAATGGATAATTGTGAGCACTTCACTCAAATTAGGCACAAAACCACAAACAGAAGAAGCAACGACAAGGTCAAATTGCTTACGAAAGGCAGGGTGCTGCGCGACTAAACCACGGGTCAAGAAGTCAACCACAGGTTCAACATTAGACAGTTCTTTTTTGTCTAACTCTTCAATCATCGCTTCCGAGCTGTCTAATGCGACAATATCCTTTACCTGTGGTGACATCAATTGGCTCAATAAACCCGTACCACAGCCAAAATCAAAAACATGTTTGCCATTGAGTGACGCTAACTTCTGAAGCTGCTGAAAAACGTTCTGTGCAAAAATAGTCGTGGACTCATCCTGTTCCCACTCAGCTGCGTACTCATCCCATTCGTTCGCCATCATGGCCTCCGTATTACTTCTTGTATTGGGGTAATATTGCCAAGAGTAAACCAAAACTATGTGACGTTCATAGCGTTACAACGCAATCTTATTCAAGAAATGGGGCGCTTATTTCATTTGGCGAGAAAACAGACAGATAGGCATCCAACTGAAAATTGTTTATGATCCGCTGACTATCATCACTTGTGATTACTATATCTTCGAGTCTTTATGAATCTCTCGCAAATTGAAGCATTTTGTTCCGTCGCAGAAACTGGTTCTGTTTCTGAAGCGGCACGGCAGCTAGCATGTAACCGCACTAAACTGAGTATGGCGATAAAAGCATTAGAGAAAGAGCTCGATACAGCCCTGTTTGTGCGAACCGGTAATAACCTCACGCTTTCGGAAGCAGGTAAAGCGATTTACAAAGATTGTGAAAGCGTGTTGGTGACAATTGCGCGGATAAAGCATACCTGCACTCAAGTCTCACGCGGGTTTAACGCTGAAATGTGGATAGCCCGTGATGACTCACTACCCGATGCACTATGGCAAGACTTTGCGCATCAGCTCAATAATCGTTTTCCAGCCACGTCATTCAACTTAGTACTCGCATCGAGCGGTGACTTAGCCAACTTAATTGCCACTCACCAAGTTGACTTCGCGTTTGGCGTTGATTACGAGCGTATCAATGACCCCAGAATTACCTACCAGCCTTTGGGCAAAATCCGCATGATGTCGGTGTGTAAAAGTGACCACCCACTGACCAAAATCAAACGTGTAACCGATGAAGAACTCCGCAAAGCAATGCAAGCGGTGATGGTTTACCTGAATGAGAAGGATAATCCAGAGCTACAACCTTTTTCACGTCGATATATCGGTTTCTCTAGTTTTGATTACATGCTCAACACCATTTTGACAGAAAATGCATGGGGAGTTTTGCCCGAGCCACTTATTCGCCGTTATTTGCGTGAACAAAAACTAACGGTAATCAAGCATACTTATGGTTTAACCCAAGAAGATTATTGCATGTTCACCGCAACAGGCATGGCGGAACATCCTGGAATGAATTGGTTGGCGGATAAACTCAGCGATTACTTGTTTGATTTTTAATCCAATCCAGACTCAAGCAGTCAGTGTCAAAAAAACTGACAGGCAGGCAATTCGTAACTCTTTGTTTTTAAATAAAATAATAATGTTAAATTGATTCCACTATCAATTACGCTCACTTAACGATTGTCAAAAATGGGTTTTCAGCCAAAATAACACCATGTTTTCAACAGGTATTATTTTATGTGCGCTCGAACAAGAAATAACGAAAATCGTGTATTAACGATTTCTGCCCTTTTGGCTTCTGGCTTTGCTGGCGGTGGTTTAGTGGTAGGTATGCTTGTCGGCTCATTAGTTATCGTGTTTGATGGTGTCTATTCACTGGTCAGCTTGCTGTTAACATTATTGTCGCTGGTGGCTTCACGTTATATCCGTAAACCTTCAGATTCTCAATTTCCATTGGGTAGGGCCGTTTTTGAACCAGCGGTAATTGCAATTAAAGCCAGCGTGATTTTATTAGTAGTGAGTTATTCGCTCTACTCAGCTGTCGTTGCATTATTTACTGGTGGGCGTGAAGTGGATGCTTCTATCGCAACACTCTTTGGCGCAATCAACGTTATTGGCTGTGGCTTTGCCTGGTGGTTTATTGCTCAAAAAAGTAAGCGTTACTCTTCTGGCTTAATCGAAGCAGAAACGAAACAGTGGCAAATGGACACGCTATTAAGTGTCGTGGTAACCGTAGGTTTCTTAGTGGCTTTTTTAGTGACAATGTCACCTTATGCGGAGTATGCCGTATATGTAGATCCAATGATGATGCTACTAATGTCGTTTTATTTTATTAAAGTGCCTTACGACATGCTCAAATCCGCGATGCGTGAATTACTGATGATGTCGGCGAGCAAAGAAATTTGTAACACAGTTGACCAAGGCGTAATAGCCGCAGGTGAAGAATCAGACCAAGAGATTGAATTGACTTCCGTGACTAAAGTAGGCCACGAGTTATGGGTAAACGTAGATATTCGCCCAGAAGAGAATGAAATGATTGCTATCGAAGATATTGAAAGTACACGTCGTTCGTTACATAAGCGTTTATCGAAACTGCCTTTTGAATTGCAATTAAACATGAACATTGCACGATAGTCACAAACCTTCATAAAAAAGACCTCAACCATTATGGTGAGGTCTTTTTGTTTCTAATAGCCAATTCGCCTAGCTTGCTTGTGTTGCCTCGCTCTCTTTAACAGATGACGATCTATCTTTTGTCGCCCACCAACACATTAATGAGCCAATGGTGACCATCACGACACCTTGCCAAAAACTGACACCGAGCACCACTCCCAATATAACCGAAGAAAATAGCGTCGAAATGACAGGAGTGAAATAGGAAAGCGTAGCCAGTAACAGCATATTTCCTCGAATAATCGCGACATTCCACAACGCATAGCCACTGCCCATAACCACACCAGTGATCACTAAATTTAAAGTAGCAGGGAGTGTAAATACTAACGCTCGTTCATCACTGAAGAAATATTGAATCCAAAGTGCGCTGGCTGTGGCGATAAAAAAGACGATAATTGCATTTTGTCCATTCGCTAACTGTTTGGTTATATTGCAATATACAGCCCAGATAATCGCTCCCGCAAACGCCATACTATAAGTCGCTGGGTTAGTGGCGATGTTGCGAGAAAACTGTTCGATAGAAAAGCCATCGTCACCAGCGATCGTCCAAGCCACCCCCACAAAAGCTAATGCAACGCTCGGGTAAACGAGTAAATTAATTGGTTTACGAGTAACAATAACAGCCAACAACACCGTCAGTGCTGGCCATAAATAATTGATAACTGCCATTTCTAACGCCTGATGACGGTCATTTGCCATGCCAAGTGCTAGCGCTAAGCAAATTTCATAGCTGACAAAAAGCGCGCCACCAATCAGCAAGTAACGTAAAGAAAATTGCTTTAGCTTAGGAAAACCCATCACTAGCACGAGAAATATCGAACTCACTGTGTAGATCAAAGCCGCCCCCCCAATTGGGCTAAATTGCTCAGCCACTGTTCGGGTGAGCCCCATAAGACAGCTCCATAGCAAAATGGCAGCCACACCAAACAAGGTGTGCTTATGTTGTTTCAATGATGACCTTCCTTCGCTGTCATTTAACTGGTTGAGAGACTGCTGACTTCTTTTAATGAGCGAATCACTCGGGCTGGTGTACCACCAACCAGTGTATCGGGTGGCACATCTTGATTAACCACAGAATTGGCCGCCACCACCGAACGCGCACCAATGGTGACACCTTGGTTAATAATAACGTTACCGCCAATCCAAACATCATCTTCCACTACGATGGGTTTACAAAACGTCTCCCATAAACGGCGACTGCGATAATCTAAAGAGTGAGAAGGTGTATAAAATTGAGTATTAGGGCCAATAAGAACATGATTGCCGATGGTAATACAAGCACCGTCTAACATAGTGACATTCATATTGATGAAGGTTTCGTCACCAATGTGAATCGTTTCACCAAACTCACAGTGAAAAGGAGGTTGAACAACGCTGTGACCAATGGCACCGAACAGTTGCTGCTGTAATGAATAACGCTGCGACGCATCACAACATTGGTTAATTTGAATTTGCAATTGAGCCGCTTTGCAACGAATTCTATCTATTTCAGGATCGGCACCATCAAAGATTTGTCCATCCATCATTTTTTCCATTTCAGTCATCTTTTCACTCCTCATCGCAATAAAAAGCCAGAGTACGCTGAAATAAAAAAGAAAAAAGAGAAAATGTCGCTCGTACATTTTCCCCCTTTTTACATCGCTCATGGCGAATTAAATGATTTCCCAACTATGGGTCATCACCACACCTTTACCTAACATCAAACAGACTGAGCAGTATTTCTCTAATGAATCTTGAGCTACCTTTGCCACCACGGTGGGGTCAAGATTTTCTCCAGAAACTTCAAAATGAATGTTTACCGCGGTAAAAATACGCGGTGCTGTGTCGCGGCGCTCTGTGGTTAATTTAGCAACACACGATGTCACATTTTGCTTGGCCGATTTCAAACCATCAACTACATCGACAGAGCTACAACCACCAGCAGCCATCAGAACCATTTCCATTGGGCTGGGTGCACTCGCACCGCCACTACCATCCATCACAATAGAGTGACCCGATTGTGATTGCCCTAAAAATTTAAAATCTTCAACCCACTTAACTTCTGCTTGCATCACTTGATCTCTTATTCATTGGCTGTGAATTATACCAATCACCGTAAGTCAGTGTTCCGAAATAGCGTAGAAAAAATGCTTGATAGCAAGGCGGAATTTTTCGATAAGTAACTATTCTACAATCAAAAATTCTAACGCTGTTATCGAGTATTTTAACAAGCTAGGATGACCAGTTATTTACTACGATTGGTATTACTGTTTATCGGAAGGGAAAACCACTCCGGTTTGACGGCGTATTTCCGTTAATAATTTGGACACCAGTAGTGAACGTTGTTTGCATTGCTCATCAATACTGTTTCGCTGGATTTGCGCGGCAAATTTCTGAGCTTCATAAAACATGCGATTCGTTTGTTGATCAACACTTAAATCTTCACGACAGCCACTGCGACTAATTTTTGTGACACGATTGCAGATAGAAATCATCTCAACTTGCAACGCAGCCTCTTCACCTTGGATCTCACTTGGCAAGTAAGAATCGCTAGTTTTGGAGTGCATTAACACTACATCAAAACCTTTGTATCCTAAAATGACACTGCCATTGCCATCCACCCCCGTATCCAACAAATGAGCTTGGGCTTGAACTGAGTCTGGCTCACCAAACAATTCAACCGCAGAACCTAGACAGTAGTAACCAATATCCATGATGGAACCATTAGAAAATTCAGCTAAGAAAGTGTTTGGTCTTTGGCCATTTAAATATTTAGGGTAACGAGATGAGTATTGGCAGTAGCTAATCATCGCTTTGCGAATAGCACCAATTTGCGATAACTGCTGTTTAATAACAGCAAAATTTGGTAAATGCGGCGTCATAAATGCTTCAAATAAAATGACATTTTGCTGCTCTGCCACTTTATACATCTGCTGCGCTAGTGGGTAATTTGATGCCAAAGGCTTTTCACATATGACATGCTTACCTGCCTCCATCATTTGAATCGACTGCGGACCATGCAGTGCATTAGGACTTGCAATATAGACCGCGTCAACCTCATCGCACTCCCCTAACTGGACTAAATCGGTAAATAAAACCGGAGAATCGTATTTCGCTGCAAATTCTTTTGCTTTATCGAAACTGCGCGAGTAGACCGCCGTCAGCTTAAAAGCGCCTGTTTTTAATGCGCCTTCAATAAATTGATCGGTAATCCAGTTGGTTCCAATAACCGCTAAGCGAATCATAATGAGCTCCTTTTACAAATTTCACTCATTATCTGGAGTTACGGAGTAGGAAGCAATCTTACTTTACAAGAATAAAATAAAGAAAACCCCACTAAGCTTTCGCCTAGTGGGGTTCCAGTTCTTACTCGCAGCAATCCAGCTACTAATAGGTGCTCCCTGCATCTATTCCTTGATAGTTGGCTGACTCCTTCAGCGCAATCCTTTTCATCGCCTTCCTAGCGGTGTCCTTAATCTGTCTTCCTGACAGATTCGTGCAATTATCCTTTGCACCGTACATTAACCATCCTTGATAACCATCCTAGTTATTCAGCATCCAGCTAATGTCCTTCGCTTTCCTTGCCGATAATTCTTCCCGAATCATCGAATCTTCGTCCTGAAGATGACCTATCCTTGGGCCTTTCCTGTTCCGTGTCCGCTTCCTGCTGACAACTTAAGATTACTTTTTTTACGTTAACGAACAATTACCGTTCTGAAAAAACTTTTCTACACTATAAATTGATTGCAATTATAATGATTTATTTTCAATGAGTTAAAAATACAACATCTCATTCTACGGCATCAATAAACGCTAAAATCTTACAGTCCGTGTAAGAGATCTCGCACAAAGAAAATCCTAAATATGTCCATTGAAGAAATTTTTGTGAAGAAAAAAACGGGATAGAGCTCTCACTCTAATTTAAGAAATATCTTCGCTAAAATAGATTTACTCTAGACTCAGTGCTCGAAAACTAGGATATTAATGCTGATCTTTATCACAAATCCCTATTTAGTCTGGGGAGCAAAGAAAAATCATTAGAGGAACAAAGCATGATTTCGAAATGGGCACAACGCTTTTACCAAATGGCAGAACTTGTTGGCTCTTGGAGTAAAGACCCGTCAACCCAAGTGGGTGCAGTCATTACCAAACAAAATCGCATCGTTTCCGTTGGCTTCAATGGCTATCCACACGGCATTTCAGACAGCGCAGGAACCGATGATCGAGATATGAAATATCTCAAAACCTTGCATGCTGAGGAAAACGCGATTCTTTTTGCTAAGCGTGATTTAGATGGCTGTGAGATTTACGTGACTCATTTCCCTTGCCCAAACTGTGCGGCAAAAATTATTCAAACCGGTATTTCTGCGGTTCACTGCCCTGAACAAACGGAAGACTTTTTGTCTCGCTGGGGTGATAAAATCAAAGTCAGCCAAGATATGTTTTTACAAGCCGGAGTAAAAGTAAACTGGCTACCACTAGATAGCTTAAAGTAAGTAACAACATATTCAATACTAAACGCCCTCCGATATTGGAGGGCGCTTTACATTACAGTTGAATCTTTTTGACCATTCCAGCTTCAGCGTGGCCTGGAATGTTACAAGCGAACTCTATGTTTTTGTCGCCATGAAAGTGCCATAGCAACTGCTTCGCTTTACCCGGTTCGACCAACACAACATTCTCACTATGATGTGTTTTCCCGTCCATTTGGCGCATCATTTCTCGGTGTTTCAATTGTTCAGCGGCTGAACCAATTGAGAACTCGTGTTCAATTTTACCCGTATTCATCACCACAAATTGCACTACATCGTTGGGCTCAATTTTGACGGCTTTCTTAAACGTAATTGTCATATCATCAGATAGTAGAACATGCACAACTTTATCTGGTTTAGCACCTTTAGCGGGCATGCCTACCTCAGACATGCCGTCCATCATCATATCCATACTTGAATGATCCATCTTGCTGGTTGACATTTGATCTTGGTCCATCATCATACCAGCGTGATCCATTTTGCTATGGTCCATCTTACTGTGATCCATTTCTGCAATAGCAGAGGTAGTCAACACAGTTAATGTGAGTGCAATCAGTGTTCTTTTCATTTTATATTCCTTCTTGAATTCGAGTGTTCTGTTTGTTCAATATTAAAGTCATTAATCTTTAGCGATTTCACGACTCTTCCATAATTTGAATACCGCAGGCAGTACCAGTAACGTCAGCAATAGCGCAGATGCCATACCACCGATCATCGGTGCTGCAATACGCTGCATCACTTCCGAGCCCGTGCCTGAACCATACATAATTGGGATAAGACCAATGATCACGGTGAGCACCGTCATCATCACTGGACGCACACGCTGACCAGCCCCTTCTCGAATGGCTTCAATTAAGTCACTGCTACCGATAGCTGTATGGCTTTGCTGCGCATCAATCTTTTTGTAATGCCATGCCTGGTTAAGATAGACGAGCATAATCACACCTATTTCTACCGCAACACCAGCCAACGCAATAAAGCCAACGCCCACTGCAATCGAGAAGTTGTAACCAAGATAGTGCATTAACCACAGGCCACCGACCAATGCTAATGGCAAGGTCGCCATAATGATCAACACTTCTCCGACACGGCGAAAACTGAAATAAAGCAGCAGCATGATGATCGCCAAAGTGATCGGTGTGACCACGCTTAAACGTGCTTTCGCTCGCTCCATGTATTCATATTGACCAGACCATGCTAGTGAATAGCCAGCAGGCAGCATCAATTGTTCGGTGACCGCTTTTTGCGCATCCAATACGTATGAACCCAGATCTCGTCCCTCAATATCAACAAATACCCAGCCATTTGGGCGAGCGTTCTCGGTTTTGATCATTGGGGGGCCATCTTCATAGCGAATATCGGCCACATCGGCTAAGGCAATACGTGCCCCGTTAGGCGTCACCAGCGGAAGGTTTTGCAATTTCATAACCGAATCGCGATAGTCCTGCGGATAACGCACGTTGATAGGGTAGCGCTCGAGTCCTTCAATGGTTTCACCCACATTCATACCACCAACCGCTGTTGAGACCACTTGCTGCACATCTTTGATACTGAGACCATAACGCGCCGCTTGTAGGCGGTTGATATCAATGGTCACGTAACGACCACCCGCCACACGCTCAGCATAGACCGAGGCCGTTCCTTGGACACGGTTAAGAATCGGTTCTAACTGCGCGCCGATTTGTTCTATCTCTTTTAGATCTGGGCCGGCGATTTTGATCCCTATTGGAGTTTTAATGCCCGTCGCCAACATATCGATGCGCGTTTTGATTGGCATTACCCATGCGTTAGTCAACCCCGGAAATTGCACTAAATTATCAAATTCTTTGCGCAAAGATTCCGTCGTTACCCCTTCACGCCATTGATCTTGAGGTTTCAGTTGAATAACCGTTTCTATCATCGTCAGCGGAGCCGGATCGGTCGCGGTTTCTGCTCGACCAATTTTCCCCCACACGGTTTCTACCTCAGGAACCGTTTTGATGAGTTTGTTGGTTTGCTGTAATAACTCACGAGCCTTACCGATAGAAATGCCCGGATAAGTGGTCGGCATGTACATTAAATCCCCTTCATCTAAAGGAGGAATGAACTCGCTGCCTAGTTTGCTCAGTGGATAATAAGCTGACGCCATCAAACCTAACGCTAATATGATCATACTTTTTGGATAACGTAAGCTCAGATTAAGCAGTGGTCGATATAACGCAACAAGCCCCCTGTTGACTGGATTTTTATGTTCTGGAAGAATGTTTCCGCGAATAAAATAACCCATTAATACCGGCACAAGGGTGATAGCTAAACCCGCCGCCGCTGCCATGGCGTAAGTTTTAGTAAACGCTAACGGCGAGAACATTTTGCCTTCTTGCCCTTCTAACGCGAAAACCGGCACAAAGCTTAATGTAATAATGAGCAAGGAGAAAAATAACGGTGCGCCCACTTCTTCCGCAGCCTTCGCAATGACCTGCCAGCGGTTTTTATCGGTCAACGGGGTCCGTTCAATATGCTTATGAACATTTTCGATCATAACGATCGCGCCATCGACCATCGCCCCAATGGCAATAGCAATCCCACCCAGTGACATGATGTTGGCGTTAATGCCTTGCCAGTGCATTACAATGAATGCCGACAAAATTCCCACAGGTAGACTAAGTGCAATAACCAATGACGAACGCATGTGGAACAAAAACAACGCGCACACAATTGCAACAACGATGAATTCTTCAGCTAATTTATGCCAAAGGTTTTCAACCGCATGATCAATTAAAGTGGAGCGATCATAAGTGGCGACAATCTCGACACCTTCTGGCAAACCACGTTGCAGTTCTGCCAATTTTATTTTTACATTATCAATAACTTGACTAGCATTCTCACCAAATCGCATTACGATCACACCGCCAACAGCTTCACCTTCACCGTTGAATTCAGATATCCCCCTGCGCATTTGCGGGCCAAGGTTAATGTCAGCCACATCACCTAAAAGTAGTGGTGTACCTTTATCCGTTACTTTTAATGGCAACGCTTTAATGTCTTCGATACTTGTTAAATAGCCGGTAGTGCGAACCATATGTTCCGCTTCCGCCACCTCAATTACCGACGCTCCGGTTTCTTGGTTACCGTTTTGAATCGCCATATTTATTTGTTGCAAGGTTAGGTTGTATGCACGCAATTTTGCAGGATCAATTTGCACTTGGTACTGCTTAACCATACCGCCAACCGTGGCGACTTCTGACACACCATTAACGGTTTGCAATTCGTATTTCAAAAACCAATCTTGCAAACTACGTAGTTGCGAAAGATCATGCTTACCGGTTTTATCTTGCAATATATAGCTGTATATCCAACCGACACCCGTCGCATCGGGCCCTAAGGTAGGTTTGGCATTGGGCGGTAGTTTAGGTGCCACTTGACTTAAGTATTCCAATACCCTTGAGCGAGCCCAATACATATCGGTTTGATCATTAAAGATGATATAAACATAAGAATCACCAAAAAATGAATATCCACGTACCGTTTCAGCACCAGGAACCGCAAGCATAGCCGTGGTTAATGGATAAGTAACTTGGTCCTCCACCACTTGTGGTGCTTGGCCTGGATAACTGGTTTTAATTATGACTTGCACATCAGAAAGATCTGGCAAGGCATCAACGGGAGTGTTCTTTACACTGTAAAGTCCACCTAAAGTAAGGAACAATGTGGCGACTAACACCAAAAAGCGGTTATTGATCGACCAACGAATAATCGCACCAATCATTGTTTACCCCCCTGCACCGCTTGCGAGTTAAGTTGAAGCGCTTTAAGCAGGTAGTCTCCATTTTGTTTCAATATAAGAAAGCGAACGTTTTGCCCTTCCGCAAAAACACTAAGATCAATCCCTTCGTCTACCGTAAAATTCATTTCTCCCGCTTGCCAAGCCCACTCTTTAACTGCTGAATGTTCGAGTGTGATCATGCCAAAGTCTGCCAACAGAGTATTAATTGAACCATCAACCCAAACTTCATTTGCCACTTCTACCCCATTTATGCGAGAAAGATCCGCTGTTTGGCTAGATTCAGAATCCAACATAAAATGAGCAGAAGTCACAACGCTATCTTGCTCTGTCAACCCTTGCAGAACTTCGATTCGATCACCTGCTTCACGACCAATACTGATACGAGCCGAACGATACTTACCCTCTCCTTGCGCTAATACCACGCGTGTCATGCCACCAGAGCGAATCACTGCAGCTTTAGGAATAGTCAAGACAGCTTGCTGAGAAACAGGTTGTAAGGCGATATTAGCAAACATGTTTGGTTTAAGATCGCCATTGGGGTTAGCGAATTTTAAGCGCATACGTAAAGTGCGTGTATTCGGATCCAAAATGGGATAAACATAATCGACCAGACCTTGCCACTCTTTACCCGGAATCGAATCTAAGGTCATCGTGGCAAAACTGCCTGCATTGATCCAATGCGCTTGACGCTCAAAAACTTCGGCATCAACCCAAACTTCATTCAATGGTCCAGCACTAATTACCGCTTGTGCTGGTGATAAATAGCCACCTTCTCGAATATTTAAACTGGCAATCACACCATCAGCGACTGCTTTAATTTCAATAAATTGAGTCGCTTTTCCTTGCTTGACGATCCGTTGGATTTGCTCACGATCAACCCCCAAAGAAAGCAAACGCTCAGTAGCGCCTTTCACTAGTCCACGACGATCGGTGCGATAAGCGTTGAGCAATTCTTCCTGCGCTTTGACCAAATCCGGAGAATAAAGGGTAAATAGTACATCACCTTTATTCACCTGCTCGCCAACCGCATTGATATGGAGTTTTTCGACCCAGCCACTAACACGGACGTTGGTTTGCCACAGTAAACTTTCATCAAAAGCGATGTAACCTACCGTTTCAATGCGCGGTGATAATTGAGTCAGAACCGCACGCTCGGTTTTAACGCCAAGGTTATTTTCAACTGCCGGATTGATTGTCACCGTACCAACTTGCTCATCAGTACCGCTTTCATCTTCAGAATAGACGGGAATAAGATCCATCCCCATCGGCGATTTACCCGGCTTATCACGCTTATAATTTGGATCCATTGGTGCAACCCAATACAAAGGCTCAGAGGGTGAACTTGAATCACTCATCGCTTGCATATCATGGTTCTCACCATCTTGATGGGGAAAATATTGGCTAGCGACAAACCCAAGTGCGCCACCGATAGCAAGCGAAAGGACTGCTACGTTGAATAATTTCATTGATATCTCCTACTTTTTCACTTGCTCAAGCGCTGGTGCCGCCACCTGAAAATCAAACCCGCTTAATAGATAAGCAAGGTTACTGTTGGTCAGATTCAAGTCTGTTGTTAAACGGGCTTGTTCTAATTGCAATGCCAATTCATCACTGGCCGCGCTGACTACATCATTAAATTGCGCGGTGCTGTTTTCATAACCTCGCTCAATAGCTTGAGTTCGTGCTTTTGCTTGGGTAAGCAACGTAGAGTGGTAGCGCTCTAAGCGCTGTTCCAAATTAGTTTTGTCGACCAATAATGCATTCACTTTGGCATTCATTTGAGCAAGCAAAACATCACGCTGAGACTTAGCAGCGCCGACTTGATATTGCGCTGCAGCATGATTTCTATCTTGACGATTTCCTGTAAATAACGGGATATCCATAGTGAGGTACGCACTGACCAAATCAGAAGCAGGCTGACCTTTCATATCATTGGCTTGGCGATAGGCGTACATCACTTCCACTCCGAACTGAGGCTGGTAAGCCGTTTGTGCGATTTCCACTTGTGTTTTACTGGTGTTGATCGCCGCTTCCGCCATCCCAATCATCGGGTGTTTCATCAGTTGGGTGAAATGCTGATTCTGCTCTGTCATTGAAGTTAATTGTTCGGTAAGTTGTGCCCACGGCAGCTGGTTATCGGCACTTAGTGTTGGTTGGTTCGCTAACCATGCCGAACCTAACCATTCTGAAAGTTGTGACAAAATTCGACTTTGTATTTGGCGATTAGCCTGTAGTTTTTCATCCAATTTTGATACTTGTAATTGAGCTTGCAACAAATCTTGCGCTTCGCTTTTACCCAACGAGTAATTGGTTTCAATAAAACGCTCTAATTCACTCATCAAGCTCTGATTTTCACGCAAAATGCGTTGAGCATATTGTTGATATCCCAACTCTAACCAAAGTTGAGTCATGCTATTGGCAACCTCCAACTCGCGCTGGCGCACTTGCAAAGCCATACCATCGGCTTGTTGTTCAGCTTTCTTTGCTTGAAGCGTCAATGTTGAACCACGCTCAAATTGCTGCATTAAACCTACCGAAATATTGGTCATTGGGTCTTGGTCAAATTTAAAGCTATCGACAGGAAGGCCCCCAAATCCCACTTTTAGCTTTGGATCCATCAAGGTTGAACTGGCTACGCCAGTCTCACGAATCGCTTGAGATTGAGCCAAATACTGCTGACGACTGGCATCAATTGATAGTGCCGTCTCTATCAATTGAGTTAATACATTGGCTTTACTGGTAGCGACTGGCTCTGTCGCGTTTACCGCTATCGGTATTAACAACGTACTGATCGACAATGCGATCACAGAGAGTTTGAATTTCACGATCAAATTCCATCCACATGTGCACTCAATGGAAAACATTGAGATGCAAAAAAATTGCTAGCCTAAAATTCAGGCAGCATGAATACACGTTTTCTGCAGGGAAAAAGCGTCAATAAGATGAAATTACGCGATGGGAGGGCGATAAAGTGAACGGGAAACGGTAATGCTGCTGGTAAACGGTTCTGAATGAATCAAAAGCAAATCAACATGGGGGACAAAAGGAGTACCACCTAATGAGAACAAAGCAAACGCAGCTGCACACATGGCCGAACAGCAAGAATGAACGCCATCCATTGCCATATCGATACAGTTAACCACGGATGACGCTTCTACTATCTCAGAGGAGTCAGCATGGTGAAGCGTTGCTAGGTTGCCTTCCTGACAGGGAGACATTTTATGCATTCCAGAGGACGATACTTGTTCGGTAGATTGCATCTTTGCCATAGTGATCGCCATCAATGGTGCACTCGACACCATTGATGATGTGATCAAAACCACGACCATCAGCACTGAAAACCAAATTGTATGCGTTACTTGTTGCATAACAACATCACTCTAGTATTAAATAGCTTGAATAGACTAAAGTATCCCCTAGGGGCAAGGTCAATAGCTTATCGGTTATATATGATTCAAAAATGAGAATAGGCAAGATAATTTTAATTAAATGACTGCATCTCCAAAGCGTTACAGATACAGCAACTACACTCTAAACATAATGCTTTGAAGTGAGCTCTAAGTTTGCACTAGCACCATCGTTCTAACCCGTTCACCTTAAAATTAATCGTTAGTTTGGCTAGATAACGCGGAAGTTTATATGATAATGCTTAATAAAATTGATAAAAAAATAGCCTTCTCGTTGCTTATCACTGCGTTCTATTTTGCTTCTGTTAGCGCAATCAGCTTCACTTTACTCACCGAACATCGTGCAGCCATAAACATTTACCCTTTGTTTCCTATCGCCATGGTCATCGCTCGATTACACCCCTCAACATTGGTCAAACGTTTGACCAGCCTAATTGCAATCAGCACCATTTTGATCGGAAGTTATATTGAACCGCTTGATATCGATGCTATAGAAGAAACATTTATTCTCATCCCGCTATGCTACATCGTCATTTTCCCAGGCTCACTATTACCAATACTTTCTGCGGTATTACTGATATTCAGCTATCTGCACAACTTACCGGCAGAGCAATTTATTGAATTTAGGGAAGATGCCATTGAACTAATGACCATTGCGATTTTCGCTACCGTCATGGTTTACTACCAACAAAAGTGGCAACGTCAAATTACTCAGTATGAACAGGATAGTCTGACCGATTTCTTAACCGGATTAGCCAATAGAAAGGCATTTACCTTAGATCTTCAACAGATTGCTAAGGAAACACCATACAGCGACGGCTATGCACTCATTCAGCTTGACCTTGACGATTTTAAGAAAATTAATGATAACCTAGGTCACCACTTTGGCGACCTCGTGCTCATAGAGTTTTCTAACCGTTTAAAAGATCTTCCTTTTGAGCGGATAAATATATATCGCCTTAGCGGTGATGAATTTGCCATGATTATCAAAGATAGAACCAATATTCGTCACACCGCCGAGTATGCTTCTAACCAATTGAAAGATATATCAAATCAACAATTTTCATTGGAAAATCGATCATATTCGATGACATTTAGTATTGGCATTGCATTATTAGAAGATGCACTTCATGCCGTCGATATTTGGTGTAGAAATGCAGATATTGCCGTATACCGCGCTAAATCGCGGGGGAAAAATACCATTCAGTGGTATGACGAGGCGTTAATTGACGAGACGATTCGCAATTATCAAATAGAACGAGAGCTTATTTCCGCCATAGAAAGAAACCAATTGCTGTTGTACTACCAACCCAAAATCAACATCAAGAGCAATCGTATACAAGGTGCGGAGGCACTAATCCGTTGGCAACACCCTGAATTGGGAATGATTTCCCCAGTTGAATTTATTGGTACCGCCGAAAAAAGCCAGCAAATCATCGCTATTGGACAGTGGATTATTCAAACCGCCTGTCAACAAGCCAAGCAATGGAGTGATCAAGGATACCCAATTTGTGTATCAGTCAATGTTTCTGCGGTTCAGTTTGTATTTGATGATATTTTTCATATCGTCACAGAAGCATTAAAGGTCAATGAATTAGATCCGAATTTACTTCAATTAGAAATAACAGAAACGACTTTAATGGAGCATCCAGATAAAGTTGCGCAAACTTGTAATGCGCTGCGTAAATTGGGAGTTTCCGTTGCCATCGACGATTTTGGTGTTGCTTATTCTTCACTCAACTATCTGAAGCAACTTCCCGTAGACGTATTGAAAATTGATAAGTCGTTTGTTGACGACTGTGTAGATAACCACAATGATCACATGATTGTAAAAACCATTATTCAGCTTGGTCATAATATTGGTAAGCAAGTCACCGCAGAAGGCGTCGAAACGGAACAACAGCTCTCACTATTAAATACTGAAGGTTGTGACAACTACCAAGGATATTTGTTTTCCAAACCGATTCCTGCGAAACAATTTTCCAAACTACTTCTTCAGTATTCGGCAACATTCAACTCACTAAAGATATCAAATAGTTGCTTAGATTTATAAGGTTTAGGTAGATAGGCATCCATCCCTGCGTCAAAACAATTCTTAATATCTTCTTCAAGTACACTGGCGGTTAAAGCAATGATGGGCAGCTTATTCTTACCTTGTTCTTGTTCCCATTGGCGAATTTTTTTGGTCGCTGTTAGACCATCCATCACTGGCATCATGCAGTCCATAAGCACTGCACAGAATTGACCGCCTTGTGTGATCGCATCCAGTGCTTCTTGTCCATTATTCGCCACCATATAATCCAGTCCGGCTTTTTCAAGAAAGAAACTGGCTATTTTTTGATTCATTAAATTATCTTCCACGATCAAGATTCGCTTCCCGTTTTCAATGATTGAATCAGCCCTTGCCGATAACAAATCTTTCTCACTCTCCCATACCGAAGCCACTAATAGCTCACGCATTGCCCTTTCAAACCGCGAGCCTAAAAATGGTAAAGTCAGCACTGGCTGTGCGAATCTTACAAAATCTTGATTGATGAATAGATGATGCTGTAGCACAAGAATTTTGACTCTAGGAAATTGATCATGCAGATCAATAAAATCTGACTGGAGACTAGCGGTAAGCGTTTGACAGTATAAAATACACGAAACCGGTAACTTAACGTACAACGCTTCTTCTGCATTTTTGACCTCACTGAATTCGACACCGATTCGCACACAATCACGTTTTATTGCCGCCGAATAGTTGGATGCATTGGTTACAAGTAAAACATGGGTTGCCAACAATTCTGTCTGTGGTTGCTCTAACGGCACTTCGACTGGCACGACAAACTCAAAACAGCTCCCTAGACTTTGGGTTGACTGAACGCTAATACGGCCATTCATTAAATCGAGTAATTGACGGCAAATAGCCAAACCAAGACCTGTCCCGCCAAAACGGCGCGTAATTGTATGGTCTTCTTGAGTAAATGGTTCAAAAATGGTTTCTAGCATCTCTTTATCAATGCCTTTACCAGTATCCGATACAACAAAACGTATTGATGGCTGTTCTCCAGCCTGGAAAGTCAGCTCAGTATTCACATAACCATCGTTAGTGAATTTAACCGCATTAGATAGTAAATTCATCAATATCTGCTTTAGACGATATTCATCGGCAACGACAATACGTGGCAATGCTGGATCTAAATTTATATTCAATTCAACATGCTGACTGAGCGCTTTCGCGTTGACTAAATGAACGGTGTCATAAACCATCTCAGCCAGCTCAAAACGGTGTGGAGCAAGTTCCAAATTGCCTGACTCAATTTTAGATAAGTCTAAAATATCATTTATCAGTATCAGTAAAATTTGTGAAGAAGTGTCTATATCCGACAAAATTTCACGCTCTTTCACTTTGAGGTCACTACGTGAAAGCATCTCTGTCATACCGATAATGCCATTGAGTGGCGTTCGTATCTCGTGAGACATATTGGCAAGAAATGCACTTTTTGCACGGTTAGCCGCAATTGCCGCTTCTTTGGTTTCAAGCAACGCAATTTCGTACTGTTGTTGTTGTTGGATAATCTGATTGAGATTTCTTGTAAAGTGAGCGAACTCATCATTACCTTCAACGGAGATTTGCTCTATTTTATCTTGCTGCTGAGATAATCGCCTCATCGTATTCAGAATGTGGCTTAATTTCGATGTCACGCGATAATAAGTGCTAGCACCTAAAATATAGAGAAAAATCAGCACAAGAATAGCCACAGCAGACATCACAAGCATTCGAATTTTTTCTTGCTTAACTTGTTGCGCAAGTAGCATGGAGAAATTCGCAGTCACCCCTTGCAAATGTGTCCTTATAGCAATATACCGACCTTCAGCATTTACCACATACAACGGCCATTGCTGTGGGTTAATTTCATTACGAATAATGTTGTCTCGAATTAAAGCGCCTTGCCGAAATTTCGCTTGAGTAAACAGAATCGCGAATGGTTCAAGTTGATAGCTACTTTCACCTGAATCCAACAGATTCTCTAAATATTGCTGCTGACGCTCAGCAACTTGCAAATATTCAATTTGTAAATTTCTAGCAAGGGAACCAACCACAGCAGATTGCTGAATTAGCCAAGCTTCCTTTTGCATCCAAAACGAAAACCAATGTAAATCACTATAAATTAGGTCTAACGAGTGAATATCAAAAGGTGCGGTCAAACTGTTAGTTTTTTGTAATTCAGCCATCAATTGGCCTATCAAAGCAAACCCACTATTGCCTATCTCGAACACTTCATTTTTTGTGGCATTCGGAATGGTGTCTACAGCTTGACTCAACTGATTGATGATATTTTCTATCTTGACGCGATCACTTGTACCATGAGTCTGATGCTGATCAGCACTAATATTTTTGCGCACCTCCGCTAAGGCTCGCTTGAACTCATCTAAGTCTTGATCATTGCTTTCCGAGCGCAGTTCTGCGCTCAACGCCTGATAAAGTAAGTTAGCACTTTTGGTCGTTTGATTTAATGACTCAACTTTTTGATTAAGTATCTCATACGTATGCAGACGTGCATCAAACTGAATGCAGAGGCCTAAAGCAATGACCGCAATGACCAGTGCCGGAATCAAGCACAGCATCATTAGTCGAGCCTTAATCGAAAGTTGAGATAACAATGCCATTATTATCATCCTTGAAAGCGATGGCTTGATGGATGATTAAATCATAGACGCCATTCTATGCAATTTCCTGCTTATTTATCCTTAAAAAGTAAAATGTCTTTGATAGCGACATTATTCTTAAATTCAGAATTTTTAATTTCCACTGCATGTATGTGATAAGAAAAAAGTAAACGTTATTTGAAAATAACGTTTACTTTTTGCGGTGATAAATTGACCTTGAACTCATTTTATTGAAAGAGATTAAATTGGGCAGGCAAAAATATGCGACTTAATACGTTATCGTCACAAAATAAGGAGGCAACTTGAAAATTGTCAAGAGACATAAACACAGCCCAAATAGGGTTAGATACCCTGCTGTCTCGATGTTTTTTAGTAGTAAATATCGCCATTATTTTTCCTAGCAGAATAACCAATGTGCATTTACAATTCCGCCACATAAAAACAACAATAGTTTTCCTCGTATCCAAACTCCGTTTAAATGGTGTGTGATACACGTTCACGGCCCTACACCGTGAACATTCAAGCTCAATATAACGTGAAAGGTCCCAACAAACATGAGTCCAGAGAAACACCTCCTCGACTGGCAAGTAAGTCAAACCATTGCAGAATCAATGTCACCTCTTATCGGCCAACTCTACCGCCAACAGGGAGTTGAAATTATCCTGTTTGGTAAAACGCTCATCAACGCCACCACCATCGATATCATCAAGGCTCATCGAATCGCGCGTCGCTACACCGGTGAATCCCTATCTCCAGTTCAAACCATGCCGATTCTACAGCAATTAACGCAAATGACTTTATCACCATGTCGTATTGATATTGGCCAACTAGCTCATCAATTTTGGCAACACCATGACGATGAGCATGGACTGAATGATTACCTACTCACGGCACTTCATAGTGCGTTAACGGGTGAGAAGTTGGCAGTACCTAAAGACGTTGTACTGTATGGTTTTGGTCGCATTGGGCGCTTATTGACACGTTTGCTGATCGAAAAAAGTGGCCCAGGTTACCCATTACGACTTAGAGCGATTGTGGTTCGCGGTGGTAAAAAAGGGGACTTAGAGAAGCGAGCAAGCTTGTTACGACGTGACTCCGTTCATGGACAATTCAATGGCAGTATTGTGGTTGATGAAGAGCGTAAAGCCATTATTGCTAATGGGAACTATATTCAAATTATCTACGCCAACAAACCAGAAGAAATAGACTACACCGATTATGGCATTCATGAGGCGCTGATCGTCGATAATACGGGAGTCTGGCGCGACAGCGAAGGACTTAGTCAGCATGTCGCGTGCAATGGCGCAAGTAAAGTACTACTCACAGCGCCCGGCAAAGGGGACATTAAAAATATCGTGTTTGGCGTTAATCAGGCGATTATTCAGCCAGAAGATACCATTATCTCGGCTGCAAGCTGTACCACGAATGCCATTACACCGGTGCTCAAAGCCATTAATGATAAATTTGGAGTTATTTCCGGACACATTGAAACCGTTCACTCATTTACCAATGATCAAAACTTGATTGATAATTTCCATTCTGGTGAACGCCGTGGACGCAGCGCGTCACTGAATATGGTATTAACATCAACAGGTGCGGCTAAAGCGGTAGCGAAAGCCTTACCAGAATTAGCAGGAAAACTGACAGGGAACGCGATTCGGGTTCCGACTCCGAATGTTTCAATGGCAGTTGCGAACCTAAACTTAGAGAAAGGTACTGATAAAGAAGAACTCAATACTTATCTCAGAGAAATGGCTCTTAATTCTCCACTTTCCGCGCAAATCGATTACACCGATTCCACCGAAATTGTTTCAAGTGATTTGGTGGGTTCTCGTCATGCAGGAGTGGTTGATGGTGCGGCAACCATCGCACAAGATAATCGCTGTGTGCTCTACATTTGGTACGACAATGAATTCGGCTATAGCGGTCAAGTTGTCCATTGCATGGAACAAATGATGGGCGTGCGTTATAACACTTATCCCGCCACTTTTGCTTAAGATCAGCTCAAACACTTTAACGTCATAACAACTCCACAGCATAATAAGCACTGGATAAGATCTCTAATTACCACCCGTAACCGGGTGGCTTTTTTTGTTCATGTTTGATTCATCTTGACTAAGTTAACCTGATCACAACTAAGAAAGAGGTATACATTATGAACAGATTTCTCATCACAGCATTGACGCTAATTACTGGCTTTTTTGCTTTGATTTTCAGCCTAATATTGGCGATCCCTCTGACTATTGCAGCCATCATCACGGGTAAACGTTTAGAGAAACAATTGAAAGGTCACTCGTTCTATCAAAGACGCAGTAACGTCATAGACGGTGAATATGAAGACGTCACAACAAAGCATTCTCATCAAAGCCATTAACACGTAAAGTAGTTCCATAGACCATATTAAAAAGGGAGCAATTGATTGCTCCCTTTTGCATGTCGATACTTTACACCGTCATAATGACACGTATCGCTAACAGAATAAGTACAATCCCTGACAATCTATCAATCAACACCGCACGTGCACGAAGCTTATCTAGAAGCCTTGGGCTGGAAAGAATAAAGGTAATAAATGTGTACCAAAGTCCATCCACCACAAAAGGCGTTAACACGATAATCACTTTGCTGGTTATCCCGTCTCCTACCGCAACAAACTGACTAAACAAGGCAATAAAGAATAAGGCAATTTTAGGGCTCAAAAGTGAAATAAGTAACCCTTCTTTCGCTGACTGCCACACGCTCACTGTTTCGCCTGACTCCAACTTAGCCGCCACACCACCTTTTGATTGCAGTGCGTTAAAACCTAAATATGCCAAATAAAAAGCACCCGCATAACTGATGGTTTTAAACACTAAGGGGGATTGATGCAGCACAACCGCAAGGCCAATCAGGGTAATAAATGCATAAACCCCAATACCAAACGCATGAGCCCAAGCGGTAGCGAAACCATTTTTTCGCCCACCAGCGAGACTGTGTTTAGCTACCATCGCTAAACTTGGACCTGGTGACATGGCCCCTAAAATACAAATCGTAAAAAGTGATAACCACACAGTAATTGTCATGCTTGTCTCGCTATTTGATCCTATTAAAAATTCATTTTCCCCAGACAACTTGAAGTTGCAGGTAGGCGGCCAGTGAGTGCATTCCCATCCGCATAGAAACTATGTGAGTGGGGGTGAGCAAGCGTAGCCAATGCCGTTCTAGCTTCAAGCAGGAGAGGAATATCGATAGAGAATGAGTAACCTCTCAGTCACTATCTCATTGATCGCATAGTAATTTGACACAACTGATTGAAATTAACCACCGCTTAACCTTAACTCCGGGGGAAAAAGTGGTGTTGTGGTCAAATGACGGCCTTAAGCACTCTGAGCGGCAATATTTCTCAATTTTGTTTAATGCATCCAACTTCGCTTCAGAGTATTCTGCAGTACATAACTTTATTCAGGAACGGAAGCCGTGAGCGAGTTAAAACAGGACATCACTTTATTGTCCGGAATAGGGCAACTCTCCACCACATTAATGGGCACGGGGTTGTTTATGATCCCCGCGATTGCTGCTGGTATTGCCGGTCACTTATCGCTCTGGGCATGGCTGCTGCTTTTTGTTGCTATCTGCCCTATTGCATTAACTTTCGCAGCACTCGGTAAACGCTACCCGAATGCCGGTGGTACGGCCTACTTTGTGCGCAAAGCCTTTAATGCAAAGCTTGAACGCTCAGTCGCTTGGCTCTTTGTCAGCGTGATTCCGGTTGGCGTTCCTGCAGCAGTAGCGTTAGCGGCAGGTTTTGCGCAACAATTACTCCCTGAACCACTCAACTCTTCAATGATTGCACAAACACTGACCGTATTGCTTCTGGTGGTGGTGAATCTTGCTGGTACAAAGTCCTCGGGCAGCCTGCAAACCATTATTGCGCTGAGTATTTTTACCTTAGTCGGTGCTTTTCTCTGGGTTGGAAATGTGGGCTATACGGATTTAACCATGCCGCCTCTTGATGCAGAAAGTATTTGGCCAATAGGTGCCGCCCTTGGTGTAATGTTTTGGTGCTTTGTTGGTATTGAAGCTTTTGCCCACATGGGCGAGGAGTTCAAAAATCCACAACGCGATTTCCCGATAGCAATTATTGTTGGTTGTTTTGTTGCCGGAGCCACTTATTGGGCTTGCTCAGTGGTGATCTTGAAGTTCGGAGCATTTGGCAGCCCTGAATTTGATAGTACCTCTATCCCTTGGTTAAGTGACCACATCTTTGGTTCTGGTCTCGCTACCCTTATCAGTATTGTTGGTTTTTTTGCTTGCTTCGCCAGTATCAATTTATACACACAAAGTTTGTCGCGGATGGTTTGGGCTCAAGCAAGGGAATACCGACCTAAAAGTGCCATTGCAAGAATATCGATTCGAGGGGTACCAGCAAACGCAACGCTTGCCGTTGGCGGGGTATTATTGGCTTCATGCCTACTCGGAGAACTGTCAGGACTAGACTTAGAATTCTTTCTAAAACTCGCAAATGGCATTTTTGTACTGGTATATTTGTTGGCGATGTTTGCCGCGTATAAATTGTTAACGGGCATCCATAAAGTATTAGCCACAATCTCGCTTGTTCTATGCAGTGCGGTTTTCATTTGCCTTGGTTGGTCAATGCTTTACGCACTGACAATTTTTATTCTGCTGTCATTGCCTTGGAGCAAGTTGGTGAAACGACAACAGCCTAAAACAGAGCTTTAGTCATTCGATTAAGATTGAAGATCGATCAGGATATTTTTCCAATTGGCCACCTCATTTTTAAAATGTTTTATCTGGCGATCATTACTTAGCTGAATAATTTGCACTAAATATCGCTCTGACAAGGCATGATTGTATTCTATTTTACTGGCAAGCACTGGCGAGTAGTAACTTTCAGGCTCAAACAGTAGTCGATTTAAACGCGGAAGAAAGAGGCTGAGTTCATCACGCTGATTGAGCAAAACTTCTACCTCGGTTCGAATTTGAGCTTGATAGTTGATCCAATCATAAGCGGTAATCTGCATGCTATCCGCCCATTGCTGCACTAATTGCTGTTGGGCTGGTTGCAAGTCACCTAACCAGTCTTCAACTCTTTCTTCAATACGACTTTTGTATTTCCCATGGATTTCAGTATCCGTTAATCCTTGGTAACGATCTGCATACTTATTATGTTTTTTTTCCAAACCTAGTATTAATGTTTTCACTTGCTGATCGCTAAGCTGCTGTGCAAGTGAATAGATATCAGGCTCAATTTTTTGCAGCAAACGATGATAATGTGCTCTCATCTCTACCTCTTGTTCATGAAAGAGTTCTACAGTCATCGTGCGTGGGGTTATTTGTGATAATTTATCAAGCTGCTGGACATAAAGGGGGATCTCTTGCTGCTTATGCCATTGACTAATATTAACAATACGCTCACTCAATATTGTTTTTTGCTTCTTGGTCAAATCAACATAATCTTCAATATAATCAATCACAAACCAGTCAAGGTTATGGTAGACAAATTTAGTTCCACATCCAACGAGCAAAGCTAAACTTAAGCCCATTACTATCCATGTGCGCATTTAATCGCCCTTTAATCACTCGCCCTAATAGCCTGTACGTAAAAATATAGCATGAGGTTCAATATCCAACGAAAATGAATGCCACTATCAGCTAAGGACTGCTATTTTTAAGGTTAGATAACTAAATAAAATGCATACCCAAATAACTTGAAGTGCAGGTGACCAGCGAGTGTATTCATCCCCATGAGCATAGATAAACGATGTGATTGAAGTGAATGGGTGTAGTCAACACCGCAGCTGCTTCAATTAGACAAGAGATACCGCAAAAAGTGAAAATCATGAATATTACCTACCGCTCGGCAACAAGCGAAGATTATCAATTTACTTTTGAGCTGAAAAAAGTGGCTGAAATGGATGCCATTACCGCTGTTTTTGGCTGGGATGAAGAGCTACAACAAGAGCTACACCGCCAAGAGTGGAACTCTGGGCTTCCAACCATCATCTGCCTAGATGGTAAACCTATCGGGACTTATTTACTCGAAAGCAAACACGACACTTTATTTTTTTCACGCTTTTTTATTCTTCCTGCATTTCAAGGTATGGGAATTGGTAGTCAAATTCTGCAAACCATCATCAAGGTTTCTCAGCAAACTCACTCCCCTTGTAAGCTCTGCTACCGACAAGGAAACCGTGTTGGAGAACTGTATAAACGGTTTGGATTTATAGATTATGAAACCGATGATGTGTTCGTACATATGCAATTTGTGCCATCATTCACCAATTAAATAGATGCACAAAGCAAATTAATGGGCTGTAATCACCTAAAGCTAGGCCTACCATTCACACCAAATACAATCTGACACAACAATATCACTACATTTATTCACACATATTGATTACTTAATGCATAAAATGCGTGAGCATGCTCTGATTAATATCTTTTCATTTTTGCGGCTAAAGGTTGTGTGAACAAGGTTTGATCTTTTTCCTAGTGATCATTAGACAATCGTTTTATTCAATGTTTGTTATAGGGAATATTTATATGTTGTATGTGGAATTCCTGTTCCTCCTGTTAATGCTTTATATTGGTTCGCGCTACGGCGGCATCGGACTTGGTGTTATTTCTGGTATCGGTTTGGTTATTGAAGTTTTCATATTCAAAATGCCGCCCACTTCCCCACCTATCACCGTCATGCTGATTATTCTTGCGGTGGTGACTTGTGCTTCAATTTTAGAAGCCGCGGGAGGATTAAAATACATGCTGCAAGTTGCTGAACGCTTGCTACGTAAAAACCCTAAAAACGTCACGTTAATTGCACCGTTTGTCACCTATGCAATGACCTTTATGTTGGGAACTGGCCATGCCGTTTATTCCATCATGCCAATCATTGGTGATGTAGCACTGAAAAACGGTATTCGTCCTGAACGCCCAATGGCGGCGGCCTCGGTTGCTTCGCAAATTGCGATCACGGCTTCTCCTATATCAGCCGCTGTTGTGTTTTACCTAGCTCAACTATCTGACATTCAGCACGACATTACCCTGTTCTCTATTCTGTTAGTCACTGTACCTGCAACTTTATTTGGTACTTTACTGATGTCACTCTACAGCCTACGTCGTGGCAAAGAGTTGGATGATGATCCTGAGTATCAACAACGCTTGCAAGATCCTGTGTGGAAAGAGAAAATTCAAAATACGACAGCCACTACGCTGAATGAATCTCTACCGTCTGCGGCGCGTAATTCCGTGCTGATTTTTATCGGTGCTATTTTATCAATTGTTGTTCTCGCTATGGTGCCTGAGATCCGCACTGTCGTTGAAGGCAGCAAACCCATCAGTATGGCTGTGGTTATCCAAATGATGATGCTCTGTTTTGGCGGTATCATTCTTTTGGCGACTAAAACTGACCCACGCAATGTACCAAATGGTGTTGTGTTTAAATCTGGGATGGTTGCTGCGATTGCTATTTTTGGTATCGCATGGATGTCAGACACATACTTCCAATATGCCATGCCACAATTTAAATCAGGCATTGTTGAGATGGTCACCGATTATCACTGGACGTTTGCTCTTGCTCTGTTCATCGTTTCTGTTGTGGTGAACTCACAAGCTGCGGTTGCGGTTATGATGCTACCTGTCGGTTTAGGTTTGGGTCTAGAGCCAGCGTTATTGGTAGGTTTGATGCCTGCGCTCTACGGCTACTTCTTTATCCCTAACTACCCTTCAGATATCGCTACGGTAAACTTTGATAATACTGGCACCACTAAAATTGGGAAGTACTACTTCAACCACTCGTTTATGGCAGTAGGTCTCATTGGTGTTGTTAGTGCTTGTTGCTTAGGCTACGTTTTAGGCCAAATGATTATCGGCTAAAAAAATAAACCCCAGACTGATGAAGTTCTGGGGTTTATTCAAAGTAAAATCAAAGCGCAAACAACTAAGCCTGAAGATGTTGTTTGCGCTTTTTCTTTCTAATCATGCTTAATAATGTTGTTATCGAGCAATGTTCCAACGATATCAATAGACGTCATACCATCAAAGCTGAATTGATTAGCTAAATCTTCAACCACAATGGTTTGGTGTACGTTATTATCTGTGGTGATATCGAGTTCAACATCATCAGTATTGGCAATCACTTTGGCTTCAATTTGATTAGATGCAGCCAATGATGCGAGTAGCTGATCCATCGGCAATTGACTACCCAGATCAGAAACAACGTCGGTTAAATCGATGACATCCCCTTCTGCTGTACTAAAATCCGTGATGGTGTCCGTTTTGTCATCGACACTGTCCAAGGTCCACTTAAATATGTCAGCCCCACCATCACCAGTTAAAATATCAGCACCTAATCCACCGACCAAGATGTCGTTACCTGCACCTCCGTGCAAAATATCATCACCTGCACCACCTTCAATATAATCATCACCGCTACCACCAGTCAGACTTAAACCGCTATCGTCTGCAAGTAGTTGTGAATCGTCAGAATTAGAAGATTGATCGATAACCGTACCATCAGCTAACACATCAATCTGAATATCGAGTGGTGTAGATGATGCAAAGCTACCGTCGGTTTCAGTGGAAATAGCCGTCACTGATAAGGTATGGGCACCAAGGCTTAACCCCGTGACCTCTAAACTGTTAATAGCATCAGCAGAAACTACCCATACTCCGCTTTGTTCGACAACACTGCCCGTTGCACTTGAAAGTGTAGCTCCCGATGGAAGATTATGAATTTCCAGTGACAGTACTTCGTGGCTATCGGTCAGAGTTGCAACTAAACCGACTAGCGCAATACCCTGGTTGCTGACACTTTGATTGACATAACTCTGTTTGATGTAGTTGAAACTTGGATCGACCGTCAATGTCGGTGCATTTGCTTTTGGCGTAACCGTAATGGTAAAGGTTTCAGTATCTTCTAATGCCATACCCGAAGCATTATCAGCGTATACACCAACATCATTCGCTTTAACTGTAAGAGCGACAGTATCACCAGCGATGGCCGTTGCATCGATGAACACCCCATTGATAGGATCGGTAGTATTCAATAGTGCATTAATATCAGTCAATGTACCTTGTAAGACAATGTCTCCGTTTAATGCTGGCGTTTGAGTAACACTACTTCCAGCAGGAATAACGACACTCAGTATCCCTTCGGTCACGCTTAAGGTGACACTCATGGTTTGGTTCGCTTGAGATCCGCTGTAATCTACATCACTGACTGTAATGCCTGTGACTTTTTGAGCAGCACTTTCATCAATGGTTGTGGTTATCGATGCTCCATCGATAACAGGAGCATCATTAACCGCCAGCACATCTAAGACTGCTTGACCGGAAACAGATTGAGGATCACTAACACCGTTTGTTGTGCCATCATCAGTAATGTCATAGGTAAAATTCACCTGTCCATAAAAATCCAATGCTGGTTCAAAGGTCCATTCACCTACACTGGTTTGAATTAATGTGCCCATCGCAGGATCAACTAACGCCAGGTTAGACACTGTCAATGTATCAGATTCAGTATCGGAAGCATTAGCGAGCAACTGAGACGCGACAATCGTTATTGAACCGGCATCTTCGTTAATATCCGGCAGAGTAACTGATGCTGTCATTGGTGCGTCATTCACTTCTGTCACATTGATTGTGAACTGGTCTGAATTGCTATTTAAAGTGCCATCATCCGTCGCAATGACCAAGCCATTATTACCTTGGTCATCAATAGAGACATTTACGTTCACTGCGCCATTGAAGTCCGTTTCTGGAACAAATTTCGCAACCCCTGCCGCTAGTGCGCTATTAATATCGGTAATAGTTCCTTTAAGCTCAACACTTATCGTTCCATCACCCGTCACTATTAAATTTCCCAACAATGCTGGATCAATCTGTAACACACCATGCTCAACGTCAATTATCAAGGCATATTCGGCATTTGGATTATCTATCGTACTATCAGCGTCAGAAACCATAAATCCATTTAAGGTTATCGGTGTATCTTCAGCTGTTTCTGTATTGGTAATTCCGGAAAACTCTGGACGATCATTGACTGCAGTGATATCAACCGCCACGTCAAATTCTTGTACTGGTCCTAAATGTTCAATACCATCTAACCCTGTATCTACCGATTGCACTTTAAAATGCAGTGCATCAGTCCACGCGCTGTTATTCCAATCACCAGAATTGAAAATAAGCTTATCCAAACTTTGGGCATCAACATTCAGCAACCACACCCCAGCGCCTAAATTCGTCCCTAATGTACCATCAGCTAAAGCAATGCTTGCTCCATCTGGCACGCCCGAAATTTCCACTCGCAAGGTCTCTGGCGAGTTTTCGGTATAATTAGCTCCGGTCGAAATAGAATCTATGTTGTCGATGATTTGTGCTTTAATGTCGATCGCAATATCTTCACCTTCGTTTCCAGCAACGTCCTCAACAGGTTCAACGTCAATGGCATCTCCGACAGGAACAACATCAAATTTAAAACTGCCAGTATGCTCAACAGGGACACCAAGTAGTGATTCTTGAGTAAAGATTTTTACGCCAATCTCCACCTCACCACTGAAATTTTTCGCAGGTTTAATCGCAATATTAGACAAATTGAGAGAGGTCTGGGTGAGATCTTTCAACTGGATGCTCCACTCACCACCACCATTATTTTTGACGACATATTGATTGGAATCGAGAGAGCTCACAATAAAGTCGGTCGGCACTCCGGTGAGCTTAATAGAGACAAACTCTTCCGAACCGTCAGTATCGGTTAAGTCAATGTTGAATTCAGATCCTGGCTTCGACAAAACAATCCATTCATCTTCTAAACCTTCCACTTCAGGGGCACTTGGACCGCTTCCTGAAATGGCAATGTCATCGACGACTGGTTTTACTTCAAAGCTAACATTAGTAGTGAATGTTTTATCCGCATCAGTATTGGTAATGCCAACAACGGAAGCTGGATTAACTTCATCAAATGTTGTGGTATCGGTCACTTTACCTGAGACACTAATATTAACAGTGTTATCATCATTGCCCGTTGGGTAGTTAGGTGCCGGTTTGAAATAGACGTTATCCAGCGCAGCAGGTAATTGGCTAGAGTTGAAGGTGATTTGGGTACCAAGTTCATTGCCATCAGCATCAACAAATGTTCCAATATTTGTCCCCTGCACTGTTAACGTTACTTCAGTTAAAGTTTCTTGTCCTTGCGTGAGGTCGTTAGCAATGTCAGCCAAGTCAAGATCGAGCGATAAATGGATAATGCCATCTTCATAACCAATGCCATCATTCGTCGGAATATCGTTAGCTGTTGACGTGGGTTGATGATCCGCACCTAAGCCTAATGTACCTTCAACAGTTAAAGTTACTCGTGGGGTAACATTGCTATCTGCAGGCTGATCGGATCCTGGAATATCAGCGATTGGAGAAACCGCCACAGGGATTTCCGTGGTCATGGATTTTTCATCACCAGAAGCCGTGTCTGTGGTTACAAAAGTAACCGGTACCTTGAAGTCTCCAGCGTAATCTTCCGGTAAGTTAAGTTGCAAGTTTTCTAGACCTGAAATAGAACCATCTGTGTTGACCACGCCTTTGTAAACATACAGGCCATCGACGAAATCAAACTCAGCGCCCGATAAACTGGCTCCAGCCGGTAATAGGTTCTGAGCAATAACGATACTTAACTCATCAGATACTCCATCAAAACCAGAAGCACTGATCATCAGCTTATCTTGGATCTGTTGTCCTAAATCCACCACATGATCTTCACTGCCTAACACAATATCATCAACATCACCAACAAGGTTGATGTCTGCTGCCACAGAATCATTACCCGTGACAATTTCGGGAAACTTCAATGTAATATCCGAGTGCACTTCTTTGATAGTTTTCACTTCAGAGCTATCTTCACCTTTATCGAAGACTTGGGCAAAAATGGTTAATGTTATTTCATTGTAACCATCGTCATCAGGATCATTATTCGTACCCAATATCAACCCATTTGGTGCCTTAATGCTGAAGTTATTTTCATCAACAATGGTCCAAGTGCCATCGCCATTATTAATAGCACCGGTGATCAAAAGTTGGTCAAGAACATCTGGTGTGACATTGTTGAAACGCACCACTAACTGATCAACGAGTTCTTGTGACTGATAGCCAGCCGTTGACTGGCTATCCACATTATCAAAACGGATAATATTGGCATCAGTCTCACCGCCTGCAGCATCATTAATCGTAAAATTAATCACTCCTGCGGCATCAGCTGTTACACTATTTTGTACACCACTGCCATTTTCAACACGTAACTCGCCGTCTGGCTCTACGATTGGCCGCACCGTCACGTTCACAGAACCTTGAATCACTTTCGATACAATCCCTTCTCCAGGATTTGCCGAGTCGACATATTCATGATCCTGCTCTTTCACCACAAGTTCTGTATTTAAGGTAAAATCGGTACTGGAATGTTCTGGTGGTTGCACTTGAATATAACCAGCAGACAGTACTTGATTGGAAAAGTCTTGTTCACTTTGACCGACAGCAGGTGTGAGCACTAACTGGTTATTTGAATCTAGTGCTGTAAGGACACCATTAACATAAACGCTGCTTCCTGTAGGGAAACCGGACAAGGTGACTGCTGCAAAATACTCATCGGCATCTGGATTTTGAGCATTCTCAGGCTGCCAGCGAATATTAATCAGGGAATCTTCATTGCCTATCGAGCTTGATTGATAGTTGTCTGCCACATCAATAACAGGTCTAACATTAATGCGGATCTCAGACTCGACTTGGCGAGTATGACCATCATCTTCAGTAACGATAACGCTCGCCTTGATGTGAATATTTTCTGTCGACGATTGAACCGGCTCAACTTTAATGCCTGTAGAGACTTGAGCAGTGGTCAGGTTTGCCTGATAAATTGGATGATTTGAAGAATCGTACCCAACAAACACTAAGTCAATAACACTACCATCACTGTCATATAAATTCACACCATCAGGAATATTGGAAAGCAATACCGTCAAGGATTCAGAGTTGTCTGATGGATTATCTATCTTTTCTCCTGACAACACACTGAAGTCGATGTCCACTGCTTGATTTTCATCAACCGTTGTTTCCACCACTTGAATGCCATTTTCTTCAAACTCAGTCCATGTATTACTACTACCTGCATTGAAATCGATAATAGGAAGGTCAGCGACACCTTTCACTGCCACATTAACCGTTTTTGAACCTAATGATTGTTCATCAACAATCTCACCGCTTGAAATAATCACTCTATCTTTCACGATACCTTCAACGGAGAAGGTAAAGTCAGCATTACTGTGCTTCGGCGGTAATACTTCAACTTGATTAAGATACTGTTCTGGTACCTCAAAATAAGTATGACCACTGCCATCATCCACCGTCGTAATTTGACTAGCTCCCGCACCTAACCACACCAAGGTTACTCCAGCCTCAGAGAAATCAGAAATACGCACATGCAATGACTCAGAGCTATCAGTATCAGCAGAAGCCGTCATGGTGATGACTTCACTGAGTAACAGAGGGTCATGATCTGTTTCGGGATCAACCGTATTTTGCGTTGCCGCGTTGTCTTCAAAAATATTGATTCGATTGACGGAAAAACTACCCATATCCGCATCGGGAGTTACATCAATGATGATTTCTTTAGTTTCTGAACGTGCGCTTTCTTTACCAATAAATGCATTGGACTGTTCGGTTGTAATAGCGGTGATACCCAATCGAATCTGGCCACCAAAGTTGTCATTAGGGTCAACCTGGACTTGTGCTATTTTGCTGGCATCAACCAAATAGTAATTGCCATTGGCATCAGAACTCACCTGGAGAGGAGTGCCATCAGCATAGACTAAACGCGCGTCCCCTTCCCCCTGAGTAAAGCGAATCTCATACACTATGACTTCTGGTGAACTTGTATCTTGTGTCTGTGCTGCAACATTAAGATTGACATTGCTGCTATCTTCCACCGTGTCATAGTGAAATTCACTACTTGTTGCCCACGTAGCAATATCGGCGACACTTTCGACTTCAATACGCATCTTGCCATTCACCGAATGATCCGCTGAATTGTCGTTCAGAATTTGTACCGTCAGATTTATAGTAAAACCACCATCGGCACTGGCATAGTTACGATCTGGTACAAAGTAGAGGTTATCGACAGAAGCAACCGTTCCATTTAAGCTCTGCTCGACCATATTAGCTGGTAAAACAACCTTACCACCCACTACATCCAGTTTTATGTAATTGCCGCTGCCATCTAGATAATAGAAATCACCATGCGCATTATTAATATTTTTAACCGTCACATCACCAATCGATTCATTACGATCGATATCATTCAGTTCCACTTGTAAATCAACTTTAATCGGCGTCGTTACAAGTCCTGTTTGATTATCTTGAGCGTTGGTTAATTCATTGTTCGGCATGGAAATAACCGAACCATCGCGCCCTGCATCTTCAGTTCCTAAGACACTGGCCACCTTAATCACAGCATTGCGATCGGTAATGATCACGTTGAGCTGCTCTGTTGACGTATCACCATCTTTATCGGTAGCGGTAACATCAACCGTAAAAGGGATCTCTGGGCTATCACCATGGTCAAGACTAGCGGCAGGTTTGAATCTTGCACCGCCGGTTGGTGTAATGAGTAAGGTTCCGAGATCTCGCTCTACATTATTAACAATTTCAACAACGGTTACCGTTTTGTTTAAACCATTTAAATCAACAGAATCAACTAGAGTCGTTGAATTGCCAACACGAAACTGAATGTCTCGCCCTACTTCATCGACAGCAGAAAATCGAGTGACGAGTCCATTATCTGCACCTTGGGTATCCGGTGAGTTATTGTTATCAACGCTGAATAAATTAACGGTACGATTATTGTCACCTTCCACCGTGGTAATCGTTTTATCATGCAGTGTTGGTACATCATCAACGATGGTGATCGGCAAGGCGATCGCATTAGACACATCACCATCTCGGTCTGTCGCCGTAACCGATAAATTTAAAATGAAATCGTTTTCTCCGGCTCCCGTCGCGTGGTCAAGCGGTTTAAGTAACTCAAATTGATAGCTGTCTGCCGAGCCATTGAACGTTATTTTAAACACGGCATCGTTGGAGCTTAGGGTCCTCGCTTCATACACGATAACACCGTTGCTATTAGAAACTTCAACTAGCTCTAAATTCTGGCCGCCAGATTGCAAACCGGCTACTGGTGTCACTAAGTCGGTCAATTGATAGCTAACAATGCCATCCGCCCCATCCACAACGTCAAAATTACCACTCAGCGTCGTACTGCCTGAGCCATCCGAGCCCATACCCGACAAATCATCTTCATCAACGGTTTGTTGGCTACCCGCTGTAATTTGGCTAATGGTTGGTACATCATCGATGATGGTGATCGGCAAGGCGATCGCATTAGACACATCACCATCTCGGTCGGTCGCTGTAACCGATAGATTTAAGATAAGATCGTTTTCTCCGGCTCCCGTCGCGTG
>NZ_JAAZTU010000012.1 GCF_012395185.1 Vibrio aestuarianus
TTGTTATGCACTAACTACCACATTTAAATTATTGAAAGTTATACTAAATATTGAATGGTTAATCAAACTTGAAAACCGGCAACCGTTAATAGCGGTTCTAGGGTTCAAATCCCTATCTCTCCGCCACATTTAAACGGAACCCCCAGCCTAGCTAGGGGTTTTTTCGTATCTAGAGCCTCGAAAATCATCTTACACATATAGATGGCACAGATGTACTTATTGAGACTTCCAAATAGCGTTTACGACACTCGTATCGCGCCTCCTCTTCCATTATGTGAAAGCGGCTACCCTAAAGAGTTCACATTCTCCTTTCTTACCCGTGATCGAAAGATTGCTTACCTAAGAAATATCGAGCAGGTTCAACTACTTCATGCACTGTTTGATAAGGCCAAATCTACAAAACTCTACTTTGCACAATTCAAAGTAGAGCTTGCTGATGCCATTAATCAATTGCGCCAACAGTACCGCTCTCTGTCAGGGACCTCGACTCACGCCCCAACGCTTAGCGGCACTACGCAGTAAAGACAGCATCACCCCGCTCTAGTGTTGGTAAAGAAGAGCTTAACCGACTCACTAAAGTGGCAGCGTATCGCTACCTGAAATACTCCTAACTGGGTATAGCGTCCCTAGAAGTGAGACCGGTTAATAATGAATTAAAATGAGCCCATCGTTTGGGTCTGATTACTCGTATTTACCGTATTATTGCTACCAGACTGCCACTCAATGAGAGCACCAGTATCGCTTTCCGAACGTTTTAAGCATTTCCATTCTAATAACTCGCCATTGGGTACTTGAACTGTACCTTGCCATGTCGGGTATGCCGATGGGTCAAGTTCAACGGCTTGAGCCGAAGCCCAGTTGCCAAGCTCACTAACACTGCCAACGGCATAGACGCTTTGCCCCCACTGGGTATAACCGTTATTACAAGTAAAGGTCACGTCGATGAGGTCTGCATTACCACCACTTCCCGCCTTGCCATGCAAGACAATCGCTTCATTCTGATCAAGGTTTAGAGTCGCAGCCCCCTGCGAAACTGTAACACCATTGCTACCAACCAGACTGGTATAGTCGTTATCAGCTAGAGACAACGCAGAGATATTAATCGTGGTCGCGGCACCTCTATTTAATGCAACTAACACCACATCATCTTCAAATTTACGTTCATAAACCAAAACATCGTCATTGAGCCATTTCTGGTTGTAATCACCTTTCTGGATAGCGGTACTGGTTTTTCTCAATTCAGTCAGTGATTGAATGATCTTAAATGCATCGCTGTCCTGAGCGAAACTCGGCATAACTTCGCGGTTGTATGGATCACTACCAACTTGACCGAACGCATTAGTGGTAAAGTTAGCGCTATAGTGCTCGGTGCCGTAATAAATCGCAGGAATGCCGCGAACCGTCATCGTAGCGACTAAACCGAGATCGACGCGTTTTTTAGCGAAAGCTTCTGACTGACCTCCACCAGCTTCATTATTTCCTGGACCGAAAGTGTTTGCAGTCGAACGGAGCGCGGTCGAAATACGGGCCATATCGTGGTTATCCATAAATACGACCTGCCAGTCATCGCTGGTGAACACTTGGTTTCGGGTTTTAAGATAGCTATTGAGAGTCTGCATGGTATTGCCGCTGCGGCCAACCAGAACTCGTTCTAAAGTGTCACGGAAACCAAAATCAAGTAACGCAGAACCAGAATTGTTGGCATAGTCGATCGCGTAACTATCAATGCCTGTCGTTGTCGCTGCGCTAGCACCGAACCACTCGCCAAAGAAGTAAAAACCGTCGCGGCCAATGATCGAAGCGTAGTTGTAGATATCACCTGTCCACTGCTGGATAAATTCTTTATCCATGTGCTTAATTGCATCAATACGAATCGCATCAACGCCCGCATCAACCCAGAACTTTGCGCCATCCAACAAGTAGTTATAAACCTCGGAATTGGACTGGTTAAAGTCAGAAAGGTTAAACAGATTATAGTTGCGAACCTGATACCAGTCATTCCAGTTGGTAACACCGCCATTGTGGTGATACCAGTTAGTACCTGCGGCAACATCAGTGTTGTAATCGGTAATATACGCACCATCACGATACAGAGCGCCGTACTCGTTTTCATCATTACCGTTTGAGTGGTTAGGCGCATAGTCCAGTACCAACTTCATGTTGTATTCCGAGCTGTGCATTAACTGGCTCAATTCTTTAAAGTCGTCCATTGTGCCCAAGTGCTCATCAACCTTAAAGAAGTCTTTGCCCCAATATCCATGGTAGCCAGCGCCACCATTTACATCGACATTATCAGCGTTATCGACTGGCGGAGTAATCCATATCGCAGTGATCCCCAAGGATTTGAGGTAAGGCAGCTTGTTAATTAAACCTCTAATGTCACCACCGACGTACTTCTTCAGATTATTTGGGTCATACGTTAGTGGATTGTGTCCACTGTTGTTGCTGACATCACCATCACTAAATCGATCTAAGAAGACAAAATAAATTGTCTCTTGTCTGAAGTCATAAGTGCTGTCTACTGTGGTTGCGGTTTCCGCACTCATTGCAGGTGCTGACAGCCCACTTCCTATTGCCAGCGTCGCAAGCAACGCGCTGCAAATCAGTGTCCGTTTTTTCATTAGAGATTCCCCGTTGTTATTATTAACTATGCCGAGTAGGGTCGACGATGGATTAAATTATTTTCATTATAAAAATCAAAGATATGACAAAATTCAGTATTGAGATTGAAGCGGAAGGTTCGACCAATATCTGCAGTGGTGATCGACTGATCTTGCACACGGGCAATCAGCTCTTTGCCACCAACTGTAAAGTAGAGGTATTTTTCGTTACCTAGGTTCTCTACCACCGATAATTGGCCTTCAAAGGTGTTCAGTGTTTCACCCTCATGCGCCAGCGATATATGCTCTGGACGGATACCGAAGCAGACAGGATTATTCACGTACTGATCCAGTTCCGCTTGCATTGCTTTAGGGATCAGAATTCGAGCAGATGGCGCAATTTCGACCATCAGATTTTCACCATCACAGCGTAGTACGGTGTCGACGAGATTCATCGCAGGAGAGCCGATAAAGCCTGCTACAAATCGGTTCGCGGGGTAGTTGTATAAGTTGGCAGGTGTATCAACCTGCATGATTTTGCCCTGATTCAATACACAGATTCGGTCACCAAGCGTCAAAGCTTCAGTCTGGTCGTGAGTCACGTAAATCATGGTGGCCGGGTTGCCTTCATCTTTGAGAGATTGATGAAGCTGAGCAATTTTTACTCTCATCGAGACACGAAGCTTGGCATCCAGGTTCGATAACGGTTCGTCAAACAGAAACACATCCGGTTTGCGAACAATGGCCCGACCTACCGCAACACGCTGACGCTGACCACCGGACATCTCTTTGGGCTTACGGTACAGCAGGTCGGTGATTTCGAGCTTTTCTGCCGCTTCCTCAACTCTTTTTTTAATCTCTTCTTTAGGCTTTTTAGCCATCTTGAGGCCAAAAGCCATGTTGTCGAAAACCGTTTTGTGTGGGTAAAGCGCGTAGTTTTGAAACACCATCGCAATGCCACGATCCTTAGGGGGCAAATCGTTCACTTTGCGCTCACCAATATAAACGTCCCCTGATGAAATCGATTCAAGCCCAGCGATCATTCTCAACGTGGTCGATTTAGCGCAACCTGATGGGCCGACAAACACCATAAATTCGCCTTCATTGATTTCGAGATCGATCCCGTGCACTGCTTTAAAGCCGTTTTCATACTGTTTTTCTACTTGTTTTAGGCTAACTGTTGCCATGGGTACTCCAAATATAGCTTGATAAACTCATCGCTTACGGCACAGCTATTGTGCGTTAAGCGATGAACTTAACACCGCCAGAGTCACTCTGGCGGTGTGGGATTACTGACAAGTGGCTATCATGGCTCGAACGGGGGTTTTGTCTTCACCAATTTGAATTGACCAAACGTATTTACCATCTACGGGAATATCGACGCGGGTATTTTTAGCAAAGCCACCACGCTTGAGGGCAACTTCTTGGTCGACGCCTATTTCTCGTCCTGAAACCGTGTATTGTGGATTCCAGTTCATAGTGGCGAACTGAACATTGACCATTCCCGCTTTCTCTTGATGAACAACCTGATAGATACCATCACCTTTATGGCTCATTTCACGGTCCTCAAGGTGAATCCACTGACCTTCATCAAATGTCCCAACCACAAACAGCGATGGGCGAATCGGACCGCGATCCTCAACCGTTGGCAAATCGCATTTCGCCAGCAGGTTATCCGCATTGGTTGGTAATACTTGACTGGTCGTGTCACTGGTACTGGAACAACCAGCAGCAAACGCACTAAGTAGCAGAGGTAGCATGATTTTTTTCATCATAAATCCTTATTTTTAATTCAGTTTAACGGCCAATGAATAGGCGTTTTAACCAATGGGTTGGCTGGTCAGTTTTTTGGCCACGATTAGATTGTTTGGCACGATCAAACTGACGAGTAAGCTTGTTGAGAACAGCGAGGTTCTTGTAATACGCACGAGCCTCCTTGGCCGGATAGCCAAATAGATCACTATGAGCAGGAAATGACTGACTAACGCCAGATTTAGCTTTGATAACAGAATGATCGCCAATGGTAATGTGGCCTGCGGTGCCAGCCTGACCATGAACGATGACATGGTTACCTAATCTGGTATGTCCCGCTAAGCCGACCTGAGAAACCAGTAGACAGTGTTGGCCTACGTGACAGTCGTGACCAATTTGGACCAAATTATCTATCTTAGTCCCTTTACCTATCACGGTATCACCTAACGTTCCTCTATCGATGGCGTTATTGCAGCCGATCTCGACATCTTCTTCGATGATAACGCGTCCAATACTTTCCACTCGCTCAAACTGACCATTGAGACCATTCATATATTCGAAACTGAAGTTACCAATAGCGTTGTTGGAATCAATGGTGACGTTATTGCCAATCACAGTCCCCTCTTTAACCACGGTGTTAGCATGAATGGCAACATTGTCACCGATAGTGACACCATTCATTATTTTAACGCCGGGCATAAAATGGCAATTTTTCCCTATTTGGCAGTGCTGCCCTATATAGACATCTGGATTGTCCGAGGTATTACCTTGTTCAAACAATTGATACTTATGCACTTTGTAATAACGTAACAATGCATTAAGTGTGTCCGCTTTAAGTGACTCAATCACTATTTTGCATTTTGCTTGGCTAGATAAGATGTTCGATGGTCCTATGATCACGTCCGCTTTTGATTGATCAATGAGCTTGAGTTCAGCTTTAGAGAAGACAATCGCCAATCCACCCTCATTAGGGCTGTTGAGCGGCACAATCGTATCCACAGATAAACTCGGGTCACCATCTATCTGACCCCCCATCAATTGAGCAATTTCTGAAACCGTGATCATAGGAATTCCTTATGCAAATAAACCTGTTTTACAGGCGGTAGATAGCCTGAAGCAAAAAGGTGTTTTGCTCGACAACCTTTTCTTCGCCAGCAAGTTGGGTGAAAGTCTCAGTATCTTGTGCCCATTCGTATTCACCTTTAAGTAGCCAGTTGTCACCAACAGACTGCTCGTAACCCATGGTCGCTTTGCGAATATCTTTAAAATACTGCTCTCCCGAAGCCCAACCTTCTGTATGTTTGGTTTCGTTATCACCGTATCGAGCGCGCACGTATAAGGTACCGGCATCTTCAAAGCTGTACTGCACAATCGGTTCAATATACTTCTCGGTAAAATCGCTCACTTCGTTGATTGAACCCTGGCCGTTACGCGCTTCATTATCTTTGATCTGGTAATAAAACTCTGCGCCGAGTTCCCAGTTACCAAAGCGCTTATAAGGTTTGAACAAAATGGAGTAACCTTCTTCAACACGAGTTCCCCACGCCGATTTATCTTCATCGTTGTAGAGATACTCAAGGTTAAACTGGAAACCCGCATCATGCTCATTGCTGTAGTAATTGAAGTAAGGGCGTAAGCTGTGCTCAGCGTTCTTAGTACGTAGGTTGCTCACGCCAGCAGTGGTCGCAATCGTACCCAATGTATATTCAAGGTCGTAAATAACCCCGGTTTCAAAACCATTCGGCAGCGAGAATTTTTTGTCTATTGAAATGAGGTGCTTAAAGCCATCTTCTGTCTCTGTATACGATCGGTCCTGACTGCGTTTGACGCGGTCAGACAATTTAAATGCGTACAGAGCAGAGAAATTCCAGTGAGCATTTTTATAAAAAACCCCAAGGACTTCATGGGTGGTCGTACGTTCATTTTCAGTCTGGCCGCCCCACGTTTTATAATTCGTGATGTCTTTATCTTCAATTTCAATCGACGTTCCAACATGCCCGCCAAAATCTAGGGCCTGAGTCAGAATGTTGCCTCCCATTGGTTGGGGAGCTGGGCCGTTATCCGCAGCAAAGGCAGTGGGTGTAGTACTCAGAGCGCAAGCAATACTGAGCGAAAGTGCAGTCCTGTTCACAGTATGTCCTTAACCTCATTGAGGTGGATTCTATCTATATTAATCGTATGTAAAGTAGTAGTTCAGCCTGAACGCCTAACCATTGTTCTGCATCTGAATAATATTTGCTCGGTGAATAAGAGTTAAATGAGATCTTGGTCACTGGCACTCAGATAAAAATTTGACAGAAATCACTAAAAATAAGGTTTAATCAGAGTTAATACTCACTGACGATAGAAATCACACTAATAATATAACTGTGCATAAACTTGTCAAAAACCCTTACAAGACAAACACTTTAATCGATTTAGATCACATTTATACGCTATTTTAAGCAATTTTCAATTGACTAAAAAATCGATCGGGCTCAATTTAGTAGTATACCTTGAACTACTAAATTGGATGCAGCAATGAAAACCAAATTATTGACCAGCCAAATACTACTTACCACTCTTGTTAGCGCCTCTGTCATGGCACAACCGATTGAACCTGAACCAGATGCAAATTTGTTAATCTGGACCGATCACACCACTGTCGATTACATGAAGTACGCCGCCCACCAATTCAATCAAGACCTTGGCTACCAGGTGACGTTTGATTTCCGTGGTCTGGCACCGATTGATGCAGCTTCAAGATTAATTCAGGATGGAGGCTCCGCTCGCGTTGCAGATGTGGCCGAAATTGAGCATGACCTACTTGGCAGATTAGTGGTCGCCGGTGGTGCGATGGAAAATTTAGTCTCTGCGGAACATGTCAATTCACATTTTTTACCAAGTGCGGCCAATGCAGCCCGATCTGAAGGCAAGGATTACGGATTTCCGGTCAGCTTTGCTACCATTGCTCTGTTCTACAACAAAGATCTTCTTCCACAAGCCCCTGAATCATTTGAAGAGATCATTGAGTTCTCTAAGTCATTTAATGACAACAAAGAACATAAATATGCTTTGTTGTGGGATGTGCAGAATTACTATGAGTCACGCATGTTTTTGACCCTATATGGTGCCTACGAGTTCGGTGATAATGGTACCGATGCCAAGGATATCGGCATTGCATCTGAAAAAGCGCAACAAGGCTTACAAGCGATGAAGAAACTGCAAACAGCCAACAGCGCTAACCCAATGGATATGCGTAATCCACAGGTTAGACGGGGTTTATTCAGCGAAGGTAAGGTTGCGGCAATTATCGATGGCCCGTGGGCAATTCAAGGCTATCAAGCATCTAAGGTTAACTATGGTGTGATTCCAATCCCTACTCTAGATGGTAAACAGCCAAGAACTTTTTCGACGGTCCGCCTAGCCGTTGTCTCCTCTTTTACAAACTACCCTAAGGCTGCCCAACTGTTCGCGAAATACCTCAGTAGCGACAAAATGCTCAAAACACGTTATGAGATGACCAAATCTATCCCACCAGTCCAATCGGTGATGGAAGAGATCATCGTTGATGCCGATGAGGCCACCTACGCGATCATCAGTCAGGGTTATTTTTCAGATGCAATGCCGTCAATACCCGAAATGGGCTACTTGTGGTCACCAATGGCCAGTGCGATGACTTCGTTATGGGTCAACGACAAGTCACCAGAGAAGGTGTTAAAGCGCGCAGAGTCAGTGATCAAAGAACAGATCAGTTTACAGGAGTAAGACATGTTGTTGTCTCAAACTCGAATGCAACCAGTGTTCAATATTTCCGCTTTGATTATGGGCTTAACGCAAATGCGTCAGGGCCACTGGGTCAAAGGGTTGGTTTGGTTGCTGATCCAAATACTTTTTGTCGTCAACATTCCAGAGCTTAGCCTAGCGTTAAAGCAACTTATAACTTTGGGAGATGTCGCCCAAACCCGTGAAGGTTTTACCATTATTCAGGGCGATCATTCTGTATTTCTATTGGTAGAAGGGGTCATTGCTCTCATCGCGGTGTTTGTCTTCCTTTGTCTTTATGTACTCAACATCAATGACGCTAAGTCATGTCAACCTTGCCAGCTGTCAGCGATTGAGCAAATTAAAGCGATATACGACCGACAGTTTGCCTTACTGGTACTTTCACCAGCGATGTTAACCAGTATCGCTTTTATCATTATGCCCATTGTCATCACGGTACTGGTCTCTTTTACCAACTACTCAGCGCCTAACCACATTCCGCCAAGGAACTTGGTTGACTGGGTCGGGTTTAAAAACTTTATCGCCTTGTTTGAACTTAGAATTTGGTCAAATACCTTTATTGGCGTTGCCACCTGGACGGTGATGTGGGCCATTTTAGCCACCATCTGTACCTGCGGCTTTGGCTTTGTACTAGCACTCGCGTTATCAAACAAAAATATTAAGGCGAAAAAGGCTTGGCGCTTTGTGTTCATATTACCTTATGCCATCCCTGCATTTGTTACTTTGCTGATGTTCCGGTTGCTACTCAATGGCATTGGTCCGGTCAACGCGACCCTAAATAGCTGGGGCTTTGATTCGGTCGCTTTTCTGTCTGACCCGTGGATGGCTAAAGTGACCGTGATTGCCGTAAGCGTCTGGGTAGGTGCTCCCTACTTCATGCTGCTCATTTCCGGTGCCTTAACCAATATTCCTCAAGATCTTTATGAAGCCAGTGAAGTCGATGGCGCAAACAAATTCCAACAGTTCAGGGAAATCACTCTGCCGATGGTATTGCATCAAGTGGCCCCCTCTCTGGTTATGACTTTTGCACATAATTTCAATAACTTTGGCGCAATTTTCCTATTGACCGAAGGTGGCCCTATCAACCCAGAGTATCGATTTGCCGGACACACTGACATCTTGATCACTTGGATTTACAAATTAACGCTCGATTTCCAGCAGTACCAAATCGCGTCGGTGATTTCGATAATTATTTTCTTGTTCTTGTCAGTGATTGCAATCTGGCAATTCCGACGGATGTCCTCGTTTAACGATGATGTAGGGATGAAGTAATGAAGTTTCTATTGCAAAAATTAGCCACTGGCTTGATCTATCTGTTCCTCTTTACCAATGCGGCACTCGTACTAGGCCCGGTTCTCTGGACAGTACTGGCGTCATTCAAACCGGGAAGCAATATGTTCAGCTCATCGTTTTCCGGATGGGACTTTTCGCTAGAACATTATGTAGCACTGTTTCAAGACACTCCTTACCTCCAGTGGTACCTCAACACCTTCGCACTGGCGACTGCGAATATGATCATATCGCTAGTGGTGGTGACCATGACCGCCTACGTATTTTCACGCTATCGATTCAAAGGTAAACGCAATGTATTGATGGGCGTTCTCGTCTTGCAGATGTTCCCAGCCTTTTTATCGATGACAGCGATTTACATCCTGCTCTCCAAACTCAACATGATCGATACCTACGCGGGGTTGCTATTCGTCTATGTTGCAGGTTCGCTGCCATTTATGACCTGGTTGGTGAAAGGCTACTTTGATGCGATTCCTACTTCGCTCGATGAAGCTGCAAAAATCGACGGTGCGGGACACATGACTATTTTCATCGAAATAATCTTACCTCTGGCTAAACCTATATTGGTGTTTGTTGCTCTGGTGTCGTTTACCGGCCCATGGATGGATTTCATTCTGCCGACACTAATCTTACGTAGTGAAGAGAAAATGACCTTAGCCATTGGTATATTCAGCTGGATCACCTCTAACTCTGCAGAAAACTTCACCCTATTCGCCGCAGGATCGCTGCTTGTCGCAGTGCCGATTACTTTGCTTTTTGTCGCGACTCAAAAACACATCACCACAGGCTTGGTGAGTGGCGCAGTAAAAGAATAATAACAGGACCATTATTTATGATTACCCGAAGCTCGCTTATACACACCGTCAAAAGTGCTGACAGCTACGCCTATGATGAGAAGACTTTGCACCTCCGATTAAAAAGTGCCAAAGGCGAAATTGATCGTGTTGGTTTATGGATAGGGGATCCTTATCGATGGGCTGAAGGAGGATTAGACGGTGGTAACCTAGGTGGCAGTGATGCCCACGGTTGGGTCGGTGGCAATGAAATTCCCATGCAACTAGAAGGTGTCACTGAGCATCACGACCACTGGTTTGCGGAATTTACACCACCAAAGCGCCGTAGTCGTTACGGATTTATCCTGTATGGCAAAGAGGGTGAGAAGATAGTGTTTGGCGAAAAACGTACTGTTGATCTCGACTGTCAGGCAATCGAAGAAAAAGAACTGAGTAATCTGAGCAACTTTTTCTGTTTCCCTTACATCAATCCCAAAGATGTTCTTAAGACACCTGACTGGATTAAATCAACCGTTTGGTACCAGGTTTTTCCTGAACGATTCGCCAATGGCAGGCCAGAAATAAGCCCTAAAGGTGCCGAACCATGGGGCAGTGTGCCCACGTCTCGCAACTTTATGGGTGGCGATCTTTGGGGAGTGATTGAACACCTTGATTACCTGCAGGAATTAGGCATCAACGGCCTCTATCTCTGTCCTATTTTTACCGCGAATACCAACCACAAATACGATACCGTAGATTACTTTAACGTCGATCCTCATTTTGGTGGCAACGAGGCATTTAGAACTCTGATTCAAGAAGCCCACGAGCGAGGCATGAAAGTCATGCTCGATGCAGTCTTCAATCACATCGGGGACCAACATCCATTTTGGTTAGATGTGGTGAACAATGGTGAGAAATCGCCGTACGCAGATTGGTTTTGGATCAATCAGTTCCCAGTTTACCCTGAGACTGACAAGTCAGAATGGGATTGCTGGAACTTTAACTACGAAACCTTCGGTAATGTACTTGAGATGCCCAAACTCAACACTGAACATCCGCCGTGCCGCCAGTACCTGTTAGAGGTCGCCCGTTATTGGGTCGAAGAATTTGACATCGATGGCTGGCGACTGGATGTGGCCAATGAAGTCGATCATCAATTCTGGCGCGAATTTCGTAACGTCGTCAAACAGGTGAAGCCCGATTGTTACATTCTCGGTGAGATTTGGCATGAAGGTATGCCTTGGCTGCGTGGTGATCAGTACGACTCACTGATGAACTACCCGATGACTCAAGCCATCACCGATTACTTTGCGCTTGATGCACATAACAAACAGCAGTTTATGGAAACAGTGACCAGTGCTTATTTGGCCTATCCGCGTAACGTTAATGAAGCGATGTTTAACTTGCTTGAAAGCCATGATACGACCCGATTGATTAGCCTTTGTGGTAAAGATCTTCGTCGAGCGAAACTGGCGTATCTGTTCATGTTCACTCAGGTTGGCGCTCCCTGTATTTATTATGGTGGCGAAGTCGCTATGGAAGGGCAAAAAGGCATGGGGCTTGAAGATAACCGCCGCTGCATGAACTGGTCTCCTAATCAGACAGAGCTCGATTTCAAAGCCTTCATTCAACACCTAATTGAACTTAGAAAAAGTGATGATTGCTTTAACCTGCCATTTATTAACTGGCTCGACACTCATCATCCAGCTGTCGTCGGCTATCAACGCGGTTCAAGACGCTTCTTGCTCAACAACAGCGAATCGCCAGCGACCGTAGAGCTTGATGGTACTGACATCAACTTAGCGGCTTACGGATACTGGTACAACTAAGCGAGGACAATGTATGTATCTAGGGATCTCGATAGATAAGATTCAACTCAAAGCGACGGTACTCGATGCGCAACTTAATACCTTGTATTCAAGTCAGCAGAGCCTTGCTCACACCGCACAAGCGGTGAAGCAGCAGGTATTTCAGGTAGTAGACAACTTCCAATGGATTTACAGTTCCTTCTGTTACATTGGGTTGGCGATAACCGGTGAAGTCCAAGATCAGCTTGAGCAGCATCAACTGGTTTTAGACACCTTGATTGAACAGCACTATCGAATCCCTTGCAGTCAAACTAACTTTGTTGAGGCTGGGTTACACAACTCTCCTGAGGTGTTATCGGAGATAAAGATTGGAGATGTACTCTGCGTTGTGGTTGATAATGAGTGTGAACTTTACTGCTATACCAGAACTCGCAGAGGCATCCCCCAACGCACTATGCGATCTATCCCATGGGCACACGTTGCTTTACCTGGCTACGATTTCGTCCTAGATGGTCTGGTCCCCGCATGCCCCTGCAACAGTGAAGCGTGCACTGAACAGTTTGTTTGCGTCTCAGGGTTAGAGCGACAGTATGAACAGATCCTGCTTCAACGAGCAAACGTGAAAGAGATTTTTAGCGCTCTGGATTCTGGCGACCTTATCGCCGCGCGTACATATCGACGCTACATTGATCAGTTAGCGCGCGCGCTCACACCACATATCGAACAGAACTTGCCCAAAAGTGTGTTAATGCTTGGCAGCGTATCGCGCTATGCGCCGATCTCAAGTGACCTCAGAGTGGCACTAAGTCGCTATTGTGCTCTCTCTCCGCTTCCGACAATAATGGCTCTGCCTTATGAGGATTTTTCGATTGCTCGCGGCGCAGTTCAAACAAAACCGCAACGACTTGCACGTCAAGTTAGGCTCAGAGCTTAACCAGTGATAACCTAACCAAAATGGAACACAATATTGAATAATTTTAGAGGGCAAACCGTGTCAGACTTGGTGACAAAGTTGATGAATTTTGGTTTTACAAAAACGGACTCCTTGGTATATATCAACCTTCTCAAAAACGGTTGTGCCAGTGGTTACAAGATCGCGAAAGATATCTCGTTGTCGCGTTCTTCTGTTTACTCTTCCATCGACAACCTATACAAGAATGGTTATATCTTTATGTCTGATGGCGATACCAAAGAGTACGAAGCCAAATCACCTGAACTTATCTTTAACCAGATCGAGAAAAACACGGTAGAAAACATTCATATCCTCAAAAAAGAGCTGTCACGAATGATGCTCACTGAGGAAAAAGAGTTTGTTTTCAATGTCTCTGGTATAGACAACTTGGTGCAAAAAGCCAAAGAGGTGATCGAATTGGCGCAGGTGGAAATATACTTAAACACCGATTTCCAACTCGACCCAAGATTCTCGCCAGAATTAAACGATGCTGCTGAGCGTGGGGTGCGCATTATCGCTTTCTCGTTTAATCGCATTGCTGTACCTCATGCAAAGATTGAACTTTATGCTCGCTCTGATATTGAAGAAACCGAATACCCTTCGCACCGCTTTATGCTCGTTGCCGACATGAAGCAAGGCTTAATGTTCTCACACCGTGAAGAAGCTGTCGGCTTGTATACCAACAACCGCCTGTTGGTCAAGATGATTGCTGAACACATCCACAGTGATATTTACCTCACTGAATACGAAAAGCTGGCTCCTGAAAAGCGTATCCGCATCGGCACAATTCACGAACTGGACAATGCGATGGTTCATGATGATATGAAACGTCAGCCCCATGAAATTACTCCGTAAAGGCAGATAGCTCTACCCAGTACACATTGTAAACACTTCAAATACAGAATATAAAGATATTGGACTTCCATCTTTATTGCTGCGATTAGAAGATAATTGTTGGATTATAGCTACTGTAGAAGCTCAATTTAGTCGTGGTATGCATTTGTAAAGATCGCCATAGGATATAGCGCCAGTTTATGACCGGTTAAATTAACTGAAGTGACGCCATACCAGTAATTTAAGGCTTCAAGATACTTTTTCTAATCACGCAGAAGCTTGTTATGCAATAGCTCTAGCTCGTTCTGTCCAAAAGTGTGACAGGTATTAGTTGAGCTTGGAAGGTTAGTAAGTTCAGTAACTAACTTGCTAAACTAACGTTATGAGGTAAGTCATCGGATTTATCTTGACGCTAAGCTATGAAGCGAGCTTTAATCTGTACCAGACAGATGACTAAATTGATTTTCTTTAAATCTAGATAACCAATTGTAAAATAATCGTATTTTTGTTTTTCCGTTGAATTTAAATCTCTATCTCTCCGCCACATTTAAGCCCTTGATTTATCAAGGGTTTTTCTCGTTTCAAGGCGATCAAATATCACCTAACACAAATAGCTGATACATATGTATTGGGCTGATTACTACCCTACTGATTTGCTTATTTATCCTCTTTTAAAGGATAACCAATATGTTAATGTAGGACCATACGCCATAACTTAGTCCTATATCTAACAATGACTAGTAAGACAACTAACCAGCTTACACTCCCACCACTGTCTTGTTGTGGTGCAATACTTGGTTTCGCTTGCTCAACCAAAGTCCGTACACCATTTCGGGTTTCGACATAATACTTGGGTAGTTCAACATTGGTAATGACTCGGTTTATCCAGGACTGATAGTCATAAAGTTCCGTAAATACCGAAGTTACGGGTTGGCTGCTGTCGCCACAAATTGCCGGGCCAAAGCTAGTTAAACCGATTTGTATATATTGAAAGCCGTTAAACCAATACACTGGACCACCTGAATCACCTGAGCAGGTGGAATTCTTATAAGAACCATTTAATGCCCCATCAAAACAGATGTGAGTTGATGTCAAAGCTGAGCCATAATATGCAGCGCACGTTGCATGATCGACAAAATCAAGCGTTGTCTCTTGCAGTCGAGTACTACCGAAAACATTCCCAGCAATAAGACCATGACCGATAGTTCTATAAACACCATTTAATGGATAGCTGTCATTAAGTTGAACATTGAGAAGGCTAGAATAGTCAGTAACGTTTAGGGGCGTTTCTAACTTAATTATCGCAATATCATCTTGCCATAACGTTTCTTCAGTACCGACGTAGCTATCGAGGTAATAGAAAGCCGACGCACGTGACTGTTGGATATTGCCGTACGGAAAATCTGCGGCATCATCAAGTTGTGGTACAACTACGGTATAAAGCATCGTGTCTGGTTCATTATAAATACAGTGGGCTGCTGTCAGAATGAACTGGTCGTTGATAATACTTGCACCGCAAAAACTATGAGTACTGTACTGCGTAGTAGTTTGATAGAAAAGACTCGCGAATGAAGGGTATGTTGCCGAAGTGGTATCCGTACCATTAACAATATAAGGTTGAATGTCGACTGCGCTTACGCTGGCAGAAAAAAGTAAAACCAATAATATCCGTTTATGCATAAGCTCACATCTTCGTTTTAAGATCATATTAATCGTCACCGATAATAAGTATAGCTGTGAATAGGGGCTATACCCTTCCTACTTGAAGTTGCAGCAGTGTTGGCTACATTCGCTCACCCCAATCACATAGTTTATCTATGCTCATGGGGATGAACTCACTTGCCGCCTACCTGCAACTTCAAGTTGTTTGGGTATATGAATGTAGAATTAAACGACCTAACTAACATAGATTCCTTGAAAAGCCAGTCAGTTGACTGGCTTGATTGCATTATACGTCAGGATAACCCTGTGGATTGTTCGATTGCCAACGCCACGTATCTTCCGTCATTGCTTGTAAGGTTCGCTTAGCTTCCCATCCAAGTTCGGTGATTGCTTTAGTTGGATCAGCCCAACATTCAGCAATGTCGCCTGCACGACGTTCAACTAATTGGTAAGGTATGGTTTGACCTGAAGCTTGTTCAAATGCTTTGACCATATCAAGTACACTGTAGCCATTACCTGTTCCTAGGTTATAGATATGCAGGCCTGATTTTTCACCCACTTTTTCAAGAGCAGCAACATGTCCATCCGACAAATCCATCACATGGATGTAATCACGAACACCAGTACCATCTTTTGTTGGGTAATCACTACCAAATACCGACAAAAATTCTCGGCGACCGACCGCGACTTGTGAAACGAAAGGCATCAGATTATTGGGAATTCCTTGTGGATCCTCGCCTAATTCGCCCGATGGGTGTGAACCAACAGGGTTAAAGTAGCGAAGTAGCGTAATGCTCCAGTCAGGGTTAGCTTTTTGAAAGTCGGTCAAACACTCTTCCACCATCAATTTACTGCGGCCATAAGGGTTGGTGGCACTGGTCGGGAAATTTTCGGTGATCGGCACTGAAGCTGGGTCGCCATAAACGGTTGCAGAGGAACTGAACACTAATGTCTTCACCTCTGCTTCTCTCATCGCTGACACCAGTACCAATGTACCGTTAACGTTATTGTCGTAGTATTCCAGTGGTTTCTCTACTGACTCACCCACTGCTTTCAAACCAGCAAAGTGGATTACCGCTTGGATATCATGCTCTTTCAGAACATTGATAAGTTGTGATTTATCACGAATATCCCCTTGAATAAAGGCTGGTTTTACACCAGAGACTTTTTCTATACGTTCTAACACTGACGATTTGCTGTTATACAAGTTATCAAAAATAACTGGTGTCATTCCTGCTTGAATCATTTGGATGCAGGTATGGCTACCGATATAACCCATCCCGCCCGTTACTAATACATTCATTTTAATAAACCTTCCGACGTTGATGGCACAATGTTAACCAGTTTCCACCAAAATTTCATTTATAAATCAATCTTCTTTAAACTTTCTCTATCAACCAAAATATAACGCCCTTTACCAGACGACTTGGCCATATACATCGCAGAATCTGCCGCTTTAAGGATGCTATCTAAGCTTTCGTTGGCATCATCAATGAAATAAACACCAATACTCACACCAACCTGCAATACTTTGCCATGATAAACGATATTCTGTGTCAACAAATCTAGTAAGCGCTGCGCCAATAATGCGACATTCATGCGATCACTCGGAATAACAACAAGCACAAATTCATCTCCCGATAACCGGGCTACCATATCTTGGCTCCGTACCTGTGACAACAAACGCTCTGCCACTTGTTTTAACACCTCGTCCCCAGCATCATGTCCATGCGTATCGTTTACTTGTTTGAACCCATCTAAATCAAGATAAAGCAACGAAAAGCTCTGCAGTTGCTGCTTATTTTTAACTAAAATTTCATCTAATCGACGATAAAGATGGGCGCGGTTTGCTAACCCCGTCAGTGAGTCATGATGAGCCAAGTGCTCAAGCCGCTCCATTTCTTTCAGGTTAGACAAGTCAGATAACATGAAAACAAAGTCATAACGATGGTGATTATCTTGCCGAGTAATGCGATTCACTTTGACAAACATCGGTACTAACGTGCCATTTTGATGCTGTTCCCAGATCTCGCCCTGCCACTGGCCATAATTCATCACAGAGGATGTAATGGTCGGCATTAATGAGGTGAACTGCTGCCATGACAACACCGTGCTCGGCTTATGATTCACTAATCTCTCAGCAGGATAACCAAGTAAGCGCGTCACGGCAGGGTTAACCATGGTAATCACGCCGTCTTGGTTAATCACCATTAACCCATCTTGACTGTTTTCAAATACTCGTGCCGCCAATCGTTGACGACTAAGCGCCGCCTCGATATCGGTGACATCTTGAATGGCGAAAAGCATTTGACCAGGACGAGATAAAGCTCGGCTGCTCAGTTGCAATAGCTGCAGTTGTTGAAAAACGTCTTTTACCGTAATAAGTTGTTCATCCAATTGCGCTCGGTTGATGATTGCACTTCGGATAGTATCAATCTCATCGCTATTCAGTATATTGAGTAAATTTTCACCTTTTAGATACCCAGGTGTACATTTAAATACGTGATTAGCCGCACCATTAAAATGGAGGATCACGCCAGAATCATTGACCACAATCAACGCATGCTGAACCGTTTCCACCACTTCATTGGCAAATGATTTTTCTTGCTCGAGTTTATCTAAAGTAAATAGAACCTGAGTCTCTCTTTTTTCCAGCCGGTCAAGCATCGTATTGAACGCGGTAACTAACTCTCCAATTTCATCATCACTGTGGCTAACCAACTGTTTACGCTCGCGGTGTTCAATAAATAGACACATCGCTTGATTGAGCGAAAAAACCGGGTCAACAATCAGTTTTTGCACCATCAAATACAGCGTAATACCGCACACAAGCAGCAATACGAAAAAGAAAAAGGCGTTATACAAAACAGTTTGGTAAATTTCATCAAACGATTGTTTCGATATCGTCACTCTTAAAAAACCAGCCTTCTCATTTTCAATAATTATTGGGACGCGTAAGTAAATAAAATTTTTCGAGACTACGTAGCTGCGCAGTCTAATGTGATTGCGTTGAGCTTCGTTAGGTATCGGCGCGATAAAATTGTTGCTTTCGTATATTCCTGTTAATTGTTCATTGTTATCAAACAGCTTTACGCGCACCACATCGCTATCGGCAGCAAAAGCCGATAATATCTCTTGAGCGGTGTAACTATCACCAAATAGCACCGCAATCTGCAGGTTATACGCTACCCCTTTAGATAGCACTTGCACCCGTTCAATCAACTCCGCTTGCTTTTGCTTTAATTCCGTTGAGATGCTGAACCACTGAGAGCCTATGAAGATCGCTGTCATAAAAAATAAAATGGGGAGCATCAATTTAAATCGTAGGGATAAATGACGAAACATAGCTATTGCCCCTCGACTGTCTGCACAATGCACCGAATACTCATTACGTTTTTATTTTCCATCGAATCCTTTACCAACCAGAATGACTCCGCGGAGCAGTAAGCTCTATAAGTACTAGCAACCTCCAAAGCCTCGCCTTTCATGCAATAAATCGACAGGGTAGCGACTTTCGCAATTCTTATATAAGGAATGTCTATTATTTCATTTATCAATATCTTATTGTGGCAAAAGGTATAGGTAAGTGATGGATAATTCCTCAAACAATGAATCGGATCACTGTTTATTGGGCACAATTCCTGCAATTTAATCAGAAATAAGGCAACCGGGACGACATTATTGGTGACAAAACGAATAATTACGCTTAATTGCGATATGGGAGAAAGTTTTGGTGCTTGGAAAATGGGCGCCGATGAACTGGTGATGCCTTGGATTGATATGGCCAACATTGCCTGTGGTTTTCATGCTTCTGACCCACATGTAATGAGCCAAACCATCGATCTCGCCATTCGTCATGATGTCATGATTGGGGCGCACCCAGGCTACCCTGACCTACAAGGCTTTGGCCGCCGTTCAATGCGCTTTAATGAAGAAGAAATTTGTGAGCTTCTAATCTATCAAATTGGTGCACTCAAAGCCTTGTGCGAAAGTAAAAACACGCAAGTCAGCTATGTGAAACCACACGGTGCGCTCTACAACGACATGATGCGTGATAAATCTATATTCCGCGCAGTGGTCGATGCCGTTTCCTGCTTTAATGTTCCACTTATGATATTGGCATCCAGTAATAATCAAGATTACCTTGATGTAGCAGACCATTACGATGTGCCACTACTGTTTGAAGCTTTTGCTGACAGAACTTATCTTGCTAATGGCATGCTAACACCAAGAGCGCAAACCAATGCAGTGCTTAGCAATGAAGAGGCGATTATTAACCAAATTAAACAGATCGTTCACTATGGCAAAGTAACCAGCGCTGATGGTTTTGTTATCCCAATTGAAGCGGACACCATATGTGTTCACGGCGATAACCAAGATGCCATTGAGCTGATTGAAAAAATTCGTCATTGTTTAGAGTAGAAATTGCTCCGTACTTATCACACTGACAAGGAACGTCCATTGAAACTCAATTTCTCCATTGAACCCATCGCGGAATGCAGCCTTCTTATCCGTTTTGCACACCCTGCATCGACGCGGCTGTCACTGGATATTGGAAATATTGCCCAGAACATCACGGAGCAACTTCAGCATTGCATCATGAATGTCACGCCATCCTATAACTCAATATTGATCGACTACCTCCCCTATCGAATTTCACAAGCCAAACTTGAATATCTGCTACTCAATACTCTACAAGCCGTGACGTCACACGATACAAAATTACCTGACTGTATTGAGTTGCCGGCCTATTATGATCTGCAAGTCGCACCTGACTTAGCTCGGTACCATCAAAAGGGGCTCTCCACTGAACAGGTCATTGAACTGCATACTCAACGAATTTACACCGTTTGTGCGATTGGCTTTACACCCGGCTTTGCCTTCATGACTGATGTTCACGATGACTTAGTCATGTCTCGTCATACAACACCTCGCTTATCGATTCCAAAAGGCAGTGTCGCCATTGCCGAGTCACAAACAGCGGTCTATCCAAGTCGTTCCCCGGGAGGCTGGAATATTATCGCCAATTGCCCCTTATCTCTATTTGATGCAAACCGTGACCCAATGACGCCTTTTACCATCGGGGCACAAGTGAAGTTTACGTCCATTTCTAGCGAGGAATATAGCGCACTCGGTGGGCAACTTATTGATCGTGGGGATTTCAAGGAGACCAAGGCATGAATGCGGCTTTACGTGTAATCAAACCTGGACAGCTCAGCTTAATTCAAGACTTTGGGCGCTTTGGCTTAAGCCATATTGGCATTACTCAATCAGGCCCTGTTGATGACTATGCGTACAGTTGGGCAAATCATTTATTAGGTAACGAGGTTAACTTACCCACCTTAGAAATAACCCTTGGACAAGCCGAATTCAAAATAGAGCATGCCTGTATGCTCGCCATTGCTGGGGGGAACTTGTCAGCAACCTTAGATGGAAAGCCTATCGGCAACTGGCTAACTTTTAGCGCGCAAGCTGGGCAAACGTTAAAATTTGGCTTGCCGAAAAATGGCTTGAGATCTTATCTAGCCGTGCGGGGAGGTTTTGCTGTCACTGCTCACTTGGGCAGTGTATCAACCAGTTTAAAGGAAACGTTAGGTGGCTTGAACCAAAATGGCGAACCTTTGCAAGCAGGAACTGCACTCAGTTTCAATCCACACCTTATCGATCACAAACCCACCCATATTACTTTTCGTTATAAGCCGGACTATGATTTACCACTCAAACTTCGAGTCATAGAAAGCTACCAAATCGACTCATTTGATCCTCAGATTATCGAGCAGTTTTACCATTCTAATTTTACGGTCAGCCAACATGCCGACCGAATGGGTTATCGCTTAAGTGGGGCAATTATCAGCCCACCAAGTGAACCGATTTTGTCAGAAGGTATCGCTTTGGGTGCAATCCAAATCCCCCCTGATGGACAACCGATTATTTTACTCAACGATAGACAAACCATTGGGGGTTATCCGAAAATAGGCTGCGTAGCGCGAATCGATTTACCGCGTTTGGCTCAAGCAAAACCGGGACAAAAAGTGCAGTTTGTTCGGGGGGACTTGCAAGGACTTCAGGAAGTGTGGAGCCAATGGGCGCTATTTTTTGGTTATTAGTTTTACTTACACTAAAAAGAATTAAGGAAGTCGCTTATTAACCGCGACTTCCTTGAACAAAAATAATGCCTTTGTTAAACGACTCCGGCTACTTTGGCTAACGCTTCAGGGTAGGCTCGAAGTCTGGCTAGTTCTATCGCCTTCTCTTCAATCTGTTCAAGGCTAAAGCTCATGCTGATCGGGTGACGATCTTCAATGGTGTCAGACACGTCGTTGTTATCGGCTAACTGCCAGTGCTTAACGATTTTTGTGGCAGCTTCTAACGCCGACGAACCTTTTACCACTTCAATGCGCGCATAATGGTTCGCTTCAAACGTGACATCAGCAGCTCTTAACGTTGCATCTTGCCCGGGAATTTGCTGAGCACCAAACAGTGGCTTACCACCCACCTTAGCTTGTGCATAAGCGGGAATGAATTGGCTCATGTGCATAATCGCACGTTCACTACGCTCTTGTAACGCTTCTTGTTGCCAACCTTGTTTGATTTTGCGCTCTAAATAATCAGGCAGTAACGGCTGTGATGACTCTGAATTCGACGCAACCAAACCGTCCTTAAACAAGGTTATACCTTCTGTCATGCCGTGCAGTTGGAATATACCATCAGCATAGGGCGTTAACTGTGCCATACCCTGAGGAGTGCCTCTCGGGCCATGGAAAATCACTTCCGGCCAGTGTTGATGACATTGTGTCCACTGCGTGACATAGGCAGCTTTAAACTCAACAAGCCTCTGTCGAGGCGCTCGAACTAAGTCATCAACCTTACCCGTCTCATAGCCACAAGCATTGATTAGGTAATCAACCGATAGCTCTTGCTCTACACCTTGTGCATCTTGATAGGTAAGTTGCCATTGATTATCGACAAAATCGGATTGAACCAAGGTCGCTTGTGTCAGGACTTGGCAATTAGGCATTGCTTGCAGCGCTAACTCCGCACTGGCCGCTAAACGAAAAACACTCCAACCGTATTCTTGTACCGCCACGACTGGGAACTTGAGTTTGCTTAAATCCGTATGTTGGGCAAAGGGGATTAACCAATCATCAAAGGTTTCCGGTGTTTCATTTTGCTCCAAAGCCACCAGCTTTTGCAATTCTGCTTGGCTGTATAACTTAAAGTAATCATCAGGTTCACCGAGCTGTTTATTTCGACTGTCTTCATCCACCAGTTGTTGATAACTGCGCTGAATAAGCTCGAGTCGCGGCAGTAAATCATGCGGGTTACCACCATCACTATGTGGCACTGCAATCACGGTTGGACGTCGGTTTAAGGTATGCGGATAAAGGCGCACTGTATCAATCGACTGTTTCAATAGTTCCAAACATTGCTGCTGAGAAATTTCACGATACAGATTGCCCCCCGCATGTAAATGACAGATAGGTGGCCCGCTCACCAACCCCTTGCCTTTTTCCAACAGTATTACATTTAACCCTAACTCTCCCATGTGGACGGCGGCCGTCGCACCGGCTACACCACCACCAACGATAGCGATACTAGGGGACTCTGCGTTTAACTTTTTATATAACATAGAATTAGGGCTACTCTTGAAATCTCGGACGTATTCTAAAGCTTATAAAGCGTTAATAAAATCACATTTTTTACGCGGTCTTATCCGTTTTATATCTAACAATCAATACGCAAGAATGATAAATAATATAAAAAATGACTTGACTCAATAATGCCAAAACGATGATTTTTCAACCTTGTGAATAACAAAACTGCTCAACCCAACGTAACCACGGGGCTAGACGAGAATAAGCAGTTATCAACATGCTAAGTTATCCCAAACTTTATCCACTGTTTTTGTGGATAACTAGGTAAGAGTTCATTCTCGCTTCTAGCTAAACTCTTTATTTATAGGGGTTAGCAGCCTTTTAATTAAACTGTTAACCACTAGCGCTAGTGTGCAAAAAGTCACGAAAGGTAAGACAAGCCACATACTGTAATGCGCTACCGGGTCTAGTTCAAAACCAAACTTCATCACCCCTGCCACCACAGCATCTGAACCAAGGCTTGCCACTGCTCCTGCCACCAATGCCATCAGTCCATATTCAGCCCAAATAGTTTGCTCAACTCGTCGCTTACTGGCCCCCAAAGTGCGATAAAGACGAATTTCCTGCTGACGCTGACTTAAGCTCAAACGCAACAGAGTAAAAATCAATAAAATGCCCGCAACCACCCCAAGCCCGGCCAGAACCGTAATTGACCAGACGATTTGTGTTAATAGGGTTTGGATCTTACTCCCCATCGAGCGAATATCCATCAGGCTGACTGTGGGATAGGTACGAGATAGATTGGTTAAAAGATCATTGTCTTTATCTTGCGCCCTAAAACTGACTAACCATGTCGCAGGGATCGCTTGCAACACATCAGGAGTGAAAATGAAATAGAAGTTCGGCTTCATTTCTCGCCATTCCACTTGACGGATCGAATTGACTTGCGCTTCAACGTGTTGACTGTTGATCACAAAGCCTAAGGTATCACCGATCTTTAGCCCTAGGTCGCGTGCAACATCAGACTCGACAGATACTCCATTTTGCTCGCTCCATTGCCCTTCGAGTACTTGATTGTATGTCGGTAACGCTTCACCCCAAGTGAAATTCAGTTCACGCCTTAACGCGTCGGTTTTTTCTTCATCTTCAGCATTCTGTTTTGCTTGCTGACCATTAATCGTAGTCAGACGTCCGCGAATAATTGGATAAGCTTGCGAACGTTCGATGCTGGCCGCATCAAGCGTATCTAGGTATGCCGCTCTCTCATAAGGCGCAATATTGAGCGCAAATGCGTTATGCGCATCACTGGGCAATGTGCGTTGCCAATCGGAGAGTAAATCGGTTCGAACTAACCACATAATGGCCAATAGCATCAATGAAAGTGCCAACGCGCCAAATTGAATGCCAGTGGTCATAGAAGAGCGGTTGATGCGGCTCAATGCCAGTTTTAGAGCGGTAGATAATGGCAAGCGCCCAAGCGACCGAGTGAGCAGCACACTCACTAACGCTAACACCGCAAATAATGCCACAATACCGACCAGCACAATCCATACTAAGCTGTTGCTCCAATAAACCACAAGCATAGGGATGATAGGAATAAGTACTAAGCTCAAGTTACGGCGATGACTAGTCTGCGCTTTCACCGTTTGCATTACATTCAATGCATTGGTGTCTAACAGATGCATCAGTGGAATACCAAGCGCTGGCACCGCAATCAGCAAACTGGCAATCACAGCAATCATTGCGGGTTTGATGCCATAACTCGGTAACGGATTCGGTAGCAAGTCAACCAGAGGGACGCGCAGTAAAAACTCTAAACCAATGCCAATTAGCACACCAAATATCGCCGCTGACACAAACAAAATCAGCACTTGTACTGCCAACCATTGGCTAATCCAACGTCGACTTGCACCCAAGCTTTTCAGCATGGCGATCGTCTTTTGGCGAGTAGAAACGTAATGCTGACACGTCAACACCAAGGTTGTCGCTGCCATGATGATCACAATCGCCACCGTCAACGATAAATATTGCTCGGTACGCTCAAACACTTCATTAGTTCGACTGCCGCTGTTTCTATCTCGCCAGCGGTCACTTGGCGTTAACGCTATCGATGATTTCAATGTTTCAATCTGTGCATCATCACCATTCACAAATAAGCTAAATCGTACCCGACTACCCAGTTGCAGGGCCCCTGTCTTCACTACATCATCTTGGTGAATCAGCACTGCCGGCATTTGCTGGAAAGGATTGAAACTCAGACCAGGCTCTTCGACGATACGCCCTGAAATAATGAAGTCTGCATCGCCTAATGTGACTTTATCGCCAACACTGACCTCTAATTGAGTAAATACGCGCTCATCAAGCCATAGTTGGCCAGGAGACACACGGTTGACCGTTGCCACACCGTCAGACAGGAGCATCTCGCCACGTAACGGATAAACGCTATCCACCGCTTTGACAGTAACAAGCTGCATGCCGTTGTCGCTAAACGCCATGGTAGCAAAGCGCGTCAATTGGGACGACGGCAATTGTAACGTTTGCAGTTGTTCTAGTAATGGCGTTGGTAATGGGTTAGATGAAATATAAACACTGTCAGCAGTAAGTGCATCCTTGCCTTGTTTGACGATCACTTGTTCCATTCGCTCAGCCAAAGCTGTAAGCGCAAAAATACAAGCGATGATCAAAGTTAAAGCAACCGAGATCGGCCATAGCTGCCCATGGCGAATCTCACCAAGGCTCCAGCTCACCAGACGCTTGTTTAATGATGCTTTTAGAGCTTGGGTCATTATCGCTCCTCCAACATACCTGCCTGCATACGCAAAGTGCGATCACACTGAGCGGCTAACGCAGGATCATGAGTTACCAACACAAGCGTGGTGCCATGTTGCTTGTTTAGTTCAAACAGCAGTTCAACCACTTTAGCCGCGGTTTCTTGATCGAGATTCCCAGTCGGCTCATCAGCAAACAGGACCTTAGGGTTGATCATAAAAGCGCGAGCTAAAGCGACCCGTTGCTGCTCACCGCCAGAAAGTTGAGCTGGTGAATGATGCATGCGATGCTCTAAGCCGACCGAAATCAACAGGGATTTAGCACGTTCAATGTCTTCTTTTTCGCCTTTTAACAAACAAGGTAGCGTGACATTTTCCAATGCAGAGAGGCTTGGGATCAAAAGAAAACTTTGAAATACAAAACCAACCGATTCACTGCGAATCGCCGCGCGCGCTTCATCATCAAGTTTGGATAGTGGCTGACCAAGCAGTTCAACTTCACCTTGAGTCGGTGTGTCCAGCCCCGCCAACAAGGTCATTAGCGTCGACTTCCCCGCACCTGAAGTCCCGACAATTGCAACACTTTCACCACTTTTGATCTCTAAATTCACTTTTTTTAAGATTGTTAAATGCTCTTGATTGGTAGAGACTGTTTTAGACAATGACTGTGCTTTTATTATGGATGTTTGCATGACTCGATTACTTTCCTTGCTTGGTATTTTATTATTCTCAGCTAACGCTAGTAGTACCACACTCTTGATACTGGGCGATAGCTTAAGTGCTGGTTATGAAATGCCCATAGAAAGCGCTTGGCCCAGCCTATTACCCAGCGCGCTCGACGCTCAAGGTAAAGAGGATGTCACGGTTATCAATGCGAGCATTTCAGGTGACACCACTGGCAATGGTTTAGCCAGGCTTCCCGCGCTATTAAAACAACACTCACCCGACGCTGTATTGGTTGAGCTTGGCGCCAATGATGGATTACGAGGCTTCCCACCAGCCTTAATCGGTAAAAATTTAACCGCGATAATCGACCACATCGAACAACAAAACGCGACGCCAATTTTGATGCAAATTCGTATTCCACCTAACTACGGTAAACGCTACAGCGATGCGTTTTATAACCTTTACCCTCAACTTAGCAGCCAAAAACAAATCACATTACTGCCCTTTTTCTTAGAGCAAGTGATCATCAAGCCCGAGTGGATGATGCCAGATGGCTTACACCCTAAGGCTGATGCTCAACCTTGGATTGCTGAATATGTTGCGCAACATTTAGCACAGCATCTCTAATTTTAATGGTCTAGCTCAATAAACTTTACTTAGCTTTACGTTATTTTGACTTCATCTCTCTATCACCAAAGGTACAAACTATGCGCATTGAACCTGTGATCAAAGGTGTGGTCGCTCGCTCTGCTCATCCCAAAGGGTGTGAACAAGCGGTTCTTCAACAAATTAATTACGTTAAATCCTGCAAACCGATCACTCATGGGCCAAAACGAGTCCTTATTTTAGGCGCCTCTTCTGGCTTTGGATTAGCCGCACGCATTGCACTAACTTTTGGTGGTTCGAATGCCGACACGATTGGTGTTTCGTTTGAGAAAGCCCCTTCAGATAAAGGCGTCGGCACTGCGGGTTGGTATAATAATCTGTTTTTTAAGCAGCATGCTGAACATGCAGGTCGAACCGCGATTAATATTGAGGGTGATGTTTTTTCTCAATCCGTTCGCGAACAGGTCATTGAAGCAATAGAGACCTACTTCGAAGGTGAAGTAGATTTAGTGATATACAGTATTGCCAGTGGACTACGCCCTAAACCAAATTCAGAGCAATTTTGGCGTTCGGCGATCAAACCTATTGGTGAATCAGTCTCTGGCGCCAGTATCTTGCTAGAAAACGATACGTGGGTAAACACCACATTAGAACCAGCCAGCGATGAAGAAGTTGAAAGCACACAAAAAGTAATGGGCGGGGAAGATTGGGAAAATTGGATCGACACGCTCATCAATACGGAATCTATCGCTCCGGGCTGTAAAACTATTGCTTTTTCCTATATTGGACCACAAATCACCCACCCTATTTATCTTGATGGAACACTTGGTCGGGCTAAAATCGATTTGCATCAAACAAGTCATGCGCTGAATCTTAAACTAGCCAATTACGGTGGTAGTGCTTACGCAACGGTGTGTAAAGCTCTGGTCACTAAAGCCAGCGTGTTTATTCCCGGTCTAAGCCCTTATATTCTTGCTTTGTATAAAGTGATGAAAGAGAAACAAACACACGAAGGCTGTATTGAACAGATGCAACGCCTATTTAGCGAAAAGCTCTATTGCCAAGGAAAAGTGCCAGTAGATAGTGAACGTCTAATCCGTTTAGACGATTGGGAACTTAACCCCGATACCCAGCAAAAAGTGGCAACACTCCTTAACGAAATGAACCAAAACAATTTCCAACAAATTGGCGATTATGCTGGTTTCAGACAAGAGTTTATGCAATTAAACGGTTTCGGCTTCGACGTAATAGACTACTCCAGCGATATAGATATCAATCAATATATAAAACTAACTTATTGATTATTAGTGTCACATTTGTGAGACGTAACCAACTATCCTCTAGTCCCGATATTTTATCGGGACTTTTTTTTGTTACATTGACGACCCGTTCTTATACTTAAGACTGACTGGTTTCTAACGAAGCCCAATTCAATGGTCGTTTACCTAGAGCAAAGGATGCTCGGCTGTTAAGCTTGGTTGCCACAGGATTTGATTATTATGTCAAAAATCAATACACAAAATCTGCCTATCCCTTCATCCATTTTGGAAAACTGGCAGCGTATTGTGGATTTACTCGCTGAGATTTTGCATGTCCCCGCGGCTCTCATTATGCGAGCAGATTCAAAACATATCGACGTGTTTTGTAAAAGCACAAATACCGCTAACCCGTACCAAGTTGGAGCCAAAGAGCCTCTACAACAAGGCCTCTATTGTGAGACAGTGATGTCGACTCAAAAAGAGCTACTGGTACCCAATGCGTTGGTGAGTGAACAATGGCAGCATAATCCAGACGTCTCACTTGGCATGATAGCCTACTGCGGCATACCGCTAGCATGGCCCAATGGCGATATTTTCGGCACCATATGTGTGCTTGATAGCAAAGAAAACCATTTCAACCACACTTACCGACAGTTGCTAGAATGCTTTTGTGAATCAATACAATCTCAACTCACAACCCTATACCAGCAGATAGAACTGCAGCAGTTGAATGAGGAGCTGAAAGCTCGTGTCAGCAACCGAACACAAGATTTGGCAAATTTGAATTATTCTCTGACGCAGGAAATTGATAAACGTCGCGCCGCAGAGCAACAAATTCAGTTCCAAAAACTTCACGACATTGGTACTGGCTTTTTAAACCGTCATGCACTTGAATTAGAGTTAAAGCAGGGGCTGATTGATGCTTTTGAACAAAACACGCAAGTTGCGGTTGTGCATATCGGTTTTACCAATGCGCGCCATATTCAATCACATTTTGGCTATCGAGCTTGGGACAACGTCATTACCCGCTACCGCGAACGGCTAGGAAGCATCGAAAAAATAGAACTTCTCACGGCTCGCCCAACGTCCACCGATTTAGTTCTAGTAGTTAAAGCCAAACAGCTGACCCGACACTTAGAAACTTTATGCCATAAATTGGTCGATATTAATCATTCCGAGTTCATGATTGAACAGCATAAAATTCACTTACATGCTTATATCGGTATCGCTACCAGTTTAGATACCAACAGCGCTAGAGAGCTACTCAAACAAGCCTCAGCAGCGATGGTTTCTTGCAAAGACTCTGGGCATAAGTTCTGTTATTATTCGCAAGCGTTTAGTGACTCACTGACACACACCAATCAATTGGAAAGTTACCTGCTGCGCGCGGTCAGAAATGATGACTTAATGCTCTATTTCCAACCCAAAGTATCGCCTGTAACGCACCGTTGGACAGGGGCAGAAGCCTTGTTGCGCTGGCGACACCCAGTGCTTGGGGATATTTCCAATGAAACCTTGATCCACATGGCAGAGCAAAATGGTTTGATATTCGAAGTGGGAAATTTTGTATTGCGCGCCGCCATCGAAAAAGCCAGCCAATGGGCAAAACAGGTCGATGATTTTAAAATGGCGATCAATGTTTCTGCGGTACAGTTAAAAAATGTGCAGTTTGCCGAGCAAGTCCGTGAACTATTAAGCACTTACCAACTTCCTGCACAATACCTCGAACTGGAAGTAACCGAGAGCTGTTTAATTGCTGACGAAGTCGTCGCGAGCAATACCTTAAGAGTTCTGCACGAACTCGGGGTGACACTGTCACTTGATGATTTTGGCACAGGCTATGCGTCGTTCAGTTATTTGAAAAAATTCCCCTTTGATTGCATAAAAATAGATAAAAGCTTTGTGCAGCAATTAGAAAATAGTGATGAAGATAAAGAGATTGTGCGCTCAATCATCCACGTCGCGAAGAAATTAAAGCTTAAAGTGATACTCGAAGGTATTGAGAATCAGAATCAAGAAGATTTTATCATTAGCGAAGGTTGTGATTTTGGTCAGGGTTATTTTTACGGTCGACCAATGCCTTGTGATGAATTTGAAATAGGGCTACTGAATCAAAATTATCCGCACACCTTTGAAGCAAAGGTGCTGTAGTTTAGTGGAAATCTTGATCATTCCTTTACTCTCAGGGTGGCGATTCCTATAATCGCCGCCTTTCTCTTTGCAAACGAGCGATATCGAGATGGATTTATTAACATCAATTCTCAAAAAGCTAGAAAAACAGAACTACCGTGCCTATCAACAGATTAAAGGCCAATACGATTTTGGTGATTTCACCCTGTATATCGATCACATCCAAGCCGACCCCTTCGCTTCTGCGTCTCGCTTTCGCGCAACGCGTGCTTGGTCACTGACAGATTTAGAGTGGCTAAGAGAAAAATCACCAGCGTATCAAATGGCCGCGAGAGACTTCATCGCACGCAGTTTTGCTGAATTTTCAAAGCAAGAGAACCACATTTCAATCGCACTAACAGGCCAAACAGTTCTTGATAGCACGGCGGTACTGTTTACTGAGCATGGTATTGAGCTACGTTTTCGCATCAATCTTCCGGCGGAAGGGCGCGATATTCTGGCCAAAAAAGCGCTGAATATTATTACCTTTTATCTGCCTAAGTTTATTCGTCGTGCGACAATCGAACGCGAGCTCAATAAAACGGCCATGCTTGAGCATTGCGAAGTGATTGAAGATCAAGAAGCAATGCGCCGCCAATTGGAAAAACATAACCTCGTTGCATTCGTGGCAAATGGTAGCATCCTCCCTCGCCTTGCAGGTAATTGCGATTTACCGATGAAAGATGCCGTTACCTTCCAAGCACCGTCATCGTTAGAAATTGAGTTAGAAACTCCTCATCAAGGTAAACTCAAAGGGCTGGGTATACCCAAAGGTATTACGTTAATCGTTGGTGGCGGTTTTCATGGTAAGTCCACCCTCTTAACGGCAATTGAACGCTCCATTTATAATCATATTCCAGGAGATGGGCGTGAGCGTATTGTCACTGATCTCAATGCAATGAAAATTCGCGCTGAAGATGGACGTTGCGTGCATAATTTGAATTTATCGAATTACATCAATCATCTTCCTATGGGCAAAAACACTTCCGATTTTAGCACTCAAGATGCATCGGGTTCGACATCTCAAGCGGCGTGGTTACAAGAATCGATTGAAGCTGGCGTCAGTACTTTATTGATTGATGAAGATACATCCGCCACAAACTTTATGATCCGCGATGAACGTATGCAGGCTCTGGTGAGTAAAGGTGATGAGCCTATCACGCCACTGGTTGATCGCATTGGGCAACTTAGAGACGATCTCGATATTTCAACACTGATTGTTATGGGTGGCTCGGGTGACTATCTTGACGTAGCCGATACTGTTATCCAAATGCATGACTATCACGCTGTTGATGTCACGGAAAAAGCTAAGCAGGTTATAAAACAACATCCTACAGAACGTCAAAATGAATGTGAAACCCCATTAGCAATCTTCGCACCTCGCTCAATAAACCGAACGGCATTACAAAAGTTATTAGTCGATGGGAAATTCCGAGTCTCAGCCAAAGGCGTCGATTCGCTTCGCTTTGGAAAAGAATTCGCTGATTTGACTGCGTTAGAGCAGTTAGAATCGGCATCGGAAGTGAACGCAATTGGTTGGACATGGTTTCAATTTGCTCAAGCTCCCGGTTGGTCAAATAAGCCAGCAGAAGAGATGAACGCCCTACTCACAGAAACTTGGTATCAAAACATGCCAAACCATGGTGACTTAGCCAAACCGCGCATACTAGACGTTATGGCTGCATTAAACCGCATGCGTAAGTCTCAATTCAAAGTCAGCGATGCTTAAACGAGTGGTTGCTAGTTAGCAAACAATAACCCACCAACGGATAACCCGGTATTTACTAATACTGGTATTAAATACAACGCGAATATAAAAAAGAAGCGAACAACGCTTCTTTTTTTATATTAAATTCAATTAGTTAACCAAATTTAATCGTGTCGTAATACGTTCCATGCTTCGCATAGCACTCTGAAGGTTTCGGCGTTACCATTGTCTCGATCGGGATGCCACTTCAGCGCCAGTTTTCGCCATGTTCTGCGAATGTCCAGTTGCGTCGCCTCGGCTGGCAATTTGAATAGCTTCAAGGCATTCATTCGATTCATATTTAGGTCATTGGTTCCACCGACCGCTTTACGGTAACGGGTCCAGAACTCATTTAACAATCGCCGAACTTCTCCTTCATTCGCCTCGTAGTTATGCCATTGTGTATAGTATTCACGTAGCGGATCGTCCAAATCGATTTCACAATGAATAGCCCTTTGCGCTGGCATTAACATAATATTCATCGCTTCAACTTGTAGCCATTTTTCCGGATACAATGTCTCTTGCAACTGATACAAGGCATTCATAATTAAAAAGTTACGCTTGAAGAGATCTTTCTCGGGGGAATCATCTAACACAGGCATAAAGCCAAGTTCACTTAAATTCGCGGCTAAAGTGTGTACCTTCCAACCTGAAGGTTGCTTGCGCAACACTTCAAGCATCGGCCAAAGCAGAGGGTTTTCCATATAGGATTGAAACGTAGCAGTAAGTTCTTGGCTTTGAGACATAGCATCGTAGTTCGCATAAAGATTCTATTGTCATTCAAATCTATGATGCACTTTTTGTCGAGTTTCTTGCTCCATCTTGTGTTTTCTTTTTGAACTGGAGTCCGTTTCTCACACCTTCTATCAACAAAGAGCTTTGCAACTTAGTCATGTCGGTGAGTGAATTTTGGACAACCGAATCCGCTGGCTACTAAATAGCAAGACAATCCTCGACATTTTTTTCTATGAAGTATGAAATGCGTCTAAATTTAGAAACTAAGATAAAGTTTCCCAACAGCGTGTAGCAATTAGTGTTTATTCTATAGATATGGAGAACTTCTTTCTCCTTTTGCTGCCGAGATATCAATATGAAACATATAAATCTAAAACAAGAAGAGATCGACTGCTGCCCACTTTGCCAGCATGATGAGTACTTGATTTCCGACAACCAGGAAAAATTCATTTGTGGTCAGTGTGGCTTTCGAACTGATAACCTACAAAGTGTTCGAAAAATGATAGCGACTCACGCGGTCTCTATCAGTTATAAGCATATTCATTCTTCTGCCCACAACGTTCACTAAGCCAGATCTTAATATCCAGTAATGAATTAATGACCACCACATTCGAATCTTTAGAGCGAGCATTCGGATTTAGAGGGGCTAGCTGAAAAGTTGGCACCTCAGCGTTGACTCCCGCCTCGACTCCTTTTTCAGAATCATCGACATAAATACACTCTTCTACTAGAAACCCCATACTCATCGCACAATAACGAATTAAGTCTGGTTCTGGTTTCCAACTGTTCGCTTCAAAAGCAGAAAAAATACGACCTTCGAAGAAGGTATTCAAACCGCAACGCTCTAAAATAAGAACCATTTTTTCTTTAGGGGCATTAGATGCGACGCAGTACTCAATACCTTGTTGATCTAGATAGTTAAGTAATTCCAGCGCACCCTCCATAGGTAATAGACGCTGCTGAAATAAGCGGTCGAGCTCAACCCGGTATCGCTTTTCGAGCAGATCAATATCGGCATCAATTTTGGCGTACGTTCGCGTTTGAACTAAGATATCGGCTATCTTACCACCTTCAAAATGATTACGGATTTGATCAAAAGAAAGCTCAGCGCCAAATTGATTGAATACCTCAACCAAGGCTTCACAGCATAAACGCTCACTGTCAACCAAAGTACCTTCACAGTCAAAAATAATGCAATTAATTTTTTTCTCAGTCATAAACGCTTCCTTTTATCAGCCTTAATCTTAATATTTGGAGCATTACTTGGAATGATTGAGTTAACAGAATGGAGCGAAGGTAAGAACGGATGCGCATAACTTCCACACCCGTCACTCTTTTTACATTAAATGATATTTTTACAATGAAGCGAGATTGATAAATGATTCGCCGGGGTATCGGGATAAAGATTACGTATTTCAACAAAATCATCCAGATGATCAAGCAGAAGCTCCACGAGAGCGGGATCGAACTGGAAGCCACATTCACGCTTGAACAAACTCACTACTTTATCCAACGACCAAGCTTCTTTATAGCAACGTTCACTGAGCAATGCATCAAACACATCAGCAATCGCCGTTATACGAGCAAACAGGTGAATCTCTTCGCCTTTTTTCTGATTCGGATAACCGTCGCCATCCCAACGTTCATGATGCTCATGGGCAATAATCGCGGCCAATTTAGTGATGTCACCATCGCTAGTATTCAAAATGTTGAATCCTACAGTAGTATGGCTTTGCATCACCCGCCACTCTTCAGGGTTTAAGTTCCCCGGCTTATCTAATATTGCCTCTGGAATCGCAATTTTACCGACATCATGCATCGGGCTGATGATTTCGATCATCTCAACCTCGCGGTGAGTCAAGCCACATAATTTAGCCAGTAAGGCTGACAATTTGGCCACCCTTTTTACATGGTTACCCGTTTCACCAGAGCGCGTCTCTATCGCCTCGCCTAGCAAATGAATCATCTCTCTCTGAACGGTTAGAGTTCGTGATTGCAATGCGACAATCTTACGATTCTTACGAGCTAATTCTCGTTTTTGTTTCAACGTCACACTTTGCATAATAATAACGATCAACAAACCAAGAATAATACCGCTAGCGGTGACTAGAACTTGCCAATTTTGCTCCAAATACGAAAGGGGACGGTTGATAACCACGGCATTTTTTGGCAAATCATTCACGTCAATATGATGTTTCTTTAATGCGTGATAATTAAAAACCGGCGTTATCACGTCGCTTATTTCAATTTCATTATCCAGCGCTAAAGGGATAAAGCGATCAAGCTCGCTTAAAACCGCCAGTCCAAGCTTCTCAGAACGACTGACATAGCCTCCCAATATATCGTCACGGATATAAAACTCCCACATGACAAAAATGGGCGCAGCACTTACCTTGCTGAGTCGATATGAAATCTCTTGATAAGTGTGCAAAATACCTTGCTTAAGTTCAGTATTAAAATGAGAAAGCAACACCGCATCATCCGCTGAAACGGAGGCAAGAAAATGCTCGGTATCGGCAAGAGAAAGATCGTTTATCTCAATAAGCTCAATGCCGTTTAGCACACCTGTCGTCAGAGCAGAATCAAGGTTACTTCTTACCAGTTGTGAGGTATTGCTTTGATCAGAAAGATAATAAACCTTTTGCAAGTTCGGCCTTAGTGAGCGAATTAACTTCAGATTGCCCAATACATCGTCTTTTTCGTAGATAATAACGTTGTTCTTCGTCAGCTCATCCAAGGTCGCATTTGGATTATTGATCCCAGCAGCAACTACAGGGGTATCCGGATGGATAATGTTAGTAAGATGTTTGGCAATCACTAACGCGTTGTCATCAGTCACGATAACGGCATCGAAAGGATAATCTCGATATTTAACATCGAAATAGTTTTTGACCTGTGCAAGGTATTCTGGACCGTAAACTCTTTTGGTATCGAGATATTCAATCGACAGCTTGATCGGTGTGTCACTGCCAGCAATCGTATTGTCAATCACCTTCTGCAACTCATGAGTCCATTGATAAGAAGCCTCATAAGAATGCAGCACTAACACATATTTTAGTTGCCAAGGATTTGATTGAGCCGAAAATGAAAAAAATAACGCATAGAAAGCAACGGAAATCCACTTTAGCCAATGTTGCCAGCGTGTTTTATTCATGTATTTTTCTCTTCAATAAGCCACGGATGATGTTTGCAAACATCATACCTAGCCATCACGATAACCTATTGTTCTATATATACATTATTACTAAATTCGTGATCGGTGGACCATTTTTTAAGTAATAAAGCTGCAAAATTTACCGAATTACCAAATGCATGTTTATCCAACATCACAAGATCGGAAACCAAAATTTCATCGTCACTATGGGTAACTAAGCCCGCCGCCACCGGCTCACCTTGGTGAAAGCCTAAATACAACTCACACGGCTGTGCATAAATGATCTGAGTAAAAAATTCGATAATATTGGCTTTGTCTTCCTCATTAGCCCATAGGCTAGCTTGTAAAACTGCAAACCAAATTGTCTGACGATGAAAATCAACCAAGTACACATCATCAAGCAAGCTTTCATCTAGAGCTTTCTCTGACGCTTCTAGCAAGCGGTAACTTCGTCCAACGAGCGCTTCTTGATACAAACTCCGCCCCTGAAGGCTTTCTTGAGTCGGAAACTCCACATCAACTTGGGAAAATAGCCACTGATTTTTAATTGCCGCCACATTAGGTAGGTTATTTGTCATGATGATCTTCTTCTTTTCATTATTGCAGGCAGGATACTAACCAACCCCTTGTGCGACAAGTAATTCCTAACAGTACTGCAATTAAATATCCTCTTCCTACTTGAAGATGTAGCGGTGTTGGCTGCGTTCGTTTGCCCCTATCACTAGCCTGTCTATGCTTATGGGGATAAACCTTGTCATTGCAACAACCAGTATCACCGCAGCTTCAATTAGGAAAAAAATAAAGGGTATGAAATTGTAGGCATTCAATAATTCGCAGCAGCAATATATACTTTTGGACCTCAAATAAGGCATGCTCTACTCTTAACAGCAATAAATTTTGATCCACATTGCGGATGATTCAAAACCAATAGTGCCAGTGTTATTTGTTTTGAAAGCCGGTAACAAAAGCACATTTGTAGGTTAATCATAAATAGGGAAAGATGATGAGCAATAAATACACACCACCGAAAATCTGGGTTCATGATACAACTGGCGGTAATAAGTGGGCTAACATTAACCGCCCTGTTTCAGGTTCAACCCATGACAAAGCCTTGCCTGTAGGAGCACACTCTTTACAGCTTTATTCCCTCGGAACACCTAACGGACAAAAGGTGACGATTCTTTTGGAAGAACTGTTAGCTTTAGGTATCAAAGAAGCTGAGTATGACGCTTATTTGATTAACATTGGCGAAGGCGATCAATTTTCGTCTGGGTTTGTTGCTGTCAACCCAAACTCAAAAATTCCGGCTCTAGTTGATAAATCGGCTGAGGAAGAGATTAATGTCTTTGAATCCGCATCAATTTTAGTACATTTAGCAGAGAAATTTGGTCAGTTTTTACCTAAGGCTGGCAGTGCTAGAACTCAAACCTTTAATTGGCTTTTTTGGGCACAAGGTTCAGCTCCATTTCTAGGTGGTGGTTTTGGGCATTTTTACGCTTATGCCGATGAAAAAATGGAATATCCAATCAATCGCTTCGCAATGGAAGTCAAACGACAACTCGATGTTTTGGATAAACAATTAGCAAAGCATACCTATATAGCCGGTGAAGAGTACACGATAGCTGATATGGCTATATGGCCATGGTACGGTAATTTGGTACTCGGCAATCTGTACGATGCCGCTGAGTTCTTGCAAGTTGAAACTTATACGCATGTGATGCGTTGGGCAAAAATGCTTGCAGCAAGAACTGGAGTGCAACGTGGTCGCTTGATCAATCGCTCACAAGGTGAAGAATGGGAACGAGTACCAGAGCGACATTGTGCACAAGACATCGATAACGTATTAACATTACGACCATAATTAGGCTAACTCATACACGTGGTCGAACTTTTTTTGACCATGCGATTTCAAATTTATTTTTGGTGAGTGAATCGCTATAAAAACTAAGGAAGTAAAATGAAAAAGTTACTGTTAGCTATCGGCCTATCAAGCTTGCTTGTGGGCTGTTCAGATAACGAAGTGGGTGACGTAGGCTTGGGCTGGTTCACTTTAAAAGACATAAAAATCGGTCAGTTAAAAGATGACGTTGTCACCGGTGTTACTTGTCATATTGCCTCTATCGAAGCAGATTTAAGCCTTTCGGATCCAAGTGACAGCTCAATTTCATGTCGTCAAACGGGTGAAATCACACCCGAGATGATCGCAAAAATTGATAAGAGTAAATCTGGTGAAGTGGTATTTAAACAGTCAAAAAGCATTTTCTTTAAGACGATGAAAGTAAGAAGAATTTATGATCCAGAAAATCAGACGCTTCTTTACCTTTCCTACACAACCAAAGAAACTGACGGCAGCTTTAAGCATAGCCTTTCCACGGTGCCGTTATGGGGTACTCAAGCTTATATCGCTCAACCTGAAACGGCTCAGTAAGCAAAGTTTGGGTAGCGTTTATTCATCTCTTAACCCGAATCGAGGTTAAGCAAATCAACACACATAGGTGACCAAGGATTTGGTCGCCTATGTGTGCAATAAAATGAAAGTAATATTTCATTTTTGTGATAACATACGGAAAATTTTCAATTCCATTTTTCAACATGAAATTTCCTGGACAGCGTAAATCTAAGCATTACTTTCCTACCCATGCTCGTGACCCTTTGGTCAATCAAATTAAACAAACTCCGAAGCTACATCGTCCGACGATAGTCGGTGTTGGGCAGACTATTGTTGATATTGAAGCTCGCGTGGACAACGAATTCTTAGAAAAATATCAATTGAGTAAAGGGCACTCTTTGGTATTAGAAGAAAGCAAAGCCGATGCACTTTATGAAGAGTTAGTGGAACGAGGTTTAATTACCCATCAGTATCCGGGAGATACTATTGGTAATACTCTGCACAATTATTCGGTCCTCGCCGACAGTAAATCTGTATTGTTAGGCGTTATGTCGAAAAATATTGAAGTGGGGTCATACAGTTACCGTTATTTGTGCAGAACTTCTTCACGAATGAACCTTAACCACCTTCAAACGGTTGATGGCCCTATCGGACGTTGCTACACCTTAATTTCGGATGATGGAGAACGAACTTTCGCCATTAACGAAGGGCACATGAATAAACTTCGCCCAGACAGTATCCCTAAAGAGGTGTTTGAAAAAGCGTCGGCTTTAGTGGTTTCTTCATATTTGATGCGCGGAAAACCAGAAGATCCAATGCCTCTAGCAGTGAAACGTGCTATCGAGTTCGCTAAAGAAAAAAACATTCCTGTCGTGCTCACCTTGGGCACTAAGTATGTGATCGAAGGCAATGCTAAGTGGTGGCAAGACTACATTAAAGAAAATATTACTGTAGTGGCGATGAATGAAGAAGAAGGTGAAGCGTTAACTGGCGAGAAAGATCCCTTACTCGCCGCCGATAAAGCACTCGAATGGGTTGACCTTATCCTCTGTACGGCCGGGCCAGTAGGTCTTTACATGGCCAGTTACACCGACGAAGAGTCAAAGCGTGAAACCGAGTTACCACTGCTGCCAGGCAATATTGCAGAATTCAATAAATATGAATTTAGCCGCGCAATGAGGAAACAAGATTGCGATAAACCCGTTAAGGTCTATTCGCATATCGGCCCTTATTTGGGTGGACCATTAGAGATCAAGAACACCAATGGTGCGGGTGATGGTGCGTTATCTGCATTACTGCATGATATGGCGTCTAATAGCTACCACCAGCGTAATGTGCCTAACTCAGCCAAACATGATAAGCCTTACTTAACCTACTCTTCTCTTTCACAGATCTGTAAGTACGCAAACCGTGTGAGCTATGAAGTACTAACCCAGCATTCTCCACGTTTATCGCGAGCCCTGCCAGAACGTGAAGATAGTCTAGAAGAGGCTTACTGGGACCGTTAACACTATCACTTTGTAGAAGCGGTGAATCAGCCGCTTCTCTTATGCTTTGCCTTCTAAGAACATTTCCCCACCAAAACAAATTTGCTAACCCTCTATATTATCTCTCTTTTTTATACACAGTTTCAGATTGAGACATCTTGTTACACACGCTATAGTATTCATATTGAGTTAAGTATTAGAATCTATACGTTGCCAAATGCGTAACTCATAAGCTTTCCCCATTTCTGCTTAGGCTAGGGTGTTTTATCTATGTCGTTACCACAGGACGAGCTTTTAATTACCGACTACGACAATGATGTTTTAAATCAACGTTTAGTCCATATCTTCGATTTTTTTAACGAAGGTCTATTTTATATGGGCAACGATGACACAATGATGCTCTATAACCCTGATTTTTATCATCAATTTGGTATTGAAAGTGACACGCTGACGTTTTCTGATTGGCTTAGTCTTGTTCATCCTATGGACAAAAAACTTCTGCAACACCGAGTCGATGAACATATCATTACTGAAGAGTCAAGAGCCACCGTTCAATACCGAGTAAAGAAAACCAATGGTCAATATATATGGCTAGAAGGAAATGCTGTCACCAAAACCATTGACGGTGAACATTTTATGATTGGTAGCCATAAAGATATCTCCGACCAAAAACTGATGGAAGACTATATTCATCAGGCGGCTTTTTTCGACAGTGCATCAGGGCTATACAACCGTAGTAAGTTACTACTTGATATCGATGAGATCACCAATAAAAATGCTGAATCTTATGCCTTAATCTACATTCAGCTCGACGACATCAAGTCCTATTTAAACCAGTACGGTACAGATATTGTTAAAGATCTACTCAACCATGTCGTCAGCGCTTTGCATGAATTACCGGATGAATTGGCTGACTTTTACCGTATCCGTTCTGATGATTTCGCTATTTTGCTTAAAGGTAATCATCAATACGATGAGCTAAAACATATTTGCTCGCAGATCATGAAGCATTATTCGAAATCAGCGACTGAACATGGGCATCTTTATGGTAATGATATCAGTATTGGTGTGTTACCTAGTCTAGACAGTACCTACCAGGCAGAAGAGCTAATTAACATCGCATCCAGAACCTGTCAGTTTGCTAGTGCTAAAAATAACTCACGAATTGAGATTTACAGTGGGCGGATCCAAAAAAGTGTCGATCGCTTCTTCTTCATTGAACGCGGGTTAAAAGAAGCACTGAATCAACGCTCTCTTTCCGTCAAGTTTCAACCCATTATCAACGCACAATCAGGCAAGGTTTCAAGCTTTGAGGCGCTAGTGCGTTGGCGTTCATCCGAATTTGGCGAGATCTTTCCTGATGAATTTATCCCAGTGGCAGAAAAGAAAGGATTAATCGTTGATTTAGGCTATTTTGTGTTTGAAAAAGCCTGTGAGTTTATTGGTCGTTATAACAAGCAAAACGGCGTCGATATTCGCGTGAATATCAATGTTTCTGTTCTGCAGTTACTCAACAGTAACTTCCCGAATAACATTTTAATTATGGCAAAGACTGCCGATGTACCTCCCTCTTCCATTATGTTAGAGCTGACGGAAACCGTGATCTTAGATGGGGATAAGAATGCGTTGAATCAGCTTCATTCACTCAGTGAAATGGGCTTCTTGCTCTCTTTGGATGATTTTGGCGCTGGTTTTAGTTCTCTCAACAGCTTTTTCGATCTACCACTGAATCAAATAAAAATTGATAAGACTATTGCCTGGAAAACGCAAACCAACCACGCATCAGAGCAATACCTTGAGTTTCTGATCCAATTATGCCGTTCAAACAATGTCGACATTGTCATTGAAGGCATTGAAACCGCTGATATGCACCAAAAATTCAAAGAGATGGGAGCAACTTACCTGCAAGGTTATTGGTTCTCCAAACCGCTCTCTCTTGCCAGTGCAAGTCGTTATACTTTAGGCGCTCTGAGCACAAATTCAGTCTAAAAGCGAGGTCATCAATGACCTCGCTTATTTACATGATCGACTAATCGTTTTTCAACACGACACGAGCATTATGCGCTTGCACAGGACGGTTATTATTGCCCATCATCGAGTTCAATACATTTTCTTGCTGCTGAGACAATGTTTGAGCATGTTTTAACACCAACCAGCGTACACCTTCGCTGCACGGTGGCGTCGTTAACGAGCCATTAAAACGATAGTATTTATTCAATTTCGGAAGTAACAAGTTAACATCGAACTCATCTGTTAACGTTACACTCTTGCCGCTTGTTGGCAGGTTTGAAGCTAATTTGGCAAGCTGTTCATTTTGTTGGCCTACTTCAAACATCACAGCGAGAACCGCTAGGTTCCCTGCATTGTCGGCATGGACGAAGTGCGCTTCCAACGGATATTGTTTTCCCTTAATAAGGTTTTCCGATGGTGTATGGAAATGAAATTGCTTTAGTTCAAAATCGACGCCATCAAGAACCATATGGTTATCACCTGAAACCGAAGCCTGTAAAGTGTGACCATTGTTGGTTAATGTGGTCACTTTCCCCGAATAGTGAATATCCAAAGGTTTTAAATCAGCCTCAAGCGCACGAGTAACATCAATCGGACTTTGATTTTTGCCCACTTCACAAGTTTTCGAAACGTGTCCCCAATGTTCTGGCCCATGCTCTCCCTCATACCCCCAATCCGATGCTTGTGCCATACCTGCAAAACACACCACCATCGACGCGACTAAACAATGTTTTTTCATTCTTATTCCTTTAATTTTGGTTCACAATAACAGCTAAACAGAAGAGCAACTATTTAACGTTTAGAGATGCTATCGTCTATGCAATAAATCTCTTAATTGGCGCATCATACTTAACTATTTCATTGAATTGTGCAGTGAAAAATAAAGTTGCCAGTTAACCATTTCACATACGCTAAGCTTGGTGAGGATTCTAAGCTGGTGATAAAGATCCAATAACAGCGGTTCTGGTACTAAGATAAAAACCAGTTACAATGTGCGCCCTATTCAATGTGCACACCATTTAAAGAGATCCAACCATGCAGCGCGACTACGCTTACGAATGTTTAAACACCATGCCACGCGAAGAACTGGAAGAATTTAGCCTTCGCATGCTTCATCGCCTGGTTCCTGAAACGATGATGAATGAGCTATTTACTTTTGAGCAAGAAGAAGTGGAAGATGAAGCACGTTTGCAAGCTGCTCAATTTGACGCCATGCTCCGTATGCACGCCATCGCGTTAAGTGAAATACCTGCGCTCTTTTCTGATTCAGATAATGCCAATCAAAATAGTGAAAGAATGATCCGGCTCGTGCTGTGGCATTTCTATGCGTTATCATTCTGCCTCGAAAAAAGTATTACCCTATCGGTTCACTGTGCTGAAGTTGAAAATATTCTTCGCCAACGTCCAACGGATGCCTTTGCTTGGTCTAAAATACTCACCGACCTACTGTATCGTTACGCCGATTTAAATGCCCAATAGCAGCACTGGTTGTGATCCACTAGATAAGCCACACGCTGATGATTTATCTAGTGGATGTGATGTACATAATCGATAATAACTTGGTTTCCCTCGATATAAACACGTTGAATTTCACCATCGACACTGACTCGATTTTGTAAACTAATCGTCCTTTCACCGATGTTTGAATTCAACTTCAGCGATGGCAACACATTTCGTGGCTCAATATGCAAATGCTGACAAAACTGATTAATAAAGCTCATCGATAACGGTGCATTACCACGTAATAAATTAGAAAGCTCAACTTGGCTAATACCTAACCTTTTCGAAACTTCCATTTGTGTTAAGTGCATTTTCGCTTTTTGCGACATCCAGGCATCGTACAACGCGTTTCTATCTTCTTGGTTAAACTCCACCATTTACCTCTTCTATCGCTATTCTGACCCTGCTGAAAATGGCAAAAACGGACCAGCATAATGTCAGACCAACGTAATAATCACCGATTGCAATATAAGGTTCTAACCATTTGGAATGCATATCTCTCTTTTTATAGGTTTTGCAAACCGTGGGGGCTGCACGCCTAGTCAAACCTAATCTGGATCCAGACTGCGAACGAAACGTTCAATGCGCGCACGAGTTGTATTAGGATTCATCAATACCGCTTTTTCTCCAGGGATATGTAAACAATGGCCTTGCAAGTCATAGCGAGTGCGCGCAATAGAGCCAACCCAGTTGGTGTTTAAGTGCATACCTTTACGCTGTAAAAATTGTTGTCGGTGATATAGCGTATTTTCAATCATTGAATCAATCGTTCCATTTTTGCCACCAGATGCCATTTCCTGTTCAAACATCTTTTCTGGGCAAGTTACTTTTTGCGGCTCATAAAGACGGAACACCACGCTTGGGCCCTGATTTGCCAGTGCTGCTACCCAACAATGAGGCAATTTTACAAGTTGGCAGCGTAAAAAATTGGCATTTTGCAAGGTATTCGCAATAGCAGTTTGATAGCCTTCAACGCCTAAATATTGCAGGGCAGAATACGCAGAAAAAACGCCAACTGCACTACGTGAACATTCAATCGTCGACTGCAAGTGTGTCTCTTCCCTTTGTGTATGTTCAAAATATGAGTAATAGCTTGGATCGGTTTTTAACGCCGCAAGATCTTGCTTATTTTTCACCATCAGTAAACTCGAGGTATAGGGCACATACCCCCATTTTTGAAAATCAACGGTAAATGAATCCGCTAATTTTAGGCTATTAATATATGGCAGTAGCGAGACGATCCCGTTTAGTGTCGCTGCATTTATCGCCAATGGATTGCGTTCGACATCGTAATTTTTGAAAAATAACAAGCTCCAACCTACCGCCGCATCAACATGCAAATGGGGTTTCGTAGCAACCGAATATTCTTTACACAACTTCTCTCTAATATTGTATACCCGTTCAATATCATCAATAGCGAAAGTATCTGTAGTGCCAAAGGTGAGCATAATGGCAGGAACTGGAATATTGTGCTTAAAACACCAGGTCAACTGCTGCTCTAGCTCTGTAATATCCATTTGATTATTATCATTGACCTTAATTCGTATCACTTTTCCTTTAATATCTAGACCAAGTAAGGATAAGTTAGTCATGTTGGAATAATGACCCGCTTCAGAATTAAAGATACGGTACTCTTCTTCAGCCAGCCCATGCATCGCCGAATGACACAACGCTTTACGGATCCCCAATAAATAGCCATACAAGTTGCAAAATGTTCCCCCTTGAGTAAACAAACCACTGGATTGCTCAACGTTGTAACCAACTAAGTTAGCAATTTGTCTAACCACCAATTTCTCAAGCTCTGCGGCATCGCCTGCATACTCGCTATACACTAAGTTAGGATTGGCAATGGTCGCAAGTAGTGCACCGTGAATCGCAGGGTCACAAGGGGTTGAAATCACATTCTCAACCGAACGCGGATCATCCCAATTTTTCGAATGTTTGGCTGCATAAAGTGCCAGACTATCGAACGGGTGCATGACATCACGCGAATCATTAGGAATATGATTTATGTTTAGTAACTGTTGTTGTAGAGAAGACGAAATCGCTGCTGGGCGATGATTTAAGCGGCGCCCGTCGAGCCAGTCAGCAATATCGTGAATTCGATACAGCGGCCATAATTTAGGATCTCTGGCAAAAAACTGCGCCCGCATTTTTTCAAATTTCAGATTAAAGGTAGATGTCACTTGATTCGCTTTTTCATCTAACCCAATACGATCTATTGCTTGTTTTTTTAACAATAAATGCTTGGACGCCGTTTTCATCGCATTTCTCCAGAGTTATTCGTGATAAGCACGAATCGCCACGCTTGCCCTACTTCAGTTTGAAATTAGCAACTAAACGATCAAGTTCATGATTGGATGAAGATAACGATTCTGTAGCACTGACCGTTTGTCGACCACTCACCACCAATGATTCAACGATATCTCTGATAGCGAGCATATTTCGACTCAGTTCTTCTGCAACCGTACTCTGCTGTTCGGTTGCCGCTGCAATTTGAGTACTTAAATCATCGATTTCAGTTACTGAGTTACCCATCATGTTCAGACTGCCTGAAACTTCAGATGTTTTGTCGGCGGTAGTTTGGCACTGCATTTTGGTTTTGTTCATAGCAGCAACCACACTGTCCGTGCCTTCAAGTAGCTTGGCTAACATGTCCGAGATCTCTGTCGTGCTATTTTGCGTCCTCGCCGCCAAAGCTCGCACCTCATCGGCCACCACCGCAAAGCCCCTTCCCTGTTCACCTGCGCGCGCAGCCTCTATCGCAGCATTCAAGGCCAGCAAGTTTGTTTGCTCGGAAATAGCACCAATGACCGTCAGTACTTCACTGATCTTAATCGCGTCTTTATTCATATTCGCAATACGTTCAGACATTTGATCTACATCACTGACCAACGAGCTAACCGTATCAACAGCATTGTTGACAATAATGATCGACTGTTTCGCTTCTTTGCTAGCAGAGTCAGTGATGTTAGTCGATTGAGTGACACTTTCAGCCACCGTCCTGGCGCTCTCGCTCATTTCGGTAATAGCAGTCACAACCTGCTCTGTCTCAGAAGAATGCGAAAGCAGCATATGCTCATTTTCTTTAGCGGTTTGTCCTAACTGTTCAATATTGGAGGAAATATTGCGACTGGCATCGGCGATTTGCAGCATCATTTTTTGTAAGTTTTCAGAGAACAAGTTAAACCCTTGGCTGATCTGAGCCAAATCATCTTCACCATGCACATCCAGACGTCGAGTTAAATCCCCAGAACCTTGTGAAAGAGCGAGTACTGCTTTTTTCAAACGTAGCAAAGGTTTATAGATCTGATTCAGGATAAAAAAGATGGCAGCAACGCTCACAACCAACAACATAATACTGGTGTAGATAGCACTCTTTTGCGCCTCATAAACTTCGGATAAAGCGGTGTTTTTATCGACGAACACCATCATTGTCCAATACATATTGTCCGTTAAGTTTACGCGCTTGAAATAACCATCAAACTCAATACCAAGATAAGGGAATGACAAGTTTCCTGAGTCCTGTTTACTAAACAGGCTCTCCATTTCGCTGAAGTTAGAACTGACTTGGGATGGTGTACGTCCAATATCACTTGGGTCATCACTAGCGAAAAATACCGCATGTTTATCAGTTAAGGTGGCAGCGCCACCAGCAAACCGTATGTTACTCACTTGCTCGATGACCTCACCAAGTTGAATATCACCTAGCAGTACACCGATAAAGCGACTTTGGGCGTAAACAGGCGTCACAGCACTGACTACACGACTACCGGTGACTTGATCTTCATAAATGTCGGTTAAGAATGCAGACTGAGACGTTTTTGCTTGCTGATACCAACTGCGGGATTTGAAGTCTTGCTTACCAGTCCACACACCATCATCGCTACCGAACGACATGTATGAGCGTCCATCGTCATAGGCCATAACCACATTAGAAATCTGTGCACTTTCCGCCAACAGGCGAACCAACTTTACATTTTCTTGATCGGATAAATCCGTGCTGAAGTGCTTAGACCCTTGCATGACCGCTTGGTAACGATTTTTCACCCAAGACTCTAATTCAGAGACATGATAATTGAGCTTGTTCTGAGTTTCAGTGGTGAGAGAGGTGATCATTTTATCTCTCAGCGACAACATATTAATCGAACCCAAAATAATTAAGGATGTTGCAATCAAAATCGCAACACTCACGTATATTCTAGTTTTAAAACCTAAAGCCATGATTCACCCTCACCGTGCTACAGTGTATAAAAATAAGGTGAAACTTGGTCATATTATTAATATGAATGAAAGACCATAGAGACACCTAGCCAACCTGATTAAGTTGGTACAAGAAAAGTAATTATGCAAGTGGTGTCACAATGATTTATTATCTGATGATGTTCATACGCGTTGACAGTTAAGAACAACACTATGATTTATAAAAGAAGTTTTATTTATAAGTTTTGAATAAAAGAACGGCGCGCAGTGAAGAAAAAGACTACACGCCTAATCATATATAACCTTATATTTAGGCTTTTGCTTTTGAAGTAGCCCAAACGTAAAGCAGTTCTAAAGCGATAGTCGCGCCAGCCAGAGCTGTCACTTCGCTTTGGTCATAAGGTGGGGAAACTTCTACAACATCCATACCGACAAGATTTATCCCTGCTAATCCACGGATAATTTTGAGGACTTTGTCTGAGTTTAAGCCGCCACAAACCGGAGTTCCGGTCCCAGGTGCAAAGGCAGGATCAAGACAATCGATATCAAACGTCAGGTAAACCGGTTTGTCACCAATTATTGCGCGAATCTGAGCGACTATCTCATCGACGGAGAGATCATTCGCTTGCATCGCATTAATCACATTAAAGCCGTGGCCTTCTTGTTTGTATTCCGTACGAATACCGATCTGAATCGAATGCTTGGCCGAGATCAACCCTTCCTTCGGAGCATGATAAAACATAGTGCCATGATCATAAGCGCTACCATTGGCATAGGTATCGGTGTGAGCATCAAAATGGATCAACGCCATTTCACCATGATATTTTGCATAAGCTCGCAAGATCGGCAGAGTGATAAAGTGATCGCCACCTAGTGCTAGCATGGTTTTACCGCTTTTCAAAATTTCGCCAGTTGCCGCTTCTAATCGATACGTGAAATCTTCTGCATCACCACAATCAAACACCAAATCACCCGCATCAATCACTTTAGTGTCATTGAAAAGGTTAAAATCCCACGGGAATTTTTTACCTTCCCACGCTAAGTTAACCGATGCACGGCGTATCGCATCAGGCCCCATACGAGCACCAGGACGTCCCGACGTCGCCATATCCAATGGCACACCTAAAACCACAACATCAGCATCTGCGCTAACTGGGTTCTTTACATATGGACGGCGAACAAAAGTCATCGCATTGGAATACAGCGAATAATCAGTTTTTGTAAACAAATCATTCATTTAAAAATCCTCTAAATAAGTGTAACCGCTCAAGCCTTGCTCTAGCTCTAGCAATACTTTTTCTTGTTCATCAGCGGCAACACGTTGGCTAACTAACTCACGATAATTGGTACGGATCTTATCAACATCGATGTGTACATAACGCATCATGTCTTCAACGCTATCGCCTTCGTTAATGGACAGTATCTCTGCTTCTCCATTATCCGTCATATTGACCACAACGCTGTGAGTATCACCAAATAAATTGTGCATATCACCCAATATTTCTTGATAAGCACCCACTAAGAAGAACCCCATTAAATACGGCTGGTCTGCATTCCAGGCAGGAACTGGCAATGTCGTTTCAATACCTTGTCCTTCTACATACTGTTCAATAGCGCCATCTGAGTCACAGGTAATGTCCAACATCACCGCCCGGCGATCTTCTACATTTTCTAAGCCAGACAATGGTAGTACAGGGAACACTTGATCAATTCCCCAAGCATCTGGTAACGACTGGAATAGTGAGAAGTTCACAAAAAACTTGTCGGCTAAACGCTCATTCAGTTCGTCCAAAATTGGGCGATGGAAGCGATTTTTGGTGCTCATCTGCAATGTCAATTCGTGATAAATACGCAGTGATAACTGCTCTGCCCAAGCGCGATGTTGAAGGTTAATCACACCAGTTGAGAATTGACTATGCGCTTCAGATAGATCACTTTGTGTATCGTTATAAATTTCAATCAACGCACGAGCATCAGAACCTTCACGTAAATTTTCCCAGTTACGCCACATGTTTTGTAGTAACACTGGGGAATCGTGTTCAATCACAGGGATTTCTTCTGGATAGTAAGCTTCTGTACCAATAACATTGGTGATCAACACGGCATGATGCGCAGTAATAGAACGTCCCGACTCTGAAATAATCACTGGCATCGGTTGGTTATATAACTGACAAACATCACCGACGGTGCTGACAATATTGCGCGCATACTCCACTAACCCATAGTTCATCGAGTTAGATGACTGGCTGCGAGTACCATCATAATCGACCGCTAAGCCACCACCGACATCGAAGAAGTCGATCTTCGCGCCAATATCGCGTAGTTCACAGTAAAAACGGGCCGCTTCATTCACACCATTACGCACATCACGAATGTTGGCCATTTGTGAACCTAGATGGAAGTGAACTAACTGCAGCGCTTCGAGTTGATCTTCTGTTTTTAAGCGATCAATCACAGTCAGCACTTGTGAAGCTGATAAACCAAATTTTGATTTTTCACCGCCGCTAGCTTGCCATTTACCCGCACCTTGAGATGCTAAGCGAATGCGTAAACCTAATCGTGGTTTCACGCCCAAGCTTTTGGCTTCTTTCAACACGAGATCCAGTTCAGACAATTTTTCTAAAACGATGAAGACTTTGTGCCCTAGTTTCTCACCAATCAAAGCTAGGCGAATATATTCCCTGTCTTTATAACCATTGCACACAATCACCGAGCTGGCTTGTTGAGCTAATGCCAATACCGCCAATAATTCAGGCTTACTACCAGCTTCAAGGCCAAGCTGCTTAGTTTCTAACTGAGCTTGGCTGGCTAGAATTTCATCAACCACTTCTTTTTGTTGATTCACTTTAATTGGGTAAACCAACAAATAGTTATTCGGGTACTGGTATTCTTCAATCGCCTGATTGAAAGCATCACAAATATTGTGTACACGTTGATGAAGGATCTGAGGGAAACGCACAAGCACAGGCAAATTTAGATCACGAGCTTCAAGCTGCTTAACGATCGAACTCAAAGGCAATTGATGTGCCTTATCATGACGAGGGGATACATACACCTCACCCTGGTTATCAATACCGTAGAAGCCTTGGCTCCAATAATGAACATTGTAGTCAGCGCGAACGCGATCTAATTTTGATGGTTGTTCCACATCTAATCTCACATGGGCAGAGAGTAAAACGTGAATCAGAAATGCTGAAATCACGACCTGACACTTTGTGTGTCAGGCGCATTAACGTAGAAAAGTAGGTATGTGTCTAATGATAATAATTTATCGTTAAGATTACGTTTAGTTGTTGCAAGACCGATCAGAAAAACCACTGAAAATTAATGTAAAACTACGCTCCACCAACGATCAATTCGTCAAATTTCGGGTTACCATGTAGGCCTTCTAAATCCGCTTCTTCTGCGATCATTTCGCGCAACGATGCACTGATCTCCGTCGCGCGCTGCAGATCTTCAATCGCTTGCTCTTCAGCACCGATACGAGCATAAGCACAAGCTCGTTGGTACAAAGCCGGAGCATTTCTATCATCAAGTTCTAATACTCGGTTAGATAGACTCAATGCCCAGTAGTACTCACGAATTTCCATCGCTGCATCGGCTTTGTATGTCAATGCTTCTAAATCTCCTGGGCGTATTTTTAAAATTTCATCATACACTTCAATTCGTTGTTCGGGGGTTTGCATACTCTGAGCACGCAGCCATAAGTTATGGATTTCGTTAATAATTTCTATTTCGCGGTTATTTTCTGTGATAATGCGCGTTTTCCGCTTTAGATCCCTTTCCAGCGCGAGGAATTTCTTTTCATACTCTTGAGCTATCTTGTTTAAGCGCTTATCGGCTAAATCGCGCGTATTGTGTTTTAACTCCTTTAGCGACTGCCAGCCTATCAATGCCACTAGCGATGCTACACCCGCAATAACATAGAAAAAGTATGTCACTGTCACATTGGAATAGTTGAGTGATTTATCGGCGACGGATAGCTCGCGGTCTGTAATTTGGATAGTCATCCGCCGCTCAAGATCTTGCTGCTCTTGTCGTAATGATTTTAGTTCATCCAAGATATAACGCTCGACTAGGGGCCTATCGAGAATCGGCGATTCTGAATAAGCCTCTTCCGCTTTAAGCGGTGTTGATACAACCAACATCAATGTAAAAATAACTACTAACAATCGAGACACAACGCACTTCCTTTCTAGTCCATTTCTTTCTTCAACACAGAAAATGTTCTGAATACAAACAATTTTCCAGTATCAACACTACTGAAAATCTATTTTATTAAACACGGCCAAACAACACTTAATTCGTCATCAAAACATTTCAATTCAAATTATTTTCAATTAATTACTCGCATAAAAACCATGATAAATAAAAAGAATAACCATACAGCATCAAACAAAGTGGCAATAACAACCTTGAAATAACCTTAACTAATGTTTAGTGTACTATACATAATTGCTATCTGCTATTAAATAGCAACGACGAAAACAAAGGATGTAAATCATGTCACCCATGTTAGAAGTGAAAAACCTCTACAAGGTATTTGGGGAAACGCCACAACAAGCCTTTCCTCTTTTGGCTCAAGGACTCGACAAAGACCAAATTTTCGAAAAAACAGGACTGACTGTTGGCGTTAAAGACGTATCACTTTCGATCAATGAAGGAGAAATATTTGTCATTATGGGTTTATCTGGCTCAGGTAAATCAACTTTGGTTCGACTATTGAACCGACTCATAGAGCCAACTCAAGGTAATGTCTTACTCAAAGGCAAAGACATTGCTCATATTTCAGAACAGGAACTACGCGAAGTCAGACGAAAAAATATCTCCATGGTTTTTCAAAACTTTGCGCTCATGCCGCATATGACAGTGCTTGAAAACGCTTCTTTTGGTTTAGAACTAGCGGGTATTGCTGCACCTGAACGCAATAAGAGTGCTAAAGAAGCGCTAGCTCGCGTTGGCTTGGAGGCATATTGTGATTCGTATCCCGATGAGCTATCAGGCGGGATGAAGCAGCGGGTCGGACTTGCTCGAGCTCTCACTAACGACCCTGATATATTGTTAATGGACGAAGCGTTCTCGGCACTTGACCCATTGATTAGAACAGAAATGCAAGATGAGTTAATTCGTCTGCAAAACGACGACAAACGCACCATTGTATTTATTTCTCATGATCTTGATGAGGCAATGCGCATTGGTGACCGAATCGCCATCATGCAAGACGGCGTTGTTGTACAAACTGGCACGCCCGATGAGATATTGCACCACCCAGCAAATGATTATGTGAGTTCGTTCTTCCGTGGTGTCAATGTCGCCAGTGTTTTTTCCGCTAAGGATATCGCTCGTAAAAATCCAGCGGCCGTGTTCAAGAAACATGACAACGATGGTCCTGCCGCCGCAATGCAGTTATTGATGGATAACGATAGAGACTACGGCATTGTTGTCGACCGTAGTAATAAATACTCGGGTATTGTCTCTCTCGACTCTTTAAAACAAGCACTCAAACAGCAAGCATCTTTAAGCTCCGCACTGCTTTCCGACACGATCACTATTGACCCTGAATTATTGGTCGGTGAATTGATTAGCCAAGTCGCTGAAGTGCCATACGCCGTGCCTGTTGTCGATAAGCAGGGACACTATTATGGCGTCATCACCAAATCACGCTTATTACAGACTTTAGACAGGGAATAGTCATGACTACCGAAAATACAACGCAAGCCGCCGAAGCTCTTGATCCATGGGCTTCTACTGCGCCAACTCCCGCCAGTAGTGACCCATGGTCAACGGCTACCGCAACGCCAACTGGTGGTGACTGGTTAAGTAGCACTACAGACGCTCCCGTACCTTTCGATTGGCTTCACCCCTTCCAAGACGCGGTGATTCCTTTTGATAACTGGGTAGAAACGGGACTGAATTGGTTGGTACAGCACGGCCGCCCATTATTTCAAGCGATCCGAGTACCCATCGATTTCATATTAACTTCTTTTGAAACTACGCTTGTTTCAACACCAGCTCCATTTATGCTGCTGATCCTATTCCTCATTGCTTGGCAACTTGCAGGCCCAAGAATGGGAATCGCCTCACTAGCGTCATTAATAACTATCGGTTTAATTGGCGCTTGGTCAGAAGCGATGGTGACACTTGCTCTGGTTATGACCTCGGTATTCTTCTGCCTACTCATAGGGCTACCTCTGGGGATATGGCTTGCTAGAAATCAGACCGCTGGCAAATTCATTAGGCCAATATTAGATGCCATGCAAACCACACCCGCTTTCGTGTACTTGGTACCGATCGTTATGCTGTTCGGTATTGGTAATGTACCCGGTGTTGTTGTCACCATTATTTTTGCGCTGCCACCAATTGTTCGCTTGACCATATTAGGCATTCAGCAAGTGCCAGAAGAACTAATCGAAGCGGGGCACGCTTTTGGTGCTAGTCCAAAACAGATGCTTTACCGCATACAGTTACCTCTTGCCATGCCAACCATTATGGCTGGCGTCAACCAAACCTTGATGCTTTCGCTATCGATGGTAGTGATTGCTTCAATGATTGCTGTCGGTGGTTTAGGGCAAATGGTACTGCGTGGTATTGGTCGCTTAGATATGGGGCTTGCTGCTGTCGGTGGCTTAGGCATTGTAATACTGGCGATTTTATTAGACCGCCTCACCCAGCATATAGGGACAGAAAATCGAGATAAGAAAACGCGTTGGTACCAAACCGGTCCCGTATCCATTTTTTACCTCATCAAACAGAAAATGACTCACCAGCAAAGTATCAACAACCTAGGAGAACAGAAATGAGTTACGCATGGAAGACGTTAATCACCACTAGCATCATCGCTTCAACAGCACTATCAAGCAGCGTGTGGGCTGAAAAATTGCCAGGAGAAGGCATCAGTGTTCAACCAGTACAATCAACCGTTGCCGAAGAGACGTTTCAGACTCTAATTGTCAACAAAGCAATGGAAGCTTTAGGCTATGACGTCAAAGAGACCAAAGAGGTCGATTATAACGTTGCTTACACTTCAATTGCGGAAGGTGATGCAACCTATCTAACCGTAGGTTGGTTCCCACTTCATGCTGAAAAATATTTAATGTCCGGCGGCGATGCAAAATTCTACCGCAAAGGTCAATATATTTCAGGCGCTGCGCAAGGATATTTGATAGATAAAAAAACCGCTGAACAGTATGGCATCACCAATATTGCGCAATTGAAAGATCCCAAAATAGCTAAACTCTTTGATGCCAACGATGATGGCAAAGCCGATTTAACTGGCTGTAACCCTGGTTGGGGTTGTGAATTAGTGATTGAAGAGCAACTGACTGCATTCGGTCTACGTCCTACGGTCACTCATAACCAAGGAAATTACGCCGCCATTATAGCCGATACTATTTCACGCTATAAAAAAGGCGATCCCATTCTTTACTACACATGGACACCTTATTGGGTCAGTGGTGTTTTAGTTCCGGGTAAAGACGTGGTATGGCTTGAAGTACCGTTTTCTGCTCTACCCGGTGAACGTAAAAATATTGATACCACGCTAGCAAACGGTAAAAACTTTGGCTTCGAAATGAACAGCATGCGCATTGTGGCCAACAAAAAGTTTGCTCAACAAAACCCTGCTGCTGCCAAACTTTTTGAAATCATAAAGTTAGATATCAATGACGTCAGCGCTCAAAATATGATCATGAGTAAAGGGAAAAACTCAGCCAAAGATATTGAATCCCATGCCAATGGTTGGATTAAAGCACATCAACAGTTGTTTGATTCCTGGATTAATGCGGCTAAACAAGCGGCCAAATAGTCGAATGGTGGCTGCTCATAACCTTGAGCAGCCCAACTCATTTTCACGGAGGAAAGTGTGAATATTCATGAAGAAGTACTCATCGCCATACGCCAGATTATTCGAGCAACCGATCTCCACTCAAAAAAAATCAATAAAGATTTCGGACTAACCAGTCCGCAACTATTATTAATGAGAGAAATTAAAAGTTCCGAGAACGTGACCATCAGGCAATTGTCCAATAACACCAACATGAGCCAAGCAACCGCAACCAGTATTCTTGACCGACTGGAAAAACGCGGCTTAATTACACGTCAGCGAGACCAACAAGATAAACGTAAAGTGCATGCGCTACTGACAACAGAAGGTAACCAACTGCTGCTAAATGCACCTACCCTGCTACAAGACAATTTCATCGACCAATTTCAAGCCTTAAGTTCTTGGGAACAAACGCTGATTCTGTCATCTTTGCAGCGTATCTCAAGCATGATGAAAAACCCAGAAATTGAAACATCAGCGTTGCTTCCCATCTTAGAAGCTAACGATCCGCTTTAGCCTTAATTAATTATAAAAACAAAGCGTTGTCGACTTTTTTCGCAACACCGCTCTAATTAAACAACTTTCCATAATTAGAGGTTGTAATTCATTGAATTTCAGCTATTTTTGAAGCAAATTTCAAAGCATAACTAACCATGGATTACTTAAACTTATTTCAACTGCATTACCAATGGTTCATCACCGCTATCGTGCTAATCTGTTACCCAACACTTGCCAAATATTGTTTGCGATTTTTTGAAAACATGGTGATCGGTAAAGCGGATATTCATCGTTTAAAACGAGCTCGTTGGTTGGTTAAATCGATGCTGTTTACACTACTGATGCTTACTATTTTAATGATGTGGGGAGTTGAACTACGAGGTCTGCTTGTCGTAGGTTCATCCTTATTTGCTTTACTCGGAGTCGGTCTATTTGCGGCTTGGTCTTTGCTCAGTAATGTGACCTCTTTCCTCATCTTATTTGTACAAAATAACTGCCGAATTGGCCTGTGGGTACGAGTGGTCGACGGAGCAAATATGATTGAAGGCAAAATTGTCGATATGAATTTACTGAATGTGGTTTTAGAGAATATCGATGGCAATAAGATACTCTACCCCAATAATTTATTTATCATTCGTCCTGTCATTGTTCTGAATACGGCCCCCGAAAAAGCCGTGAAGAAAAAAGAGAAACGACAACTTCCAACTGGAGTAACGCGTTGAACGAATACCAAGATTTATCATTTCAGATTGAAGCCATTTCAAAAGCGGATGACGAACAACAGATCGACTTGCTTGGCGAGTATGTTGAAAACGGCCTTGATGAAGGTTCAATAGCGATCATTTTAGAAGCGTTTCCTGTTGAGCAACGTGTCCGGTTATGGCGCAGCCTTCCGCTAGAAATGCACATTGATGTATTAACGGAAATGCGTGCTGATGTACGTTTCTCAATTATTGATGCGTTATCTGAAGTCGAACTCAAACTGACGTTAGCCAAACTCGATAACTTATCCCTCATCGAATGGGCAGACTCTTTGCCTGACGAGATTATCAGTGAAGCACTTCGATTAATTAGCCGCGATGAACTGGAACTGTACGACCAAGCAAGCGCCTATGAGGATGATGAAATCGGTCACTGGGCAGACCGTAAGGTCTACACTTTACCTTTCAGTATCAGCGTAGATAAAGCAAAAATACTACTCGAAAAATACCACAATGATTCTCCTCAGCACATTTATTTGATTAACAAAGCCAAAAAATTCCGCGGCATTGTTACCTACACCGATATTTTACTGGCCGATGGAAAAACGTTACTCAAAAACTTAAAGCAAGAGGAAATATTTACCCTTAATGCCCATCAATCCTTATCTGAAGCCGTCGAAGCTTTAGAGCACGCTCAGTTGCCAACGGTTGCTGTGATTGATGAAACGGATACTTTAGTTGGCGAAATTGACTGGCAATTTGCTCTCAGTACTCAACGAGAAATTTATGAAGCGCGCTTAATGGCGGGCACGGGTATGGACGAAGGCGATGACCTATTCGCCCCCATAATAAAAAGTTCGAAAAAGCGCGGCCTTTGGTTAGGTATCAACTTATTAACGGCAATTCTGGCTTCAATCACCATCGGTTTATTTGAGGATGTGATTTCGCAAGTCGTGGCCTTAGCGGTACTTATGCCAATCGTTGCTTCCATGGGTGGCATTGCGGGCAGTCAAACCTTAACCTTAATGGTTCGCGCCATGGCATTAAACCAAATTACGCCGGGTAACCGTTTCGCTCTACTCAAAAACGAAATTGGTATTGGTTCTATTAATGGATTGCTATGGGCATTAATCATCGGCGCGTTAGCTGGCCTGTGGTTTCAATCCACCATGATCGGCGCAACCATTTCCCTCGCTATCGTTGTGAACATTATAACAGCGGCAATGTTTGGTGTTTTAATCCCGATTACTTTAGATAAATTCAAACTGGACCCAGCGCTTGCAGGATCTGTAATTTTGACTACGGTAACAGACGTCGTCGGCTTTTTCGCTTTTTTAGGCACTGCTAGTTTAGTGATGTTGTAGATAAAAAACAGGTTGTTCTATACCCAAACCATTTGAAGTTGCAGGTAGGCGGCAAGTAAGTTCATCCCCATGAGCATAGATAAACTATGTGATTGGGGTGAGCGAATGTAGCCAACACCGCTGCAGCTTCAAGTAGGAAGGGTATAATGAACAGCCTGCTTTTATTCAAACAAATGAGTTGATACTTAAGCTTAAGCTGCCGCTTTATTTTCTGACGATACTGCTTCTACTTTATTAACAATCAACATCTGATGCAGCGCACAAATTGCACTGTTGTAATCTTGATCTTCTACTACAAATTGCGCATTAACGTTACGCATCGAAGAGTGCGCGGCAATAGGATTAACATCCGCTTTGGTTAGAGCTTGCATACCTTGGCTTAATGCAGCATTGGCATTAATAGAAGCACCAATGGCAGAAATCAGTGCCACCATTTTTCCTGATACCGATGCATTTGGGTAACTCTTTTCTACCTTGTATAACACGTGATTCAAATTTTCACTATTACCGCTCAGATAGTAGGTCATCGAATTGGCATTCATCTCTTTCCCAACTAAATACACCTTAGCATCTGCAATAACTTCCATTAATTCATAGCTCGCATTGTCAATCTTTCCAACCATACTCTGATCAAAGATGTGTAAAGCGAATACTTTATTGCGACCTGCAATAATTTCTACTTTATTGTCGACGGGTTGGTGAGCATTGGTAATTAAAGTCCCTTCATGTTCAGGTTCGAAGGTATTCTTGATGCGCAACTCAATACCTTTTTTACGCAAACCCGCAGCCGCATTCGGATGAATGGCTTCCATGCCAAGGTTAGCCAGTTGGTCTGCAACATCAAAGTTAGTCAGTCCCATCGGGCTCACTTTTTCAGGACCGACAACACGGGGATCAGCAGAACTCAAGTGGTATTCTTTATGAATGATCGCTTGGGTTGCTTCAGTCAGTGCTGCAATACGGCTAAATGTCATTTCACTGTAGCCACGATCATAGGTTTTCATTAGTCCTTCATCGCAATACGCATAACCAGTCACAATTGGCAGTTCGGTGCTCACATCAATGTCCGAAAAAGCCATAAGAATCACTTCATCCAAAGTTCCCGCTTGTCCACTATTCCAACCTGACAGGTCTACAAATCGGGCATTTACCCCAAGAGTTTTTAGCTTCAGACTCGTATTGTAAGCACTGTGTGCTTCTCCTATCGAAGATAAAAATTCTCGTATTTGCGGTAAATAATGACGCAGAGAAAACTGCCCGTACTGACATGTTTCCAAAATATTAGTGATACAATTTACAGCTTCTGCAATGCGCGATCGAATGAACTTATCAGCGCGAATACGGCTAATCGGATCAGCAAACAGATTGTCGTTGATCAGTAACATTCGTTGCTCAAGTTGATGTATGGCATCTTTCCATTGCGCATCATGCTTAGCGATCATTTGATAAATTCCCGGTTTACCCGTTCGCTTACACTCTAATAATGCATCGGTGATGGTGGCATATGCCGACACCACAAACACTCGCTGATAGGGGTCATTAGGTCGTAATAAAATATTGTCCAGAACAGCGTCAAACGCGCTCATCGAAGTTCCACCGATTTTCTCTACGGTGTAAGACATGAGATCTCCTTTGGTTATTAAATACACTTTATAAATCAATAATTCATGAAATAGATTGACGACGAATTGTGTTCAGAAAACCCTATTCTACGATGGGGTACACACCATTTTCGTCATGAACTTCAGCACCTGTAATCGGTGGGTTGAAAACACAAGCCATGACCATGTTTTCGTCTTTATAAGCCCTTAAATAGTGCTCATCGTGTTTATCTAAAATATACAAAGTCCCAGGCTGAATCGGATACGTTTCACCATCAACGACTTCGATTTCACCCTCACCAGATATACAAAACACAGATTCCAAATGGTTTCGGTAATGAATGTGGGTTTCGCTATCTTTAAAGATGGTAGTGATATGGAATGAGAATCCCATATTGTCATCTTTCAAAAGCATGCGAACGCTTTCCCACGTCGGTGCAACAACACGGCGTTCACTTTGGCGGCATTCATCTAATGTTCTTACAATCATCGTTTATCCTTATGATGCTTTTTTAATCAATTGAGCGGCAATATCTTCTACCGCTTGTTCAAAAATATCCAAACCCTGCTCTAATTCAGCTTCACTAATGGTCAGTGGACAGAAGAATTTAATCACTTCATCTTCCGGTCCTGCGGTTTCAATCACTAGGCCAAGTTCAAAACAACGCGCGGTAATTTTGCTTGCGAGTTCACCACTACAACATTCAATTCCTTGCATTAACCCTCGGCCTTTTTGGCGGTTAAATAGCGTTGGCTCTCGGCGTAACGTCATTTGAATACATCGAGTAACCTGCAGCGCTCGCTGCTGGATATGATTTGAAAGATCATCGTTTGACCAGTAAACCTCTAACGCTTTCGCTGCGGTGACAAAAGCATGGTTATTACCTCGAAAAGTACCGTTATGCTCTCCTGGTTTCCATTCATCTAATTCAGGACTAAATAAGACGATAGCCATCGGTAATCCATAACCACCAATCGACTTTGATAGCGTAACAATATCGGGTTTGATACCTGAAGGTTCAAAGCTAAAGAAAGTCCCTGTTCGACCACAACCCGCTTGAATATCGTCAACGATCAGTAAGATATCGTATTGTTTACAGATCTGGCTTAAACGTTGTAACCACTGGTCTGATGCGACATTAAGTCCACCTTCACCCTGCACAACTTCCAACAAAACTGCTGCTGGTTTATCAAGACCAGAAGAGTTATCGCCCAGCATGCATTCAAACAGTGTTAGACCATCGATATCGGCATAGCCATCGTAAGGAATACGAGTTATTCCTCCTAGACTGATACCAGCGCCACCTCGATGATGCTGGTTACCTGTAGCAGCAAGTGCTCCGTATGAGCAACCATGGAATCCATTAGTGAACGCCACCACATTGGTTCTTTTCGTTACCTTACGTGCGAGTTTCAATGCCGCTTCAACTGCATTAGTACCCGTTGGCCCTGTAAACTGGACTTTGTAATTTAAATCTCTTGGCATCAAAATACGGGCTTGTAGCGCCTTCAGAAAATCGGCTTTCGCTGATGAGTGCATGTCTAGACCGTGGGTAATACCATCTTTATCAATGTAATCTAATAACGCCTGTTTTAAGATCGCATTATTATGTCCATAGTTCAGTGAACCCGCTCCAGCTAAGAAATCTAGGTATTGTTCTCCCTCTTCGGTGTATAACCAACTGCCTTTCGCGGTAGAGAAAACCACAGGAAAGTGGTTAGCATAAGATTGAACGTTTGATTCTTTCTTTTTAAAAATATCCATAACGTTTGAAATTATCCTTCGTTTTTAGAGTGTTGTTTTAGCGGAATTCGGTAAAGGTATTCAGTCGCATGTTGGCCATTAAAGTGTCGAGTCTGGTCGAGGAATGTTGAAACTTCACCATGCTGACCATGCGCTTTATCAAGCTTCTTAAATAAACTCCATGATCCCTGATTATCTCGTGTGATTGTCGTCTCCAATGTGCTCACATCCTGCAGCGCATCCCTCTCTAAGAGTTCATTGAGCATTTGAAAGGCAAGGCCAAGGCCACGTGCATCTGGGTGTACCGCAACTTGCCAAACAAACAGTTCATGTAAGTTATCGGGTTTTAAATACGCAGAAATAAAACCGACCACTTCACCATCTCGTTCAGCAACAATGCATGTATCTTGAAAATGAATCGCCTGTAAAAAATTGCAATAGGCCGAGTTTTCATCGAGTGGAGGAGACAGCGCAACCAAATCATGAACTTTTTGTCCATCAGCTTGGTTTGGTGTACGGAATGTCCATCTATCATCCTTCATGTGCATAATTTCAGGGTATGCGACCCAAGGTGCTGCTGTAATCATTGCTCGCCACATAAATAGTTAGAACTCTAATGAATTTTCTTTATACCTTAACAACACTAACGATAAATTCAACTATAAAATTCATAAAAATGACCAAAGAAAAAATAACTTACTGTTTTAAAATAAGTTAAATAACATGACGAACAAAAATGACAGAACGAATTTATTTAGATGTGTAAATATATTTCAATTAAAAGGAATACTATGAAGTGAGAGTATTCGGATTTCTCTCCATTTCTCAGGCAGAGACCATCACTAGCGGAGAAAAATCGATTCAATAAGGTGGTAGCGGATAAGGGAGTGATCAGAAATAGCGTAGAGAAATGATTGAGTATTTAAACAAATTAGAATGAACTCATTTGCCGCATCCCTGCAGCTTCAAGTGGTTTGGGTATATGGGGCGAGTATTAACAAATGATAAGAAAAGTATTAAACAACTAGAAAGGAACTTCAATTTGCATCATTACGTCGAGATCGTAATCTTCATGCCAGCGATAATCAATACGCATGCGAGGCTCGCCAATTTTCTTTTCACCAAACCCAAAGCTTATTTGAATACCATGGCTCATTAGCCATTCTTCGGTAGACATTTTACTCTTTTCTTCATGCAGCTCTTGAGGCATCCACACCCCAAAACCGATGTAGCTTGTCGCTAACTTTTGAGTGAAAATTGGATCATCGTCAGTTTTTAAAACCCAGTCAGACCAATATAAAGAATTTGTGGATTTATTATCATCCGTCAAACCGAGAGCCGAGAGTTGAGCCGAGCCATAGTCGATACCGTCCAGCATCGAAAAACAGATACCCGATGCTTGAAACATTACAGAACTGCTGGTGCCTTCTTCTAAAAATGAGTTTGAATAGAGATCGCACGCTTTCGTTACTGACGAAAACAAGATCAATACTAAAACGGCAACATTTAATTTCATTAACAACAACTACTCCGACCACTTTGAGGTTGTGGATTTTCTAGTATAGGCGCCTTTGTTGCAAGATCATTTCCACAGACTTGGTTGTCAAACCACTAATATCAGAATTCTCTGACAGACAATGTCGAATATCCGTACTTCTTATTGCCACTTTTTCAGGGCACGCCATCACCGACCAACGCTGTAAAATTTCCCGAGCCTTATAAAATTTGTCAAAATTAAACAGATTATCAGGGCCAATAACAAAAGTAATGTCAGCGTCAGGAAATTGTTTTTGCAGTAATGACAAAACCGCATAAGTCGTCACACTTTCACCAGGTTGCTGTAAATGCTCTTCAACTGTCGATCTTTTTACATTACTTAATGCTAAATCACTAATAAAAGCATCAATAAGTTCACAGCGGGTCTCATAATCTAGCATTGATTTACCCCAAGCGTGTGAAATGCTCGGCACCAGAAGCACCAAGTCAAAATGGCTTAAAGAATCAATCACACTTTTATGACCTAAGCTCGGCGGGTTAAAAGCACTTCCAAAGACAGCGATTTTTGTCATAGCAATCCTTATTCAACGTTGAAAACTACTTTCTCGGTTTTCTAATTTCGTGATTTAGGTATGATACACGAAAGATTTATTTTGCTTGCAGGAAAAGGAACTCTAATGGAAAAAATGATCCGTGATGAGATGCGCGTTCTCCCATCCATTGACCCAGCGTATGAAGTAGAACGCCGAGTCGACTTTATTAAACGTAAACTTGTTGAATCTGGCTGCAAATCGCTCGTGCTCGGTATTAGTGGCGGTGTCGACTCAACCACATGTGGTCGTTTAGCTCAACTTGCGGTTACACAGCTAAACCAAGAACACAATGTTAATGACTACCAATTTATTGCCGTACGTTTGCCTTATGGCGAACAGAAAGATGAAGAGGAAGCACAAATTGCCCTTTCTTTCATTCAACCGACGCATTCTGTTTCCGTTAACATTAAAGCGGGAGTTGATGGCTTACATACAGCTTCTCTTGAGGCACTGCAAGGGACCAGTTTAGTTCCAACCGATGCGGCTAAAGTTGATTTCGTGAAAGGAAATGTCAAAGCACGTGCACGTATGGTTGCACAGTATGAAATTGCTGGTTTTGTTGGAGCCTTGGTTCTCGGTACCGACCACTCAGCCGAAAACATCACAGGTTTTTACACCAAATTTGGCGATGGCGCATGTGACCTTGCTCCTTTATTTGGCCTAAGTAAACGCCAAGTACGCGCCGTAGCAGCTCAATTGGGTGCTCCGCAATTATTAGTACAAAAGACACCCACAGCGGATCTAGAAGAGCTTGCACCTCAGAAAGCCGATGAAGATGCTTTAAACCTAACTTATGACCAAATTGATGATTTTCTTGAAGGTAAGCAGGTAGCGCAGCATGTCGTGGAGCGTCTAGTCGCTATCTATAAGATGACTCAGCATAAACGCCAACCGATCCCGACTATATACGATTAAGCCATTAATCGATTTGGCTATCCATCAAATTGGTAGCGTAAACAATAAAGCCAACCGGATGGTTGGCTTTATTTTTCGAATCTGAATGACAAATTATTGACTCATTTTGATCAATGATTTACCCACCAGCCATTCAAGCTCTCTTGCACTTTCGTTACCAAATTGTGCTGCCGTCGTTTTGTATAAGCGGTCAATACCATTTGCAGCGAATTCATCAGCACATTCGCTCGTGACAATGTGATGAAAAAGCAATCGCAAAATAGCTAAAAACTGCGCATTATTTAATGCTGTGATCCAACTCTTTGAAAATTGAGCAAGATCATTTTCAAAATCTAAATATTCAACGAAAAGTTTGAAAATTCGACCATCTAACGCGGCCGTAAAATCCGTTTTCTTTGGAAAGTGATGGCTAATCCCTGTACGAGATACACCCGTTTGTTGACTCAAAGTGGTGTATGACATTTTGTCATAACCCAATCTCAATAGCTGATCAACAACAGCATCCATTATTTTTTGGATGGTGATTTCAGTATCTTCTTTACTACGCTTTGGCATGGTTTAAGCTCTTCTATTTATTAATCCATCAATTGTGATGATAGTGTTATTAAACGTCTCATCATTGCAGTGCGTTTTCCCTGTCTAAAAATCGCACAAAAAAAATAGCAACGCCTATCCAGAGCATTTTGCTAAGTCATATCTGCTAGTTTGGTGTTACTTTCCTTTAGCAATCGCTAATAAAGTTAACCTACTCCGTAATATCAACCAGTAAACGAATGAATTAGGCGCAATTTATAATAGTAATAATTACATCAATCGCATAATCTAACAATCACTGCCAATTCGCAACGAACTCAACACTGTTCTGACAAAATAATGACACGAAAACTAGTGATTCTTTGACTGCCATCACACTCTATGGTTACATTATCTTTCAATATAGTTTCAAACCATCAACATGACGTACTGTTTTAATGTAGATATGTTCTGCTTTTTTGTAGCTAGTCGACCATTTGCTCGCTAGAATAACCACACACTAAATATGAGGATTCGAAATGAGTATCGAAAACGACGTAGATATCCAAGTCTGTGAAGCATGCGGCTGCGCTGGCGAAATTGGTTTTATTATCAAAGAAGGTGATGAAGTTGCAGAGGTCATGGTTATGGCTCCTAACAAGATTCAGCTTGAGGCCGAGTTTGAAAAATACTTAGCATTAGCCCAACAAGTATCAAGCAACGTTGAATATGAAGCATCTCCTATCGAGGAAAATTCAACTGAACTGCACGCGCGTTTTAAATTTGAAGTCAGTGCAGAAAAACTCATTTTCGAATTAAAGTCACGATCTTTGGCTCGCTAATTACGCCTTGATAATAATGACCAAAAGCGAGCAACTATCAGCTCGCTTTTTTTCTATTTGCACTAAACAGATATTGAAGCAAAGTAGCAATCGGCCGATACTGTTAGCAAGTGTTTTGGATAAGTGAATGCTATGAACGGAATCCGGCTTTTATTTTTATTATTCACCCTCATTTTTTCCAGTTTTAGTTGGTCACAATCCTTGGATCAATACAAAATCCTCAACCACCTCGATAACTACGGTAATTTGGATTTACGTAATAAACCTTATACCTCCCTACCTGATGATCTCACGCTCAAAGGCAATTTAAACATAGCGAAAACTTCTATTCTGTCATTACCTAAGGCGCTAAACGTACAAGGTAGTTTAGATGCATCAAATAGCTTGTTAAAAAACGTACCTAAGGGAACCACCATCCGTGGTTACGCCAATTTACTCGGTAGCCAAATCAAATCGTGGCCAGGAGGGATAAAGGTTGGTGGCTACATCAATTTCACCGATACTCAACTCGAGAAATTACCCGCTAATTTCAAAGTAAAAGGTGATCTCAGTGTCATTCGCACCCCATTAACCACTCTACCGGAAGGGTTAACAGTTGAAGGCAGTTTGTTTATTGGTGGGTCTAAAATAACAGAATTCCCAGACACCATGACCGTCAATGGGAATATCTACTTAGGGGGCAATGTTATCAGTAAGTGGCCAACTACTTTAACACTAGGTGGTGCTGTAGCACGCTAGTAAAAACATACGCAGATCGCAGCAACAAGAAACAAACTATACCCAAACCACTTGAAGTTGCAGGTAGGCGGCAAGTGAGTTAATCCCCATGAGCATAGATAAACCATGTGATTGGGGTGAGCGAACGTAGCCAACACCGCTGCAACTTCAAGTAGGAAAGTAAAAGAGAAGCGCCTCACTCCTCTTTTCTATTAGGGCGTGTTGACCCCGTTATAACTGATTTTTTGCTGGATTTGCATAGCTATCGAGCAGATAACGTTGAGCCCCTTCTGGTATCTGAGTCAACTTACGCTCTAAATGTGCTCGGACATCAGGGGTGATATCACTACTTTCCATACCCGCTGCTAATTTATTGATTGGAAATAGCTCATAGTTTGCGTGTATTTGGCGATCAATCTCTTGCGCGAGTGCATCTGGCGTCTCAAACGCTTGATCTATAACCTCACCAAACGCGACATGAACACGACCTTTCTCTCCAACGATCCCTTGAACGATGCTTTCAATATCTTCAAACTCACCTTTTTCATAGCGACCGCTAGAGGCTTTTTCGTACAATTCACACGCTTTTGCAATATCACAAGGATCATTCTCATAGGAAATCGCAACCGGCACGATCCTCAGAGACTGAATGTAGCTGGCAAAATCAATTTTCTGCTTACGTCCTTCAACATGAAACATTTTCAAAATGGCGGGATCAGTGAAATCATTGCCATCTTTAGCTCGACCTTCTTTTTGAGCTATCCATATCGAATTACCAGTATCCAAGGAATGCTTAATGTAGGCCGATAGTGTCCCTAATGCCTTCATCATTTCACGAGGCCCTTTCGCAGAACGTTTTACAATGAAGCTTTTATTTAACCTCATTAATTCTGTCGTGCAGGGTTTTTTCAATAGATTGTCACCAATAGCAATCCGCACCGTTTTGTGGCCAGAGGTATTAAGACCATAGTTAACCAACGCTGGGTCCATCGCGATATCGCGATGATTAGAGACAAATAAATAAGCCGTCTGCTTATCCAGTTTGTCCAAGCCACTAAAGGTAACCCCTTGAGTAGTCGATGCTAATGTCTTAGTTAAGTATTTCTTAACTTCCAACTGAATGGCTTCAACTGACTTTAACTTTGACCATTTAAATTTTAGATACACTTTCACAAACGGACTAAGCATTGATTTTAGCCAAGCAGAACGCTTATCAAATCGATGTTGCAAAATCGCTGCAATAAATTCTTCATCATTAATCAAGCGGTCAATCGCCGCCGGAATTTCATCGTCATTGTATGGACGGATGTCTACATAAGGATCAGTTGTGGTGGTCATATTTTTATACATCAAATAAAAAACTGGCTTATTCTACGCGTAGTTGGCGCAGCTCGCAGCTACAGTCGTAACAGATTCGTGAAGGTCAGACCAGACTTAGTGCAAATTAGTTCGTCTATTTGGCATTTTCTGTGAGACAAGGTACTCTTAGCGCCCCGAAATTGGTGAGAACAAACATGAACTACGCGATTCATTTTGAAACGTTACTGCAAGTAAACTTAGTCGTTACTCCTCGTAAAAAAGTCATCAAACACAGCTTAGTTCGAGTCACAAGTGGCTTGGCCTTGTGTAAATTGGGTAAACACGAGTATTCGATTGAAGCAGGACAAGCATTTTGGATACCTTTAGACTGTTTGTGCTCACTGACTTTTTTTCCAAACACACAAATCCAAAGAGTAGATTTCTCGGCACGTCTTTGCGTAACGTTTCCACATCAAGCCGGCTACGTAACGCTTTCGGAGCTAAGTTTAGCTGCCATCGACAAGCTAAACCAGTGCAAGCAAAATGACGAGATTTACACTCACCTACTGCAAGTGCTTAAACTGGAAATTGCCCAACTTAAACCAAAAATTGAACTGAATCGTTTAAGTCATGATATTTCGACATGGCAACCACACAAAGAGAGCCACTTATCGGCAGAATGCCAAATGGTGTTAAGGGTACGCGAGGCTCAAAAACGCAAGCTATCTGGTACTAAAATATCACAGATCATTAGCGAACTATTTAATGATGATATGCAACAATATCATCAGCTTTTTTCTTTAGTACTAGGCGAAAAAGGATAAATTTACCAACTAAAGTTCGCGCTTTTACTGGCTGAATGTCTAATCCCTAACTATACATTTACTAATAATATTTTTATTACTAGTTCATTAGATAGAAGGGACTGACTATGAAATTCAGCCACAAGATTGTTGCTGCGTCCTCATTACTATTACTCGCCACCGTGACTTTGCTTACTACACAGCAATATTTAACCGTTCAGGAAGAAATAAAATCCCAAGTAGAAGCAAGTGTAACGGAAATCGTTGATGGGGTTCGTAATACTGCAGGAGCTGAGATTAATAGCCGTAAAGCTATTGCCGCCTATTCAACCAGTATGCTTGAAGTGGATTTATCACCTAACAGTATCTCAAACGTAATTACTCGGCCTGTGGTTAAAAACACCTTCCTGCTTGCTGGTATCGGCTTTGAAAAAGATGGCTCCTACATCAGTAATGACCCATCGTGGAACCCCGGCTCCAGTTGGAACCCACGTATTAGGCCCTGGTACATCGATGCCAAAAATGCAGATAAACTCATCATTACCGCCCCTTATGCCGACTCTGCGACGAATGAAATTTTGGTCTCTATTGCTACCCCGGTAAAAGACAATGGCAAATTTATTGGTGCCATCTTTTACGATGTGAGCTTGGCAGGTCTGGCTGAACTGGTGAATACCGTCAAACTGTTTGATGCTGGTTATGTGTTTATTGTATCTGGAGATGGAACCACCATTGCTCACCCTAAAAAAGAGTTCAATGGTAAACCAATGAAAGATTACTTAGGTGGGACACCTTTGGTAGAAAAACCTCAGCAAGCTGTAATCAATGATAAAACTTACACTGTCGATTTTTCTAAAGTACCTGGTGAAAATTGGTATGTAGGTGTGGTTCTTGATGAGGAGATAGCTTATGCCTCATTAACTAAACTCCGTAACAGTTCAATTATCTATACCTTGATAGCGCTAGTGCTCAGCATTGCGTTACTCTTAGTACTGATTCGCATATTGATGCGTCCGCTCGATGCGCTCAATGAGGCAATACAAAATGTGGCTTCAGGTAACGGAGATTTAACTCAACGCCTTGCAACTGATACTGACCAAGAATTCTCTGTTTTAGCGGTCGGATTTAATACCTTTACTGAAACTCTGCAACAGCGACTGATACAGTCAAAAGCCATTGGTTCAGAAATTCTAAGAGGCTCTGAAATAACCTCGATTGGCTTACAAGAATCAGCTGAAGCGATGCGTGATCAACTGCATGAGTTAGAGCAACTTGCTACTGCCATGCATGAAATGGCAACCACATCCGGTGATGTTGCTAATAATGCCCAAGGTGCAGCATCAGCAGCCAAAGATGCCGATGATGCAACGCAAATAGGTACCAATGTTGTAGCTCAAACAACTCAAGCTATTGATAATCTATCCGCTCGTATTGATGAGGCAGTAACCGAAGTGAGTGCTTTGGAAGGTGCAACATCAAACATTGAAACGATTTTAAAAGTGATCAACGACATTGCGGATCAAACCAACTTATTGGCATTGAATGCGGCTATTGAGGCAGCTCGTGCTGGAGATTCAGGTCGCGGCTTTGCTGTGGTAGCGGATGAGGTTCGAACGCTTGCCCAGCGAACTCAACAATCAACCACCGAAATTCGTAATATGATTGAAAAACTGCAATCAAGTGCCACCTCCGTTGCAAGTGCTATGAATCACAGTAAGAATACGGCTGGCGAGGCGGTAAATAGTGCACAAGAAGCTAACGAAGCGCTACTGCAGATTCGAAATGCAATCCAGCAAATCAGCGATATGAATATTCAAATCGCTTCTGCCGCTGAAGAGCAGAGTCTAGTTGCCGAGGAGATAAACAATAATACGGTAAAAATTAAAGATCTTTCTGTTCAAGTCGCAGATGCAGCTGACAGCGCTAACATCGCGATGCAGTCTCAAACCGAGAATATTCGCGAGCAGGATGCCATTTTGAATAAATTTACGGTGTAATTGTTCATATTGAAACTCATCGCTTAGCACTAAATGAGTTTATTAGATAATGGCGCAAAATCTGCGCCATTGTTTGATGAGAAAGATAAATCGCTATTTAGCCCACAGCATACAACTTGAGCGGCCAACCATTTCAATCTTAATGTTTTTCTCTTTTGGAACAAACACCTGCTGCGATAGAAGATCTATCATCGAACTATCCCACTTAATTTCGACGGTTTGATTACGCAGTGACTTATTCAATACCACTAAGCCTTGATCGCCCCGACTGAACACCAGAAGATCATCATTCGCTTCTAGCGTTTTCATCGGTAGCCCATGCATTTTATTGTGAAATGCAATTCTCGCGGCCATCAAGGGTGTACACCACGCATCTTGCCAACGTGGCAGACCTTGCTTGTTGAGGATACCACTGGTGTTTAAATCAGTATAAATCAAAGGCACGCCACCATCTCGCCCAAGAACGTAGCTATAAGCGAGATCTTCTGAGGCTTCATCCATCACCGAGTCTAAAAACACGTCGTTGTTCGGTATATCATGAGTGATGGCAAACGTAATCGCGCGGCTGTTAGACAGTGCTTGTCCAAAACAATATGGGTCAATGAGCCACTTCAGGCTACCTTTCTTTTGCAGCGCATCAAACACCGTTTGAAACAGCGGAAAATCATAAGCACCCAGCGTAGTTTCCTTTAAATAAGGCTCTAAGAAGATCTGGTATTCTTCTTTTGTTGCGCCGCCATCGGTAATGATTTCACCAAAAATATGCATATCTTGCGTAATGTCATCAACCCACACTTTTTTCAGATGTTCAATGGACATATGTTTTGCCGCATCGATCCTAAAACCTTTTACACCCAACTCTTTTAAGGCTCTTAAATAAGCTTGCTGCTGAGACACCACATGATCATTGTCTCGCAGAGTCGGTAAACCAGGGTCGTGCGCTCCGCCAGTAATGCGCCCATGCTGAACTTGCCAACGGTCTTTCCAATCTTTAATGCCGAAAGCTTCAACAAAATCATCTTCGTCAAATAACGGCTCTTGCAAGTCACCAAATAGACGTATTTTTTGATAATACTCGTGCTTCTGTTGGTAAAGCGTTAACTCTTGGTTACTTGGATACTGTAGATCTAATCGCAGCTTCGATTCATTTGCCATGTGATTAAACACTACATCGACATAGGCTCGTAATCCATGCTCGGCTAGAGCTGCAAGCATCGCTTTAAAGTCATCGGTATCTCCCAGTTGGTTATCAATGACACGATAATCTTGTGGCTGATAACGCTGCCACCACTGAGTACCTTGATCGTTTTTCAACGACTTCATGGCAGGAGAAACTAATACCGTTTTATAGCCTAGTTTAAAAATCTGCTCTGCACGCTCTGCCACTAGGCGATATGGCCAGTCAAACGCATGCAAAATAACATCTGTTGATTGAACATTTGTCATACTTCTAATGTTCCTATTCGTCATGAACGATTTACAAGTTGAAAGAGGCCGAACCTCTCAATGCTTCACTTGCTTCCTTGAGCACGCATCAATATCGCGCACTAAACACTTGTTGAATTATAGGCAACCTAGACACCACGCCATCAGCCTTAATTGAATAAATTTTGTATGAGGTAGAAGGCGTAGAGCAAGATGAAATTGCGCCTAACGAAATACTGGCAAGGTTATCATCAACCAAGATGAGTAATACCGAAAGATGAGAAGATGGTTAGAAGCGGGGATTCTAGCGGTTCCTGCTTTGATAATAGAACAGCGTCATTTAATTTCAGGAGCGTAAACAGCAGAGAGGCTTCAAAAAGTACTGCAAGACATCGCACAGCAGATGCCGACAACACATTAACTCTAGCTATCAAAAAGGGCACAAACGCTATGTTGTGCCCTTTCTATACCCAAACGCGTTAAAGTTGCAGGTAAACAAGCGTATCTAACACCGCTACGGCTGCAAATAGGAAAGGGATAATAATGGTTTGTTAATGAACCGGTGTATCGGTATCAGCAAAGAACTGTCCAAAGTGCTTTTCAAGTACTTCAGGGGTTAATTTGCCATCCGCTTCCAACTGCTTCAATTCTGCCACTATCGCTTTTTGTTCTTCCAACGATGGTAGCTTAACTTCTGGTTCATCAGTTACTTGCTGAGATAGTTGCTCTAGCTCTTTTTCAAAATCGCTCATTGTACTTACCTAAAATTAACGCAATAAGGGGAAGTGTACCGATTTCCCCTTTATGATTCTAGAGCTTAAAGCTACCAACCATTTTGTCTAGACGACCAGAAAGGTCACGCAGTTCTTGGCTCGCTTCTGCAAGTTCTTCTGCAGTACTGGTCGTCACCTCATTGATAGAGTTGATCTCTTCAATATTTTGGTTGATGGTATGAACCACGGTTGATTGCTCTTCAGTTGCGGTTGCAACTTGTGTGTTACGATCCGAAATATCATGGATACGATCAGATATGTTAACCAATACATTCACCGCTTCATCAGAGGCGGATACACCTTCTTGCGTCACTACCTTACCTGATGCCATCGCCGTTACCGCATCTTTTGCATCATTTTGTAACTGGTTAATCATCTTCTGGATCTCTTCCGTTGAGGAAGCAGTACGGCTTGCTAAGTTACGAACTTCATCAGCAACCACAGCAAAACCGCGCCCTTGTTCACCCGCACGTGCCGCTTCGATTGCCGCGTTCAATGCTAGCAAGTTCGTTTGATCTGAGATATCACGGATAACATCCAAAATTGATCCGATATCTTGCGTGGTTGACGCTAGTTGCTCAACGACCTTACCAGTATTTTCAATATCTGCCGCCAAGCGACTGATCGCATCTTTGGCTTTATTGACAACGGCACGCCCTTCATCGGTATTACCAGAAGCTTGATTCGCCGTTTCAGCAGCCGTCGCTGCGTTAGAAGCAATTTCACTAATGGTCGCGCCCATTTGGTTGATCGCGGCAACAACTTGAATCGTTTGATCGCGTTGCTCTTGGCTGTTGTTGTGAGTTCGGTTTGATTTTTCAGAGACACTTTCCGCTGCCGATTGAAGAGCATGACTTGTTGACGCTACTTCTTTCATCGATTGGTGGATTTTCTCAATAAAACCATTAAAGCCAGTAGAAAGCTGAGCTATCTCATCGTTACCTTTCACTTCAATACGTTGAGATAAATCACCGTCACCTTTACCTAAATCGGTAAAACGTTGAGCAATCTGCTTGATTGGGTTGGCAATACTGTTGGCTAAGAAGATACCCATAAAGATGAAAATAGCTGCAACAATCAGTGTTGTGATCAGCATTTTTTGCGCCACAGCTGTCAGGTCGGCAAACACTTCAGCAACAGGTACCGAACCAATAACAAACCAATCCATTGATTTAACATAAGCGCTAGCCACAAACACTTCTTGGCCTTCATAAGTTGCCGTAATGAGGTTAAAGCTGCCTCTGTTCAATAATTGACTGGCTTGTGAACCATAGAGCTGAGTCAACGACGATCTGGCTTTATCCTTGCGCTGATGGATTTGCACAGCACCTTTTGAGTCAGTCAAAAAGACAAACCCCGAATCCTCGATTTTAAAACCATTGAGTAAGTTAACCATGTCGTCCATTGATTTAGACAAACCAGACATGGTATCGCCGCTCACATTTTGGTAGTTGGCGAACATTTTTACCTCACCAGAGGCTTCTTGGAACATACTCACCATGGTGCTTTGCCCTGACTGAGTAAAACCGAAGAACCAACCATCTTGCTGTTGAGTAAGCTGACGCAGAAACCCATTCTGGTTCCAATAATAAGCGGTTTCACGGTTTGCCACTGAAGCATCATTCAATGAGTACTGATTACGCACATTGTTAAGCTGCTTAACCAGCATCGCTTCTGTCGCAGCGTCAAGTTCTGTTTGCTGAACCGCTTGTTTAATAAATTCATTATTGGCGAGTTGTTCTGCAGAAAAGAGTAGCTGCGAAACCTCTCGATCAATCTGACTACTAATTTGTTCAAGCATCGTAGGTAGTTCGATGTCGATTAAGCGGTGCTCTAACACTTCACGGGCTTGGCGCTGCGCCATAACCCCGACAATAATGGTTGAAGCTAGTACAGCAAAGGTAATGCCTATCACCACCTTCTTTTTAATACTCATTGAATTCAATTGGAACATCATTTCTGCCCTTAATTAATGGCTAATTGGGAATAACTGTTACTTATCGCCCGCGTAGGAATTTTCTTGATATTTTTATTGATAAAAACTTATGCGCAAGCATTACCTTTAGAAATGGATAATTGGCCCCCATAATGATAGACGAATATGGCATGATTGCTGAGCTTAGACTAAGTAATCGCTCAACAATTAACCGAACAGTCCGTACTTCACACTTTTAACGGAACTTTTTTAGAAGATAATTCACTAACTGTTCAAAAATTGGGAGAACCAAACCTTATGCAGTCGCTTGCTTTTCAGTCTTTACAACAGCATTTAAACCAACAAGTTATTGGTCAGCAATCGTTAGTAAAACAGTTGCTCGTCGCACTTCTTGCCGATGGGCACATTCTGGTCGAAGGGCCTCCTGGTTTAGCAAAAACACGAGCGGTAAAATCCTTAGCAGACTGCATAGAAGGCGACTTTCATCGTATCCAATTCACACCAGATTTACTGCCTGCAGATCTCACGGGCACGGATATCTTCCGCCCTGAAACAGGCGAGTTTATCTTTCAAGCTGGGCCAATTTTTAACTCTCTCGTCTTAGCCGATGAAATCAACCGCGCGCCAGCTAAAGTACAAGCGGCAATGCTAGAAGCCATGGCAGAGAAGCAAATTACCGCCGGTAGAAAAACCTACCCTCTGCCTGAACTTTTTTTAGTGATGGCGACACAAAACCCGATTGAACAAGAGGGCACCTACCCTCTGCCAGAAGCGCAGCTTGACCGCTTCTTACTGCATTTAAATGTTGACTATCCAGATGCTGAGAATGAACTCGCCATTCTACGCTTAAACCGTGGTGAGGCTCAGGGCGTTGAACAAACCGCACCACCTAAATTGACACAAAGCGATATTTTTGCGGCGCGTCAGGAAGTACTAAATATTCATATGGCTGAACCGATTGAACAATATATCGTACGCTTGGTGATGGCCACTCGCCAACCAGAAAGCTATGACGCGAAACTGGCACAGTGGATAGAGTTAGGAGTAAGTCCACGAGCCACTATTGCTCTTGATCGCTGCGCTCGTGCCCACGCTTGGCTGAACGGTCGTGATTTTGTAAGCCCTGAAGATGTTCAGGCGATGGTCTTTCCTGTATTGCGTCACCGCTTGTTACTGACCTACCAAGCGCAAGCAGAAGGAGTCCATCCAAACCAAGTGATCTCCCATTTACTTTCGTTAGTTGGTAGTGCCTAGCATTAAGGTTTTGTATGCCTAATTCACAGACAAAACATCGTTCTCAGCTCAAAGACAGCGCCCTGCCAGAATATAGTAATGGCGTCAGTTTATCGCTCGAGGAACTGCTTCCATACAAGCAGCAAGCGATACGTTGGTTACCACCAGCGAAAAGCTTGTGGGCTCAATTACTTGGTCAGCATCAAAGTCAACAACTCGGGAGAGGCATGGACTTTGCCGAAGTGCGCCAATATCAGGCGGGTGACGATATCCGCTCGATCGATTGGCGAGTCACTGCACGTACTGGGAAGCCTCATACTAAGTTATTCAGTGAAGAGCGGGAAAAACCCGTCATTTTGTATGTTGACCTCAGCGCATCGATGCAATTTGGCTCTCAATTAATGTTGAAATCGGTGCAAGCCGCGCACATGGCTAGCTTACTCAGTTGGCTAAGTGTGGCGAAAAATGACCGGGTAGGTGCCGTGATCGATACCGGAAATGCGTTAGTTGAACTGAAACCGACCAGCCGTCAAAAAGGTCCGTTGCAGTTGATTCAGCAATTAGTCACGATACAAAACCAGCAGCTCAGTAACCTCACCTCAATCAAGCGAGATGCTCACTCAATGCACAACGGTTTGCTGGCATTGAATCGTTTATGCCCTAAAGGCAGCGAAGTTATTTTGATCAGTGACTTTGTCCATTTTGATGAATCGCTAACCCCATTAGTCAACCAATTGCATCGTCACAACCGTGTGCGAATGGTGCACATTTATGATCCGTTAGAGCAAGGAGAGACCCAATTTCGTGGTTTGGAGCGGGTAACCGATAACCAACAGACGAGCTGGCTCAACTTTTCGACAAATAGTACACGCTTAGGGTTAAAAAAAGCCTTTGAATCTCAAAAAGAAAAACTAAAATCATTGAGTCAATCTATGGCAATTTCTTATACCTCACTCTCAAGTGAGAAACCTTTGCTGCAACAACTATCCGGATATAAAGAATGAAGGAATCATCAACCGCTACACCTTTAGATTTAAGCGCCATGCAACTGCCAGAATTACCATCTTGGTTTCCATTGGCTTGGGGCTGGTGGGCAAGTGCGGCTGGAGTGCTACTTTGCCTGCTGCTGATCGTGCTAGCGATTCGTTGGCGTCGTAAGCGTCTTGCACCGAAAAAAACCGCGCTGCGTTTGCTTAATTCACAATTTAGCCATTTAACACCTTCATCTGCGATTGAGCTGCTTCGTCAAGCGGCTTTGTGTTATTACCCTCGAATGGAAATAGCGCATTTAACCGGGAAAGAGTGGTACACCTTTTTAGATTCTCAAATTTCTGACCCTCTTTTTGTACCTAATGAAAACTTGTGGCAACAGGCTTTATACCAAAAGCAAAATACTGAACAGAACAAAGAACTGATTCAGCATTGCTATCAATGGGTTAATGATGCGTTGCCGCCAAAGAAACGGAGATAGCTAAACTTTGGCAAATATAGAGTTATTGTGGTGGTGGGCGTTAGTGCTGCTACCACTACCGCTGGTTATTTATCGATTCTTACCACCAGTAAAAGAAAGGGCAGCTATTCATCTGCCCTACCTTCCAAAACAAAACCAGATAGCGTCACCACGCAATATCACCATAAAAATTATCGCTACTGCAATTTGGTGTTTGCTGATCCTCGCTGTTGCTCGCCCTGTCTGGTATGGTGACCCGGTAACGACACAGCCTAAGCACCGTGATTTAATGCTTGTGGTTGATCTCTCCTACTCCATGAGTCAAGAAGACATGCAGCAAGGCGGACAATACATAGACCGACTGACTGCGGTCAAAAATGTTCTATCTGATTTTATTCAAAAGCGCGAAGGCGATCGTCTTGGTTTAGTGCTGTTTGCTGATCACGCCTATCTGCAAACGCCATTAACCTTGGATAAAAACACGATTAGCGAGCAGCTAAACCAAGCGGCGCTCAAATTAATTGGTACTCAAACGGCAATGGGTGAAGGCATTGGACTTGCCACCAAAACCTTTATTGATAGTGATGCGCCACAGCGCGTCATGATTCTTCTCAGTGACGGCAGCAACACCTCTGGGGTTTTAGACCCATTAGAAGCTGCGAAGATTGCTAAAAAATACAACACCACCATATACACCGTTGGCGTTGGTGCTGGTGAAATGATGGTCAAAGAGTTTTTCATGACTCGTAAAGTCAACACCGCTCAAGATCTTGATGAAAAGACACTGACTGACATTGCCAACATTACCGGGGGGCAATACTTTAGAGCGCGTAATAGCCAAGACCTCGCCAACATATACGACACCATTAACCAGTTAGAGCCGATTAGCCAAGCGACGCAAACATGGCGTCCTCAAACTGAATGGTTCGGTTACCCGCTTTTGGTAGCACTGATGCTTTGTGTAATTTTGATCGTGATGAGGAGAAACCATGTCTGATTTTGTTTTTCTCAATCCATTATGGCTAATGGCGTTTTTTCCTTTGGCGGCGATTTTACTGTGGTTGACTCTGCGCTCGAAGCAGCAGACCCTTATTGCTCCTCATTTAGCTAAAGCACTAGGCATAACCAACCACAAACGCCAATCGACAGCGCTTTCCTTGCTTGGGCTTTGTTGGTTACTTGCTGTTGTGGCACTTGCCGGACCCAGTTTTCAAACCGAAGCTCGCCCTAGTTACAGTAATAGCAATGCACGTGTACTGGTGATGGATATGTCAATGTCGATGTATGCGACTGATATTAAACCCAACCGTTTGACACAAAGCCGTTATAAGGCGCTCGACTTACTCGCTCACTGGAAAGAAGGCAGCACAGGGCTCATCGCCTATGCCGGTGATGCATTTACCGTGAGCCCACTGACCAGTGACAGCGCCACTATTAGCAATTTATTGCCCAATCTTTCACCGAACATTATGCCTTACTTAGGGGCTGATGCTGCCAGAGGCATTCAATTGGCGATAGAAACGATGACCAATGCTGGCCTTGCTCAAGGGGATATTGTTCTGCTCACCGACGATATTGACTCACAAGAACAAGATGAGATTGAAAAGCTACTCGCAGGGACCAATTGGAAGCTGATTATTATGGGGATAGGAACTCAAGCAGGTGCCCCGATCGTATTGGCCGATGGCTCGATGCTTAAAAATGACGCTGGACAAACCGTGGTCGCTAAGACCAACTTTGCGAATATGCAATCCCTTAGCCAATCAGTGCAAGGTATCTTTACACCAATTCGTCTCGACAATAGCGATATCGATATTATCGTCCGCCTTACTCAAGCAGAAAACCCCAATGTTGGTGCTCAGAACAAACAAACCGTCGAGGACAGAGTGAATAATGGATACTGGTTACTCCTATTGCTTATTATTCCCTGCTTACTTTTATTTCGTCGTGGCTTTATTTTTTCCCTCGCCATCTTGTTTCTTCCGATGCTGCAAAGTCCAAATGCCGAAGCTTCGCCTTGGCTCAACCAAAACCAGCAAGCAAAACAAGCCTTTGATAACGACGACTATCAAGGTGCCAGTGAGCAATTTACTGATTTAGAATGGAAAGGTATTGCCCAATATCAAGCTGGGGATTATGCAGCAGCGGTTAAGACGCTTTCTCAATTACCCAATACAGATGCCCGTTCTCAGTACAATCTCGCTAACGCTTACGCGCAAAATGGCGAGTTAGTAGAAGCCAAAAAACGTTATGAGCAAGTGCTACGCCAACAACCAGACCATGCTGATGCTCAGCACAACCTTGATGTTGTGACTAAAGCTTTACAGCAACAGCAACAGCAACAGCAACAGCAACAGCAACAGCAACAGCAACAGCAACAGCAACAGCAACAGCAACAGCAACAGCAACAGCAACAGTCTGAATCGCAGTCCAATAAGGATCAACAGCAAAACTCACAACAAAACCAAAACAGCGAACAAGATTCTTCCTCTCAGCCATCTGATAGCAACAACGCAGATAACCAGCCAAGCCAATCCCAAAATTCAAAGGGACAGAGTGAGGAACAGCAAACGGCGCAAGACAACCTGCAGCAGTCTGCGGAACAATCGCCCGCAGACAGCAAACCCAACACCGAAGCACAAAAATCTGAGCCATCTCAGCGCGAGAGCGAGCAGGAAAATGCAGACAATTCTCAATCTGCTGATGCCACTCAAACTCAAAACGCCTCAAGTGATGCAGAAAAGGAACAACAATCTGTTGCGGCACAAGCGATGGAAGCTGATAGCAGCCAAACCATTGATCCAGAATTGCGAAAGTTAGAACAAGTGGAAAGCGCCCGTGACCCGAGCCGCTTGCTCAAAGCACAGATGTTCTTACAAGCGAAACAAAGAGAAGAAAGCCAAGTTCAACCTCCACAAAACAACGGTAAAAAGTGGTAATCATGAAACAAGTTAATCGTTCATTTTTTGCTGTCATCATCAGCTTATTCATTGCGCTGAATGCGTTTATCTCCACCGCCTATGCGACGACGCTTTTCGCAAGTGTCAGTAAAAATAAAGTCGTCAAAAATGAAGTCTTTCAGCTGCGAGTCGTAGCTGATGAAAAAGCGTCATCGGACGCGATTGATTTTAGTGTGCTAGAGAATGATTTCTTTCTGGGTCGTCCCAGTTTTGGTACCTCAATGAATATCATCAATGGAGACAGCAGCACCCGCAGTGAATGGAACGTTTCGCTGGCCGCGAATAAGCTCGGAATTATTACTATCCCAAGCTTCACTTTAAATGGAGCCAAAACGCAGCCCATTTCTATTCAGGTTGCCGCTGACACTCAAGAGCCTGAGCAGTCAGATTTGGTTGAAATGCAATCTCATTTAGAACGTAAAGAGCTTTATCCGAATGAAAGTACTTACCTTAATGCGCGCTTAATCATAAAAGCCGATCCTAGAAGGCTGCAAAACCCTCAAATTGCTGCTCCTTCAGCTCAAGGCGTTGAATTAAAGCCAGCCGGAGAAGCAAACCAATATCAAAGCGTATTGGATGGCATTGAAGTCACCGTGGTAGACCAAAAATTCCAAGTCACGGCAAAAGAATCTGGTAGCTTTACTGTATCGGGGCCTGCATTTAAAGGCGGCCTAGTTTATGGCAGCAACCAAACTGGCAATACTCGCCTGATCCAACTTGATGTCCCCGCCAAAACGTTCCCTTTAACCGTATTGCCTAAACCAGAAACTTACCAAGGTACATGGCTACCAACATCTCAATTAACACTTGAGCAAACATGGCGTGATGCAAGCGGTAAAGTGACAACTGACTCCCCCTTCCACACGAAAGTAGGTGAATCATTAACACGTGAATTAGTGTTAACGGTCAAGGGGATCACCCAAGAGCAGCTACCTAATTTAGCCATCAATTATCCTGACACCATACGTGTTTACGCAGAGAAACCGCAATTCACAACATTGGACAATGGTGACGTTAAAATGACGATCAAACAGGTGCTAATTCCGAATACGATCGGCAATATCCAACTTCCAGAAGTGAATGTCACCTGGTGGGACACTCAAAGCAAATCGCAAAAATATAGCAAAGCAAGTGCATTAACTTTGAATGTTGAGAAAGGAGAATGGCTTGATCAATCGTCAGCGACACCGATTACACCACAAAATGTGCAGACAGTGACCGTTAAAGATGCTGGATATTGGCCTTATTTTACCGCTTTCTTCGCCCTACTTTGGGTAGCAACCATGATCGTCGCTTGGGCATTTAGAAATCAATCCTCAGCTCCTACAACAAATTCATACTCGGATCTTAATCAAGAAGATAGCAATGAATACACTCTGCTAAAAAAAGCATTATCCCAAGGTGATGGCGTACAAATCAGTTACGGTTTAACGCAATGGCGCGCTGTCGTTCAACTAACCGAGGAAGAAAAAATAACATTGGATAACGAATTAAACGCACTCAACAAAACACTCTATACAACACAAGAAAGCCCTTGGGATCCTGGAAATTTAGAGAAACTGGTCACTCGTATTCAAAAGCAACAAGCTAAGCGCGCTAAAAATAAAGCGCAACCTCTTGCAAAACTCTAGCGTGCACTTCACGCTTTTAACGCAATGATACGCATATAATAAAGCGTCCCAAAGCCAACATAAGGAAACAGTGACATGCAAATTAAGAGTACATCCTCTGCATTAATTATGGGGTTAAGCGTGATCCTCGGGCTCGGTGTGCTAGGCTTTTTTGTTCAGCAAACTGCCATCAAGTATAAAGAATACGAACGCGTAGTTACTGTAAAGGGGCTCTCCGAAAGAGAATACCCTGCTGATACCGTCATCTGGCCTATTCAATTTACCGTAGCAGACAATGATTTACCGACCATGTTTGCCACCATCGAAAAGCAAACCCAAATGGTGACAGATTTCTTAGCCACCCAAGGTATTGCAGAAAACAACGTTTCTTTATCTTCGCCTGCCGTTATTGATAAAAAAGCGCAGCAATACGGTGGAGACAACGCGGTTGAATTTCGCTATTTAGCCAATCAAACCATCACGGTTTACAGCAATCAAGTTGACTTAGTTCGTGCCGCCATCAACAAACTCGGTAACTTAGGTAAACAAGGTATTGTATTCAACCAAGATCCTTACAACAACCGGGTCAATTACTCATTCTCAGGGCTTAACGACATTAAGCCAGATATGATTGAAGAAGCGACAAAGCAAGCAAGAGAAGTGGCTGAGAAATTCGCCAAAGACTCACAGAGCTCATTAGGCAAGATTAAAAGAGCTTCTCAAGGACAGTTCAGCATTGTTGATCGAGATGACAACACGCCTTACATCAAAAAGATACGAGTAGTTTCGACAGTAGAATATTACCTATCAGATTGATAAAGCCCCAGCATAGGCCAAGAGGAAGACTAGAAATATCTGACTATTCGACACATAATAACGGATATTTCTATTACTTCTGACCATGCAGTATTTCTATGATACGAATGCTATACCTAATTTCGATACTGTCTTGGCCGCTTGTTAGCTACGCTGATGTTGATCTTGTCAAAGTCGATAAATCCAAACGTAGAATGTACTTGCTCGATGGGCAAACCGTAGTTCAGGAATACCGAATTGCTTTAGGAAAAAATCCGCAGGGGCATAAGTTTAAAGAAGGAGATCAACGTACACCAGAAGGTCGCTATTATCTTGATTATATTAGCAATGATTCATCATACTACCGCTCAGTCCACATTACCTATCCGAATCATCAAGATACCATCCTAGCCATGCAAGCTGGGGTGAACCCCGGTGGTGACATAAAAATTCACGGCTTAAAAAACGGCTTTCAAGCAAAGCCAGAATTCATTCAAAGCTTTGATTGGACTGATGGGTGTATTGCCATCACCAATGATCAAATGGATGATTTTCTCAGTCGAGTAAAAATTGGTACCCCCATAGATATCGAGTGGTAGTAAGCGTTCAAAATCGCTCTTCCCTATACCTAAACCACTTGAAATTAAAAGGTTTAAAAGCAAACCAATGAAAGTCTTGCTATATTGATAATTATGCTTTTATACCAAAATTGAAGTTGCAGATAGACAGCAAGTAAATCCAACTCCATGAGCATAGATAAACGATGTAATTGAGTTGGCAAATGTAACCAACACCGCTGCTGTAGCAAATTAAGAAAGATACCGAGCTTTTATTTTATGTATTATTGGTAATAAATACCAAGGAGTAACTGATACATGGACAGTGCAGAAAGTAAGAATAAGTGTTTGAATATTATATTAAATGCAGTACCTGACCATGTGTTTATTTTTTCTGAATCCGGTGAATATCTCAATGTATTTGGTGGAGAAGACAATAACCTTGGTTTCGACTGCAAAAGCTTTATAGGTAAAACCCTCTATGATGTTATGCCCCACACGATGGCACATCAGTGTCATCAATTCATAAAAAAGGCTTTAGAAGGTGAAGATTCACTCGTTATTCAATACAGCTTTAATGAAGAGAATATGATCACCCTACCCGAAGATGTGACTATCAGTGAGGAAGTATGGTTTCAAGGTATTATCAAACCTTTGCCAATGGTCTGCCTAAAAAGCAACCAACGCACCGTGTTATGGACCGCACGCAATATAACCCACCGCTACAACCTAGAAAAAAAACTGAAAACATTAAGTGAAACGGATGAATTAACCGGTTTATTAAACCGACGGGCTTTTATGGCACTGCTCTCCCAAGATATTGAAAACCATCCAGCAATTAGCAGTAACACCTCATTATTAATGCTCGATATTGATCTATTCAAAGAGATTAATGATCACTTAGGGCACTTAGCAGGTGATTACGTTATTAAACACATTACTAGCATTTGTAGTGAAATGATTCCAGCACCACATTATATCGGCAGAATCGGGGGTGAAGAGTTTGCTATTGTATTAAATGAAACGTCAGAGTCTCATGCCTATGACATAGCCGAGAAATTGAGAATCGCGATTCAAAACACCCCTTGTGAAGTTGAAGGTTATATTGTGAATGTCACGGTAAGCATTGGCGTGTCTCAGCTGTTTGAATCTGATACGTCGAGCAAGTACATCCTTTCTCGAACCGACCAAGCTATGTATTACTCAAAGCAACATGGCCGAAACAGAGTCACTATTTTTGATGATGAGGTCGCCAAGCACGCTCAAAATAAAAGTACTCCCACACAAATCAGTTTTAGGAGAGCGACTTAGCTTGATATTTGAATAATTAATCCCCGGCGACTTTTACATCGCTACTATTTAAAATGGCTCTGTATTCAGTCACCACAGTTCAATTACATTCGCTTTAACGGCTTGACGACACCATCTAAACCTTCGATTTTTAGTGCTAAACATAACTTAAGCAACTCTCCCAGTTCAGCGCTTGGCCAACCTTTCTTGTCAAACCGAAGCAAAACAACTGTTTTTGGGGAATTTCTGTATCTCTATCACTTCAACTTACAATTGGACAATTCCTTCTTCACCGCTTCAGGCGATATCCACCCATCGGATAACTTTTGGTATTCCAAAACGCCAAAGGCCACTGTTGTCAGTGGTGGTCTGTTTGCTCGGAAATGGACAAAAGCTCTCACTCACGTTATCCATTGCTGTACTTAGTTTATGCAGAATTTTCGACAAATAATGCCGCATATGACTCTCATGTGAAACATAACGATAATAAATGAGTCCCAAGGCACAACTTGATAATGCGACGGCACACACAAATTGATCAAACCATGTTATGTAGACTGACGCATAAAACCTTAACCAATTAAATAATAAAATGTTTTCTGCTATAAAAAGAATTTTCAGCAAGACCAAACCAAACGACACTCACGAGCAAACCGAACCATGCGCAATACCTTATGATGATTTTTGGAATAAGTTTACTGAGACTTATGCAAGCTTTGCTATCAGAGAAGACAACTTACCAAAACTTGATGGTAGTGCGCGAATCACTATTGAAGGAGTTCTCAAACCTATCATAGTGGCAGATACGTTAAAGGCACAAAGAATCGAGTTACGTCAGATAGGAAAGAAGATCATTTCACATAGATCCTACGTAATGGCTTATTGTAATAACACTGAGAAGTTCAGCTCGTTAGATCAGTACTTGAGCATACTCAATAGTATTAAAGTCGAGTTACCTATAGAAAATCAAAGCGAATTGATATCAGCGATAAGAGAATTATCTCTTTGGTATGCTGTAGTAGCAATCACAGCAGTAGTACTAGATGATTACCATGAGAACGGCTGGTTTCAATGCTACGAACTTCTTTATGATCACCATGCGGATCAATTAGTTGAGCATGGTGAGGCTTTGCAGGAATTATTGAATAGTGCGACAAAGAAAGATGAGTCAAGTCCCGCACACGCAAATGCTCTCTCCAGCCTAATATTGTTGGAAAGATTTATGGAACCATTCCTCAAGAACAACTTGCAAGGTGAGCCTGTAAGCTACAGGTTGCATTCAGTAGCAAGCGCTTTGGAAATGAAAGAGTACATGAAAGAACAGTAGTCGTTAATTAGATAAGAATGATTTTAATCAGGACTCCAGATCTGAGTTACGTCTTTCAACTGAAATTCATAACAATGCAGGCGATGATTTTAGATTAGGAGTTCTGTTTTTGAAAGAAATTGGGAGTTTTCTGTCACGGCCTCTCTGTTGGTAATCATGAACAAAAGTACGGTGATTTCAGTGCCACGATTTACCACTGAGTAATTACGTTAACACCGAATGGGGCAAAACCTTGCTAGCAATGATCGCGCTGAGAAGTGTCTGGGCATTATCGAGTTAGGGAGTGCTATCTACAATGGAGCATTCTTAGTAGGGCGTAAAAGAGCTAGTGATACAATCACAGGCTCTTTTATCTTACGTAGCTCAACCTTCGATTTTAGCTTAGGTAGCTGCCGGCCAAATGGTAAATGTGCAGCTCGGCTTGCAACTCTTCTGCTGTTGCATTACCAATGTAATCGATGGTGACAGGATGGTGAGGTAAAAGGGTAAAACTGGCATCACTGAATCGACCTTTACCGGTAAACTCAGGGTGAACAAAGAAAGCTGGTGCATCAGTTTTGAGTACAACTTGTATCCCTTGATCATTTTTAATTACGTCTGCTGTGATGTTAGCAGCGGCGAGTGGCAAGCGTTTAAATAAATCATCAAACCAAGTGTTGTAAATGACCTCACCTTGGCAGTTCAGCTCGACATGATAGAAGCCTTGCCCTTGGTGTTTTTTTAATGCCTCAGGACTTAATCGCCATAATACCTTGTTGCCGTCTTCTTTAATGACATCAGAGACTAACCAAGCCTCAAGAATGTTCCCTTGCCAGTCGATTAAGGACACTTGCCCTTCTATTTTTCGGACGGCGTGTTCATCATTCAACCCGTGTAAACGCAGCCCACTCTCATCATGAACGAATGTCGTCATTTGCGGAGCAAAGAAGCGTTTGGCATGGTAGTGCAGTTGTTTCCAGCGACCTGAATACTCAATGCTCGACCATGAACTTACAGGCCAGCAGTCGTTCAATTGCCAATAGAGAATACCTCGGCAAATGGGTTTGTTGGCGCGCCAAAATTCGCTGGCGGTTTTTATTGCGAGTGCTTGTTGCACTTGGCTGAGGTAAAGCATTTGTTGAAAGTTGGATGGAAAGCGGAAATAGCGCGTAAACATTTCGGTGATGATGCTATTACCACGGCCGTTTTTTTGGTGCTGTTCAAACGTTGGAGAGGTCACATTCCAATCGCTAGGCTCAGCGAAGGTTTTGACTTCCGGCAGTGATGGCCATGATTGATAACCAAATTCGCTGCAAAAACGTGGTTTAATGCTGTGGTACGCATCTAAGGATTTGCCAGAATGCCATACATCCCAGAAGTGCATATCGCCTTTGTTGTCATCGTGCCAAGCATCACCAAAATCTAGTTCGCCATTGCATGGAGAGCTCGCCCAGAAGCGGCGCGTTGGGTCTTCGGTTTCGACTATTTGTTGCAACACGCGATTAAGCCTGTCGTAGTTCACCACATACTTTTCACGATTGGTACGAGACTCAGGATACCAACCAATGGCACCAATCACTTCGTTGTCACCACACCAAAGTGCGAGACTTGGGTGATCTCGTAGGCGTTTCACTTGGTCACGCACTTCCAGTTCGACATCGGCTAAGAAATCTGGCGTTGATGGATACAGTGCGCAGGCAAACATCAGATCTTGCCAGACCAATAGCCCAAGTTCATCACACAGATCGTAAAACTCGTCTTGCTCGTACATACCGCCGCCCCAAACACGAATCATGTTCATGTTGGCATCGACCGCATCTTGAAGCAGGGTACGATAACGGTCTGAGGTATGCAGCGCTGGCATGGCATCAAGTGGAATCCAGTTCGCCCCTTTGGCCATGATGGCCTTACCGTTGACGATAAAGGTCATCGACGATCCCACTTCGTCTGCTAAAGTTTCGAGTTCTAACTCGCGTAAACCGATTTTCTTGGTGATAGTCTGGCCATCAATTGAGACGACTAACGTGTAAAGAGGCTGCTCGCCATAGCCTGCTGGCCACCATCGCTGCGGGTTCTCAATACTAAAGTTGAGTTGTGTATCGGTTGTGGCTGAGGTTTGCACGTTTAATACGTCTTCACCTAACGGAGAGGTGAGAGTTGCTTCGATCAATGCGCTGGATTCTGAATCTAATACTTCAAGGTCAACACTCACCGCGAGTTCGCACTGTTTGTTTTGCCATATTTGTTTGGTCGTGATGTTGTTAAGTCGATATGCTTGGCGGGCAATCAACTCGATTGGTGCATATACGCCGCTGGTTAGCAAGCAAATCCCCCAATCCCAGCCTGAATGACATTGGGTTTTGCGCAAAGTATTCATATGCGGAATTTGGTTATTACCCACAGCCCAAGGAACCGGGAAAGGCAGCTTTTCAGCGCGAGCGGCAGCCTCTAGATCTGCACGTCTAATCGTGATGGTGAGCGTGTTTTCCCCTTCAACTAAAAATGGGCGAACATCCGTTTGATACAGGCGGAACATGTTGCTGCATTCCAGTACGGTTTCACCGTTGAGCGTAATCTCTGCCATGGTATCGACCATGCTCATGGAGAGGTCGATTACCTCATGGGCAAGGAGTTCTGAAGATACCTCGAAGCTTCGGGTTATTTGCCAGTCGTGTTCAGAGACCCATTGCACGTCTTTTTCATTGGTTGCCCAATAAGGATTGGGGATGAACTCGGCAGTAAGTAAGGCTGAATACACATCGCCCGGTAGTGTTATGTCGGTTTGAATTTCTGAGTTCGTTAGGGATGCTAGGCGCCAATTTCCATCAAGAATTAAACGAGTCATGCCCACTCCTGTATTAGGTTAGATTGAAGTCGTGCCATCATACGAAGCGGTGCCTTTGAATTGGGTGCGCATGAGCAAACATTGATCAAAAACTAAGCCAATTTAATTAAAAATTGGAGCTGGTTCATAGTTTTATCTACAAGTGGAATTTTTGTATATCAAAGTTACCTGAACATAGTTGTTCGAACTTCGAAGCGTACCCCTTCAAATATAGGAACCACTTTACGAAAACGACTTGGGTTCTCAGCCTATAAAATAAGGTATTTTCTTACAGGATTTATCGCTAAAGTTTATCTATGCTCAGCGCGTACAAACTTTCGTATCTTTTACTACGGTTCACTTTTAAGTATCTAACGGAGTACAAAATGAACAGTGACCAAAGAGTAGAAAATCACATAGCTTGGTATTATCGCAGTGGCTTTGTGATGACGCTGATTTTTGTTATCGGACCTCTGGCATTGCCTCTCGTCTGGCTCTCTCCGATAGTCCCTCGATTAACCAAAGGCATTGTTACTCTGGCGATGGTAACGCTCAGTATTTTGTCATATCAAGCATGGCTTGATGTTGAACCTATGGTTACAGAGCTAATGAAGTTGATAAGATGATATCTTTCATTGAGCAATAGAGTAGCACCTAGCCACAATAACCTTCTAAAGCAGCAGTGATAACGATGAAGGTAAAAGAGTATTTATGTGTAATTCTTCATTAATCAGAACTCAATCTTCACCGTCATTACCCCTTTATGGTACTGGAAATAGTGCATATTCTCTCGCTGTAAAAGGCGTAACTAACACTGGCATGAAGAAATTGCCACTTCACCGACCAGACTCTGCTCATGAACAGAAGCTTTTTGAAAATAAAAGGTCTGAAAATCTTACAGGTGGCAAAAATGAGTTAGGCCGTTTAGAAAATGCGATTAGCAGTGTCAACTCCACCACACAAGCATTTATCGTTTCTAAATCTTCGGATTTGAATGTAATACACGATAAGTCGATTAATAAATTTGTATTTCATTCAATTTTTGGGTTTGGAATAAGCCATTCAGATTCATTTGAATGCTATAAAAACCAAAAAATAACTCATGCTGCATTAGCTAAATACTTATTCGGAACGGCCAAATTTGTAACGAGTGCCGGGATGATAAGAAAAGGCAGAGACGGTTGTTATGTCATCGATAATGATTCAGGCCATTATAATCCGGATGCTGAGTCTTTAATGAAGGTTCAATCTGTTCTTGAAAGTTTAGGTTGCTCTGTAAAAATTAAGGCTCGGTGAAAGGTAGATCAAACAAACTGACATATTGACACCAACATAAGATAATAGAGTTTTATTCAATTTAAATGCAAGTAAAGCGGGTTTAAACTAAATAAATATCGCCTTACTTACTCATCATTTATACCCTTCCTACTTGAAGTTGCAGCGGTGTTGGCTACGTTCGCCCACCCCAATCACATAGTTTATCTATGCTCATGGGGATGAACTCACTCGTCTCCTACCTGCAATTTCAAGTAGTTTGGGTATATACAGCCAGTTTCGAGATTGCTGGCTGTTTATCAGGGATGAGTTTGACTCTCAGCTAGCGCTAGGCATCACTACAACAGCGCCCACCTTTCAATGTGAGCATAGAAACGGTCATGACAACCAACTATATTATTGGCACCTCTTATATCGAACCTAGGCAATGTCATCACCTTACCTATGTGACTCAGTGTAGGACGAACTCTATGCATATTAGGAACTACGTCTCCTTGAATCTTATAGTGCTTAATACCAGAAACCGCTTTTTTTGCTTGTTCTGGACCATAGGGCGCTAACTCCGAATTCACTTCAGTCAATATGGAATGACTAAACTGTGCACTACTAAAACACTCTGCCTTGACAGGATTTTCAGGAGTAGACACCATTGCAGCGGCATAAGCAGCCTCTCCACCTCCCTTTGAGTGGCCGGAAAACGATAAGCTATAATCCTTATACTTTTCCCCTTTCATAGCCGTTACTATTTCTGTAGCTAAACATTTCGCCTGCTGATAACTAGCAGGTTTTTCGCCAAGTATTGCATTCTTCGCATTTGCTTGCCATTGTCGAGCGGTAGTAGTTAAATTCCCCATGGTTCTTTCCTTTAACCCACCTGTTTTCTCTCCACTGCTCGTGCCACCAAATACAACACGCAATTCCTTGGATGTATGGTTAAAGAAAATAAATCCAACTAAACCACTTTTCGAGTCGCTAAACATACCAGTTAATGGCGAAATTTTTAGATCTAAGCCTTCAACAACCTTTTTACAATCAGAATGATTACCCAGTAAGTCCAATTCCCAGAGCCCATCTGTAGCACGACGCAATGCAGCAAGATCTTGCTGATATGGGTAATTTGCCAATGCTGCGCTTTGTCGAATATCTTTCTTGTGATTACTATCCTGCGGCGCGTTAACCTTTTCCATCAAACAAAGATTCAGCTTTGCACCTTGCAGTTTCGAGCTTCCTGCCAACCCTGCCAGAGGAAGCGCAACCAGAGGAACCGCAACCAGAGAAGATTGACTAGCTGCACCTGCTGTTTTTTTGTCGCGCAAACGCTCTACAAGACTCGGAGTCTCAGGTGGCTTCAGAAAGGTATGTCGCCAATTAGGTTTACTCGCTGCGCCTGCTGTTTTTTTGTCGCGCAGACGCTCTATAAGACTCGGAGTTTCAGGTGGCTTCAGAAAGGTATGTCGCCCATTAGGTTTACTCGCTGCAGCTGCTGTTTTTTTGTCGTGATTGGATTGTGGATGTACTACAGGATTAGTATCCGGTTGCTTCATAATAGCATCTAACCAAGTTTGTGGACGTTCTCCCCTTGGAGCGCACATCTGAGCACTACGATACCAAAGTTCCTTCGAAGAAGACGGTGAAATAGAAGGCGAGTTCATCACGCTATGTACAGAAAGATGCCTAGGGTCTCTTTTATCTTCTACATCAGATCTGTGTACATCATATCTGTGTCCTGCTGTTTTTTTGTCGTGCTTGGATTGTGGATGTACTACAGGATTAGTATCCGGTTGCTTCATAATAGCATCTAACCAAGTTTGTGGACGTTCTCCCCTTGGAGCGTACATCTGAGCACTACGACACCAAAGTTCCTTCGAAGAAGACGGTGAAGTAGAAGGCGAGTTCATCACGCTATGTACAGAAAGATGCCTAGGGTCTCTTTTATCTTCTACATCAGATCTGTGTACATCATATCTGTGTTTTTTTTTTAACGTCTGAGATTGAAAACATTTATTACTCCAATAAATTAATATTATGACTATACCCTTCCTACTTGAAGTTGTTTGGGTATAGCGGAGAACGTCTATTCACAAGGTGGAAAGGGCTTGGTGCAATACCCCCAAACCATAACGTACCTAAACATAAAAATGCGGCACATCTCTAGGTTTTGAATATATTAGTTTATCTGAAGGTATATGAATGCTTATAGGAAATAACATTTGAGGCCTAAAGAATGAATTTAATATAGCGTTGAACTCATCAGGAGTTCTTGCTAATAAAATGTTATTTTTCGATTTATCAGTTAAATACCTAGAGTCCTTAATTATACACAAACCTAATCCTTTAATAACTTCATTCCCTTTGAAAACTAGGCTTTGTGGTCTTCTTTCTTTTAGATTGTCACCTTCAAAAAAAGCATCATAATCGACCTTTCCTGACAAGAAATCAGGAATATTATCAATAGGTCTTTCGTCAAATCTCCCAAAATCACAGGCTTGACAAAATGCACGTGACATGGTTTTTTTATCAATATCACTGAATTTCACTTTATATACATAATTCCCAAACCTGCTATATTTTTTGCCGGTGTTACCACACTCTAGACCCATGAAAGAAAATCCTGTAGTAGCAAAACATTCAATATCTAATCTTTCGGTATTATTTTCATCAAAAAATTTTCCCCTTTCGACCATTTTATCTCTAGACAGAATATCTACTGAACCATCTTCATTCCTGAAATCCGAGTTACTAAAATGACTTAAGTAGAAATCTTGTTTACAGAATAATGCTAAAAATTGTTGTTCAAGCTTAGATAAAGGGTATGCAGTGTTTACATTCTTTAATGATAATTGATCTACGCTTTTTTCCCCCATACATTTATCTAGGCCTTGCCACACTCTCCCTTTACCTATCATAGATGAATATATTTTTTGAATATTAGCATTTTTTTTATTGTGTTCGTGGCTGTATGAGTGATTTGCCAATACCACCTGGGGAGGTTCCCCAAGTCTCAAACTTTTTCCGTTACGATTCAGCCATGAAGGTACAGGATTCAAAGTGGACACCACATCAGGTCTCGTCATACAAGCATGTAACCAAGTAGATTTAGCTGTGGACGAGGATTGTGGACATTCTACAATCCTTGGAGCCTGAGTAATTTTATGTACTAAGAGAGGCTGAGAGGTTTCTTTATCTTCTATATTTGGCTTTCTTTGTGTAACTCCAGAAATTGGATATGCAAACATTTATAGGTCCATCAAATTAATAGTATAACTATGAAATCGTATATTCCGTTGAGTTTTGTTCCTTGAAGATATCTTATTTCAAAAAATATCATTGATTGTTTGGCATCACTAACCTTGGGAAATACTGGTGTCAGTGTAATCATAATTTATATAATCTTTATTGAAGCGCTAATATATTTATCACTTTAATTATTAATAATTAAGTCATCTCAATTCTTCATTAATTGTGTGTCATAGGGTTAACTAATCTTGGTGTTTCAAAAAGCATAAGCAAGAGATAACATCGTTTCTGATTCACTACTTCGATCATTGTTGCCACAAAGGTGATCTATTGCAGGTCACTCAAGCGCTGATGATCATGGGTCACGTGGAATTAAAGCAATAATCTAGACTACAGAGCGTGAGTCATTATTTATTAGCATCTCTCTAACACAAACTGAGTTATCAATGTCAGAGCGTAACTCGATAATTAATGAGATGGTAAAAATATTTTTGAAGAATATTCGGTAAAATAGCCGCATAGTACATATCAAGTCGGCTGAGAGTCTCAGGGTTTCTAAGGAATTACATTCGCTTTAACGGCTTGACGACACTATCTAAGCCTTCGATTTTCAATGCTAAGCACAATTGCAATAAACGACCTAACTCCCCCTCTGGGAATCCTTTTTTATCAAACCACAGTAGATATTCTTCTGGCAGATCGATAAGTACTCGGCCAGCATATTTACCAAATGGCATTTGCATGCGCGCAAGTTTTATCAAGTTTTCTTTTTCTAGCATTTCGTATCCACATGAATGACTAACCATTTGAGTTTCTTAAGTTTACTTTTCTCTGCTTAGTTACGGTAGTTTTTTGTTATTCACTCTCTTTGGAAACCAGTCACCTTGTGGTCTAATATCGGACATCGGTTCTCCGCCCAAGTTTTGATTTGCAGCGGATACTGGTTTTTAATATCGTAATAAGACTTTCAATAAACCAATGGTTGGAAATAGCATGTCATCAGATTTTTATGGTTCAAGTGCGAGCTATGCTCGTCAAGAAAGTGGCTACAGAGAAAAGGCACTCAAGCTCTATCCGTGGGTGTGTGGCAACTGTGCTCGTGAGTTCGTTTACTCAAATTTGAAAGAGTTAACGGTCCATCATAAAGATCACGATCATACCAATAACCCGGAAGATGGCAGTAATTGGGAGCTTTTATGTTTGTATTGCCACGACCACGAGCACTCTAAATATTCTGACCATGATCGATTCGGTGCCGATCCAGTCGCAAGGTTAGATGATCATCAAAGCGCTACCTACAACCCTTTTGCTGACCTAGCAAAGATGATGAAAAAGTAATGCAGATTGCTGTAAGGTACTCCGTTCGCCCCCCGAGTACCTATATGCTTAAACGCTAAACGAATAAGGCTTACATGAACTCTGCTCTTTCATCGCGACACTCATATGAGCCCATTTCAAATTCTCGGCAAATCCAAGGACGATTTTCATAAATCGTGCACATGAAAGTCTCACGGTCTAATGCCGAACACCAACCATCAGCCAAACGTCGCATAGTTTCCCCACCCCACTCATCAAAAGCGATATGTTGCTTAGGTACGCCAGTATCCGTAATAATCATCACTTCTAAACGGCAGCAACAAGCCTGACAATTAGAACAAGAAACCTCTGGGGTGGTTACGTTTTTAATCGGTATCGACATCGGGTATCTACCATCAATTGAATTAGCGCATAGTACTCTAAATTACGTTATGTTACCGACATTCTTGTGCGATGTGTCTTGCTCTCACCACTTTAACTTCGCAGATAAATCCATTATCTTCTCGCCAACTTCGCTAAAGAGAAGAAAACCATTACAATGCGCCCGTTTTTCATCGTTATATGGGCATTTTTCTTGAAACTGAGTAAAAGACTAGAACAAATAGAACAAATGGTGACAGCCGACTATACCCACATTTGGGATTGCTGCTGTGATCATGGGTTACTTGGCGCAGCATTATTGTCTCGCCTGGCTGCGCCAAATATACACTTTGTGGATATAGTTCCCAAGCTAATGGATGAGCTAGAAGGCAAACTGCAACGCTTTTATTCACACTCACTTTCTCGGTGGAAAACACACTGCATTGATGTAGCAACATTGCCATTGGATAAGCATCAAGGAAAACACTTAGTCATTATTGCTGGCGTAGGTGGTGATTTAATGATTAAGTTTGTTGAGGCTCTTCATCATAAGTACCCAGAGTTAGCCATTGATTTTCTGCTGTGTCCGGTTCACCACCAATTTGCACTGCGTCAGAAGCTCATTGAACTTGATTTTTCTTTGAAGGATGAAGTGTTGATTGAGGATAATCAACGTTTTTATGAAGTGATGTTGGTTACATCAGTAACCGATGAAAACGCGCCAATTAGCGCTGTTGGTGACAAAATTTGGCAATCAACCTCACTCAAACAAGCTAATATTGCCGAAAAATACTTACGTAAAACACTCTGTCATTACCAGCGAATTGAACAAGGAAATAGCAACAGCGTGACACACATTATTGCTGCGTACCGTACTGTAGTGCTTTAATCTAACCTTGAAAGATAAAACTTGAGTGGAAATTGATGCTAAAGGCGTTTTATTGATCAACCCAAAATGGATCTGACGGCTAGCATTTTTTATGTGCCCTTCGTCAGATCAAATATGGGAAAACACCGTTAGATAGCTTGCTGATGATGCTTGGTTAGCCTTTTGTATAACATGTCTTTTAACTCGACACGCTGAAACTTGAGATCATTCATATTGTCATCATCAATAGGACTGCCCGATATCTCTAGCTGACGGATATCATAATCCAATTGGTGATACTGCTGTAGCTTCGCTTTGAATGTAGGATCATCATGGTTAAGCTGAACAATATCTAATTTAAGCTCAGGAAATTCTAAGATAAAAGCATGATTTTCATTAAGCATCGGCATTCCCTCTTCAGTTGAATTAATCACAGTATAGAAGGAATGGTGACAAAGAAATGTGGCTTAAAACGCAAAGCAGTGATGTGACAAAACTCATTTTAATCGACCATGAAAGGTGATTACAGATATAAAAAAGGCGACAAGTTAACCTGTCGCCTTATCTATTTCTAAGCCAGCTTCTTGCTTATTCCCAATCAAGAATAACTTTACCAGAAAGCCCGCTGCGCATCGCGTCAAAGCCTGCTTGGAAGTCATCAACCTTGAAGTGGTGAGTGATGATTGGCGTTAGATCTAAGCCAGATTGAATCAAAGATGCCATCTTGTACCAGGTTTCAAACATCTCACGACCGTAGATACCTTTGATCACTAACCCTTTGAAGATCACTTGGTTCCAGTCAATCGCCATATCTGATGGTGGAATTCCCAATAGCGCAATACGACCACCGTGATTCATGGTTTTTAGCATTGAACTGAATGCACTCGGTACGCCCGACATTTCAAGACCCACGTCAAAACCTTCGGTCATACCTAGCTCGCTCATCACATCTTCAAGTTTTTGCTCTGCGACGTTGACTGCGCGAGTTACGCCCATTTTACGAGCTAGATCAAGGCGGTATTCGTTTACATCAGTAATCACAACATGGCGAGCGCCAACGTGTTTCGCCACGGCTGCCGCCATAATGCCGATTGGCCCAGCGCCGGTGATCAATACATCTTCGCCAACTAAATCAAATGACAACGCCGTATGTACAGCGTTACCAAATGGGTCAAAGATTGATGCTAAGTCGTCTGAAATTCCATCTGGGATTTTAAAAGCATTAAATGCAGGGATCACAAGGAATTCAGAAAAAGCACCGGTGCGGTTTACCCCCACACCCACAGTATTGCGGCATAAGTGCGTACGACCACCACGACAGTTGCGGCAGTGACCACATGTGATATGACCTTCACCAGAAACGCGGTCGCCCAATTCAAAACCACGTACTTCTTGACCAATACCAACCACTTCACCGACGTATTCATGACCCACAACCATAGGTACCGGAATGGTTTTTTGTGACCATTCATCCCAGTTGTAAATATGCACATCAGTACCACAAATGGCGGTTTTCTTAATTTTAATGAGCAGATCATTGTGGCCAAGTTCTGGCATGTCAACGTCTGTCATCCAAATGCCTTGCTCAGGCTTTAATTTTGATAATGCTTTAATTTTCATTTAATTAGTCCCATGTCTTGACCAACTTCGATAAATGCATCAATGGCGCGATCTAACTGCTCACGGCTGTGTGCTGCCGACATTTGTGTACGGATACGAGCTTGACCTTTTGGCACTACTGGGAAAGAGAAACCAATAACATAGATACCTTTAGCAAGCGCACGCTCTGCAAACTCAGCCGCAACTTTAGCATCGCCCAACATGATTGGGATAATCGCGTGATCAGCACCGCCCATAGTAAAACCAGCCGCTTCCATACGAGTACGGAAATGGGTAGCATTATCCCATAATTGGTCACGTAGCGAACCGCTTTCAGCCAGAAGATCTAACACTCTGATTGAGGCCGTCACAATCGCAGGAGCCACAGAGTTAGAAAACAAATAAGGGCGTGAACGCTGACGTAACCAGTCAATCACTTCTTTCTTACCAGACGTGTAGCCACCAGAAGCACCACCCATCGCTTTACCTAAAGTACCGGTAATAATATCGATACGGTCAATTACATCATGATATTCATGTGTACCACGACCGTTTGCGCCCATGAAACCCACGGCATGCGAATCATCGACCATCACCAACGCATTGTATTTATCCGCTAAATCACAAATAGCAGGTAGGTTGGCAACTACACCGTCCATTGAGAAAACGCCATCAGTTACGATAAGCTTATTACGAGCACCGGCTGCATCTGCCGCGATCAATTGCTCTTCTAGCTCTTGCATGTTGTTGTTTGAGTAACGGAAGCGCATCGCCTTACACAAACGTACCCCATCAATAATCGAAGCATGGTTTAACGCGTCAGAGATGATCGCATCTTCTTTATCTAAAATCGTTTCAAAAAGACCGGTGTTCGCATCAAAACATGAGGTGTAAAGGATCGTATCTTCCTGACCAAGAAATGCTGACAACTTATGTTCAAGCTCTTTATGAATATCTTGTGTGCCACAGATAAAACGCACAGAAGCCATACCAAAGCCGTGCTTTGCCATACCGTCTCGACCCGCTTCAATCAGCGCAGGGTGGTTCGCAAGACCCAAGTAGTTGTTAGCACAGAAGTTCAATACTTCTTCGCCAGTAGAAATGGAAACGGCAGCTTGCTGTTGTGAGGTAATAACACGCTCTGATTTGTATAAACCTTCAGCTTTCACTGTTTCAAGTTGCTGCTGGATCTGTTGGTAAAATGCAGAAGACATTACTGATTCCTTCTTTGATTTATATCGCCTATGACTGGCTTTGTAGGGTGGTATTGATAGTCTTTATTTACACTGTAAACACATCGATTAATCATCTCCGTATTTAGCTATAGGTGTCACTAATACCAAGACAATAAATGAGATAAATATAGTTTAATCCAAGCTCATCATGACGATAATCCCTCAAAGTGGAAAACCATTCGTGAATTATAGGCACAAATGGTCATTGAAAACTGGCTGCAATTCTGAGAAAGTGACGTCCACGTTGCCCTTGACGCTATTAATGTCTGATTCTTATGCTGCACCCAAAACTAATTGCTCTGTTACCTGATCTTGCTACTTTTATTCTTGTCGTTAACGAATGTAGTTTTACCGCTGCGGCCCAAAAATTAGGAGTTACCCCTTCAGCGCTCAGTAAGCTGATCACTCGCCTTGAAGCAGCGCTGTCCGTAAAGCTGTTTGAACGCACCACTCGTAAATTGATCATCACTCAAGCAGGAAAACGCGTCTATGACCAAAGTTTACTGATGGTCAATGCCGCGCAGCAAGCTATCGAACTGTCCACGTCGGATCACACCGAGCCAGCGGGTTCGCTATCGGTGGCAGCACCGGAAGCATTTTTGAACTCGGTATTGCAACCCTTAGTTGTGCCTTTTCTGACTCAATATCCTGAAATTCAACTCAAACTTAGGGCGGCGGATGGTGAAATCGATCTCTTCAAACACAATATCGATGTCGCGTTTCGTCTTACCGATAAACCTGATGAAAACTTAGTACTGCGGGAAATAGGCAAAACCAATTTAGTGCTATGCGCCAGCCCTGACTACACCGCGTTACGCGGAACACCAACCCACCCAACCGAATTAAGCGAGCATGATTGCTTGTATCTTGCGGAAACGGAACGTGACCATATTTGGAATTTCCTCAAAGACGATGAATTTCATACCATTGCAGTTTCTGGGCGCTATGCAGTTAATCACTCTCAAATGCGTTTAAATGCGGTAAAAGGTGGTCTAGGTATCGGTATCTTTCATGACTTTGTTATTCAAGAAGCATTAATTGAAGGTAAAGTCGTACAATTGTTAGAAGATTGGACCATAAAAAGTAATTATCACGGAGTAGTAGCGATGCAATACGCACAAACCAAATACATGCCTGCTCGCTTACGAGTATTCATCGATTATGTGGCGGAACACTTGATCACCAAACTCAATACCAAAGGTTAACCGATGCTAAAACGAATCCACCACGCAGCGATCATTTGTTCTGACTACGCTCGCTCAAAAGCCTTTTATACCGAAGTGCTTAGGCTTGGTATCCTCGCTGAAAATTATCGCCAAAATCGTGACTCTTACAAACTTGATCTTGCTTTACCTGATGGGGGACAAATTGAGTTGTTCTCGTTTCCTAACACACCACCAAGACCGAGTTTTCCAGAAGCTCAAGGTTTACGTCACCTAGCGTTTGTTGTTGATAGTGTCTGTGAGGTAAAAGCGTATTTAGAATCACAAGGGGTGGATGTTGAACCAATCCGTATTGATGAATATACCGGGCGCGAATACACTTTTTTTGCTGACCCAGACGGTCTGCCGCTAGAGCTGTACTCGGAAATGTAGATTAGGGCTATATCGGTTTTTTTTAATCGAAAGTGTTGGCGGTGCCCTAGGAACTTGCTGTTCAAATCGCACACTTAGAGCCAAAAAAGTGTAACTGTCTGAAATGAGCAAGCTCAGTCGTGTCAGTAAAGGTGTCGTTGGAAGTGAATCTTGATGAAAAGTAGAGAAATGAGCAAAGGGGCACGGCTTACTGTGCTGAGGTTGCACTTTGCCCTCTTCAATTTGAACCAGTTCAAAACCATTGATGGTACACAGCGTCGCCCACACCCCTGCCGTATTGCCATGTGCATTGATCACGGGCATTAACGCAACCAATACCCAACTCAGGGCACTGGTTATCAGCATCATTTTGTTAAAACGACTTTGGCGAATCATAGCAACACTCAACATAAACTTGCGCTCACTATATAACCCATTGATAAAAATAACAGTGCGTTAGCACTTAAAAATTAACAAACACCCAGAAAACGCTACAAAACCAATAACTACGCGCTTTGGTTCATGATGCATAACAATGTGATTCCATTCACGCTTTACCCACCAGCACAGCAAAACTAGGAAATATTCTTAACTTTTCTAGGCCATCCCCTCATGTCAACTCTTAGCGCTGTTTTTACAATCATCCCACTATGTAGCCGCAGCCTTTTGCTGCTATCGATTCGACTTTGTTGTCACGTAAACAACAGAGATTTCATTGACGTAAATTCCCTAGGATTTCACATGCTAAAACTTCTGGAACAAGTTCGGAAACCGACTTTAGATATACCAGCAGCAGAACGCCGCAAAATGTGGTTCAAACCTTTTTTACAATCTTATCTTGTGGTGTTCATCGGCTACATGGCGATGTACTTGATTCGTAAAAACTTCAACGTTGCACAAAACGATATGATTTCAACCTATGGCTTGTCAATGACACAACTTGGGTTGATTGGCCTTGGCTTCTCCATCACTTACGGAATTGGTAAGACCGTTGTTTCTTACTACGCCGATGGAAAAAACACTAAGCAATTCCTACCGTTCATGCTCATTTTATCTGGTATTGCTATGCTCGGTTTCAGTATGAGCATGGGTGGATCAAGCGTTAGCTTATTCTTGATGATTGCTTTTTACGGCTTAAGCGGCTTTTTCCAAAGTACAGGTGGCCCTTCAAGTTACTCTACCATTACGAAATGGACCCCGAAAAACAAGCGTGGCACCTATCTTGGTTTGTGGAATATGTCGCACAACGTCGGTGGTGCAGGGGCTGCAGGCGTTGCACTATTTGGTGCAAACTATTTCTTTGACGGCCACGTCATTGGTATGTTTATTTTCCCATCGATTATCGCATTAGTAGTTGGTTTTATTGGCCTACGCTACGGCAGTGACTCACCAGAAGCTTATGGTCTTGGTACCGTTGAAGAATTGTTTGATGAAGCGGTAAGCGAGGAAGATATTGCTGCTGAAGAAAACCAAATGACCAAGCGTGAAATCTTTGTTGAATACATTTTGAAAAACAAGGTGATTTGGTTACTCTGTTTTGCCAACATTTTCTTGTATATCGTACGTATCGGCATCGACCAATGGTCTACTGTCTATGCCTATCAAGAACTTGGCTTATCAAAAGAAGCGGCCATTTCTGGTTTTACCTTGTTCGAAGTTGGCGCATTGGTGGGCACCTTAATGTGGGGTTACCTTTCTGACCTTGCTAATGGTCGTCGTGCCTTAGTGGCCTGTGTTTCATTAGGTTTGATCATCCTAGCTCTCGAGTTTTATCAACATGCTACCAGTGAATTCATGTACCTTGCTTCATTGTTTGTACTTGGCTTCCTAGTGTTTGGCCCACAATTATTAATTGGTGTTGCAGCTGTTGGTTTTGTACCGAAAAAAGCGATCAGTGTGGCTGATGGTGTCAAAGGTACGTTTGCTTACTTGATCGGTGATAGCTTTGCCAAGCTGGGGCTAGGTATGATTGCTGACGGCACACCAATCTTTGGTTTAACCGGCTGGAAAGGTACCTTTGCCGCCCTCGATACTTCAGCGGTGATCTGTATCGTATTGCTGGCATTTGTTGCGATTGCAGAAGAACGTAAAATACGCCACGAGAAAAAACTGCTATTGGCAAGTGCAGACGCTTAACGAAAAATAAAGAAATCACGCGACGTTTGGTTTTATTCAGCGTCGCGTTTTTATATCTGTAATATTAAGATCAACAGTCCTATTAGCTCATTTAGCTATATCCAAACTATTTGGAGTTGCAGGTAGGCGGCAAGTGAGTGAATCCCCATGAGCATAGATAAACTATGTGATTGGGGTGAGCAAACGTAGCCAACACCGCTGCAACTTCAAGTAGGAAGGGTATATATTGGTTGTTTAATTGACCAGCTAGAGTTAGTTTATGCCCCTTTTCTTATTTGCTGAGTTTTATCGATGATCAAAGTAGCCTTAGTGGATGACCACATTATTGTGCGTTCGGGATTTGCTCAGTTGATGAGTTTAGAAGCCGATATAGAAGTGGTCGGCCAATTTAGCTCTGCGGCAGAAGCCCGTAGCGGCTTGCCTGGCTCTGGCGCAACGGTGTGTATTCTTGATATATCAATGCCTGATGAAAGCGGTTTATCTTTACTGCAAGATCTCCCTTCTGGCATGGCGTGTATCATGCTCAGCGTACATGACTCTGCAGCCATGGTAGAAAAAGCTCTTGAAGCTGGCGCACTTGGTTACCTCAGCAAGCGGTGTAGCCCCGATGAATTAATTCAAGCGGTGCGCACCAGTGCATCTGGTGGCTGTTATTTAACGCCAGAAATTGCCCTTAAAATCGCATCACCTAAACGCGGTAGCCACAATTTAGAAAAACTGACTAAACGTGAACGACAAATCAGTGAAATGCTTGCTTGTGGTTTAGATGTCAAAGCCGTCGCAACCGAACTTGGATTAAGCCATAAAACCGTTCATGTGCACCGCGCCAACGCCATGGATAAACTGGGCGTGACAAATAATGTCGCCCTCGCCAAATATTTCCCTGACTCACTATAATGCATCGCTACCTTATCACTTCGATCTGCGCTTGGTTTCTGCTCTCTTGCAGCTGGTTTTGCTCATGGGTCATCGCTTATTACTTCGTCAACGATCCTGAACTTGCAATTCTTTTTTTCCCCTTTGCGCTGCGTTTAGGTATCACGCTACACACTCCAAAATACTACTGGCCGGCTATTTACGCGGCAGAGTGGTGGTTAACCGTTGCTTTAGCGATATTGATGGACCAACCACAGTGGCTAACTGTATTAGCTGCCAGTGCTGCTAGTATTCCATTGATAGCCGTTGCACAACGCTACTATTACGGTTCACAACAGCGTCGTTTAACTGTAATGGGAGTAATTATTGTGCTCAGTGCACTGACTAATACCCTCGCCGTCAGTCACCATGACATTGCCGCTTCAATGGTCGCTTTAGTCAGCATTACCGCTGGTTTAATGATGGTGCCTAGCTGTTACTTAGTATGGAATTACCTTTTCCAAAGTACTTGGATACCACTAACGGCCAATTTAGTCTCACGCCATATTGAGTTTAGAGCTCGGCACATCGTCTTTTACAGCTTGTTATTTGCTCTTAGCATCGCGCTACAAATTGGTTTACCAGACGAACTCCGGCGATTTGCCCCTTTTTGTTTGGCCATTCCCATTATTTTACTTGCCTTTCGTTATGGTTGGCAGGGAGCCTTGCTTGGTACACTGCTCAACAGTATTGCGCTTATTGCCGCACGAAGCGGTGTTTCCGGCATAGAAATTACCGACCTATTACTGTCGCTATCAGCGCAAAGTTTGACAGGAATTACTCTTGGCATGGCCGTTCAGCATCAACGAGATCTCAACACCAAACTGCGCCAAGAGCTCGACCGCAATCAAAACCTTTCACGCCAGTTAGTCAAAGCCGAAGAGTCGGTAAGGCGAGATATTGCACGTGAATTGCACGATGAAATCGGCCAAAACATCACCGCAATTCGAACCCAGGCCAGTATCATTCAACGCGTTGAAACCGAGCCTGTCACCACTCACTGCGCCAATACTATTGAAGCATTATCGCTCAATGTTTATGACACCACTAAAGGACTGCTCACTCGTCTTCGCCCCAAAACACTCGATGACCTGGGGCTTGAAGAGGCCATTGAACAATTACTGCGTGATTTGGAATTCAGCGCCCATGGCGTTCAAACTCATGTCGAATGGTGTGACAACAGCGCGCTAAAACTTAAGGCTTTGAGTGACGCAACCAAAGTCACCCTATACCGTTTGTGCCAAGAAGCATTAAATAACGCCTTGAAATACGCACAAGCAGAGCATATCCACATTCACTTTTCGTTGGGTTCAAGTGTGACATTGCATATCACAGATGACGGTATTGGCCTTAAAGCAGAAGACCATTTGAAAGGGTTTGGCTTACGAGGCATGCGCGAACGGGTGCAAGCCCTAGGCGGACAATTTCAACTACACAGTGAGTGTAAACAATCAAACGTCTCGACCCATGGAACCCGACTGACAGTTATTCTGCCTAATTTATAGAGTGAAACATGATAGGTTTTCTTCAATCTAAACCCCACATTAACGGCCAATTATCGCCCGATGAAATTGATCGTCATTATCGATATTGGCGTCGTCACATCATGCTCGCTATGTATGTGGGTTATGCAATGTTTTATTTCACGCGTAAAAGTCTCAATTACGCGATGCCAGCCATGATTGCCGATCTCGGTTTGGATAAGAGTGATATCGGCATGATGGGCACGCTCTTTTATATCACTTACGGCTGCTCTAAATTCGTGTCTGGTATTGTATCTGATCGCTCAAATCCTCGGTATTTTATGGGCTTAGGGTTAATCGCAACAGGCATTATTAACATTCTATTTGGACTCTCTAGCTCTATCAGTGTGCTCATCTTTTTGTGGGTATTAAATGCTTGGTTTCAAGGCTGGGGTTGGCCTTCTTGCTCTAAACTACTGACCACTTGGTATTCACGATCCGAGCGGGGATTATGGTGGGCACTTTGGAATACCGCCCATAACGTAGGGGGCGCGTTGATCCCCTTGTTGGTTGGTTTTGTGACTCTACATTTTAGTTGGCGAGAAGGGTTTATTGTCCCTGGATTTTTAGCAGTGCTGACCGGTGTGTTTTTATGCTGGCGACTGCAAGATAAACCCGTGACTCTGGGCCTACCAAGTATCGGTCACTGGCGAAACGATGCACTAGAACTGGCTCAGGAAAATGAAGGCGTGGGGTTAAGCACCACTCAAATTTTGCACAAATATGTTTTACGCAATAAATACATCTGGTTACTCGCCTTGAGCTATGTACTGGTATACATCGTCAGAACCGCCATTAATGACTGGGGTAATATCTATCTAACCGAGCAGCACGGGTATGATTTGATCACCGCTAACGGGGCATTATCGCTGTTTGAAGTGGGCGGTTTTGTCGGGTCATTAGTTGCCGGATGGGGCTCAGATAAATTGTTTGGTGGTAACCGAGGTCCAATGAACTTAATTTTCTCGATGGGCATTTTCATTTCCGTTGCAGCACTATGGCTGATGCCTTTAACCGGGTTTGTCCTACAAGCAGCTGGTTTTTTCACCATTGGCTTTTTCGTTTTTGGCCCGCAAATGTTGATTGGAATGGCAGCAGCAGAGTGTTCTCATAAGAATTCAGCAGGCGCTGCAACAGGCTTTGTTGGGCTATTTGCTTACATGGGAGCAGCATTGGCCGGCTACCCTATCGCCATCATTGTTGAGCATTTCCATTGGAATGGTTTTTTTGTCACCATATCCATTTGCTCTGCCACCATTGGTTTGCTCTTGCTGCCATTTTTACAGGCTCAGTTTGCGGATAGTCGCCACGCAGCTTCCCTTGATTAATTGCACTAAAGAAAACCGCATGGAAACAACCACGGCTTAACCGAATAAGCGTTTCCAAATACTTGGGTTACGCTGTTCATGGTATTCAATACGCAGCTCATCAACCGTGCGTAATGTCTGTTTTGCTTGTTCTAACTGCCCTTGTTCAAGGTCAACTTCAATTTGCTCCAGCACAACGGATAATTTATTGAATCCTTCCAAGTACAACGCTTCTTTTTCTGGCGGATAGTTGCCTGATTTTGAGTTTTCGACCAATTCACTGAGTTTTAACACTGGCGCTTTCATCGCTTCAACCGATGTCGCTTCAGCAGCTTGTTTAAACTCAAGCTTCATCTGTTTCATGTTCTGCTTCAGGTCAACACTCGCAGCCAAAACGTTTGCAGACAATGCAACGCAAGCTGTTAAAATAAGAGCTTTTTTCATCATAATTCTTTCACTAAAACAAGGAATCGTTAGTGTAAATGAAATGCAGCTTAAAGCGGGAAGAAAATTGTTTCATTTGTTAAACCCCCTCCCCCTCACTTTACAATGAACGATATTCTTCAATAGCTGGGCGACCGCGCTGCGCCAAAAAAGCAAGAAACTGCATCACACTGTGCGTGATGACTTTATCTGCTGAAATACCAACACTGTCTAGCAAATCACTGGCTAAGTGTAAATTACCTACATCGTGACAAAAATGCGCATCACTGCCCGTCGTAATATACGCACCATGAGCTTTTGCCACCTTAGCAATCTCATAGCAGCGATCAACGCTGCCTACGCGACTGTGACCTTTCAAAGTACTATTGTTAATTTCTATTGCAACATTATGCTCGACAGCACAAGCGATAACCGCATTAAAATCAAAATCAAAATTAGGATTACCTAAGTGTCCTAACGCATCAACTCGTCCACTTTGAATGGTGTTGATTAACGCCTCGGTATGCGCAGCTTTATCCGCAGGCTGGAACACCGGCTCATGGAAACTGGCGATTACCCAATCCAAATTTTGGTCAACCGAAGGGTGGATATCAATATCACCTAAACGGTTAAGAATGTTGGATTCAACACCACGAATAATGGCAACACCATCTAAAAAGCGTGGTAAAACTCGCTGGTTAGAGAAGAACCAATAGTGTGGAGCACCTGGCATAGATTCAGCGTGATCGGTGGTGCAAAACATAGCTAAACCATTTTCTTGAGCTGATTTCGCGTTCTCGATCAACGTGCTATAAGCATGACCACTGGCATAAGTGTGTGTATGAGTATCGACGACAAGTTTCATTTTGATAATTCCATTACAACCGAGATAGTTAAGTGTAACAGCCAGTCTAAGGACACATCAATCAAATGGCTTACAATCATACCTTTGAGTTGCTTACGAAGCTGAAAGTAAAAGCCAGCGCTTTATCACGCTGGCTTTATTTAGCTTAGTCCGAACTAGTTATAGTTGATGCTAATCATGCATAAATCGCCACTGCTGAGTAATCCAATTAGGATCAGCTGCAACACCCGGTAGGAATGAGGAGGTATTACAATGCTGAGCCCACGCTCCAAAACATTGATACACACCTTGACCTGGGAATTTAACTATCGTTCCATCGGCATAAGAGCCAAAACCCGCGGGATATTCATAATCGTAATCACCACCAGTCGCGGCCTCTGTCACGTTCACTGTGTGCTGTTTCTGAGCAGATAAGTTCTCCTCATCCCACACCGTTAGTGTGACGGTGTAATTACCCGCTGTCGCTGGCACAAAACTACCACGCTGTGCATCCGCACCTGTTACAGAAACCGATTGGTTGGCGCTGTCTTTTACCACCCATTGATAACGACTAATACCTTTGTCGTCGGTCGAAGATGACCCATCTAGCTGGATCACTTTCCCTACCTGTAACTGACCAGACACAGTGAAGTCAGCGTGTGGCGCTAGGTTATCAGGAGCGCTACCCGCAACTTCCACAGTAACGATATCGGACGTGTCGCTTTCTAAACCATCGCTGACGGTGAGTTGGAACTGAAGCGCATGATCTTGATTCGCTAACTCAGTGATGTCAACCGTCAGGTTTCTTCTTCTGCCGTTATAAGGTAGCGTGATTGACGCTCCTGCCACTTGTGTCCACTGATAACGCAGTGTGTCATCCTCGTCTAGGTCGTAAGAATCTTTACCTAGCAGCTTGAAGAGCTCACCGTGATTCACGTGATCTTTGTTGACACTTGCGATCGCCACTGGTGCACGGTTATCGCCGACATCTCGCAACGTCAACACAGCACTATCGACAGAGGTATTGCCATTGCTATCGGTCACGGTAAGTTTTAATGGGATGCGGACTGTACTATCGGCCCCTTCTAGGTCTGTAATCGTAACTTGAAGGAGCGAACTCGTTGTTTGAGTCAACTTCACTTTTTGAGCGTCAATCCCAGTGATCTGTTTCGCCTTCTTCGCCCATTTGTAAGTGATGCTCTCACCAGTACTCGCAGATCCATCAATCTCATAGGCGTTATTAGCGATAAGCGCAGCGGAGATATCAGGCCCCGCGTTCGCCTGCAATGTAATACCAGGCTCTTCGCCACCCGTTAAGTTGGTTAAATCTCTACACTCCTGTTGACTGGTCACGTTTTCGCCACACGAGTAGATAATCGGTGCCATATCAATGCCAGATTGTTTGGTATACCCCAAACCTTCACGGGCCGAGTTCACTAAATAGCCGGTATCGTAGTCTGCCATCCAGTTAAAGATACCGCCAAGGCCCTTATTTTTAACGTAACGCGCTTTCGCAAACACAGAACGAGGGGTATCGAAAGACATAAAGAACTGTCCATCTTCACTATAGATGTAATCCGCATTCGCCTCTTTGTCGGTCAGCAATTGATAACCTGGATGTGAATTATTCACCTTCAGACCGTTTGCACCAATCTCAAGAAACTCTTGTTGAATGTCATACCATTCATAGACACCGCGCTCCCAAGAGCCACCTGTGTATCGACCATCGTCAAACGTTGGAATGCCATTACTATCCGGGTGCGTTGGTTTAACAAAAGAACCTTTTAGTGGAGAGATACTGGTTACATTCGCATACGCAGCGTTACGTGAGTAGTTGGCGTAACCAATATAGATATTTTTAGGATCGATGCCGAGCTCATCGATCATGTAAGAGACAGAGGTATCAACAGACCAATCTCCTACAGCGTACAGGTTCGAATGATGATTAAGTCCCTCTGCCCATTCGTTGCCAAAGAAGTCGTACGTCATCAAATGGATAATATCAACGCCATTGTCAACGAGCCCTCTCAAATCACTGGCATCCATTTTGTCTTTTGGCGCACCAGCCGCGATCGCGATTTTAACGTCTCTCTTACCTGCGTTGTTTAATGCGATTCTGAGTTCTTTAATCAACTCTTTATAATTATCTGAATCCTCTGGTAACCATGAGTTTCCGCCAACTCGAATTCCGGGGTATTCCCAGTCGATATCGACTTGTGAAAACATCGGGTAATTTCTAAAGATGTTCACAACACTTTCAACAAAGATATCTCGATTTGCTTTCGTTGCAGCCATGCGACTAAACGGTTCTGATAGCGACCAACCACCGATACTAAATGCCATTTTAGTGCTTGGACTCAGCTGATTTAGTCTCTTCAATGCGCCCAGATAGCCATGGTCAATGGCGTTTTGGCCTTGATACCACTTTTGCATCAGAGTCGGCATTTCCATTTGCTCCCAATCGATTAAACCAACCAGGCCTGGAATCGCAGCAGCAATATCGCCCCACGGGTCGGTCGTGATTACTTCAAAATCTTTAGCTGAAGGGTTATTCGTGGGATTACATGCATAATTTTTAAGAGACTCTACCGCACTGGTGATCTGCGAGTCACCGACACCAGTACCACACATGGCCATAAATGAAAATACGATCGTATCGTAAACCCCTGCGAGATCCTTAGGGCTCCATTGACGGCCATATTGCCCCCAGTTAGACATATAAGCCGTGACTTTGGGCAGCTCTTCACTCTTTGTGTACTGGTTATACACTGACTCACTATCTTTACTTAGTGGACCTCTAGGCGCAGATAAATGTTGTCGTTCCGCTAACTCTTGCTGAGTCATAAAACGCACATCGCCACGTGTGAAAGTCGCCCCAGTCGCTGAAGCTAAACCAGTCATTAAGGTTAACCCAACCAATATTGACAGTTGCGTTTTTTGCAATTTCATAAAGTATCCTTTTATTAAAAACAACAGGCAATATGAAGATATATTTTCAATATCATCTGTCTGTGTAATAGGTAGTATTAGTAAATTAATTTCAAGAACATTTTCGCCAGTAATTAACCTATATTTAGGTAGCCTAGCAA
>NZ_JAAZTU010000013.1 GCF_012395185.1 Vibrio aestuarianus
AAATTTATGTGATCGAATTTAAAATAATCCATAAAATCAACCTAATGAACAACACACACAATAAAAATTAAAAAAATAACAACTTAATAAACAACAACATAAGTAAAACAATAAAAATCGCATAATTCTCAAAAAGAAGAATTCTTACAAATACTCTCAATTCACTCACATCATAAAAATTGACCTCACATTTATTTCACACACAGAAATAAAACAAATAGAAATGATGTTTCATATTTTTATTAAAAATATTTCAAAAAAAACACCATTGATCACACATATCAACAATCATTATGGATCGCATACAAAAATCAGCCTTAAATATAGATGGAAGCTAAGGGGTGTTTTTGGAACGAAGCATTCAACTTCTTGGCATTTATCATTTACGAGGATTAGAAAATGTATGAAAGTCGAAAGCTTGGACTAGCGTACCTATCTCCCTACATTATTGGGCTGATATTGTTTACCGCTTTTCCATTTATATCGTCATTTTTGATGAGCTTTACCAACTATGACTTGATGACAACACCAGAGTTTGTTGGCATTGAGAACTATCGGTACATGCTTACTGAAGATGATCTTTTTTGGAAGTCAATGAGTGTTACATTCATGTACGTTTTCTTGACTATCCCTGTGAAGTTAGCATTTGCTCTGTTTATTGCCTTCATTCTGAACTTTAAACTGAAAGCAATTGGTCTATTCCGTACCGCTTACTATATCCCTTCTATTTTGGGCAGCAGTATTGCGATTGCCGTATTATGGCGGGCAATATTTGCCGTAGACGGAGTATTAAATGGTGCACTTAACTTTATTGGCATTGATGCTATTAATTGGCTAGGCGAACCTTCTTTCGCACTGTTTTCCATCACATTATTACGTGCATGGCAATTTGGTTCTGCTATGGTTATTTTCTTAGCAGCGTTACAAAATGTGCCACAATCTCAATATGAAGCAGCTCTTATTGACGGTGCTAGTAAATGGCAAATGTTTACTAAAGTGACAATTCCATTAATTACACCTGTTATCTTCTTCAACTTCATTATGCAAACCACACAAGCTTTCCAAGAGTTTACTGCTCCTTATGTAGTAACTGGAGGTGGGCCAATGAAATCAACGTACCTTATCTCTCTCTATATATATGAAACGGCATTCAAATTCTTTGATATGGGCTATAGCAGTACCTTAGCTTGGTCTCTATTTATTGTTGTTGCCATTTTTACAGGAATTACATTCCGTTCATCAAAATACTGGGTGTTCTACTCAGGTGATAAAGGAGGGAAATAGCGATGACTTCAACCACAATTGAGACTAATAAACAGCCTCTCACAAGCAACAACTTAGAAAACAATCGAACAATTCGTCGAGAAAAGATCAATGCGTTTATACGCTACACAATACTGATTGTTGTCGGCATCATGATGCTCTATCCATTGCTCTGGATGTTCACTGCAGCCATGAAACCTAACCATGAGATTTTCTCATCAATGAGCTTGATACCCAATGAATGGAGCTTAGAAGGTTTCATTAATGGTTGGAAAACAGGGACTGAATTTACATTTGGTCACTATATCCTCAATACATTTTATTACGTATTACCAAAAGTATTCTTTACCGTCGTATCGTCCACTATCGTAGCTTATGCTTTTGCTCGATTCGATATTCCATGGAAAAAGTTCTGGTTCGCCACATTAATTGCGACTGTACTACTTCCTCAATCTGTATTGTTAATACCTCAATACCTAATGTTCCGCGAAATGGGCTTATTGGATAGTTATTTACCACTTTACCTACCGCTGGCTTTCGCAACTCAAGGCTTCTTTGTTTTCATGTTGGTGCAATTCCTTAGGGGGGTTCCAACAGATATGGAAGAAGCGGCAATGATCGATGGCTGTAACTCATTGCAAGTACTTTGGTACGTTGTGGTGCCAGTTATTCGCCCTGCCATCATTTCCGTTGCTTTATTCCAGTTCATGTGGTCAGTCAATGATTTCCTCGGCCCACTTATCTATGTGTCCAGCGTAGAGAAATATCCCATTGCTTTGGCTCTGAAAATGTCTATAGACGTAACAGAGGGAGCAAAATGGAACGAGATATTAGCGATGGCCTCCATTGCAATCATTCCATCTATCATCGTTTTCTTCATGTCTCAAAAGTACTTTGTTGAAGGCGTCACTAGCAGCGGCATTAAAGGTTAATTTTCGGAGTAAAAACAATGGCAGAAGTAAAATTCAACAAATTAGAAAAAGTATATTCGAATGGTTTCAAAGCGGTGAAAGATATCGATTTAACGATTCGAGATGGTGAGTTCTTGGTAATTGTTGGTCCGTCTGGTTGTGCTAAATCAACCACTCTTCGCATGCTCGCAGGTCTAGAGACGATCACAGGTGGAGAAGTCACGATCGGCGGTAAAACCGTCAACAACTTAGCTCCCAAAGATCGCGGTATTGCGATGGTGTTTCAAAACTATGCTCTATACCCACACATGACGGTAAAAGAGAACTTAGGCTTTGGTTTGAAATTGCAAAAATTACCAAAAGATGAAATTGAACAACGCGTCAATGAGGCCGCTCAAGTGCTAGAGATTGAAGACCTACTAGACCGTCTACCTCGTCAACTATCAGGTGGTCAAGCACAACGTGTTGCCGTAGGTCGTGCCATCGTCAAAAAACCAGAGGTGTTCTTGTTTGATGAACCACTATCGAATTTGGATGCCAAGCTTCGCGCTTCAATGCGAGTACGCATTTCTGATCTCCATAAACATTTGAAAGCAGAAAATCGTCCAGCAACAGCCGTTTATGTGACTCACGATCAAACAGAAGCAATGACCATGGGTGACAGGATCTGCGTCATGAAACTAGGCGAGATCATGCAAGTGGATACCCCCGAAGAGCTTTACAACAACCCGGTTAATATGTTTGTCGCAGGCTTTATCGGTGCCCCTGAAATGAACTTGCGTGATGTTGTACTTGAAGATGATGGCGAAAGAATTTCTATCAATATTGAAGGCCAACAACTCTATTTATCTGACCAAAAAGCAACCAATATCCGCACTCACGGTTACAAGAACACTGTGTTAGGCATCCGTCCAGACAGCATTACGTTAGCGTTAACCGATCAAGATCTCGACGGTATTCAAACGCTTAAAGGTGATGTTATCCGTATGGAAAACATGGGACATGAAGTGTTTGTCTATTTCCGAGTGGGTAAAACCGAATTTACCTGCCGCGTGCCGATTGATGATGTAAAAGCAAAACTTAATATGGAATTGAAAAAAGACGTCACCTTCTTGGTTGACATGAAGAAAATCCATATCTTTGACAAAGATACAGAAATGAACATCTCCCTACAAAAATAAATTAGCTTGGAGGCTATAAAAATGAACAAGAAGTTAATTACAACCCTTATAACACTATCACTTGGGTCTATGGCTGCCAGTGCATTCGCACAAACTGAACTTCGTATGTCTTGGTGGGGTGGTAACGCTCGTCACCAAGCAACACTAAATGCATTAGAAAAATTCCAAGAAAAATACCCTGATATTGTTGTAAAAGGGGAATATACTGGTTGGGATGGACACCTCTCTCGTTTAACCACTCAAATCGCTGGCAACACTGAGCCGGATGTAATGCAAACCAACTGGAACTGGCTACCGATTTTTTCAAGAGATGGTATGGGCTTCTATGATATGAATCAGAGGTTCGATGCACTACAAATAAACCAGTTCCCTGCACAAGCGATCAACATGACGACAGTACAAGGTAAAGTGAACGGGCTGCCTGTAAGCATGACATCTCGTGTGTTCTACTATAACCAAGATACTTGGGCAAAAGCTGGCGTTGCTTATCCGAAGACTTGGGATGAATTGATGGCTGCAGGCCAAATATTCAAAGAAAAATTGGGGAGTGGCTACTACCCATTGGTGATTGAAGCTCGGGATGTATTCGCAATGAATCGTTCATTGTTCATTCAAAAATATGGTAAAGATATCATTAGCCACGACACCAATATGCTGAATTTCACTCAACAAGAGATGACCGAATTCTTCCAACTTTATTCTGATCAGGTGAAGAATAATGTCTTCCCTTCAACAAAAGAATTTGCCTCATTTGGTAAAGGCAACTTATATGAAATGCGTCCATGGATTGATGGTCGATTTGGTGGTATTTACATGTGGGATACTGCTGTAGAAAAATACGCCAATAACCTGCAACCGCCAATGTATCTAGAATTGGGGGCATATCCAATGCTACCAAGCGCAACCGATGCGGGATTGCTGGCTCGTCCTTCAATGATGTTCTCTATTGGCCGTAATACAAAACACCCCGAAGAAGCGGCAAAATTGGTGAACTTCTTACTTAACGATCCTGATGGCGTAGAAGCGCTGGGCTTAGTTCGTGGAATTCCGCTAAGCAAAGTTGGCTTAGATCAACTACAAAGCACTGACCACATTAAAAAGGACAGTTTGTCATTCCTCGGTTATCAGCAAGCTCAGCAGTTACCTCAAACCGTAACTCCAACAGCGTATACCGATAATGCACAGCTCATGGAACTGTTCAGTGAAGAGATGCAACATTTAGACTATGGTCAGTCAACCCCAGAAGAAGCCGCAAAAAACTTCTTGCGTCGTGGTAACCGCGTATTAGCTCGTATCGCTAAATAATAGCTGAGCTCCCCCTATGTTCTAAGGCATAGGGGGAGTTGTTGTTTCTACACCAACCGAAGTATTTATATTGCACAGTGAATTTATGCTGAATTCATATTTCAATATGTCTAACCGTTTTCCTTCATAACCAGTAATTTCGCCATAAATTGATTCAATTTGATTAATGTTGGAGCCTTAATATGTCTCAAATTCGTCCATCCTTTTTGCCTTTGCTAACCGATTACTACCAGAACTTATTCGATTACGCCAAAGCTTCAAAAACCTCATTATTGGCCGATGGTGTCGATCGGCAGACACATAAGCCCATCAACTGGACCTATCCTGACAATAAACAAGTTCCAATGAGTAATTTTGCAAGCCAACAAAATTTCCTGCGTGGCTTAGTCGCCCTCACTATAATTACAAAAAATGAGCGTTATGCTAAACAGGCTTTTGACGTTACCCAGTATTTCCTAGAGCATTATGTTGACCCAGCTAGCGGCTTATTTCATTGGGGAGGCCATCGCTTTATTAACCAAGACAGTGGTGAAATTGAAGGTCCAGCGAGTAAGGAGTGCGTCCATGAGCTAAAACACCACTTCCCTTTTTATGATTTATTGCATCAAGTCTCGCCGGATAAAACCGAACGATTTTTACAAGGTTTTTGGGCAGCGCATGTCTCTGATTGGCAAAAGCTAGATTTAAGTCGACACGGACAATACGGTAAACAATTCGCCAGTGATATATTCAAACAGCATACCCCTCAAGCAGTGGTCGACCCAGCACAATGGCCAAAACTACCTGAAACCATCGGTCTAACCTTTGTCAATGCATCGACCGACTTAATTTACGCTGCTTGTCATTATTATAAATACACGGGCGATACCGATGCGATCAAATGGGCTAAGCATCTGTATCAGCAATTTGTTCTTGCGCGTCATCCCATCACAAAAATGCCGGTTTATCAGTTTTCATCACCACTGCAACGAGAGCCAGTTCCTCAAGATGATCGAATCACCTATTCTTGGTTTGGTGATCGTGCTAAACGCCAATTTGGTCCTGAATTTGGTGATATTGCTTTGGAAGCCAATGTGCTGTTTCGTGATAGTTGGCCAGTGGTTGTCGATAACCCTCTTGCGATTTTACACTGTGCTCGTATGATTAATGATGAACAGATGGCACAATGGGCCATTGAAGGTATCAACGCCTATTTCCACTACGCTTGGGATGAAGAAAAAAACGAAATCATTCCGATGTGGAATGACGCCCAAGACATGACTGATTACCAATTTTTAAGAGACGGCTACTACGGTGAGAAAGGTACAACACTTTCACGCCAAGCAACTGATCCAGCGTATTTACTTCCTCTTATAAGAGCAAGCATTGCCAGCACAAACATCGATATACGACAACTCACTTGTCGGATGTTTGCACGCTTTTCATTAGGAGAGTTAGATCCAAATACGCTAAAGCCAGTGCATGTTGCTAGCCAGTGTGCGATAAGTTCCGCTTACTTGTTGATTGCAATATTAGAACTACACCACCATAGTTCAGATGATCGCCTACTTAGCCTTGCCGACGATATTGCAACACATTTAGTCAATGACCACTATGTTGATGATTTATTCTGCAAGAGCGCTTTACATCGCTATGTCAGACTAGATGATCCCACCCCATATGCATTGATTGCTCTTGAAGCTGCCCACCTTGATCTCTATGACCAGATTCCAACCGCCATTTCGACAGGTGGCTATTTACACGGTGAACAGTTCATCAATGGCGAGTTAAAAACAGTGTATGACTATGAGGTTCTCTATAGCCAATTATGCAAATAGATCGAAAAAGAAATGTCAAAACTCCTGCCACGTGGAGTGCAATGTGTTAAATCCTTTAAATTATAATGAACGGGTCATATCATCATTTATACGATTTCGACAACGAACACAGATTTTGATCTTAAAAAGTATATTGCCGTTTACTTGGCCAATTATTGTCGAACTCACCTGTGTTGTACTGATGGGCATCGTCAGTACTATTTTGGTCAGTCGCATTGGTCAAAATGAAACCGCAGCAGTAGGGATCAGCGATAGTGTTACCTATATCGTATTAGCCATATTAACCGCTATTGCTTTGGGTGGGTCAGTACTGATTTCTCAAGCATTCGGTAAGCGTCATCGTACTCAGGCTGTCGATGGCGCAAGCCAGGTAATGAACCTTTCTTTATTGATCAGTGTATTAGCGTGCCTTGCTATTTATTGTTTTGCCGATCCACTCTTGGATATTGTCGCCTATGGTGCAGACCCACATGTTATTGAATTATCAGCTCTGTACTTAAAGACTATTGCTTGCAGCTATCCTGCCCTTGCTATCACGCTAACAGGAAGCGGCATTTTAAGAGCAGTTGGGAATTCGCGACAACCCGCTTACTGCAACATCTTCATGAACTTACTTAACATTCTTTTCAGCTATCCGCTCACTTACGGTATCTCTATAATAGATTTTCATGGGTTGGGCTTATTTGGTGCCGGCATCGGTATTACACTGGCGAGATACGTCGGCGCCGTAATCATTCTTATCACCCTGACACGAAATTCATCGATGAGTGTCAATTTAGCCGACTACTATCGTCCATTTAAGCGAGTTACGTTAATAGAAATCCTACGGATCGGGATCCCAGCTAGTGTTGAATCATTAATGTTTAATGTGGGTAAACTCATTATGCAAATGATGGTGGCGGGCATGGGTACTGTCGCAATGGCCGGCAATGTCATCACATTTTCGGCTATATTGTTTATTAATATTCCCGGTAATGCATTAGCAATGGCTTCAACAGTACTCATCAGTCGCAGACTTGGACAAAACAAGCTCAACGTTGCGACTTTAGAAATGAAGCTAATTTTTTTGATTTCAACCATACTGCTGACCTTGCTAGCCATATTGAGTGCGCCAGTTGCTCATTGGATAGCAAGTATCTACACCTCCGAAACCGCCGTCATAGACATGGTGGTCAACCTTATTTATCTCAACGCAATCATGATGCCTCTTTGGGCGGCTTCTTTTGTTCTGCCTACAGCTTTTAAAGGTGCAAAAGACGTCAAATACAGCATGTGGGTTGCAATAGCGAGCATGTGGGGCTGCCGTATTATGCTAGGGTACTTGTTGGGTATCGTCTTTAATTACGGTATTTATGGCTTATGGATCGGTATGTATGTTGATTGGTGGGTACGTGCTGGTTGCTATTTTTATCGAATGATCAGCCGCAAATGGCTCGCAATTTATCTATCAACCCAAGAACCAAAAATAAAAACCGAAAATTAAAAAGGAAGAAGCATACCAGTGATAAAATTGACCAAGCATGCTTCTTACTTTACTGATCACTGAATTGTATTCCCCTATGAGCTCACATGGCTGACGTTGACTAGCAAGAAATGACTATCAACTTTCTTGTTGGATAAAGTTATCTATTGCTCTACGAATGCTAAACTTTCCAACATAGCTTCCTATCTCAGCAATTCATTGTGATATGCATCATCATACACATTTCACATCCGTTGCCTCAAAACTTGATCCAGATCACCATTTTTACTTTAAAAATTAAAAATGAACCAACGTTTCGATTTTAATCACAATAATCTACATAAAAATTATTTATAATACATAAAAATCAAAACAGCTTATCGAGGTTCAACGATGGAATACGATTATCTTGTAATAGCGGGTTACTTTGCTCTTATGGTAGCAATCAGCCTGATATTCAAAAAAATGGCAAGCAATAGCACCAGCGACTACTTTCGTGGGGGCGGTAAAATGCTCTGGTGGATGGTCGGTGCAACGGCTTTCATGACACAATTTTCAGCCTGGACTTTTACTGGTGCTGCAGGTAAAGCCTTCAATGATGGCTTTGCTGTCTTGGGCGTTTTTATTGGTAACATTCTTGCTTATGTTTTTGCCTACTTATACTTTGCTCGCCGCTTCCGCCAAATGCGTGTTGATACGCCGACAGAAGGTATTCGTCGACGTTTTAACAGCACCAACGAACAATTTTTTACTTGGGTGATTATCCCTTTAAGTATTATTAATGGTGGCGTTTGGCTAAACGGGTTAAGCGTTTTCGCTTCAGCCGTATTTAATGCAGATATCATGACCACCATTTGGGTGACAGGTATTGCGGTTCTGCTTATTTCACTACTAAGTGGTGCTTGGGGTGTTGTCGCCTCTGACTTTATCCAAACGCTGGTGATTGCCATTATCTCCATTGCATGTGCAATTGTTGCGTTAGTTGTTGTCGGTGGACCTGGTGAAATTATCACTGAGTTCCCATCAGGTTTCTTTGTTGGCCCTGATATGAACTACCCTGTGTTGATTGTCTGTTCGTTCCTGTTCTTTGTGGTTAAACAGCTACAAAGTATCAATAATATGCAAGACTCTTACCGTTTCTTAAATGCAAAAGATTCGAACAATGCTAGTAAAGCTGCACTAATGGCTGGTTTTATGATGCTAGCAGGCGCAATCATTTGGTTCATCCCACCATGGGCGACGGCAATTATGTACCCTGATGCTGCATCTGAATACCCAGCACTAGGCGCTAAAGCGAGTGATGCTGTATACTTAGTTTTTGCTCGTGAATACATGCCAATAGGTACTGTAGGCTTATTAATGGCCGGTTTGTTTGCAGCAACAATGTCTTCCATGGATTCAGCACTAAACCGTAACTCTGGTATTTTTGTCCGTAGTTTCTACTCAACTATTATTCGTAAAGGTAAAGCATCTGATAAAGAGCAACTTCGCGCAGGTCAAGCTGTGTGTGTGGTGAACGGCTTACTGGTTATTCTAACCGCTCAGTTCTTCACCTCTCTTAAAGAAGTGAGCCTTTTTGACCTGATGATGCAAGTATCGACACTGCTACAAGGCCCAATCCTAGTACCACTGTGTTTTGGTATGATTATTCGCAAAACGCCAAAATGGGCACCATGGGCAACAGTACTATTTGGCGCACTTGTTTCTTGGTCAATCGTCAATGTATTTACCCCTCAAGTTGTCGCTGGATGGTTCGGAATTGATCAGCTAACGGGTCGTGAAATTTCTGAGTTCCGCACAACGATTACCATTGCAGCACACTTAATCTTTACCGCTGGCTTCTTCTGGGCAACGACCTTGTTCTACAAAGAAGAGCAAGATGCCAATAAAGAAGTTTGTGAACAGTTCTTTAAAGATGTTGAAACCGAATGTGTCTCTGAAGATGGTCAAGATATCGTTGACCGTATGCAACGTAACAAGCTAGGCACACTAGTAATGTACATGGCTGCGGGACTGACACTGATGATATTGATTCCAAACCCACTGTGGGGACGTATACTCTTCCTTGGCTGTGCAGCATCTATCTTTGCTATCGGCTATGCACTGAAGAAAAGCGCTCGATTAGATTCGAATGGTAACAAAGTTATCACATCAACAAACTAACCCTACTGATTTACTGACTGCCAGCCCTAATACGGTTGGTAGTCTTATCCCGGAGAGAGAAAAAATGGCCAAAGGCGATATTATCCAGCTTGAGTTTGAACAATTTGTTGACAGTGATACGCAAGCAGTAACCACCCGTTTAACACCAAAAGACATCACGTGTCACCGTAATTATTTCTACCAAAAGTGCTTTACTCAAGATGGAAGTAAACTGCTATTTGCTGGTGACTTTGATCAAAATCGCAACTACTACCTGCTTGATTTCAAAACCCAAACGGCAAAGCAACTCACAGAAGGTAAAGGCGATAATACTTTCGGCGGATTTATTTCAACCGATGAACGCTCATTCTTCTATGTGAAAAATGAACTCAACCTGATGAAGGTTGACCTCGATACACTCGAAGAAACCATTATTTACACCGTAGATAAAGAGTGGAAAGGCTATGGTACTTGGGTAGCGAATAGCGACTGCACCAAGCTGGTAGGTATTGAAATTTTAAAAAGCTGCTGGAAACCACTGACCGACTGGAAAAAATTCCATGATTTTTACCATACCAACCCAACCTGCCGTCTAATTAAAGTTGACATCGCTACCGGTGAGCTTGAAGTAGTTCACCAAGAAGATGCATGGCTTGGTCATCCTATTTACCGCCCATTTGATGATACAACCATTGGTTTCTGTCATGAAGGTCCACATGACTTAGTCGATGCACGTATGTGGCTAGTCAATGAAGACGGCAGTAATGTACGCAAAATCAAGAGCCACGCTCCTGGCGAGTCCTGCACTCACGAGTTCTGGATTCCTGATGGTAGTGCAATGGCTTATGTCTCATACTTCAAGGGGCAAGCCGAGCGTGTTATTTACAAAGCTGACCCAGTAACTTTAGAAAATGAAGAAGTAATGGTTATGCCGCCTTGTTCTCACTTAATGAGCAACTTTGACGGTTCTTTAATGGTTGGTGATGGCTGTGATACTCCGGTTGATGTTGCCGATGATTCTGGCTATAACATCGAAAACGACCCATTCCTGTATATTTTGAATACCAAAACTAAAACCTACGCGAAATTAGCCAAGCACAATACATCTTGGCAAGTGCTCGACGGCGATAGACAAATCACTCACCCACACCCATCGTTTACTCCAGATGACAGCAGCGTGCTATTTACCAGTGATTTTGAAGGAGTTCCGGCTCTTTATCTAACAGAGATACCTAAAGAGTTAGTCAATTAAACCTTCACTGAAAGCAACCACTGACAGTTTTCACCCCAAGGCAAAGACAGCGTGCTTTGCCTTATCTTGCCCCGTAATGATGTGAAAAGCCCATGATACCAAGCTCTTATATTACTGATGCATTTTTACTTGAGTGCGATTTAGCAAACGATCTTTACCACAACTACGCTTCTGATTTACCGATCATTGATTACCATAATCACCTTGAAGCAAAAGATATTTGGCTTGATCGCAGTTACCAAAGCATTGCGGAAGCTTGGCTAAAATACGATCACTATTTATGGCGTGCCATGCGAAGCGTTGGCATTGAGGAACACTTTATTACCGGTGATGCCTCTGAATATGAGAAGTTTGAAAAATGGTGCGAGGTGATGCCGTACTTAATCGGCAGCCCGTTATATCAATGGTGCCATTTAGAACTTAAGCGCTATTTTGATTTAGATTGCCTGATCAATCCCAAAAACTGCCCAGTGATATGGCAGCACTGCAATGACCTATTAGCTAGCGGTGTATTATCAGCTCGCAATATCTTGATAAAAAACAAGGTTGACACACTCTGTACAACTGATGATCCTCTAAGCGATTTACACTATCACCACGCATTGGCTGAGTCTGACTTTGCTGTCAAAGTGCTGCCAACCTTTAGAACTGACGCATTAGTTAATGTCAGCCAACCGACCATTTTTGGCGATATGCTCAAAAAACTCAGTCATAGCACTGGTATTGCAATCCACCAGCTTAGTGATTTTCAAGCTGCGTTAATCCAGAGGATCGACTATTTTCATCAAGCTGGTTGCCGCCTGTCAGATATTGGCATTAACATCGTCAACTACGCCGAGTATGACGATACACAAATTGAGTTTATCTTCCAAAAAATGCTATCGCTGCAACACCTTAGTGATGCAGAACAGCAGCAATGGCAAAGCGCGACTTTCCAGTTTCTCGGCCAACAATACCACCAGCGTCAATGGACAATGCAAGTTCATATCGGTGTTCAGCCCAACGTAAACCAACGCCGCTTGCAACAGATTGGGGCTGGAACTGGTTTTAGCATCATGCATGATGCCGAAGTGGTCACTCCACTTGCCTTACTGCTTGATAAACTAGACCAAACCAATCAATTACCACAGACAGTTCTTTATAATTTGAACCCGAAAGATACGTGGTCTATTGCATGTTTAATTGGCGCATTTCAAGACTCCGTCACCAGTGCCGGCAAGGTTCAGCTTGGCGCAGCATGGTGGTTTAACGATCACAAGCAAGGCATGATCAATCAAATGAGCGCTCTGGCAAATTTAGGTGCATTAGGTGCCTTTGTCGGGATGCTGACCGATTCCAGAAACTTATTTTCAATGTCCAGACACGAATATTTCCGCCGCGTGTTGTGTAACTTATTAGCAAAATGGGTCAATAGCGGTGAAATACCTAACGACCCTGAACTATTAAAACAATCAATTGAAAATATTTGCTTTTTAAATGCCAAACGCTATTTCCACTTTTAAATTTTAGGTAAGTCACTATGTTGCAATTTAACTCTCAGCAGATTGAAACCATTCGTCAAAGAGCAAGCTCAACATTTATCCAGCAATTAGAAAAAGAAAATGAAATCGTTCTTTATTCCGACACATTAGTCCCGCCCGATAACCGTGCAACCTGGAATTTATATTATTTTTGCCCAGAGCATGGCGTTAGACTCACATGGGATCGCCAAAAACCAACCCAGCATTGCTGCCCCGTTGATGGAAAGGTGTTTACCGGTGAACCGTATGATGGTGCATGGTGGCGTGGTCTCAATGGCTTAAATGCGAAAGCGTGTAATCAGTTGGGGTTGCTGTGGCAAATTACCGGTAAGCAGGAATACTTTGATAAAGTTGCTGCTCTATTAATGGAATACGCCAAGTATTATCCAACCTATGAGGAACACGGCGGTATTCCTTATAACGGACCAGGTAAAGCTAACGCCCAAACTTTGTGTGAAGCTAACTGTAATCTTGATTTTGCACTCGGTTATGACTTTATCCGTGAAGCATTAAGCCCAGCTCAGCGTGAGTACATTGAAACCCGTTTATTGCGTGAAGGTGCTGAGTTTTTGATGCAACACCGCACACCTCAACTGCATAACCATGAAATGAAAATTAATGCGACGGTTGGCGTGATAGGCTTGATCCTCCATGACGAGCAATATATCGATTTTGCATGCAACACACCGTATGGCTTGAAATACCAACTCGATCACGGTGTTGGTGGCGAAGGTCTATGGTTTGAAGGGTCGATCCACTACCATTATTATGCATTGCAAGCCTTAATGGCTTTCGAAAAACTGGCGCGTGGTACTCGCTATTCATTAGCGGATCACCCCGCCTTTCTAACTATGCTTTCATTCCCGTTAAAGCTCATTCTCAATACGGGTGATTTCCCAAAACTCAATGACTGTATCGCGGGACAAGAAAAACTCAACCACACCCATTTGTTTGAATATGCATACAGTGAGTTTAAACAACCATTGTTTGCATCAGCCTTAACCAGCATCTATAAGTCACAAGATAGAGACAATATTGACGCACTGCTTTATGGCGTTGAAACCCTCCCTGACGTTGAACCCATTGCCAGCAATCCTATCCATGCACCACAATCCGGTATTACGCTGTTCGAGGATGCTAACCATAAGAATATGCTGCTATTAAAGCATTCTCCTTACGGTGGTGAGCACGACCATTACGATCGCCTAGGGCTTATTTTGATCAAAGATGGTAAAGAAATTCTGCCCGATTTAGGCACTACAGGTTATGGTGCAGAATTGCATTATGGGTATTATAAAAACAGCGCTAGTCATAATACTCTGGTCGTCAATCAAAAGAATCAAACGCCAGCCAACCCTGAAGTCATCAATTATATTGAACATGATAACTACCAATACATCGATACCTGTGTAGATTGGCGGAAGCCTGCTGCAACCGTTGATAGCCATACTATCAAGCAGTGGGATGAAGAATCCTATAGAGACATTCAATTTAGACGAAGCATTTTATGGCTTGGCGATCTGGCCATCGAAATTAATCAGGTCAAAAATCCACATCAACAAAACTTAGATCTCACTTGGCATACACGCGGTACATTCAACGGATTACCTTGCCGTTTTAGTGAAACAACAAACCCATTGCAGGGGCCTTTAGCACGCATGCATAGTTGTAAAAAGGCGGAGATTGATGACGCAATCACTCGAGTCAATTATCGTATCGCTGGCAGTACAACCTATACGCAGCATCACCATATTGACGGCGGCCACTCAATATTGACAGGACTTGCGCCGGATAACCCAGCGACAAGTGATCTTTCTTATTTATTGATCAGAGGCAATCTACAACAACTCAGATGCGTCACTCTTCATGACTTCAATGACCACTACCAACTACTAAATTGTGAATGGAAGCAGCAAATGTTGACCATCACTTTCCGTAAATCTAAAGAACGATTTACCGTCAACATTGATTTTAAAAACTCATCCGTAAAACTAGAACAATCATAATGTTCATCAGCCAGTGATGACTCTCCATAAAAAAAGGGATTGAATTCAATCCCTTTTTTACACGGTAAATATACCCTTTTTACTTGAAGCTACAGCGGTGTTGGCTACATTCGCTCCCCCCAATAAGATAGTTTATCTATGCTGACGGGAATGAACTCACTTGACATCTAGCGGCAACTTCAAGTGATTTAGGTATTGAACCAATTTAAGCGTTCAATTTGTAGAAAATGGTCGCCAACGGCGGGATGCGTAAAAGCAGCGATTGAGGCAAACCTTCACTTTCAACCGCCTCCGTTTTCGCAGAGGACAGCACCTCAAAACCACTGCCGCCGTACTTCTCATCATCGGTATTGAGTAGCAATTGATACTCACCATCAACAGGCATCCCTAGCTGAAATTCTTCATGAGGTACGGGAGTAAAGTTGGTGATAATCAGCACACGTTCACCCGCTTCACTAATCCGCTCATGAGCCAAAATACTGGCGTCGGCTGCATCTTGAAGACGCCACTCAAAACCACGCGGTTCACTGTCTAATTCAAATAGCGCTTTCTGTTGTTGGTAGACGGTGTTCAGATCACGCGTTAAATTTTGCACTCCCTGATGACGTTCAAATTGTAGTAAGAACCATTGCAGCTGATCGTCGTGATTCCACTCTGCGGTTTGGCCAATTTCCGCGCCCATAAAGTTGAGCTTTTTACCCGGCTGACCATACATGTAGCCCATATACGCTCGTAAGTTCGCCGTTTGCTGCCACTCATCACCGGGCATTTTATTGTGGATAGAACCTTTTCCATACACCACTTCGTCGTGTGACAAAGACAATACATAGTTTTCACTGTGCGCGTAGACAAGCGGGAAGGTAATGGTGTCATGATGATACTTGCGATGGACAGGATCTTGTTGGATATAGGATAAGCTGTCGTGCATCCAGCCCATATTCCATTTAAAACCAAAGCCTAAACCGCCCATAAAGGTCGGTGCAGAAACTCCTGGAAAAGCCGTAGACTCTTCAGCAATGGTCATCGCATTGGGGAAGTGTTTATACACTTCCTCATTCATCCATTTTAAGGTAGCAATCGCATCGTAGTTTTCGCGACCACCGTCTACATTGGGAATCCACTGGTCATGGCTACGCGAGTAGTCGAGGTAGAGCATTGAAGCAACAGCATCGACGCGGATACCGTCTATATGGAATTGCTCAAACCAATACAAAGCGTTGGAAACAAGAAAACGGCGTACATGTTCACGGCCAAGGTCGTAAATATACGAATTCCAATCTTGATGCCAACCACGACGAGGGTCTGGATCATGAAACAGTGGTGTACCATCAAAATTGGCCAGACCGTGGCTGTCTGCTGGGAAATGAGCAGGAACCCAATCTAGCACAACGCCAATACCGGCTAGGTGACATTGTTCAACAAAATATTTGAAATCATCCGGCGTACCAAAGCGGCTGGTTGGCGCAAATAAACCTACCGGTTGATAACCCCATGAGCCGTAAAATGGATGCTCAGAAACTGGCATTAATTCGACGTGGGTATAACCCAAGTCAACTAAGTAAGGCACTAATTGCTCGGCAAGTTCTCGATAATTTAGGAACTCACCTTGTTCATTACGACGCCAAGAACCGACATGCAACTCATAAAATGACAACGCTTGTTTACGCTTTTCTGATACAGGTCGAGTCTGCCATGCGCCATCTTGCCATTGATAGCGGCTATGATCGTACGTCACAGAGGCAAAAGAAGGGTATTGCTCGGCATAAAAGCCCCAAGGATCCGCCTTGTGTGGCAACCCTTCACCATGTGGACCTTTAAGTTCGAATTTGTATTGGGTACCCTCGGCTAAATCAGGCATAAAAATGCCCCAGATACCGTAATCAAGACGCTGCATTGGGTGGCGACGACCATCCCAGTCGTTAAATGCACCAATCAAACTGCACGCTTGTGCATGTGGAGCATAAACCAAGAAACGCGTACCTGAGACCTGTTTACCGTCACGCTCAAGCGTAATAAATTGCGACCCCATATGATGGTACATCGACTTCGGTGTATGAAGATCATCATATTCTGCGTACAAGCTATGGTATTGATACGGGTCGTCGATCAACTGCTCAGTGCCAGCCCAATCGATGGCCAATTGGTAGTGAGTAAAACGTAAATCCCTGTCAGATTTCAATACAAAACCAGATTCTTCCTCACGTTCGAGCTCAATTCGAGGTTGATTTTCTATCACCAACTCGACTTTATCTGCACCCGGCATCCATACACGTAACGCCCCTTGATCCTGAGCCAGATAAGGGCCTAAAAATGAAAACGGATCAGCAAATGCTGCATGAGAAAGTTGGCTATATACCTGCTTTTGTTTTGAAAGCTTTTTTATTTTCATATCCCTACTCCTAACCTAACTTTCTTTCAAAGTAAAAAAATGCCCGCTAACCGGCGGGCATACTAGCGGAGTACAGTGTACCGAACTCCATGATTACATTGAGTGACTTACGCTAAAATTCTGTGTGCAATCACAAAGAAACATGACACTAAGCCAATACAATGAGGCTTAGTGAGTCTTTATTTACTCACACTTGCACGAACTTCAGTCAAGCGATTAGCAATACGATTAACATTTTCACGCCCAAAGAGCTCATCAAGGTTCATCGACAATTTACGTCTCCAGTTCGGGTACTCGTCAACAGTACCAGGAATGTTGACCGGTTTATCCATCTCGAGCCAATCTTCTAGCTGAACGCTGAGCAAAGTGGATGAACCAGCGGCAACGTGAAGTTGTAATGCCTCACTCAAATATGAATCCATTGGCACTAGGCTCGCATCAAGGCCAATCCCTTCTGGTAGGTAACCATGCCATGCGACTGAATCTAAGATCCCTTGTTTGCATTTTAAACGGTCATCAAACAGAACGTTCAATTGTTCTTCATCAGGATAAAGACCAATTTCACTGCCCATTTTCAGGTCATCACAGTGCCAGAAACCACGCAAAGTAGGCATATCGTGAGTACATAAGGCCGACATCGATTGAGCCGCGTAATGTTTCGGTGAAATAAAGCCGCCATCTTCAGCCGTTTCAAAGAAAAAGACTTTATAAGAATGAACGCCAGCATCAGCCAAAATATCAACGATTTCATCAGGAACAGTACCTAAATCTTCACCGATAACACTGCATTGATGGCGATGAGATTCTAAAGCCAAAATAGCGAGCATATCTTTCACTGGGTAGTAGATATACGCCCCTTTGGTTGCATTCTCACCTTTTGGAATCCACCATAAGCGCAGCAAACCAAGTACATGATCAATCCGCAATGCGCCACAGTGCTTCATGTTAGCACGCAACAGTTTGATGAACGCATCGTAAGCCGTTGCTTCAAGCACTTGTGGGTTTAGTGGTGGTAAGCCCCAGTTTTGTCCTAGCGGGCCTAGAATATCTGGCGGCGCGCCAATACTAGCGTCAAGCACTAGGTTGCCTTCATCGGCCCATGTCTCAGCGCCCGAGTCAGCCACACCAACAGCAAGGTCACGATATAGACCCACTGCCATGCCTTTTTCTTCCGCCAAGGCTTGAGCTTCATTGATTTGGCTGTCAGCAATCCATTGTAAATACATGTACAAATGTACTTGGTCTTGGTTATCTGTAATGAATTTCTGAACCGCGCTGTTTTCAAAACGGCGGTATTTCTCAGGGAAGACAGGCCAACCCCAAACACTAGAATCTTGGCCATGTAATTCAACATGAAGCGCATCAAAAGTCGCCTGGTGAAGTAGACTATCACCACCTTCTTCAACAAAATTCAGAAACGCTTGAGCGCGATCACTACCTTTATCTAAATGACGCTTTTTGAATTCGGTAAATAGTAATGGCAAAACACTCATTTTTAGTTCAGCCACTTCAGTGTAATTCACCCAGTGCGCTTCACGAACTTTTTGTAAACGTTGCTGGAAGTCTGCACTGCCCACTTTTTGCTGCGCGTCTGCGCTTAAGGCGAATTCAGGAACAGAGCTTACGTCAATATAGAGGATATTTAACCAGCGACGAGAAGAGGGGCTGTATGGACTTGCACCTTCAGGGTTTGCAGGGAACAGTGAATGAATTGGGTTTAGACCGACAAAATCACCACCACGAGAGGCAATATCTGACACCAACTGTTTCAAGTCGCCAAAATCACCAATACCCCAGTTGTGTTGCGTACGCAGAGTATAAAGCTGAACGCTTGGACCCCACATTTTTTTGCCCTGACTAATTGGATCTTGTTTGTAACACGCTTGTGGTGTCACAATCAAAGTCAGCTCATAAGGTGCTTTACGACGTTTACGCGTCACCAATAATTTGTGATAACCCCATGCCAAATCATTTGGCAATGTGAACACTAGAGGGCCACCCTCGGCACGATCATCACGAACGATTTGTGACTGAAGATAGCCTTCAAGTACCTCTCCTTGCTCGGTTTCTAAGCGCCAGTTAAATTCACTTTCACGTGCGCTAATACCTAAGTACAGTGGAATTTCCACTGCCTCACCCTCGCGAACAACGAGAACTGGGTCTAATACATCTTTTTTGTGTTTTTTCTCTGCTGATTTCAGCAAGGTTTCATCATTGGTTGTGTCATAGCCTAAAGACGCCAATAAGCGAATAAGGGTTTCATCTTCCACTTTCGCTTCGTCGCCCCACGCGCTCACATAGCTGTCGGCTAATTTCGCCATTTCAGCGACTTGTTTTAATGCGTTTAGTTCTTTCATCGCTCTCTCCGAAGGGACTGCTTTACCCTTCAAAACTGTAGGGTTTTAATAGTAGTGTTTTGTAAATGAGTACTTTTATTTGCAAAAGAAGCAAAGAGCCAAGGCACGAATGCCTTGGCTAAGTTAAGAATTAACGCTTAACTGCTTCTAATTTCCAGATGTTGTTGACGTAATCTCTGATACTGCGGTCTGAGCTGAATTTGCCCACTAATGCGGTATTCAGAATCGCTTTCTTAGCCCAACCAGCTTGATCACGGTACTGCTTATCCATCGCTTCATGCGCTTTTACGTAAGAAGCAAAGTCTGCTAACACTAGGTACGGGTCACCACCATCAAGCAAGCTATCAAAAGTAGCACGCAGTTTGCCTGGCGCACCTGGGGTGAACTCTTCACCTAATAGCAGGTCCAGTGATGCTTTCAGCAAAGGATCAGCGTTGTAGTAATCGTATGGGTTGTAACCACGCGCTTTCACCGCTTCCACTTCATCGACTTCTAAACCGAAGATGTAGATATTGTCATCGCCCACTTCTTCGCGAATTTCTACGTTCGCCCCATCCATCGTACCGATAGTCAATGCACCGTTTAGCGCCATTTTCATGTTACCAGTACCAGAAGCTTCTTTACCGGCAGTTGAAATTTGCTCTGATACGTCAGCGGCTGGGATGATGATTTCAGCCATGCTCACGCGGTAATCAGGGATGAAGACCACTTTCAATTTGTTACCAATACGAGGGTCGTTATTCACTTTCTCTGCAATCTTGTTAAGGCCGTAAATGATCTCTTTCGCTAAGTGGTAACCCGGCGCCGCTTTCGCTGCAAAGAAGACCACACGTGGTGCCATATCAAACGTTGGGTCATTGATCAAACGGTGATACAGAGACAAGATGTGCAGCATGTTAAGGTGTTGACGCTTGTACTCGTGTAGACGTTTGATTTGCACATCAAAGATTGCATTGGTATCAAGTTCGATATCCATGTTCTCTTTAACCCAATCAGCTAAGCGTTGTTTGTTCTGCTTCTTCACTGCCATAAATTCTTTTTGGAATTTGGCATCATCAGCGTACTGAGCAATCGCTTCAAGTTGATCAAGATGTGCTGGCCAATCTGAACCAATTTTTTCAGTAATCAGTGCGGATAAACCAGGGTTACAGAACTTCAACCAACGGCGTGGTGTAATACCATTGGTCACATTGTGCAGACGAGTTGGGTACAGCTCGTTGAACTCAGGGAACAAATCACGCTTCACCAATTCTGAGTGAAGTGCTGCCACACCATTTACCGCGTAAGAGCCAACCACACAAAGGTTTGCCATGCGAACCATACGGTGGAAACCATCTTGGATGATCGACAGTTTTTGCTGTTTAGCAACATCGCCAGGCCATTTAGCACGAACTTCTTGTAGGAAGCGGTGGTTGATCTCGTAAATGATTTCCATATGACGAGGCAACAAGCGTTGAATCAAAGATTCACTCCACGTTTCCAATGCTTCAGGTAGCAAGGTGTGGTTGGTGTAAGCGAACGTTTTAGAGCTGATCGCCCATGCTTCATCCCAACCCATGCCTTTTTCATCGATCAAGATACGCATCAATTCTGGAATAGCGATAGTCGGATGCGTATCGTTTAACTGAATGGTTTCGTACTTAGGTAGATCGGCAATTGCATGACCGGCGGCTTCATGACGGCGCAAAATATCACGTACTGACGCTGCACTGTGGAAGTACTGCTGCATCAAACGCAGTGTTTTACCTTTTTCATGGTTATCATTTGGGTACAAAACTTTGGTGATGTTGCCTGCATCGATTAACGCATGCTGCGCTTCGAAGTAGTTACCATTGTTGAAACTTTCTAGTGAGAAAGGCGCAATCGCACGACATTCCCACAAACGTAGAGGGTAAACCGTATCACTTTCGTAACCCACAATTGGTAAATCCCATGGCATACCTTGTACATACATACCAGGAACCCAACGACGCTTCTCGATACCGTTTTCATTAACCACTTCAACGTGACCATAAAAACCGATCTCTTGCGCGATATCTGGACGAGCGATCTCCCAAGGGTAACCTTCAACACCACGCCATGCGTCAGGCGCTTCTTGCTGATGACCTTCTTTGAAAGACTGCTTAAACAAACCATATTCATAGTGCAGACCGTAGCCCACAGTTGGGTATTCTTGAGCAGCACACGAATCCATGAAACACGCTGCTAGACGACCTAAACCACCGTTACCTAATGATGGGTCACGCTCTTCTTCAAGAAGATCCGTTAAGTTTTGACCTAGCTCAGTCATTGCTTCTGTAATTTGTTCATACAGACCCATGCTGATCAGGTTGTTACCTGTTAAACGTCCAATCAAGAACTCAAGAGAAAGGTAATTCAAACTTTTCGCGTTGACGATTCGCTCATCTTGCTCAGTTTCAAGTAAGTCAAACGTTGTTAATTCTGCGAGTGCACGACCCATCGCCAAGTACCAAGTACGGCTACTGGCATGCTCAATGCTGGTTGCATAAGTTGCAGTAAGGTGTTTTACCACGTTCTTTTGGAAAGAAGCTTTATCGAACTTTTTCTGTTGCGTAGGTTTCATCAGGGAAATCTCACTTATCCGTTTTAATCCATCTGTGCCATATCGTGCATCACCATCAAAGGCTCGGCATCCTCCTACTCACAGGCACATTTAGGAGGAGGAGTCAGGGCGTAGAGGGGGGAGCACAATCGTGTCGGTGATCCATCTCTCATTAGTTGAGATATCCTTCGAATAACGAGTGATTCTGATCACATCACTTAACCAATATCTTTAACTTCATTGCTAAAAACTAAAATTTCTTGCGGTATAAACAATTACTCATAATGAGATAGATATCCCAAAAAAATGACTCGACCTCACTAATTACATTGAGTGATGTACATACCAACTTTCTGTTTAGCACATAATTGAGAAGATTTAGTGACACAGAACACAAAACTAGGGCGTAGATGAGTGGTAAGTGTGAATCCAACAGAAATCTCGTTATGGATCAATAAACACGCCACTCAACATCAAGTACTATCCATATAAAATGTTTAACTGTACGACTTTTTACCAAACACTAAATGATAAAGTGCGCAATTGTACTTTTGATAAAGTAACCATTACCAATGGGATATGGAATATGTGGATTCCTTCGAAACTGACTCGCCCTGGGCGCTTACACAACGCCATCGTTCGCCCAAGAGTACTCGAACTGCTGGCCCAAGCGCCTTGCTACAAACTGGTTCTATTTCGTTCACCTGCGGGGTACGGCAAAACCACTATGGCTGCACAATGGCTCTCTGATAAACCTAACGTTGGCTGGTATAGCATTGATGAAAGCGATAACGATGCTTTTCGCTTTATGAACTACCTGTTGCAGGCGATTAATAAAGCAACCCATCACAGTTGCCCCAATGCACAGAAGTTAGCAGAGCGACGTCAGTTTTCGTCACTTCATTCACTATTTAGTGAAGTCTTTGCCGAAATGTCAGCTTTTAATAAAGAGTGTTATGTGGTGCTCGATGATTACCACTTAATCTCTGATGATGAAATTCATGAAGCAATGCGTTTTTTCCTAAAACACATGCCTGACAACCTCACCCTGGTGGTCACTAGCCGCGCAACCCCACCTTTAGGAACAGCAAACCTGCGGGTTCGCGACTTGATGATCGAAATAGGTAATAGACTGCTTGCTTTTGATACCGAAGAAACCACACGCTTTTTCAATCAACGCGTCGTCGATGGCGTCGATGACGACACCGCAAATAATCTGCGAACTTATGTCGAAGGCTGGCCATCCGCTTTGCAACTGATTGCCTTGCAAGCTCAGCATCAAAAACGCACATTGGCTCAAACGGCTGAATCCGTCTCGCAATTTAATCACGCACATCTTTGGGATTACTTAGTTGAGGAAGTGTTTGATCTGCTTGATAAAGAAACACGTCAATTTTTGATGCAGTGTTCAGTACTGGATCATTTCAATGATGTCTTAGTAACCGCGCTTACCAAGCGTGACGATGCATTGAGTATGATTGAGTCCTTAAACCGCTATGGTCTCTTTATTTACCCATTGGAAGGGGAACATAACTGGTATCGCTTCCATAATTTGTTCGCAGAATTTCTCGCTCATGAGCGCTTAGCGCGAATTCCCCAGCAAGAACAGGAACTGCATCGCGCAGCAGCACACGCTTGGCTAGCCGAATCAACTCCACATCAAGCACTGAGGCATGCACGTTTAGCCAATGATGCAGACCTCTTAGCCGCTATTTTGACACAATACGGTTGGAAAATGTTTAACCAAGGTGAGCTCGCAACTTTGGAAGAGGCAATTAATCAACTCTCACCCACTCAACTCTACAGCGAACCGAAACTGTGTATGTTGCAAGCTTGGCTCGCCCAAAGCCAACATCGCTACAACGATGTTGGAGATCTGCTGGCCAAAGCCGACAAAGAAATGAACGCACTCAATGTTAAACTCACCACCAAAGAACAAGGTGAATTTAATGCCCTGCGTGCACAAGTCGCCATTAACCAAAATGAACCAGAAAAAGCATTAGAACTTGCAGAGCTGTCATTAAGCCAGTTGGACCATACCGTTTATCGAAGCCGCATTGTGGCTACGTCAGTAGTTGGTGAAGTGAATCATGTGCTGGGTCAACTCAGCCGTGCTTTGTCAATGATGCAACAGACAGAAAAGCTTGGTCGCCAATATCAAGTATTCCACCAAGTTCTTTGGGCTTTATTGCAACAAAGCGAAATTTTGATAGCTCAAGGTTATGTTCAAGCAGCCTTTGAAGTCCAGGATGTGGCCTTTAAGCTAATAGAAGAGCAACAACTGCAGCAAGTTCCACTACATGAATTCTTGCTGCGCGTACGAGCACAAATATTATGGTGTTGGAATCGATTAGATGAAGCTGAAGAGTGCGCTTATAAAGGACTACGTGTGCTTGGCAATCATTCGCCAAGTAAGCACTTACATAGCTATTCAATGCTCGCGCGAATTGCCATTGGACGCGGTGAACTCGATAAAGCAGGGAAGTTTATCGAGCAGATCCAGCATCTGCTTAAACAGTCGACCTACCACGTTGACTGGACAGCCAACGCGTCCTTGTCTCTGATTCTATTCTGGCAAGCTCGTGGGGATAATGAAGCGATGCAACAGTGGCTAGATACCACTATTCGACCAGAGAAAGCCTGCAACCACTTCTCACAATTGCAATGGCGCAACATTGCTCGCTGTCAGATCCACCTAGGTCTGCTCGATGAAGCTGCTCAAACGATCGCCTTCTTACAAAGTGAAGCGACGACTTATCAGCTTCTTACCGATACGAATCGAAACTTAATCGTTGAAGCCGTTCTTGCCACCACATTACATGATGATGAACTGGCCAAAGAGAAGTTAAAAGAAGCGCTTAAGTTAACCAACCAAACTGGCATGATCGGCAACTTTTTGATTGATGGCGCAAAGATTGGCCACCTACTAGAGAAACTCGCTTCTCGCTCAGAACTAGGAGACTTAGAACGTCATCGAGCTCAGCAGTTAATGAAAGAAATCTCGACTACACAACGCAGTCGTTCTGTTCATTTTGACGAAGAGTTCGTTGAAAAATTAGTCAACCACCCTAACATCCCTGAGTTAGTTCGCACCAGTCCACTTACCCAACGCGAATGGCAAGTTCTCGGGCTTATCTACTCTGGTTTTAGTAATGAACAAATCGCACAGGAGCTCGATGTTGCGGGAACGACCATCAAAACGCATATTCGCAACTTGTACCAAAAACTCAATATTGCCAACCGTAAAGAAGCTATCAGCACAGCGGAAAACCTTCTGCAATTAATGGGTTACTAGATCAAAAAGAGCCAGTAAAAACTGGCTCTTTTTCTATTCTATAGATGCACTGCCCGAATGAAAAAATTCGACCTTAAAAAGGCTTCGGTGCAAAACCCGTCATCACTTCAATACGTAATTCTTTACCCATTTTTGTCAATGGATGAACCACAACCAAACCCTTAACTGATTTTTTCAATTTACCTAAATCTGCTTGTTCTGCTTTGGTAATTTCGCGAGAGAACGGCATATCAAGCAAGCTCTTACGTTCTTTATTCATTGTGTAGTTGTCTTTGTGCTTCACTTGAGCCATTTTCTTCGTCAACTGCTCAACTTCATCGGTAAATTTACTGATCATTGCTTGGTCACCACGAGCTTTAGCCGCTTCAAGTTTATGACGGCAAGTGTCTAAACGGTTGTTTAGTTGTTGGATTTCATTTTTCATGCTCATGGCTATTTGGCTCTTGGAAGGTAAAACGGGGCGGGAGTATATCACAAGGAAATGTAACTCCATACACGAGATTCATTGATAAAAAAAAACAATGGATAACATCTCTCTTTTTGAGGTTATTAGTCGGCAAAAGTACAAAACTTAAACTATTCTGTAATTTACAAAAACAACAATATAAACGTTAGTGGTAGTACTCAATACAACCTTATTTATCACAGGAAGTGCCCCATGAGCCTTACGATTCGCCAACGACTCTACGTGCTGTCTATTGTTCCACTGCTCATTATCTCATTGAGTATGATGTACCTTAGCTTTTCCGAAACTCAAAAGCTAAATAACGAGCAGATAACCGAAACGCGCAGCAGCATGATGGATATGAAACGCGCAGAACTAAAATCTTATCTACAAATTGCTGAAACCGCTCTGTCTCCATTAACGCAACGCAACGCCTCTCTTGAAGAAGCAATGCTTGTGTTACGAGAAATATCTTTTGGTAGCAGTGGTTATCTTTTCGGTTATAACTCAAAAGGTGATCGGCTACTACTGGGTAAAAGTGATAAAGGAGTTGGTGAGAATTTTTGGAGCCTACAAGATTCTCATGGCAACTACCTAGTACAAGACCTACTGAAAAATGCTAAAAAAGATGCCTTCACTACCTATTACTTTCCCAAACCTGGTGAATCAACACCTTTACCTAAATTGAGCTATTCCGTTTATTTATCTCAGTGGGATTTAATGATTGGTACAGGTTTCTACACCGATGATGTTGATGCCGTGATGGATGAAATGGCCGCCCGCTCCTCTGAACAGCTCGATAAAAGCTTGCTCACTATTGCAACGTTCAGTCTTTTTATTGTCGCGATTGTTGGTGTGTTTGCGGTTATTTTGAACCGCAGCATAATGCGACCTTTGGAGTTATTTGATGCTTCTATTCGCTCATTTGCCAGTGGCGACGCTGATTTAACAGCAAGAATGGAAAAATTCAACGCACCGGAATTTGCTAAATTAAGCGATAACTTCAATGCGTTTGTTACTAGCTTGCAAGACATTATTAAACGCGTCAATCAAGTCGGTCAGCAGGTCGTCGATGAAACCGACAATATGACCAAACGCGCCACACAGGTTGATACTATCGCCGCAGGTCAGCGCCAAGAGACTGAGCAAGTTGCCACGGCAATGACAGAAATGACCACCACTGCAACAGAGATTTCAAGTAATGCAAGTCAAGCAGCGCAATCAGCAAAAGATGCCGATGACAATGCATTAGATGCCCATCGGATTGTTGAATCAGCAGCCCATTCAGTTCAGGCATTAGCAGAAGAAGTAGCCGAAGCCAGTAGCGTTATTTCGAAACTCGAAGGTGATGTGAAAAATATCTCGTCTTCACTTACTGTAATCCAAGATATTGCGGAACAAACCAATTTATTAGCACTCAATGCTGCAATAGAGGCGGCTCGTGCTGGTGAACAAGGGCGCGGTTTTGCGGTAGTTGCCGATGAAGTACGTAAATTAGCTAGCCGAACTCAAGAAAGTACTGGTGACATCCATCAAATGATCGAGCAATTGAAAAAAGCATCGGATGCCGCCGTAAAAGCAATGGATTCCAGCCAAAGCCGCAGCGTAACGACGGTTCAAGAAGCCAATGCAGCTTCAGATGCCCTGAAAAAAATCCAAGATTCAATTGGCACAATCATGGACATGAACTCGTTGATTGCAACAGCAACGGAAGAACAGAGCATTGTAGGGCAAGAAATTTCTGAGCGTATTGTGGTCATTTCCGATCAAAGTAGTCAATCAGCCGATTTAGCTAACGAGAACCGTCACGGTAGCCAAACGCTGAATGGGCGAGCTCATGAGCTCTATAATTTGTTGGTTCGCTTTAAAGTTTAATCACACTTTACACTGTAAACCCCCGATGTTAGTACAAGCATCGGGGGTTTTTATTTGCAGTTCTATAAACGATAGCAGCATCGCTTACATAATAGAGGAAACATTCTTACGCTGATGCAGCAACGTGTTCAGATTGCGCTTCAATTTCCTTTTCTTCTTCCTGGTTGAAACCTTCGTGAAGTCGGTAGTAACGTTGATAAACAAAACCGCTGACTGCCATCATAATTGCTGGTAAGCCAACCATCATAAATTGCAGCCCCATGATTGTACTCTCTGACTGCTCAACGTTTGGCACATAACCAACTACAGATAGACCAACACCCACAATGAAACCACCTGCAGCACCAGCAAATTTCACCAACATGGTTTGTACTGAAAAAATAACACTCTCACTACGACGACCAGTTTTGTATTCACCGTAATCAACAACATCTGCCAGCATAACTGTTTGAAGAGCATTAGCGATGCCAACACCAAACTTAATCGCAGCACCTGCCAAACCAATTAACATTGCATTACCAGGGGCAATAAGTGCCATTAGTAATAGCACCAAGCATGACAAAATAGGGAAACCACACGCCATCAACCATAGATTTTTTCGAGGTAACGCGGCTGCAATACGTGGGAATAAGAAGACACCAGCAATTTCGGCAGCACCAGCCACCATCATGTAAATCGGAAATAGCTCTGCATTACCCAGTGCGTAAGAGAAATAGTAAATGGCAAAGCCGCCCACCAATAAGTTAGCAATTTGGAATGACAATACAGTGCCAATCAACGCTTTTAGTTGATCGTTTTTACCAATAATTACCAACACATCTTTAAAGCTAAATCTTTCAGCAGGTTTTGCATTGGCCGGTGCCTGCTTTTCTTTGACGTTGCGAGCAATCAAAAAGGCACTCATGACGAATAATACAGCGATGAGCATCGCAACATTAAAGAAGCCTTGACCTTGATCGCCATTACCCAGCTTGCCAACAATATGTAGGCCGTATGTACCGGTCACAAACCAAGCTAAACTTGCGAAAAGGCGTGGCCATACCACAAGTTTTTCACGTTCTTGGCGAGAGCTAGACAGAGCTGGGATCATTGACCAATAAGGAATATCCATAATGGTGTAAGTTAGCCCCCACAGTATATAAGCTGCCGCTGCGTAGACGTATAGTGCTGTCCCTTCAAACATGTGAGTACTGAAAAGACCAACTAACACAACAGCATTTAAAAGTGTGCCAATCACAATCCATGGACGGAATTTGCCGAACTTAGAGCGTGTATTATCCACAATCACGCCCATCATAGGATCGGTAATAGCATCAACAATACGCGCAGCTAAAAAAATAGTACCAACGAACGCAGCAGATAAACCAGCCACATCGGTAAAGTAAAACATTAAAAAAATATAGATTGGTGCACAGGCAAAATCTTTGCCCAAAGCACCAAGGCCATACGATAACTTCGTTTGTAGAGTAATTTTATCAGACATAATTTTTCCTTTAGGCGTATTACCGCTTCCCCTAACTAGAAACCGCAACACATACCTTTTATTGATTTATTTGTAAGTCCGATAGGAATACTACCTATCCCAAACAATCGGTACTGTGATCAAACACACTCAACTGGAAACGTTTACAATGAAAATTAAAAAATGGGACCTATGCCGCTATTTACTTAAACAAATGGTTTTAAATAAAAGGGATTACAAAGTGGTAACGATTCCACAAAATGATTAAATCCGCACGGATAGAAATATCAATGCGGATTTAATAAGAGGAGCGTATTGGTATATCCAACATAATTGAAGTTATCAATAGGTGGTAAATTTTCCCCTAAAACTTCACATTAGAATAGGCAATAGTTAATCACTAATACGTTCGAATTTAATCAATAAGGCCGTTTCGGCATCTAGAATTGGCATGGTTAAACCAACTTCAGCGCACCAAGCACCTGACAATTCGCAGCCAGACTCCGTCCAAGGTGGTTGATAGTTGACAATATCATCATAGTTCTCAGGTTTATCCAGTACCGATATGCGATATAACGCATTACTATCCAATCCCGGAACACGTAAGTGACCACTGAGTGAATGGGTTGGCATAGTAAGCTGTGCCATCATGACGACCGCTTCCGATTGATCTTGAGAAACAACAGCATGTATTTGGTGTGCTTTATCGTCGGCTGGAATCCGCCAAGTTCGCCCTGTATGCAGCAATTGACGCAACATCTTATGCAACCGAACATATCGTTCAAAACCTTGCTTTTCTAACAGCTCTTCTTTGACCGGATCTAACTCAATTCCCATGTGACCAAACAAAGCCGTCAAACCACGAAATTCAATACTATGGCGACGACGTGTCGAGTGACAATGACTCGCACCAATGTGACTGCCCATGACTTCAGGTGGGAAAAAATAGCTCATGCCACGTTGAATCGTTTGACGTTCTAAAGCATCGTTATTATCTGATGCCCAAAAACGCTGAGTTCGTTTGAGTATTTCAAAATCAATGCGTCCCCCACCAGCAGCGCAAGACTCAATATCAACTTGAGGATGTTTAGCGCGCACCTTATCAACCAACTGGTAATAACGCTCGACTTGAAGAGATGCTGCGGCCTTACCTAAATGAGCTGGCTGTACAATCTCACGATTCATATCCCATTTTATATAGGCAATATTGTAAGTATTCAAAAAATGATCGAGCCTTTCAAATAAGAAATTAAACGCCTCATCATTTTGTAAATCAATGACATACTGGTTACGTCCGGTTGGCTGCTCATAACCGTCAACGGCTAATAACCAGTTAGGGTGAGCACGATAAAGATCTGAATCTTTGTTTATCATTTCAGGCTCAAACCACAGGCCAAACTCCATGCCTAATTTGTTGACGTGTGCAATAACAGGCTCTAAACCATTTGGGTATTTCTCTCGGTCTAAAAACCAATCGCCTAAGCCTGCTTTATCGCCATTACGTCCTTTAAACCAACCATCATCGATAATGAAGCGCTCTACTCCCATCGCAGCAGCTTCTGATGCCATCGACATAATATAGTCAGGATCATGATCAAAATAGATCCCTTCCCATGTGTTTAAATGAATAGGTCGTGGCTTTTGCATAAAATCCGAAGGCAGAATAGCGTGACGGACATGCGAATGAAACTGGTGGCTCATACCGTTCAAACCAGCATGGCTATAACTGGCATAAAGCCAAGGCGTGGTTAGACTCTCACCTTGCTGCAATGCGATTTCACCAGGTAAATAAATGACTTCAGCTTGCATATAACGACGACCATCCGCTTTTACATCTACCCGCAATCGATGATTACCACTCCAAGCAAAATGAAATCCCCATACATCCCCTTGCATTTCATCAAAATGCTGAGTACCCGCAACCAAAGCGGGATAATGCTCGTGAGAAGTTCGGCCTCGACGGTTTTCTTGTTGATAACCACCTTGCAATAAGGGTTGACGAGCGGTTTGAAATTCGTGCACCCAGCGACCGTAATAAGTCATCAACTCATTCGCACGTGCTGGCAACGGCAACGTATTGGCAAGACGGTTCACATGATAAACGCCTGCTTTCTTGTTGGTGAGCGTATGACGCGTTTTCACCACATCATTGCTATCAAGCTTAAGCTCGCTTTGTAAACGAAGCCCTGCGATCGCATCTTCGCTCTCAATCACAATACTGTCTTGATTTTGTTCAATATGGGAGATGACAAACACTGGAGCCCAATCTTGACCATCGCGATGCCCTTCCACACCCGGGCTACTGAAAACGCCACGACCAAGCTCTGGGTGTAGAGTAATGGATACGTCGCTGTCCAAACGACCGTATGGCACGGGACGATGTAAAGCCATGCGGAAACCACTAAGGTCACCACTTACTTTTTGTCCCCAATGCAGAATCTCTGCATATTCGCCCAACTCTACAATCAATTGAGTTTGCTGACCGGTTATCTCAATCAGTGTTTTGTCCGTCATCTTGTCTTACCTTGAAACTGGAAATTACGCTGCATCATAATGAAAAAAACAAAATAATCTGTGAGCCACACCAAAATCATGGAAACGTTTACAGTTAATTTTTCAAACTTGTGCAATCTCCCGCCAAGCCTTATTCCTTCTTATATTACGCAGCGATCAGCTCAAAAAACCCCAGATTATTTGGTTACTGAGTTCTTTAAAGCACTACACGTGAACTCGAATACCAAACTGATTTATAAAGAATTTTTCACGATTCAATTCATTACCTTACAACAACAAAATTATAAATAAGGTTACAGACCGCTCAGTTGAGCTCCTCACCTCTTGAAGTGGTTAACCGATAACCGTATTCTTGTGGCTTCGAGATTCTTTATGAAGTGTCTATCTTGGGTCCTAACTCAAAATCCCAGTTTGACGATACAACAAATGCTCGTGTGCAGTATGCCCGCGAACAACTTGTTGTATATTCTTCCTTGTCTCATATGCCCAGTTGATTTCAATTGGGCTCTCTTTCCTCTTATTCGTAACAACCCCCTCACTTTGAAAAAAAACAATTTAAATCAGTAATTTAAATAACATCAACTGCAATTCTCCACCCCAAACACCGCCCAACTGAAGTAAACGATTCCAAACTATACCATTAGAAATCAATCTAAAACTGCGCTCAAAACTTCAATTTAAGAGATAAAAATCACACAAAACAGTAATAAACCCCTCATTACGACAAAAATGCCAACCCCATCATGAAAACGTTTCCATTCTTTATTTACACTACGCAGCGAGTTAGGACTCAAACCAATAAAAAATAAATCAATGAAAAGAATGGAGACACTTCATGAAACAAAAGACGCTTGTAAAAGCACTTGGGTTAACCCTCGCCCTAGCACCGCTTGTTGGTATGGCTGCAGTGGAGAACATCACTTACTTTGGCTACGCCAAGTGGGGCAACATTTACACCGATAACGATGAACACAATGGTGGCAAAGGCGAACGCAACGATGTGATTCGTGCTGGTCAAGGTTACGGTAACTACCGTTTGGGTAACGAACTGAACTGGTGGGAAGCTGGCTTGAAAGCCGATGTTTGGCAACAAGGCGACGCGTACTTTGATACCACGCTTTACCTTGGTAGCGGCGAAAGCTGGGGTGACGTTAGCTTGATCCAAATGTGGTCAGCGGGTCATGGCCTGTTTGAAGGCCAAGCGGATGCCACTGTTTGGGCAGGCGAACGTTTTTACCGCCGTCATGAAGTGCACATGATCGACATTAAATACTGGGACACATCGAGCACAGGTATCGGTATTGAAAACTGGGATCTTGGCTTTGCTAAAGGCCACATCGCATGGATGGCCCCAAACTCTAGCGCAGATGGCCGCAGCTTACACAACATCGACGCACGTTTAAGCGGTATTGAACTGAGCGACAGTGCGGATCTTACGGTCGGTTTGAACTACGTGTTCACGCAAAACTCTAGCTATGACGAAAGTGACATCACCACTTCTGGCGCCATGCTTTCTGCACTTTATCGTCAAGCTTGGAACTATGGTTCAAACACTTTAGCTTTCCAATACGGTACGGATGCGCTTGCGGGCGGTTTGATGAGTGCTGAAGGCGGCTCAAACCGTAAATACAACACAGGCGTTGATCACGATGGTTACAGCTGGCGTATTTTCAACTCTGGCGATCTTAACGTGAATGAAGATTTCCAAGTGATGTACTCCATCGCTTACCAAGACAAAAACCTGGATAACAACGAAGGTGAGAAATGGTTCAGCGTGGGCGCTCGCCCTCAGTACAGCTGGACAGAATACATGGCAACCGCACTTGAAGTTGGCTACGAATCAGTAGAAGCACAAAACGGCGCTGGCACCAACGACATGTATAAAGTGACGGTGGCGCAAATGTTCCAAGCAGGCAAAGGCGTTTGGGCTCGTCCATCACTGCGCTTGTTCGCGACCTACTCAGAGAAAACCGATGAGTGGAACCGTGGCGGCGAAGTCTACGGCCATGCTCGCAGCAATGGTGGACAAAACGTCGACGAAATCACCTTCGGCTTTAACGTCGAAACATGGTGGTAATCCAAACCCGCTACTATTTATGAACCCAACGGGGTGAGTAATACGCTCACCCCACAAAGGACAACGCAGATGAAACTAAAATCGCTAGCAACTCTATTCATGGCTCTGTCTCTTGGCGCGTGCAGTGGATTACCAGAGCAAACCTTCAATACCGATTTGAGCCAACCACAGTGTTGCTCAACGTTAGATGCTTTACCTCTGACTGCCCTATCGATTCCTTTCCACCAGCAGGTGGTTATGGATGCCAACCTGCCAAGCTTGAGCAATGCGGTTTTACTTTCTTCAGATTCTGCTTCATCCAAACCGCTCCCAGTGATGAGCTACCAAATCACTTCTGACACACCATTCTCGCTGCTCGTTCGCTCTTATGTTGATAACAATGCGCTATTTGCTGCGAACGTTCTGATTTACGACGCGAAATGGCAACTTCTATCCGATTACTCAGCGAAAGACTTTAACTACCACACAACTGGCATGCGCGGCTTAGAGCGTGCTGAACAAGTGATCACGGTGAACCCACAACTTAATGGCGCGAAATATGTAGTCATCGCTTCAGATTCGACATTGCTTGGCACGGAATTGACTCGCAAGCACCCGGAAGAAGTCTACGCAGAAACGCAAAACGTCATTGGCAGTAAACAGCTTCCGCTCACAGCAGAATTCCAACCCTTTGGCGTCATTGATGTCACAGCTAGTGCCTCCGACAACAACGTGGTATTAACGCTTTTGGCGGAATTAGGCACGCAAACCAACGACGGCTCAAAGGCAGAGTTAACTCCTGCCGCATCACCTGAAGCACAAGACGAATGGGATTTGTACCAATCTCAAATCGATGCAGCACTCAAAGACAACGACGTAAAACAAGCCGCGGCGATTGCCAACCAAGCTGCTGAGCAAGGCTTTACCCAAGCAAAAGATTATCTCGTGAAACAATTAGCGAAATAACGCTTCACAACAAAACCAAAGACACCCTTGCTACGGACTCAAATTCCGTAGCGAAACAAGATTAGAAACAAAAAGTTAAGTAGGAATACCATGAAAGCATTTTCAGACATTATCCAACGAAGAGACTGGGAGAACCCTCAGTCGGTTAATATTCACTGTCTTAAAGCGCACAGTCCACTGGCGAGCTACCGTGATATTGAACATGCGCGTCAAGCAAGCAATGCCCAGCTTCACTCGCTCAATGGTCAATGGAAGTTCAAACTGTTTGATGCCCCAGAACAAGTCGACGGTGATTTCATTACAGCCAACTTTGATGATGGCGCCTGGGATGAGATCACCGTGCCATCGAACTGGCAACTTCAAGGGTACGACAAACCAATTTACGCTAACATCAAATACCCGTTTGAAGTCAATCCACCTTATGTGCCCGCAGATAATCCAACCGGATGCTACCGTACTCGCCTGACTCTGAGCGAAGCGTCTCTCAACGAGACTCAGCGCATTATCTTCGACGGTGTGAACTCTGCCTTTTATTTATGGTGTAACGGTCATTGGGTTGGTTATAGCCAAGACAGCCGACTACCCGCTGAATTTGACTTATCACCCTATCTCCATGCCGGTGACAACAGCTTAGCGGTAATGGTAATTCGCTGGAGCGATGGTAGTTATTTGGAAGACCAAGATATGTGGTGGCTGAGCGGTATTTTCCGCGACGTGACTTTACTGTCTAAACCCAAATTATGCATTGAAGATGTGTTCATCACCCCCGATCTCGATGCCTGTTATCGTGATGCGAGCCTCTCGATCGTAACGCAGATTTCAGCGCCAGAGACTTGCCAAGTACAGGTGCAATTGTTTGATGGTGAACAAGCCGTGACAGAGCCTCGCATCGATCGTCCACACAACCGACGCATTGATGAACGTGGCACCTGGGATGACGTGGTATTCCAAACGTTGCACCTACGCGAGCCAAAGAAATGGACGGCGGAAACACCGAACCTCTACCGCTTAGTCGTCTCACTGTTGGATGAAAACGGCACGCACTTAGAAAGCGAAGCGTACCCAGTGGGCTTCCGTAAAGTCGAAATCACCGATGGCCAATTGAAGCTCAACGGCAAGCCTTTGCTGATCCGCGGCGTGAACCGTCACGAACATCACCCAGAGCTTGGTCATGTGATGACCGAAGAAGACATGATCCGTGATATCTGCTTGATGAAGCAATACAACTTCAATGCGGTTCGTACTGCGCATTATCCTAACCATCCTCGTTGGTATGAATTGTGTGATCAATACGGTTTGTATGTATGTGATGAAGCCAACATTGAAACACATGGTATGGTGCCAATGAACCGTTTGTCAGCCGATCCACAGTGGGCACACGCTTACATGAGCCGCTATACACAAATGGTGATGCGTGATAAGAACCACCCTTCGATCATCATCTGGTCTTTAGGTAACGAGTCTGGTCACGGCAGCAACCATAATGCGATGTACGCTTGGTCTAAAAACTACGATCCTTCTCGCCCAGTGCAGTACGAAGGTGGCGGTTCAAACACGACAGCGACAGACATCATTGCGCCAATGTACGCGCGTGTGAATACGGTCATCGAAGACGAAGCCGTGCCTAAATGGGCAATCAAGAAATGGGTGTCGTTACCAAACGAAACTCGTCCTTTGATTTTGTGTGAATACGCACACGCAATGGGCAACAGTCTAGGTAGCTTTAATGACTACTGGGATGCGTTCCGCGATTACCCTCGCCTACAAGGCGGCTTTATTTGGGATTGGGTCGATCAAGGCTTGAGCCAATGGGATGAAAACGGCCAACACTTCTGGGCTTACGGTGGTGACTTTGGTGATGAAATCAATGACCGTCAGTTCTGCATCAACGGTTTGATCTTCCCAGATCGCACCCCACACCCAACACTGGAAGAAGCCAAATTCTGTCAACGGATGATCACCGTTGTGCTCAATAAACAACATGAGCAGCACTGCCACTTAACCATCACTAACGAGAACTTGTTCCGTGCTACCGATAACGAACAGCTAAACTGGTCTCTGTTAGAAAATGGTGTAGCCATTCAAACCGGTCAGTTAGCGCTCGCTATTGAGGCTGACAGCCAGCAACACATAATAATTGAATGGAATTTCCAACCAAAAGCCGATGCACTCTATCATCTCAATACGGATGTTTGTTTAGTGAATCCAACCGCTTGGGCGCCTGCGGGTCATACTATCGCTACCGAGCAGTTTGCATTAGTCAATACTTGTGCTTTATCACTGCCTGAGGTGAATCTTCAACCAGCGCCAGAACTCAGCGAACAAGGCTCTCAGATTTTGGTAAACAGTCGTGATGCAAAACATCAATGGCAATGGGATACACAGACCGGCTTACTCACTGATTGGCGAGTAGATGGACAGCCGCAAATACTGCGATCACCCGAAGATAACTTTTTCCGCGCACCATTAGATAATGATATTGGCGTTAGCGAAGTGGACAACATAGACCCAAATGCTTGGGTGTGTCGTTGGCAACTAGCGGGTATTGGCCAATGGCAGCGTGAGTGTATCAGTTGCGTCAGTGAAACACTAAACCAAGCCATTCAAGTCACCTCAACCTTTGCTTATCGCTATAATGAGGCAATTCAAGCGCTAACCGTTTGGACTTACACACTCGATAACCAAGGCTGCATGAGTTTGGATGTCAGCGTAAAATTGGCAGACCATCTTCCTCCGATGCCACGTATCGGTTTAGAGTTGGAATTACCATTGGCGGAGGAAGTCACTTGGCTAGGTTTAGGCCCATTCGAGAACTACCCTGACCGCTTGTCGGCCGCCCGCTTTGGCTTACATACTCAACCCCTAGAGTCGATGCATACATCCTATATTTTTCCAACCGATAATGGTCTACGCAGCGGCACAAAATGGCTAGCTGTCGGCGACCTGACGTTCATGGGCGATTTGGCATTTAGTGTTAGCCAATATAGCTTGGAGCAATTAGCGCAGGCCAAACACACCAATGAATTGAAAACAGAAGATAAAGTGTATGTCCGTATTGATCACCAACATATGGGGGTTGGTGGCGATGACTCTTGGAGCCCAAGTGTTCATAAAGAGTTTCAGCTACTAGAGAAAACGTACCGATATACAGTCACGTTAAAACCTCACGCCTAGCGCTTACCCTATCGCTTCTGTTAACTTAGCCCTCAATCATGTTGAGGGCTTTTTTATCAAATGGTTAAATAAAACCTGCAACAATCGAGTTAAACGATCTTTAGCATTTGTGTTATTCACTCATCCACTGTCTAATTAACCACAATCAGAAGAAAAGAGGCTCTATGGCGACCATTAAAGACGTTGCAAAAGAAGCAGGCGTATCCATTGCAACTACTTCACGCGTACTCAACAACGCTCCACATACCAGTGAATCAGCCATTATCGCGGTCAAAGCGGCAATGGAGAAGCTAGGCTATCGCCCCAACGCCAATGCACGCGCTTTAGTTAGTAAATCCTCTAATGCAATAGGCGTTTTGGTGAATGATGTCTCTGCTCCTTTCTTTGGCACCATGGTCAAAGCAATTGACACAATAGCAAGTGAGCAAGGTAAACAGTTATTAATTGGCAGTGGTTACCATGATGCCCTCAAAGAGCGCAACGCCATTAACTTACTCATTAACAGCCGTTGTGAATCATTAGTCGTGCACAGCAAAGGCATGAGCGACGAAGAACTGACTAAGTTAGCTCAAGAAATTCCCGGCATGGTATTAATCAACCGAATCGTACCGGAAATAGCTTCCCGTTGTATCGCGCTCGACAACCACAAAGGATCTTACATGGCGACAGAGTATTTGATTCGAAATGGCCATAAACATATCGCATACATTTGCTCAAGCCACGATATTGAAGATGCGCACGACCGCAAAACTGGCTATTTAGATGCCTTGCGTGACAATGGCATTGAACCCATTGAAGAGTACATCGAATACGGTGAACCCGATGAGCTTGGTGGAGAGCAAGCGATGGTTAACCTAATGGCCAAGAATACACCGATTACCGCGATCGCCACCTACAATGACTACATGGCTGCTGGTTGCCTCACCTTATTACAAGAAAATGGTATCCGTATTCCCGAGAGCATGTCGGTAATTGGGTTCGACGATGGGCATATCGCTCGCTATATCTATCCTCGCCTCACTACGATTCGCTATCCAATTCAAGTGATGGCTAAGCAAGCGGTGAAACTTTCATTGGAACTAGCAAGTAATGAACAAACTGAGCACCATGATCACAAGTTGTTTATGCCAATTTTGGTGAGACGTTCCTCTGTGAGTAGCATTTAACCTGACAGATATTGATTAATAGTAACGCTCTATAACATAGATACTACGGAAAACAGCAGTAAAGCCCCCATAGCACCATTAAACCAACGTACATAGCTTGGATGATTCATCCAATAACTCAGTTGTTTGCCAGCGGCTGTCCATACACTAACCGATGGAATGTTTACCAGTGCAAACACCAGTGAAATAAGTAACAACTGCGCCCAACTAGCACTCTGGTTATAAACACTCACAGCGGTTAATGCCATCGACCACCCTTTAGGATTAACCCATTGAAACAGTACTGCGGCTACAAATGACATCGGCTGATAGTGCTCAGCATTTTGTGCCGGGTTACTTAAAGCAATTTTTATGGCCAAATAAACTAAATATGCCATGCAAGTGATTTGCAAGCCTTGTTGTAACAGTGAATAGCGTTGGAACAACTCTGTTAGCCCAACACCAACTAACAACAACATGAGGCTAAAACCAAAGGTTATACCCAACATATGGGGAATGGTACGTACAAAACCGACATTGGCTCCTGATGTCATGAGCATAATGTTGTTCGGCCCCGGTGAAAATGTTGAGACAAAGGCAAACCCAATCAATGGCCCCCACTGTGTGTAATCCATTTTTTTCTCTCTATTGATAAACGATAAGAAAATAATAATGGTATCAACTAGCAATATTGTGCTTATATTTGTTTTAAACAATAAAAATGGACAATAAAAAATACCCATGGACCGATTTGACGAAAGAATATTGCAAGAACTAAAAATTGATGGCCGAGTATCTAATGTTGAACTAGCCGAGCGAGTAGGGTTATCTCCCTCAGCAACTCTGCGACGAGTTCAAGATCTAGAACGGAAAAAGGTAATTAAAAGCTATCGTGCGATATTGGATAAAACACAGCTTGATGTCGGTTTTGTAGCTTACGTAGCGATTGGTTTAAACAGTCACACGAAAAAAGCACAACTTAGTTTCGAAGAACATGTACGTTTTGCGAAAGAAGTGGTGGAATGCCACAACATCACGGGGATGAACGAATACCTTCTCCGCGTTGAAACAAAAGATCTCGGTGCTTATAAACGCTTTCACGCAGACGTACTTGGTGAGTGTTTAACGGTAAAATCCATCAGCACGATGGTGGTGATGGATTCTCCGAAAGATGAAAGGCAATGACGTTTATCAAGTAAAATCTAAGAAGTTTGGATTGCTTTTTTGTTGTGCAAAGCTATCTATATTGGACAGTGTGGTTTCGGCAATGCTCTGCAGTGCATCGGTAGTCAAGAAAGCTTGGTGACCGGTAAAAATAACATTGTGACACGCAGACAAACGTCGAAATACATCATCCACAATCACGTCATTTGATTTATCTTGGAAGAATAGTTCCTTCTCGCTCTCATAAACGTCTAAACCAAGCGCACCAATACGCCCTTGCTTAAGCGCTTCAATAGCGGCAACTGAATCTAACAACTCACCACGACTGGTGTTGATGATCATCACCCCATCTTTCATTTTCCCAAAGGAAGCCGCATCCAAAAGATGGTAATTCTCTTTTGTCATTGGACAATGTAAGGAGATGACATCAGATTGACGAATAAGCGTCTCTAATTCACAGTAAGTGGCTCCAAGCTCTTTTGCTACTTCGCTTGGATAAGGGTCAGAACACAACACGTTCATACCAAGCCCTCTCAAGATCCGAATCGTTGCCAGACCTATTTTCCCAGTGCCGATGATACCGGCGGTACGACCATGAAAGTTAAAACCAACCAAACCTTCCAGTGAGAAATTCGCTTCGCGGGTGCGCTGATACGCTTTATGGAAACGGCGGTTTAATGTCATCATTAATCCCACCGTGTGTTCAGCAATCGATTCTGGTGAGTAAGCAGGTACACGAGCCACAGTAATACCGAACTCTTTTGCTGCATCCAAGTCGACATTATTAAACCCTGCGCAACGCATAGCGATCATCTTAACACCACGCACTGCAAGTTGTTCTAGAACCGTACGTGATAAATCATCATTAACGAACGCACACACCACTTCACAACCTTTGGCCATTTTGGCTGTTTTTTCAGTAAGTAAAAAGTCGTAAAAGTGATAATTGACCTGGTGGTTATTTTTAGCTTGTTCGAATGCAGCTTGGTCATAAGACTTCGTGCTAAAAAAGGCAATGTTGATCATTATTGTTCCTCATTGAGTGAGCTTTGTATTCTTTTACTTTTTCTAACAATCAGCATATCACTGATTGAAGCAATGATTGATAGTGATATGCTCCGCGAAACGCTCTTTTAGACAAAATAAGTATCGAACCAATGAGAAAGATTGAAAATAAGTAGCTGTGAAATGCAAACTAGTTAACGTACAGCAAATCGACGACGCACCTCCTTGTAGCTTTCAATCACCAAAGTGATAAAGGCACTCGATGGATGTGCATTGTTGTACTCTTCTAAAGCATAAAGATAATTTGAACGAAACTTTTCAACAGCTTCTTCTGCTGTACTCGCGTAAATGACATCATCTTCAACTTCAAAATCTAATTGTAATAGTTGCGCTTTTTCATCCGAGAATGTCTCACTACTCATATCGAGATAAGTAAATTCTTTACGTTCAGAGCCTGGTTTGCAAAAAAACTGAAATTTGGTCATCAAATAATATCCTTGTAGTTATCGTATCATTGAAATTCTTCACCGTGATTTTCGAGTACTTTATGCCCACACTTATCACAAACAACATATCGGTCAATAAGTTCTAATGATGCCAATGCTGGGCTTGCAGTTCCCGAAAAGAACCCTTCTAAAAATGCTTTAAACTGCTCCTTTCTACTTTTTCCATACTTCGAAGGCTTCTGTTTAATGATCTCTTTGTGTGGTGTTGCTTCACCACATTTTTCACAAAATCGAATATCCATACAACCAACCTTAAAACAAATAAACAATGTGTAAGATATCGGTTTTATTGGCACGATGAATGTGATCTATAACCGAGGTTCAAACTTATGATATGGAAATATTGATTGCATTAAAGTTAAAGCAATAATCGGTCGAACAACCTGTTGGTTTACGCATTCTGCACCATCCTAGGCATTGAGTATAAAAAAGCCAGCACGATGCGGCTGGCTTCAAGAATCTGTTTGATGATATGAAAATAAGATTACTCTTCTGAGATAAGGTCAGTATCTATCTCAGGTCTCATGCCCGTTGGTTTAGCATGAATATCGGCTCTCAATTGCCCTTTGCGATTGCTTAAACCAGCTTCAAGTTTCTTCAACGCCGCAGCAATAGCCGGATACATAACGTCGTTTGTCGATTTAGCTGAAACGCGCACGCCCTCATAATTGGTGAAGATTTCCACCTCATGCAGCCCGTGTTCTTTGGTGATAATAATGTCGCAGCTGATCAATTGAGGAAAGTGAGATGAAATTTTCTCAAATTTACTTTCAATTTCTTTACGTGAGTCTTCATTAATTGATACATGATGTGTTTGAACGTTTACTTTCATATAATTATACCTTTCCAATCACTATGTCTTCTTAACCTATCAAACTCTATCCACTTTGACCAACTATAGATTCTCACATGTGTGATTAAGCTCTGTGTTATCAAATAATATTGTCTCGTCCCCTTGAATACGTCTAGCGCAAAAATAAACTCTCAGTGGTCTTGCTAGATCGATTCATTCATAGGTGAGATGGTAAACCACTAGCAACTCCATTAGAATGACGACTGAAATCACTTCTTACTCTGGATTTATGCTCAAGATATCTAACACCGTCGAACTCGCTAGTTGGGAAATTGAACTTTCAGCAATTCGCGCCATGGGTAGCGGCGGGCAGAATGTTAATAAGGTTTCTAGTGCGATACATTTACGATTTGATATTCATCGCTCTACCCTACCCGATCTTTACAAGCAAAAACTACTCGCCTTATCTGACTCAAGAATTACCAAAGAAGGTGTCATCGTTATCAAAGCTCAGTCTTATCGAACCCAAGAGCAAAACAGAGAAGATGCACTCAACCGCCTCAAAGAACTGATTCTTTCAGCAATGGTGGTCGTAAAGAAACGCACCGCAACAAAACCGACTAAAGGTTCTCAACGTCGACGGATTGAGGCGAAGAAAAGAAATGGCGCAAATAAGTCTTTGCGCGGTAAAATCGACTTTTAAAAGAGTCACAGAAGATCAATTAACAATACCTCTCTTAACAACTTGCTATTGATGACCTTGAGTGACATTCAAAAAACAGCGAACACCTTCTATTTACACTGTAAATCCCAGCTTCATTATTAATCGGATTCAGCAGTTTTACAGTGTAAATTATCCAAAATAAAACTCAGATCATGGCGAATGGCTTGTTCAATTTGCTTACGCCCAGACAATCCAAGTTCATTGGCACAAGCCGACCAACTTTTATTCTGCAAACATTTTTTTACCAATACATCCGAAATGGAAAATGCGAATTCAGAATTGAGGCAATGGAGTTCTTGCTGAATCCAAACGCTGACACTTTCAAAATCTGAACCGCCGGCACTGTAATCAGACAGTAGACGATACGGAACCACCTCAACTGGAACTGAGTTGAATGTCTCACGGTTGTTAGCCATCTGCTTAAGTAAAGTTCGCACCAATTCAGGTTCGATATTTTGTAATGTATCCATTAGCGAATATAAGAAATGGCGCTTAAAACGTTGTGTCGCTATTGCGATCCAAGAAAGACTTGAATCCTGAACCATGAGTAAGGAATAACAACCGCTGGCTTGATCGCGCTGTGTGCCAATTTTCACAGGAACAAAGTGTTGTGATGACCAAAAATGAATGAGCTCACTTGTCGCGCCAAAACTTGTTGCAAGATAATCGCTAGTCACCTTTTTGCTCAGCAGAGTAAGCAACTGCGCACCAACGCCTTTTCGTTGCCAATCTGGATGAACGGCTATTCGCATAATTCGCGTACAAGATTGAAAAGCCGCTTCGGCAATACCCACTTGGTTAGCAAGCGATATAGGTACAAGATGCCCCTTAGGACGACGTTGTCCTTGCTGAATAGAACGAATTAAAGGCTCATCTAATTGACCTTCTTCTACCGTTAAAATGCAGCCAAGACAACGCTTACCTAACATCGAAACATAAAGCTGCATGTTGTCATCAGCTAGTAAATGGAATAAATCATTGGGTGAAGTTTGGTAGTGTGCATTGACCAGCAACGAAAAAACCTCATGCAGCAATCTTGGCTCATTGAGCATCTGCTGTTTGGGTATCAACTCCAAAGTTACGTGGCTAAGACTAAAAGAAGATGGTATCGCCAACGTTGGTAAGTCGTAATTGAGTAGAAAAGTTTGATATTGCCACTGTTCGAGTGGGTCTCCTTCTTTCCAACGAATCGGCTGATCAATATGGAATGACTTGACGCCTGGCCTGTGTTTATTGAGCCAAGATTGAAACTTGAGAGTGAAACCTCGACCACACCCTTCATAGCCGTGAATCGTTGTAGAAAATACCGCGCGATGATACAGCTCGACCATCTGCTGTAACAAGGCAAGCGGCAGAGCAGCCGCTTCATCGACCAGTAGCAAATCACACTGAGGTTTGAGTTTTAACAGTTCATCTGGCGCTACAAATTGTAGAGATGAATGCTGAAAATGAAGCGCATTGGCGCTGCGACTTGAATCGGGTAGATTCAACAGCGCATGTTCAAATACAGGCTTAACCGCGTTAATTGTCGGTGCGGTGATGATGATATTAATATTCCGCATTTTCATCAGCTCCGCAGCAGCGATACCTAATGCACTACTTTTTCCACGCCCGCGGTCAGCCGTAATCACCAAAGGACGCTTACGGTGGCCTTCAATAACGCGAATAATACCAGCGATGGCTTCTTTCTGCTGCGAAAAAGCAGCAAGAGGTGATTGTTCAGTAATCAGTGAAATATTGGGCAATGGCGGCAAAGGATGAGATTGATCAAGTACTAATAACTGCTCTAATGCCGTATTCAGCCAGTGCTGCGCAGGGGAATACCGATTGGCCTTATCTCCCATCACAAGCAAAATGCCCGCCCTTTTTAATGCACCAAGTGCGGCACTAAAACTATTGGCATCAAATCCATCACTGAGATCATAAATTAGCCGTTGGCACTCTTGCCCTAGTAGCTGCTGTCCTTTATTAAAGGCAACGGAACGAGTGGCATCTCGAGCCTCCCCTCCTACTTGAAAACAAGGTGTAGGATTACCAGTGGTTAACAGCGTATCGCAGACTTGATTCTGAAAGAAATCATCACCGCGCACCACAACACCAAAACGCCACTCGGTCAGGTTTGCCAATTCGATAAGTTGCTTTAAGTAGTCATTGATTGCTTTCATTTTTATGCCATAGCTACGATTAATCAGCCAATGTTAGCACAGGCAAAAGGCACCATAAGAATGCATAAAAATATTTTTCTTTACGACAAATTTGTTTTGCTTTAATCCGAGCACTTTTTAACTAATTATTCGCTCAACTCCAGTATGGTTCTGGACTCAAGAGGAATGAAAATGCAATGAATACTTTCATCAAAGGATTGGTTTTATCAGCAATGCTCACTGCTTCTCAAGTAAGCGCAAATACACAAACGCTAAATGTTTACGCATGGGGCGGTTATCTGCCTGAAAAAGCACTAGAACAATTTGAAGAGCAACAAAATGTCACCATCAACTACTCAACTTTTGAGAATAATGAGTCGATGTATACCAAGCTCAAATTACTTAAAGGTGGCGGTTACGATGTGGTATTTGCGTCCGCGTATTTTATCGAAAAAATGGGACGTGAAGGCTTACTTGCTGAATTAGATCACGCACAAATCCCGAATATGAAAGATGCAATGCCTTCATTGCTAGGACAAGCACACGATCCAAAAAACCGCTATTCCCTACCCTATATCTGGGGAATTACCGGCATTAGCTATAACGAAACACTGATTACTGAAGGAGTGACTCGCTGGGCAGATCTCTGGGACAAACAATATAACCAACAAGTTATGTTAATTGACGATATTCGTGACGTATTCGGTATGGCGCTCATTTTAAATGGCTTTAGCATCAATACTAAGAATGAACAAGAGATTGAAAAAGCATATCAGTCACTAGAAGCACTTAAAGATAACGTTTTGTTGTATAACTCTGATGCACCGCATGTCCCTTATGTTTCAGGTGAAGCCGCTTTAGGTATGCAGTGGAATGGTAACGCTTACCAAGGGCAAGTGGAAATGCCTGAGCTGAAGTTTGTTATGCCAGAAGAAGGCGCTGTGCTGTGGATGGATAATTTCACCATTCCTTCAGGCAGTAAAAATAAGGCATTAGCCCATAAATTCATCAACTTTATGTACCAAGCCGAAAACCAAGCAGAAATAGTCAATAGCTTAGGTTACGCCTCAGCGACACAAAGTGGCCGTGCATTACTACCCGCAGAACTGCGTGATAACCCAACCATTTTCCCTTCAGAATCGGATATGGCAAAAGGGGAATTCATTAACGATGTTGGCCCTGAAACACTCGCTATTTATGAGAAATATTGGCAACGTCTAAGAAACCAATAAACATAAACGACAAAGCCCGCAATTGCGGGCTTGATTATAGAACAGCAGAAAGTTAATCGAGTTTACTTTGAATAAAATCTAAGATTTCTTGCATCGTAGCGTCATCAACTTTCTTTAAATTCAGTGCCAAATTACTGCCATTGCGACTATAACTTGCACGGCCTTTGACAAGGTCAGTTTTGGTGGCCGCAGCACGCTTAGGTGGCACTAACTCTTGGATCCATGACTCAATGGTTTCAGTTACTTCTTTGGTCAACCTAGCCACACCTTGCGCGCTGCTGCGCTGCCATACAAAACCTTCTTTAGATTGACACTTTGCTAATAATTTCGCTTGTTGGTCAGCGTCTAGCTCATGGAACTGCTTATGCAGTTTTACTATAGTCGGACGACCTAATTCAACAACATTAGGATAGGCCTGTAAAAGTTCCAAAGGTAAAGCGGCTGCCTTCAAAGCACCGCTGACTAATGCTTCACTGCATTGAAACATTTTCGCTAAGGCTTTTTGATCTTCAGCTTCTTGGTTATCGAGCTTCGCCTGCATTTCTTTGCCTTTTTCATATAAAGAAAGCGGTTTATGTGCGTTCGCCACATCAGAAAGAAATTTAGCGTGTTCGGCGTTAATATCATCAGCAACGTAAACCAGAAACTCTTTATCGGCCAAGATACATGACATTCGACGACGGCTACCGTCTAAGACTTCTATCTTACCATCAGCCGTTTTACGCCCTACAGCTGGGTATTGCTGACCACGTTCACGTAATGTGGTGAGAACATCAGACAGAGCGTGTTCATTTAAGAAAGATTGCTCACGTGCATTTTGTGAAAAAACGACCGTTTTATCCGCCACTTGATCAGCCGGAATACGTACTAACTCAAACGTTACCAATTCTTCACCAGCTACTGCGAGTTCGATAACTTGAGCTTGCTCCTTAGCTGCTGTTTGTGCCTCTTGCGGGGTGGTTGCACGTCGTTTATTCGCTTTACCAAACAGTTTTGCATTCAGATCAGACGTTTTAATTGCCATGTTTTATTTACCCCTGATTAAGTGATGACCAATGACTATGCAGTACGCGCTCAAGCTCTAATGCACTTTTCTGCACAGCATCTTGTGCCGTTGCTAGCGTCTTTTTACCACCTTCAAAATCACTGGTGGTGAGATCAAATACGGTGCTGTAGGTGTCAGCACAAGTTTCGAATGCACGGCTACGAGGAATCGTCGCCATCATGACTTGATCGCCTAATAAGTAGTTCATCTCAGTTAAAACCGACACTTGCTTTTTGTTATCATCTTCAAACATAGTCGGCATCAGACGTACAAATTCGAGCCCTTTCCAATCTTCTGGAAACATTTCATACACCGTTGGCAGATGCTGGAAGAAATTGACTGTTGATGCCCAATCCAAGCGCTTTGCAGCACATGGAATCAATAACGCGTTAGAGGCATACATCGCATTCCACACTAGCGGGTCTACGTGTGGGCCGGTATCAATCATGATCATGTCAAAATCATCGGCTATTTTGTCTATCAACTTTTCTTTTAAAAGACGCACAATATCAAGCGATTGATTTTGAGAAAGATATTGCCAAGCTTCCGCATTAAACATCGCATCTTCGGGGAAAGCTGAAATGGTTTTCAAGTTTGGATACTGCGTTGGCAGCATGACATTTTTATGTAAAAACGCAGAATCGACTTCCGTCCCTTCAGGTACATTATCGAGCATAATATCAACTGCCGAGTAGATATTACTGTGTTCAGATAGACTTATTTGCGGATTTAAAAATAGGCGCAAAGAACCTTGAGGGTCCAAGTCGATTAAACAAATACGGTAGCGTTTATCCAAATTCAGCGCTAGACAAGCGGCTAAATGTACCGCCGTCATCGATTTCCCAGTGCCACCCTTTTGGTTTTGAACATTAATAATCCAGGGTTTGTGGTCACCATGTTTTTTACGTTGATGGAATTTAGGCACACCTGCAGCGTCCATTAGCATGTGCGCTTCAGCAAGAGAAATAGAATAATGATTGGCATTATTCTTAGTAAATTGATGACCGGCTTGTTCCAATTTAGTAATTGCTTCATCCAACTTACGACGAGTTAAACCAGAACGTGTTTCCATTAGTGCTTTAGACATTGGAGGAAAGTGGTCATCACTTCGCTCTTCTAAAACAATTTCAATACGGTCAGCTTGAACTTGTTGCGTCAATTCTGCGAGTTGGTAGAGATTATCTATCGTTTGTTCTCTTTTCATTGCCAAATTCCGTAATAGGTACTTAAGTAAGAATTGTACAGCAAAAAATACAATACACAATAAAAAGGTGAACATTCACTTTTAGAGTAATGTCACATTAAATAGAAAATAAATTAGGTATTTAATGTTAGTGGCCAATTTATAAACGCAAAATGCACAGCATTATCTCAACAAACTTGGAAAGATTGAAAGTATTACGTTGTCACTTATTTACAATGTAAACTCACATTGATTGGAAAATGTAAAACATAAACCAGAATGGGATAATGTAAATTCCATCGATAATAAAAATATGAAAAAGTTATAGCTCCTTTAAAAAATAACCCTCGGAACGATTATAGAATCTCTGTAATTTACGGCTAGTGTCATTTTCATTCGACATAGTGAGAAAATAGTAATAAAAATCATCAATCAAGTTCGCACTAAATCGATCGTGCTCGGTGAGAAATAGCTTTTGATCACTATAAAATGGTGGAAGCATGATCAAGGATTATTTGATGATCATGCTTCTTGATAAAAATGGACACTTAGGAACAATGATCAAGAGTAATCTATCGCATTCAAGTTGATTAAGCTCCCGCAATAGAACCTGATCTTTTACGGATCAATGATCAAGTACAGAATATCTACGGAAGCATGTAAAATCTCATTTAAATTACGGGGATTGTAGATGGAATCAAGTGCGAGCGTATTTCTCTTCTGTTGATACGACATGTAGAAAAACAGAAACGAAGTGAAGAACATTCAATTCAGGCCTTGATCATGCTTGCTGCAATATGCTTGCAACCCAATAACACCAACAGCAAAGCATGACATTGTTATTTTGAGATGAAATCGTACAAACCGTATCCAAAATTAACGAAAGAATACTTTTCATGATCATTGTTCCGTAGCCAAAGGTTAGTTCAATTTCGACTTATGATTGAAAAATAGATAACTTTTACTTCATTACTGTGGATAAGTTGTGGATGTATGATGATCATGCTTTTAAGAATACGTTGATCATTGATTCAGGACTGCAATGATCATCGTTCAACGAAATATTGATCATGCTTTCACCTAAGCATTGATCATGTTTTCATAACCACGATGATCATGCTTCGGAGGGTGTTTTTTTTTTATCATTAAAAAACAGTACATTACAGTAAAAAACATCTCCTGATCATTAGATCATATAATCAATATAGATCAGAATAATCAAAAAGATCAGTTGTTTAAAAGCAATAAATTTTTCTTTATTTATGATCTCTTTTTCTTTACTCTGTTGGAACTATAGCGATATTACGGCCAGTGTGATACGGATCCAATAATGAACTCAGACGAAAAAATACTGATCAAAGCACCAAGAAGTCATAAAGATGGTCATCTTTTTGAAATATCTGAGGCAGCCGTAGATTGGGTTGAGCAATACCAACACTTCAAAGGCGTAACGAAAAGTATTGTTGAACTTCTTAATCTTATCTCCTTACGAGGCTTTCGGAGTCAAGACGGTTTAGTATCCACAACCGAATTAATCGAAGCAACAGATGGTCAACTAACCAGAGCTGCGATTCAGCAACGTTTACGTGCCGCAGTAAGCATCGGTTTATTTAAACAGATCCCTGTTAAATTCGAGGAAGGACTAGCTGGTAAGACGATGTTACATAAATTCGTCAACCCTAATCAATTGATCTCAGTCCTAGGATCAACGAGTTTAGTCACTGAATCAGTAAAACAAACCGAAAAACGTAAACGGTCGAAAGCATTAGCTCAAACTCAAGTAAATAAACGTTTGCTCAATGAACACGGGTTAAACATTCCACCAGCTATGAAAGATGAGGCGGATCAATTTGTCGTTTCTCCAACCAACTGGGCTGGGATCATTGATCAAGCATTAGCTCCGCCTAGAACTCGTAAAAGTTACCAAAAATCAATGGTTTCAATTTCTGGGACGCGGGCGATTATTGAAACCCGCTCGTCGAAAAATATCATGACGGTCGATGATTTAATGACATTATTTGCGCTGTTTACGCTAACCGTGCAATACCATGATCATCACCAAGAAGATTACCAACTTAATACCACCCATACTCCAAATAAAACACCGCTCTACATTACGGATATTTTGTCGTTACGTGGAAAAAAGGACAGTGGGCCTGCTCGTGATTCAATTCGCGATAGTATTGATCGTATTGAATTTACCGATTTTCAACTGCACGAATTGACTGGTCGTTGGCTAAGTGAAAATATGCCGGAAGGTTTTAAGAGTGATCGATTCCGTTTTATTGCTAGAACGATCACCGCCTCAGAAGAAGCGCCAACCGAGGGCGCTGATGGCGAGATCCGGATCAAGCCCAATCTCTATATTTTAGTCTGGGAGCCGTCATTCTACGAAGAGCTGCTCACTCGTGATTATTTCTTCCTATTTCCACCAGAGATCTTGAAACAACATACCTTAGTGTTTCAATTGTACTCCTATTTTCGGAGTAGGATGTCTCGTCGCCACACAGACAGCATGCTACTTAGCGAGCTCAACCAAAAATTGGGCCGTAACATTGAATGGCGTCGTTTCTCAATGGATCTGATCCGTGAATTGAAACGGCTATCAGAAGGGAAAGGTAACGATGAGATCTTTATCGTTAATCTGTGGGGTTATCATTTAACGGTAACGGCAATAACGGAAAAAAATAAGATCACGGACTACCAAGTTGATATTAAGTGCGATGTTGAAGAAGTTTTACGTTATTCACGCGCACGTACAACTAACGCTGGTAAACGTAATATGGCTCCGACACTGCCTAATCCTTTGCGCAATGAAATTGTATCCAAGCAGAAACTTGAAGAACTGGCTGAGATTATTGATGGAGAGTTTGAGCCAATTCAACGCAAAGCACCGTCACCGAAAGGCAAATTGGGACGTCGTGTGAAGCAGAGAAAACACCTTGTTGAGATCAATGCTGACGAAATCACGATAACCCTATCTAAATATACCTCTCCAGAGGCTCTAGAACGCAGTATAACAGCGCTATCAGCAATGACTGGTCACTCACCTTCATCGATTAAAGAAGAGTGTATAGAGCTTATAGATAAGCTTGATTGGTTACGAGTAAGCGGTGAAATAATCCCATATGAAACATTGAGCAAATTGATCGAGCTATACAATACTCAAAACGAGAATAAGCACTTATCGATAGAACGTTTAATTTCAGGCCTAGCTGTACGCCGTAAAGTCTGCAAACAAGTTTATGATGGTCACCTAGATGAATCGGTGTTTCGTGCACTTGATGAAGTCGCGATTGGCATTTAGTAACAAACAGATTAACAACACAATTCTGACAGGTAATTGACATTACTATTGGTGGCATTAACTATGCTTGAAAACGAATAGACAACCTTTTTCCTATCTGATTGATAGATTGGCTCATATTGCTACATTCTGAATAGATTCGCGAGTTCTTTTGAACTCGCTTTTTTTTGCCAAAAATTCCATATGTGGAAACATGATCAAGGTAAATTATCTTAATAACATACTGTCTTTGAGTATCCTCCTTTGATTGGTTTCTCGTGATCTTTTTCTGACTCCTAGTTAAAACGCGCATAATTAGGGAGGTTCTTTTCGTATATTACCGAAATAAGCAGTAATACAATCTGGCTCTATTTTTTTTAGGGTCATTTCATCAATGAAAAGCAAATTATTATTACTAACTATTAGCGCAGTGATTGCAGGGTGTGGAGGAGAGGATGGAAAAAGCAACTCAGCGGTGAGCAGTAATGCGTTGAGCAGCAATGCTTTCCCGAATTTATCTACGCTATCGACACACTCAGTGTCTCTACAACCAGTGCAATGTAACCAGATGCAACTAGTTGGCAATAGTTATGTTCAGCCAAATACCGTTGAGAAATGCTGGTTTTTGCAAGTTCCAGAAGACTACTCACAACCAGATGGTAAAAAAATTACAGTTGCGGTTGCTAAAACGGCCTCTCAAGGTATCAAAAAAGGATCTTTTATACATCTCAATGGCGGGCCTGGAGGGATGTCAATTGATTGGGCTGAATACAGCAATAGTGAATTATCTGTATTGTCCGAGAATCATGATATCTACTTTGTTGATCAGCGTGGGACGGGGTACTCTACTCCTTCTTTAAGCTGCGACTTTGAAGACTCAGGTACTGCGCAGCAAATTAGAGGTTGTAAGAACAAATATGTCAATGACGGTGTGGACTTAAACCAGTATACAAATGTAAACAATGCCCTCGATTTACTGCTGCTAGAAAAAAAACTGGAAGAAATTGAGGAAATTGAAGATGGATGGAAACTTTATGGTGTTTCATATGGTACGCGTCTTGCCATGACTATGGCTCGTGAAGAGCAAAAGCAGATCAAAGCTGGCTATCAGAGCTCCAGTGCAATTCAAATGATGGTATTAGATGGCGTCTTTCCTATTGAAATGAACGGTGTTCAGGATATGCCGTGGTCAAACTATGAAGCACTAGACAGGATTCTTGAAGTGTGCCGTCGTAGTGTTGGATATTGTGATGAAGCGACATTTAAATCAGCACTAAATACTAAGCTTACTGAAATAGACGACAAATACTATGATATTTTTCTAAATTATCTGACTACGATAAGTATGCTGCGTGATGATAATAAACCTTTTGAGGGGCAATTAAACCCAGTTGAATTTATTAAACAGCCTAAGGCAAATATTGAGTTTCTCCTAGATACTCTAATTACTCTTCGAGCTAATTCCTATGATCCTTCATATCCTAGTCAGTTTGCTGCAATGGGGTTAGCAAATATTTGTGCTGAAGAACCTGTTAAACCAAAGTACTACACGAGTCATCACGAGAGTCGAGAAAAGTGGGGCTCTGCAGTGCAAAAAGCAGTAGATGGCAGTACTCATTTTGGCTTGACTCTAGAAGCATGTCAGGCAATTAACATCGAGCCTGTTGATAGTAGCTTCTATGCGTCTATGGAATCTGTAAATTATCCGGTACTCATTCTGAATGGTGCCAACGATGGTATTACACCACCAGCACTCGCTGATGTGTCTGCTAACAAGTTCACGAACATGCTCAGTTTAACTTACGACCAAGGCTCTCATGGTATTTTGACAGATGCTCAAGATTGGGCTCCTTGTCTGAAAAGTTTGGTTCTTAGCTCGATCAATGAGCCTGAAGATATGCTTAGTTTAGATACTACATGCTTAAATACTCAAGATTTTAAGTATGTTGCTGATATGAACTAATATAAGGTAACAAGTTCGCGCCCTTATAGCCAATAAAGCGGTTGTAAGGGGGCATTGTTTACTATTAGTTTTTAATGTAGATAAATTGATCCTCATTCCATGAAAGGGACGCCATAAAGCTTACATGCGCATCAATTAAGCCTGAAGCGATGGCGTGCCATTGAGTTTGATCCTGCTGCTGGCAAAATTCGAGAGAAAGAACGATAATATGTTGCAGCCGTTTCATGCACCAATCTTTGATAATTAAGTCGGTTAACGGATCGGCACTTGTCTGCTGTAGTTTGGCGTAAGCAAACTGTAAATATTGAAAGGCAGCATCTGGTTGATTGGTTTGCTGGTGTTGAAATAAACGTAGACAACCATCCAAAAAGTAAGCAATTGCTTTACTTTGATTGTCATTGAGATCTGGCCCAAATACACTCCTTGGTACATCGATAAGTAACTGTTTAAGCGCTTGCCATTGAGTATCGTTTCGTTGCTGATGAAGCGTTTCCATTGCATGTAACCAAATCAATAACCTTGACATAATCACTCCTTCCAATCGCTTAGATTGACTATCCATCTGTAAACAAAACTTCTTTGTATATCTCTTTCCTATTTGAAGTTGCAGCGGTGTTGGTTACGGTTGCTCACCCCAATCACTTGCCGCCTACCGGTAACTTCAAGTTGCTTAGGTATAGTTTGGTTTAGTTTTGAGTATTTATCTATATGGGGAAATGGCTTGAGAGTTAGGTTGAATAGGGGCTGGAGAGCCAAAATGAGAGCTGGATCAGAACACATTTTTTAGGGTAATTTCTTAAATGTACTTCTACACTGATAGTTGAGCAAAGGATAAGTGAGGGATTTATTAATTAGATTCCAGAAACCCTAGCGCCAATCACATTATGAACTAAATGTTCTTAACAACAATCGGTCCCTTTGCTAAAGATTACGTGTCCCTTACATGGTTTGTTCGGAGGTAACAATGTCCATTAATTCTATTAACCATGACGAAATGACAGATATTGCAAGTAAGTGGGACTTCACGGAAGAAGTAGAAACTCAAAAACCGGTTAAAAACCTTAAATCAGCCGAAGCTCGTCGCCGCATTGAAGCATTGAGAGAGATTCGCGAAAGTGGTTTAACCATTGAGGAAGCAAAGGAGCTAGGTATACTTCACTAACGTGTGCCCCACGATTAAATTCACAAGGGTGGTCTTGGTACCACCCTTTGTATTTTCGTTTTTCTTGATTTCATACCGACAAAACGCACATTTCTATTCTTAATTTTCCCATTTCCTATGCTATATTTCGTGCCACGTATTTACTGATCTAGGCTAACTCATGTCCTTCAACCTTTCTTTACTGCCTGCTGATGAAAAAAATAAAGTGGAACTTGATAAGCAAGCCTCATTTTTAATTTGGAAACTTAAGCAGGGTAAAGCTGGGCCAGAGGAAATCACGAAACAGCAATCAAAGATTGCCAGTGAGACAGAGAAAGAGTGGTTTTTGCAGTCGGTGAACAAATACAAAAGAGTGATGGGCGTTGCGTAGCGTTCATGTCTTTGCTAAGTGGTGAATTGAAATGATCCCACTTTTTGCTAAAATCCCTCGCATAAAATTGAATTAGAGAGATCATCCCGATGGGAAGAAGTTTTGAAGTGCGCAAAGCCTCAATGGCGAAAACTCAAGGCGCAAAAATTAAAGTTTATTCCAAATACGGTAAAGAAATTTACATGTGTGCGAAAAATGGTGGTTCAGACCCAGACATGAATTTGTCTTTGCGTCACCTGATCACCAAGGCGAAAAAAGACCAAGTACCAGCTCACGTTATCGATAAAGCGCTAGACAAAGCTGCTGGCGGTGGCGGTGAAGATTACCAACCAGCTCGTTACGAAGGTTTTGGCCCTGGTGGTTCAAGCGTTATTGTTGATTGCTTGACTGACAACGGTAACCGTACTTTCCAAGATGTTCGCCAATGCTTTGTTAAGACTGGTGCAAAAATCGGTACTCCAGGTACTGTTGCGCACATGTTCGATCATCAAGCGGTATTTCAGTTTAAAGGTGATGATGAAGATTCTATCCTTGAAGCACTGATGATGGATGATGTTGACGTAACGGATGTAGAACTTGAAGATGGTGTTATCACGGTATTCGCGCCACACACTGAATTCTTCAAAGTAAAAACATCTTTGAACACGCAATTTCCTGATATCACTTTGGATGTGGAAGAGATTACTTTTGTACCTCAAACCCATACTCCAGTTACCGGTGATGATGCTGAGAAGTTCCAGAAGTTCTTAGATATGCTAGATGATTGTGATGACGTTCAGCAGGTTTACCATAACGCTGAGTTGTAATTTCATCAAAACCATATAAACCGAGCTACTAGCTCGGTTTTTTTATCTTTGCCGTGTAAAGCATGTGTGTTTCTCGTCCTTATCCCTACTAAAAACAGGTATAACGAGAAGGTTATTGTCATAGACATAATGCATGCAATCCCGAAACTAGGGCAGACGCGTTGCTAATATAAGGAGAAAACAATGAAAGTGAGTTTTATTGGTCTAGGGGTCATGGGTTTTCCTATGGCGGGGCATCTGCAAGCTACGGGGTTTGATGTCACGGTTTATAACCGCACACATTCCAAAGCGCAGCAGTGGGTTGAAAAATACCAAGGCAAGCTTGCTGATAATGTAAGCGATTGTGTTAAAGATGCCGATATTGTGCTGACTTGCGTGGGTAATGACGACGACGTTCGCAGTATGACGACCAGCCCATCAGGTGCGATTGCAGCAATGAAGCCTGGCTCGATTTTGGTTGATCACACCACCACATCGGCCTTGCTTGCTGAAGAGCTAGAAAAGGCATCAGTAGCCGCTGGCATTCGTTTTATGGATGCTCCGGTATCTGGTGGACAAGCTGGCGCTGAAAATGGTGTATTGACAATTATGTGCGGTGGAGACCAGGCTCTCTTCGATACGCTGCAACCTATTTTTGCCGCTTATGGTAAATCATCGGTACTGATGGGGAGAGTAGGGCAAGGTCAGCGCGCAAAAATGGTCAATCAGATATGCATTGCAGGGGTATTAAATGGTTTGTCTGAAGGACTTATTTTGGCGGAAAAGTCTGGGTTAGATATTGCTACTTTAGTGGATTGCTTAAAAAATGGTGCGGCAGGCTCATGGCAGATGGAAAATCGTGCGGTGAATATGTCAATGGGCAAATTTGATTATGGATTCGCCATTGATTGGATGATTAAAGACTTAGGTTTTTGCCTTGATGAAGCACAGCGCCAAGGAGTGAAACTACCAATGACAGAGAATACGATCCAAGCTTATCAATCTCTATCCGCTCAAGGTGATGGAAGAATGGATACTTCAGTGCTCATTAAAGCGATAAAACAGCACGCTTAAAACTTTCAGCACAAATAAAAAGCCTTTGATTGGTCTTTAGGGGCTTTTTTACAACACATTGATATACCCTTCCTGCTTGAAGTTGCAGCGGTGTTGCTACGTTCGTTTACTCCAATCACATAGTTTATCTATGCTCATGGGGATGAACTCACTTGTTGCCTACCTGCGACTTCAAGTTGTTTGGGTGTAGTGTAAATATCAACAATATTAGTCTTCGTTTCCTGCCTGAACTAGCATATTTTCGTTGAATCATTCCAAACTAATCTTGTGAATAGTATTTAAGTTATTTGCTAACGTTGGGTAACATAAACACCCATCTACCGATGTTTATATTCTTTAAAATTATAGCTTTTCACCTCAAAAATGTTGGATCATAAATAAAGTTTACACTGTAAATAATTTATTGAAATGAAGTTCCCCAAGTCATGTTTCATATTATTTTTAGTCTTACTATCTCTGATTAAAAATTTTAATTATTAATGAGTTACAACTTTTTTCTGTATTGTTTGCTTTTTTATCTTCTCTTTTTGTTGTTATGCAGCCGCTTGCTAATTAAGTATTACCTTCTACACTCAAAATCAGGCTTAAAACAAAATAATTAGAAAAATAATAATACATAAGGGTTGGTATGGATTTAACGTTGGCTGAGTCTTTGGAAATTTCAACGGTGTTGGATTCCAAAGCTCAATATCTAGAATGGCTTAAACAAAATTCCCCTCTGCGCATTGATGCCTCTCTCGTGGCACATGTTGATGCCGCAGGAATTCAATTACTCGCTTCATTCTTTATGACAGCGAGGCATGCCAACATCGATATCAGCTTAGTAAACGCAACAAATACACTCACTGAAGGGATTACAGTGCTGGCTTTAGAAGGCCTGTTCGCAGAGTAATCGGGTTTTGTAAGGAAAAATCTATGACAAAGATTCTCGCTGTTGACGATTCTGTTTCAATCCGCCAAATGCTTAGTCACACATTGAAAGATGCGGGCTATGAGGTTGAAACAGCCAATGATGGAAGTGATGCGTTGCGCAAGGCGCAGCAGACAAAGTTTGACGTTGTTATCTCTGACGTCAATATGCCTATCATGGGCGGGTTTGATTTGGTAAGAGCAATAAGAGGGAAACCACAGTACAAATTCATCCCCATTTTAATGCTAACGACTGAAACCAGTATGGAAAAAAAGCAAGAGGGAAAATCAGCAGGAGCAACGGGGTGGTTGGTCAAGCCATTTAACCCTGACACTTTATTAAAAACACTGAAACGCGTTATTTAAAAATAGAACCATATAAAAAAACACCATCATAAATAACAATATCAATTGGCAGGAATATCTATGGCTCTAGACATGGAAATGTTGCGCAAGATGTTTTACGAAGAATGTCGTGAAAATCTTGAAGTACTTGAAAGTGTACTACTTAACCTTGATCCTCTCGAGGTTGACAACGAGACCATTAATACTATTTTTCGTGCCGCTCATTCGATAAAAGGTGGAGCCGCTACGTTTAACTTACTTGATATCAGTGAGTTCACTCATTCGGTTGAAGCGTATTTGGATTTGGTGCGAAATGAACAAGCAACGTTAACTGCTCAAAGTGTTGATATTCTCCTTAAAGGTGGCGATTGCATCCGAAACATGCTCGAAGGATACGAAAGTGGTATCGATGTTGATCATGATCTTAAACAAAAAGTTAGCCATTCTTTGCAAGCGTTATTGTCGATAAGTAATGAAGAGCAAGTACTGGATAATGCTCAGCAACCAAACGCTGAATTAAAGAGCCCTCTCGAAAATCATAATGCAAACACCCGTTGGGAGATCGTCTTTTCGCCTCATCAAGAACTGTTTTTTAGCGGTAATGATCCATTGAGACTCTTACGCGAACTCAAAGAACTCGATGAGCAATGCACTATAGAGGTTCAGCAAGATACTCTCCCCGAGCTTGCTGAAATCGAGGCTGAACTTTGCTATTTAGGTTGGACGATTACCTTAAATGGTTGCATTGATGAAAATGATATTCGTGAGATTTTCGAATGGGTTGAAGATCAATGTGACTTGGCGATTTCACGGCTAGAGATCGGCGTTCAAATGACACCTCCTCATGCAGATCAACCGACAGTAGAATCGAGCAATAGGCAGGAAGACGTCTTATCTGTTGTGACGATACCAACTTCTGACCTTTCTCCTAAAGCAACTAAAGCGGCGAAACCCGAATCGAGTGTTAGCTCAATTCGGGTTGATATCGATAAAGTTGATAGCTTAATTAACCTGGTGGGGGAGTTAGTCATTACGCAATCAATGCTGACTGAAATTGGTAATGATTTCAGTATGGATAAGCTGGAAAAACTTAAAGCTGGCCTCGCTCAACTGCTGCAAAATAGTAAAGATCTACAAGAAAATGTACTCAATATCAGAATGTTACCCATGAGTTTTGCTTTTAGCCGTTTTCCTCGCTTAGTTCGAGATTTGTGCGGTCGGCTTGAAAAGAAAGTTGAACTGAATATTGTCGGAGAAAACACCGAGTTAGATAAAACGGTATTGGAACGCATTGTTGATCCACTAGTGCACCTAGTGCGAAATGGCATTGATCACGGTATTGAACAGCCGCAATTTCGCCTTGATCAAGGCAAGGCGGAAACCGGTACGATAGAACTCCATGCTTACCATCAAGGTGGTTCAATTATTGTTGAAGTAAAAGATGATGGTGCAGGTATTGATTGTGAAAGAATATGGCAAAAAGCCATAGAAAAAGGTGTGCTTCCTAAAGACTCTCGGCGTGAAGACATCTCTGATAAACAGATACTTAACCTCATTTTCGCCCCCGGTTTTTCAACAGCAGAGCAAGTTTCAGATATCTCTGGTCGAGGTGTCGGCATGGATGTGGTGAAACGAAACATTGAAGAGCTCGGTGGCCATATTGAAGTGGAATCAACGCTTGGTAAAGGCAGTCATTTCACCATTAGCTTACCGCTCACCTTAGCCATTTTGGATGGGCAATTGGTTAAAGTAGGCGGTGAAGTTTATATCATTCCTCTTCTGACGATCATCGAATCTATTCAAATTAATCATGCCAACATCAAATATGCCGCTGGTGGGGTTGAACTGTACCGCTTACGGGAAGAAAACATCCCTATCTTACGTCTGCAAGATGAGCTTGAGATGGGGGAAAGTGGAGAGTTAAGCGATAGGATTATTTGCTTTGTCGAGGCGGCAGGCAACCGAGTCGGGCTATTGGTCGATGAGTTATTGGATCAGCAGCAAGTTGTGATTAAAAGCTTAGATTCCAACTACAGCAAAGTATCCGGTATCTCGGGCGCTACGATTTTAGGCGACGGCTCAGTTTCTCTGATATTAGATATTCAAGGTTTAATTTCAGCGTACTCAAATCGCCGTTCAAATCCCTCATCCAAAATTATTGCAGCCTAATATACCCAAACAACTTGAAGTTGCAGGTAGGCGGCAAGTGAGTTCATCCCCATGAGCATAGATAAACTATGTGATTGGGGTGAGCGAATGTAGCCAACACCGCTGCAACTTCAAGTAGGAAGGGTATAAAGATGAAAAGGAAGAAGGAATGGAAGCAGAATATTCATCAACTCATCAAAATACGGCTCAAGCGCAAAGCGTGTTGAATGCATTGTACGAAGAACGCAGTAGCGCCGCTGATTTTCTAAGTTTCCGTCTTGCTAAAGAACTTTATGGCGTCGCTATTCAGGATGTGGAAGAGATTAGAGTATGGGAACAACCCACGCCAATTCCTCATGCTCCTGAATTTGTTAAAGGGGTCATTAATATGCGAGGCATGATCGTCCCTATTATTGATCTACGCATTCGCTTTGGGGTTTCACCTTGTGAGTACTTACCAACTACGGTCGTATTGGTATTGCACTGTCAACAAGAGGAACAACAAAGAGTCATGGGGTTGGTTGTTGACGCTGTCAGTGATGTTATTGCTCAAGGTGAGAATGTGCTCTTTCCTGCGATTGGTGAAACTACCGCGGCATCTTACTTACTTGGTTTACTCAATGTTGGTGATGAAGTGATGTCACTGCTTGATACCCATGAGCTTCTCGATATGCAGCGCATTTTAGGTGGAGAGTAGCTTATGCCAACACAAGAATTTCTCAGTTTTGTGCTTGATGGTGATGAGTACGCGGTACCCATTTTAGACGTACGTGAAGTGCGAGGTTGGAATGACGTTCGTGCGGTACCCAATGCCCCCGACTATTTGCTTGGGTTGCTTGATATCCGCGGTGAATACGTTCCGATTGTTGACTTGCGGTTACGTTTTCATTTGTCACCTGCACAAATAGGCGCCACAACGGTTGTCATTGTCCTCAATGATAGTCACAACAATCCATTAGGGGTCATTGTCGATGGTGTTTCCGAGGTTTATGACCTGAGTTTAGAGCAAATTAAACCAGTCCCAGCCTTATCGTCATCGGTCGATCAGCGTTTTATGAAAGGGATCGCCTCTGTAGCTAATGGTCATTTGATCTTAATTAATATCGAGGCCCTTTTTGATGTAACAGGGCTAAACCAGACGTTTGTAGAAGAAGCTATTATGTGAGGGAATACTCATGGCATTTTGGAATAGAAAACCAGCAACCACAACGCAATTTGTTCCACCGGTAAATGATCCGCTAGTCGATGAAAATGAAGGGATGTCAAACCAGCAACTTCTCTCTGCACTCAATGCGGCAAAAACCGCATTGATGATGATTGATAGAGATTTTCAAATAACCTATCTCAATAAACAATCATTGACTTTGCTTAAACAGCATGAAGCTCTGTTTCAAAGTGTTTGGCCTGGCTTTCGAGCTGACGAATCATTTTTAATGGGTTATTGCATTGATGGTTTTCATGTTAACCCACAGCACCAACGTCAAATGCTCTCTACACCGGCAAACCTACCGTTTACGACCGTCATTGATATTAAAGGGGTGAAAATAGAACTGAACGTTGGGGCGATCATCGATGAAAATGGGGCTTATACTGGCAATACATTAGAGTGGCGAGATGTCACCGCCATACGCCGGCAAGAAGATGAAGTGGCGCGTTTGCGCGCCGCGGTTGACCAGGCTCAAACCGCGATGGTTATGATCGATCGTGACCTTCTTATTACCTACATTAACCAACAAACATTGGCATTATTTGCTAAGCATGAAAGCACCATGCGCACCGTTTGGTCAGGCTTTACTGCTTCTGCTGAATGGTTGTTAGGGCGCTGTATTGATGAGTTCCACCAACACCCTGCGCATCAACGAAAATTGCTCAGCGACCCTACTAATTTGCCTTACAGCACGGACATTTCGATTGGTGATCTCAAAATTGAACTAAACGTTGCGGCAATTCATGACTTAAATGGCCAGTACATTGGCAATACATTGGAGTGGCGAGACGTCACAGAGGAGCGAGCTAAAGAGCAACAAATTGGTCGCTTGGCGTCTGCCGTCGAGGGTATGACCACCAACCTGATGATGGCGGATAAAAATGGCATTATTCAGTATCTCAATCCATCGTTATCTAAGTTGATGCACAGCCGAGAAAGCGATTTACGTAAAGTATTATCGAGTTTTGATGCCAGTAACCTAGTAGGAAAGAACATTGATGTGTTCCATAAAAATCCGGGCCACCAGCGCAGCATTATTTCAGACCCAGATCGCCTGCCATTTTCATCGAATATTAAAGTGGGAACATTAGAATTTAACTTAACTTGTATCGCGATGCGCAATAGCAAGGGTGAGTATATTGGTCCGGCATTGCAGTGGGTCGATATTACCGAGCAGCAAGACGGCCAGCGCCAAGTTGAAAGCTTGATACAAAAGGCGATTGCTGGCGAGCTGAATGAGCGAATCGATACCACAGTATACAGTGGGTTCATGCGTGAATTAGGCGAAGGAATCAATAATTTACTTGATACTCTCGTGGCACCTCTAGGCCAATGTATTGATGTGATGAGTAAAGTGGCGGAAGGTGACCTTAATACCAAAATGGAAGAAGGTAGCCAAGGTGAGTTTGGTCGTCTTACTGATGCAGTCAATACGTCCATTACCAATTTACGCAATATGGTCGATAAAATTACGGTTTCGTCTGCGCGTGTCGCGACAGCATCAACCGAAATTGCCGATGGTAATAATGATTTAAGCCAGCGAGTAGAAGCACAAGCTTCGAATCTAGAACAAACCGCCGCTAGTATGGAAGAGATGACCGCAACTGTTCGTCAAAACGCCGATAATGCCAAAGGCGCGAATGAATTAGCTGATGATGCCGCCAAAAAAGCAGGCAAAGGTGGGGAAGTGGTTGGCGAAGCGATCTCTGCGATGGCTGAAATTAACAGTGCCAGTAAAAAGATTGCAGACATTATTGGTGTGATAGATGAAATTGCCTTCCAGACAAACTTACTCGCCCTAAATGCCGCCGTTGAAGCAGCGCGAGCTGGAGAGCAAGGCCGTGGTTTTGCAGTTGTGGCAGGAGAAGTGCGTAACTTAGCGCAGCGCAGTGCAGCAGCAGCCAAAGAAATTAAAGGGCTTATCAAAGACAGTGTTGAGAAGGTCGAAGAAGGTTCGCGTTTGGTGGATGAATCTGGCGCGACGTTGAAAGAAATTGTCGATGCTGTAGCGCGAGTTTCTGATCTTATTGCCCAAATAGCCTCTTCTAGTATTGAACAGTCAACCGGTATTGATGAAATTAATCGAGCTGTCTCCGCAATGGATGAGATGACACAGCAAAATGCTTCCCTAGTTGAACAAACGTCGGCAGCAAGCCAGTCATTGAAAGATGAAGGTAAAGAGCTACTCAACTTAATGAATTACTTTGCAACTGATAGCAATATCACCACTTTCGAATCGAAAAAGCCACATAGAGTTGCTCAAACCACTAAAGCGAATGTGAGTGATATTCGATCACCAACGAAAGTGGTGAATTCAAAGCTCAATCTTGCTGAGGACGGAGATGAATGGGAAGAGTTCTAACCGGTGCGACTGCGATGAACATTAACCAAGAGTTTGAGTTAACGGATACCGACTTCAAATTCATTCAGTGGTTCATGCATAAAACGGTGGGTATTTATCTCTCAGACGCGAAGCGAGCCATGGTTTATGGGCGGATCAGTCGCCAGATGCGTAAGCGTGGCGTGCAACGGTTTAGTGATTATAAGCAGCTCATTGAGCAAAATGAGCAAGAGCGTATTCACTTTATTAATACACTAACGACTAATAAAACACAGTTTTTTCGTGAGTATCATCATTTTGAGTTCTTAGAAAAAGTGTTGTTGGCAGAGTGGAAAGCTCAGCAGGTTAGCCACCCTAAAATTTGGTCAGCAGGTTGCTCTACTGGTGAAGAACCATACAGCTTTATTGCGTCACTTTATTGCTCAGGCTTATTTGATTTTGCCAAGGATGTCGATATTTATGCGACCGATTTAGATACTCAAGTGTTGGCGCATGCGCAAGCTGGAATTTATTCAGCTGAAGCAGCCGCGACAATCCCGGAACCGTATTTAAAAAAGTGTTTTTTAAAAGGCGTCGGTACGCAGAATGGGAAGATGAAGATAGCCAGTAAATTACAAAGTCATATTCATTTTCAGCAACTTAATTTGTTATCTCGGTGGGCAGTACCTAATAATCTAGACCTGATTTCATGCCGTAATGTCATGATTTATTTTGATAAACCTACGCAGGAGGCTTTGCTTAAACGATTTTATGATTGGTTAAAACCAAATGGGATTTTATTTCTTGGTCACTCAGAAAGTGTCGGGCGATGTGCTGATCTATTCCATCATCTTGGCCACACCATTTATGTGAAGTTATAAGGTAACTATACATGGCATCGTTAGCGATTCACTCAGAGGATAACCGGCATTTCAATCGGTTTCACCACCCACAAAAGAAAGTGGATTGGGTGAAAGTGTTGCCCGGAGGTATCTACTGCACTAATCGTCAAGAAATTATCTGTACTGGTTTGGGATCGTGCGTGGCTGCGTGTATGTGGGACCCTGAAGCGAAAGTTGGAGGAATGAACCACTTCCTACTGCCATTTGATAATTATTCACAAATCGATCACTGGAAACCTGATGAAGTTGCATCAACGGCTTCAAGGTACGGTTGTTATGCGATGGAGTTGCTGATTAATCAGTTAATCAAAATGGGGGCAGATCGCCAGCGATTAAGAGTTAAATTATTTGGTGGTGCTCAAATGCTCGGTTTGAAGATTATGATTGGTCAAAAAAATATCGACTTTATAACCAGTTACGCAAAACAAGAACGGCTCATTGTTGCAGCGAAAGACCTTGGTGGCTGTGAACCAAGAAAAGTGATGTTTGATCCATTAACAGGCAGAGCATGGTTAAAAAGGATTCCATTTAGTGACGCTATTTTGCTCAGTAATCAAGAAAAGAGATATGCCACACAGTTGGAACATGAAACTCATAACAAACAGAATGATGTGGAGTTATTTGAATGAGTAAGAAGATCAAAGTGTTGGTCGTAGATGATTCCCCTGTTTTCAGAGCCTTATTATCTGAGTTGATCAATGCAGACCCGATACTGGAAGTCGTGGCAATGGCAGAAGATCCTTATCAGGCTAGAGAGTTGATAAAAAAGCGTAATCCCGACGTGCTGACGCTAGATATTGAAATGCCAAAAATGAACGGTGTGCAGTTTTTAAAAAATTTGATGCGTCTTAGACCGATGCCTGTGGTGATGATCTCAACACTCGCGCAGCACGGCGCTGAAGCCACTTTAGAAGCTTTGGAGGCGGGAGCTGTCGATTATTTTCCCAAACCTGCCATTGAAAATACGGCCGAAATGGTCAGTTATAAGCAACTGGTGAATGAAAAGATCAAAATGGCCGCAGGTGCAAACATCGCTCAGCCAAATCATCATGCTAATGTTGCTGAAAAATTGGTCAGCAGCCACGCTCAGACTCGTTATCAATTGATTGCTATTGGTGCGTCTACCGGGGGAACGGAGGCTGTGAAAAACGTATTGTCTGCATTGCCATCGGGCTTGCCGCCGATAGTGATTACTCAGCATATTAGTGCAATGTTTACTCGTCCATTTGCTGAACGTTTAAATAAAAACAGCGCCATTGAGGTTCGTGAGCTTTCTACTCATCAAGCGCCATTAGTCAATGGATGTGCTTACGTTGCCCCCGGAGATAAACATTTAATTGTCGTTAAAAAAGGAGCTCATTTATATTGCCAGCTTGATGATCGCCCTGCGGTCAATCGACATAAGCCTTCTGTTGACGTCATGTTTGATTCTGTTGCAGAAGCGGTTGGTGATAAAGCCATCGGCGTTCTCTTGACTGGAATGGGTAAAGATGGAGCGCAAGGCATGTTAAAGATGAAGCAATATGGTGCTTTTACTATCGCTCAGGACGAGCAGAGTTCTATTGTATGGGGAATGCCAAAAGCGGCGGTAGATATCGGTGCTGTTCAGCATATCAAAGCGCTGAGTACGATTCCTCAATGGATATGTGATGAGCTTTATCCGTAATTGGCAAACATTTACTTTCAAGGAATGGGCAATGAGTAATAAAACAATCACCCAGAAAGCAAAATACATATTGGCTTTAGTTGTGCAGGTAAGCGCATTGTTAGTTGCTATGTTTTATTCTGATTCGAGTTGGCATATTGGTCTATGGGTTTTTGCGGCATGTATTCCCTGGTTTGTCTTGCCGCTAAGCCTTAAAAGTAACAGCAAAATTTCGCCATCATCCTCCACAGTTCAAGGAAATACTTCCCTTGATTCAATGAAATATATCCAAAAAATAGAGCAGTTATTTACAGAAACATTACCGAAAGTCAGTGAACCTTTGGCAATGCAACGCACTGTTATTGATGAGTCTATCGAAACGCTCAATGACAGCTTTTTCGGTTTACAAAGTGTCAGTGAAAAGCAAAGTTTAATCTCTAGTACCTTGGTTAACAATTTACTTGCTAACCAAGGTAGTGAATATGATTTAACCACAGTTTTGCCACGTACTGAGGCGATCATTGATAGTTTTGTGCAAACGCTAATTGATATTTCTGAGAAAAGTATTTCCGCAGTACACAGTATCCATGATATGTCCGAAAAACTCGATATGGTGTTTAAATTACTGGCGCAAGTACGAGGTTTATCAGAGCAAACGAACCTGCTAGCACTCAATGCAGCGATAGAGGCGGCGAGGGCTGGGGAGGCTGGGCGAGGGTTTGCTGTTGTTGCTCAAGAGGTTCGTGAACTGTCGGTAAAAGCTCGAGATCTTAATGGCAAAATAGAATCGGAAATTAATGTGGCATTACAAACGGTTCAACAAGCAAACCAAACGGTTGGTGATATGGCCTCGATAGATATGACTCATGTCATTGAATCTAAAGAAAAAGTAGATCATATGCTGCGTGGTGTACAACAAATAAATACCGAAATTGAACAAGAAGTACAAAAGATTCAAGAGTTAGGATATGAGTTAACAACGCAAGTGGGAAATGGTGTTCGCTCACTCCAGTTTGCCGACATAGTTGTGCAGCAAGGTGAGTATGCGCAAACATCGATCATGTATATGCAAGAAGCTATCGAGCTTTTGAAAGCGGTCCACAGTCAGAATATGTCGAAAGACTTATTAGCTGAACAGCTTCAGCAATTGACGGAACGATTGCGCAACCGAAATGCACCGGCTGCCAACCAAACCAGTATGGATGAAGGTGACGTTGAGCTGTTTTAGGAGAAAGGTACATGAGTATTGAAAGCGAAGTGGATAACAACACCAAACATATCACCATTGCAATAGAAGGTGCTTTTGGATTTGGTTTAGTAAAAGATTTTCGTAGTAGTTATTCCCCCTACCGAGATTATCGATTCACCATTGATTTGCGTAAAGTCGATTACATTGATAGTGCTGGCCTTGGCATGTTACTGAATATGCATAAATATCTTGAACAGAGTGATGGGATGATCCGCATTATAAACACCTTACCTCAAGTCAAGAAAATTTTGCTTATTTCGCGGTTTGATAAAAAGTTTTCCATTGAATAAAACTTAAAAGGAGCAGGTTATGCGAGTAATGATCGTTGATGACCATGCGACGAATAGAGAACTGTGTCGATTTATCTTGTCTCATATCGTCGAGCATATCGATACCTTTGAAAATGGCGAAGGTGTCGTTGAGGCAATGCTAGCAATGGACGAGTTGCCTGACATTATTTTGCTTGATGTAATGATGCCAATTAAGAACGGCTTTGCAACGGCCAAGGAGATACGCCAAGCATTTCCTTACCACCATATCCCGATCATTTTCCTGACTGTCTTAGACGACCACGATTCTTATGAACGTTGCTTATCTCTAGGTGATGATTTTATTCTGAAACCGGTTGAGCGGAGTGTGTTGATTGCAAAAGTTCAAGCACACTACCGCATTGTAAAAATGCATAATGAAGTCACTTTGCAAAGAGATGAACTCCATCATTTTAATGAGCAGGTGCAATATGACTACGCTATTGCCGAGTCCATTTTTACTAACCTAATGGATGAGATGAGCACTAAGGTGAGTAACATTTATGGGATAAATTATATCTCGACACCTTCTACTATTTTTAATGGTGATCTCATTGTAGTAGCAAATCGACCATACGGCGGTGTGTATGTGATGGTTGCGGATGCTACCGGGCATGGTTTGCCTGCCGCTATATCAACCATTCCTGCGACACGAACTTTTTTTACTATGACAGAGAAAGGGATGTCGCTTGGAGAAATTGTCGAAGAAGTGAATAATGCACTCGTGAAATTTCTGCCGATAGGCATGATGCTTGCCGCTAGTGTGTTTGAGATTAGAGCGAATGGATTAGAAGTATCATGGTGGGGAGGGGGATTACCCGATGGTTATTTGCTCGACAGTGACGGACAAATTGTTCGACGCTTAGTCTCCTCGCATATGCCATTGGGAGTGCTTGAACCTGATGAATTCGAAGTGAATTTGGTGCATTTTAAGCTAGAACCTAATCAAAGAATTATTTGCTACACCGATGGTATTACCGAAGCAATGAACGAAAAAGGAGAGCAGTTTGGCCAGCAACGTTTAGAGCAAGTGTTACAAAGAAGTCGCCAAGATCTTATCGCAGATCTATATGAGGAAGTGCGTCAATTTGCCAATCGGGGACGTGGTGATGATTTGTCGATCCTTTCTATGACCTTTCCTATCACAAATCGTAATGATGTGCTTGCGCCGCAGAAGAAAACGGTCCTTTGCTCTATTCCAATGCAAAGTCATTTGCATTTTCCCGCCAGTATCCTCAAAAAGACAGCGATCATGAATGAAGTTCGCAATATTATGCGAGGCATTGTCAGCAGTGGTGCTCATCTTGATTTAGCCTGTTCTGTACTTTCTGAGTTGTTCGCTAATGCCATTGAGCATGGCCTACTGAAATTGGACTCTGCATTAAAGGATGACCCGGAAGGGTTCTTTGCTTTTTATGAGCTACGAGAGAAGCGAATGAGCGAGTTGGATGAAAGTTATTGGGTTAATTTGGACGTGGACTACGACCCTGATCGCTCGCAAGTGACTTTTTTACTTGAGCATAATGGTGATGGGTTTGATTATAAGAACCTAGTTGACCAGAATAACGATAAAACGCATGGTCGAGGAGTGATACTAGTGTCTGAGCTTTGTGAATCATTTGAATACTCAAAACATGGACGATGTGTGAAGGCTATTTATTCACTCAACGCGTAGTAGAATACGCTATCAAGCATGCCAGTGAATAGTTACAAAGTGACTTATTATATATCAAAAGTGCCCATTTATCTCAATCCATCCTATTCTTTAGACAGTATTGGGTGAGTTTGGTCATCACTAAGTGATGTATCCCTTAGTTTGATTGTCGATATATTTAGCCCGCTCATTAAATTGTATACACTGCCAAGTAAAGGATGATTGAACGTGTGGGTTGAGTAATATGTGGACAAGCTTTATCTCGTTTTCACAAGACAAAATACAAGTGATAGCGCAGCTTCCAGGAACGGAGTCTGTCGATAAGCGTTTTGATCAGACTGGCTTGAAAGAAGCATTATTGGAGCTTGGTGCTGCGAATTACTTTTTAGATGAAGCTGAAATCACACGTTTTATTAATTGTGCCAAAGAAGGAAAAGGTGAAGCCTTTTCCGGTATTGCTATTGCCTGCATGAAGCATGCAACCGTCGAAGTGGTATTGAGTGATAATGACATGCTTGCAAGCATGGTTGTTACGGGAGCTTACGGCGGAAGAGCGTTACGAGGAAGTGAGGTAGTGCACGCGTTAGCACAGTCTCATGTAACGAAAGGTATTAATAAATTAGCGTTAAAAAAAGTGCTAATGGTGAGCCACACTTTAAAAGGTGGCGAAACCTTCAACCAACCAGTAGCACAAGGAAAAGAGCCAATTCAGGGTAAAGATACGCAGTTTATTGCTTTAGTTGAGGATGTTACTAAGCGTGTTTTAGCTCCAGCCAAAAAGCCAGGCCAAGATAAAGTCGATATGCGTAACCTCGGTGAAACGATCACCGTTGGCCAAGATGACGCAGTGATGCGTCGTATTCCAGCCACTAAAGGTACGCCTGGCTACACCGTTCAAGGCAAAATTATTCCACCTAAGCCGGGTACAGATTCAGCATTGGTTGCTGGTAAAGGTTCTTATATATCACCTAATGATCCTAATTTATTGCTGTCTAGCCAGGCTGGCATGCCAATACTCAAGAGCAAAACGGTGGATGTAGATAATGCACTATGCTTAAACAATGTTAGTGTTGCTACCGGTCACGTGAAGTTTAAAGGCTGTGTTGTGATCACTGGGGATGTTGAACCAGGCATGATTGTGCGTGCTACCGGCTCAATCACCATCGGTGGGTTTATTGAGTCTGCTGATGTTCAGGCACAAGATAACATTGAAGTTGGAAAAGGTATTATTGGTCATACGGTATCGGAAGGTGAACCCAAGAGCTGTATTGTCAAATCAGGTGGTTCGATTACAGCAAATTATGCTCAATTTAGTGAACTACAAGCCGCGGAAGATATTAATCTAGCGGTACATAGTATGAGTAATGAGTTGCGTTGTGGCAATGAGCTGAAAGTTATTGATAGTAAAGAAAAACAAGGCACATTGAGCGGCGGTCATGCCAAAGTTGGTGGCAAGGTTGTCTGCTTTAATCTGGGGGTTGAAGGGGATACCGCTACTCATGTGCAGGCTTTTGCTCGCTATGCCATGTATAAAGATCGCATAGCCAAACACAAAGATCAGTATACCCAAGCCCAAGAAGCCACTATGGACGTGATTCGCCAAGAAATTGAGTTTAAGAAAAAGCCGAAAGCTGAAAGGACCGAAGAGCAGCAGCTTAAAATTGAACAATTTAAGCAACAGTCAAATGAACGCTTAGAAAAAGCCAAAACAGCGTTAGAGATACTCACGGATGAGTTTGAACAGTTACTTGAGATCAACACAATAGAAGCCAAAAATAAAGTATACACTCATGTCACTGTGCAATTTGGTGATGAACGTGTCGTCACCAAGCGGGTACATGGCGCAAGTATATTTTCGTTCAACCAGTACGATATTAAGTGTGCATCTATGCTTGAAGAAGAGGATGTTGGAGGGATATAACTAACCTCACTTATGATTTAAAAAAACGGGGAGTGTAGTGCTCCCCGTTTTTGTACTAATTACAATAAGTAATCGGTATTACTGTACTGCGCGAACCTTACCTTGCTTGAGGTCATTCAACACCATAGATTTTGGACCATCGGCGATGACGCAACCTTTTTCCATCACAATCACGCGATCAACGATATCCAACATTGATGTTTTATGTGTAATCAATATCAAGGTTTCACTTGGTGTTAGTTGGGATAACTGATGCTTTATGTGCATTTCAGAACGGTTATCCATTGCGCTGGTGGGTTCATCCAGTAAAAGCACAGGTGGTCTGCCTAAAAGAGCGCGAGCGATAGCAATCGCTTGTCGTTGCCCACCTGAGAGAAGTAAACCCCCTTCACCGACTTGGCGCTCTAATCCTGCAGGATCTTGCTGAGTAAATACTGTCACTCCAGCTCGGTTCGCTGCATCCATAACATCTCTGTCATCGACTAAAGGTCGACCTAGGGTGATGTTGTCTCGAATAGAGCCATAGAACAGGTTGCTATCTTGTGGCACACAGCCAATATTACGGCGTACATCAATGTGATGAAGTTGTGCAATATCGGTGTCATCGATGCGTACATGGCCTTCTGTTGGTTGGTACAGCCCCATGATCAGGCGTTCTAACGTCGTTTTCCCCGAACCGATACGGCCAATGATAGCAACCTTCTCTCCAGGAGTGATCGTGATACTCAAATTGCGAATAGAAGCGACTGGCGAATCAGGGTAATGGAAGGTGACGTTATCAAGTTCAATCTTCCCTTGCACTATTGGACGGTGAATATAACGCTTACCTTGTTCTTGTTCATCAGGCATTTGCATTACTTGTTCAATGATTTTTAGGGAGGATTTCGCTTGATTATAACGGGTAGAAAGCAGTGAAAGTTGGACCATTGGCCCAATGGCACGTCCACTCAACATGGTAGCGGCAATAAGGCCACCCATAGTGAGATCACCGGAAGAAATCAAATACACGCCAAAAATGATCATCCCCACATTTGCCGCTTGTTGAACAAAGCCTGCGGTATTTTGGATGCCATCGGTAATACGACGGCTTTTTATATTCCAATTGGCCATATGTGCGACCGCTTCTTCCCAGCGGTATTGGAACTGACTTTGAGCACCAAATAATTTTACGGTTTCTAACCCTGCCAAGCTCTCTATTAAGTTTGCGTATTTTTGTGAGGCGAGGCGAGAACCCTCTTCAATTGCTCGTCGTAACGGCGCTTGAATGAGAAGAGAATAGATAGCAATGATAAGCACGCCCGCAATCGGAACAAACACTAGATTGCCAGCCATAAACCAAATTAGGATAAGAAATAGCAGCGCGAACGGTAGGTCGATCAATGATGAAATAGTCGCTGAAGTAAAAAATTCACGAATCGACTCAAATTCCTGTAAGTGGCGAGCAAATGCGCCTACCGATGGAGGACGTGATTCCATGCGGATTCCCATCACTTTACTAAACAGTTTTGAGGAGATGAGAATATCTGATTTCTTTCCGGCCACATCAATAAAGTAGCTACGAAGTAGTTTGAGCAATAAATCAAATAAGAAGATAACGAAAATACCACTTGCGAGTACCCACAATGTTTCAAAGGCGAGGTTTGGTACGACTTTATCGTAAACCAAGCGGCTAAACATGGGCGCAGCAATAGCAAACAGGTTGATTAATATCGACGCAATTAGTACGTCACGATAGATATGCTTTGACTGCCATAATGTACCCCAAAACCAGTGGCCATCCCGAGTTTTTAAGACTTCAGGCGAGCGTTCGTCATAACGAAACTGCTTTTTGACCATAAAGTAGCGACCAATGTATCGCTCGGTAAGCTCCTCTAATGGCAAGGCAACAGGAATTAATCCTGATTCAGCGGTAACAATTTCAGCTTCCTGACTTTCCTCGTTAATACTATTGAGTACACATGCCTCGCCACCTTTCAGTAGCAGTACTACGGGAAAGACTAATTTGGGTATTTGCAGTAGTGTTGAGCGATTTTCTTTCGCGACTAAGCCAGCCCGTTCAGCGGCGCGAGGGAATAGAAAAGGCGTCAGTTTGCCATCGGATAATGGTAGACCGTTAATAAGCGCTTCAGGAGAATTCGCCAATCCGTAATAACGGCTCACATAGATAAGCGAATTAAGTAGCGTGTCTTGCATTACATCTGACCTTCTTCTTATTTATCAACAATAAAGCCTTGGAAGACTTCAATAAAATGCTCGGAAAGAAAATCAAGCTGTGTTTGAGTCTCAACCCTTGATGCAATAGTGGTGATACCTAAATTATGCGCAGTACGAGAAATTGACGTTAAAGTGAACTTCTGTTTTTCATCATCTAAATGATGGGTAAATAGGTAATCTAACTTCACGTATTTTGGACGGAATTCATTGATGTAATCTAAAGACTGGAAGTTTCGCCCATAGTTATCAACCCCAAAATCAGCGCCAGCGGTACGCACGGCATTACAAAATAGTGCCGTGTGATGCGGGGCATTGATAAAGCATGCTTCTGGTATTTCAAAATGCAAATTTGCACAAATGGATCGGTGTTTAGTGAGAGTTTGGGTTATCCAACGAATAAAGCTTGGCTGAGAAATACTGCTTTGAGCAATGTTAATAGCTAAAGGTTCGTTAATTTCTGAACTTTCTAATTTTTTGATCATCGACTGTATAACATACTCGTCAAAGATATGACTTGCATTGAGTTGATCGAGTGCGAACAGGTACTGATTAGCACTGTAACGTTGGCCATCATGTTCAATTGCGGAAAACACTTCTCGATGGAAAGTTTGTCCCCAGCTGTTATTCGCCGCTTGTAGGCGGAAGCTAAACCAGTCGTTATGGATCGCTTCTTCAACTAGATTTTTCCACTGTTGTTTACCCATCACAACTTGATCGGTTTCACTACTCACAAAGCCATAAGAGAGATCTGGGTTGGCGGTGGCGAGTGCCAGTGCATTATCGAGCAGTGACAGCATCTGCGTCGAAGATTTAGGTTCTTTATTATAAACGACCCCTAGAGAAACTTTAGCTGATGCCATACCCGTTGGATCGGCGCTGACATCTTGCACAAAGTTCATGATACTGTCGGCAATAATTTTTAGTTCACTTTCATCCATGTTTGGCAAAATGAAACCAAACTCTTCGGTTGAAATTCGCGCTAGAGTCACTTCTGGAGATGTCATCGAGACTTTGAGGTGGTCTGCCAAGTGTCGAACCATGCCATCTCCAGCTTCATATCCTTTATCTTCATACAGCTCTTTAACGAATTCAGCTTGAAGAATTGCAACCCCACCAAGTGCGCTTTCTGTTAGCCAGCTATTGAGTTGGCTCATGTAGTAGGCGCGATTACCTAAGTGAGAAACCGGGTCGATATAAGCCCGTTCACGCAATTGCTGCGCTTCTTGCGCTTGTGCTTTGAATGATTTTTCAACTTGCGCCGACATACTATTGATGCCATCAACGACATAGATGAGATCTTTAGTTGCGGGGCGAGGAAGCGGTTCACCGAATTGGTTACGCGCCACTTGCTCCATTTTTTCGACGATCATTTGTAGCGGACGCAAAGCGCGTTTTAGGATGAAAGCAATCGCGGCTAAACCAATAATAAAAATGGCGCTAAAAGCGGTGAGCAAGCGAAGTAAAGCTTGCCAAAGTTGGGCATAAGCTTCGCCTGGGTGGCTGACGATTTCCACTTCAGCGAGCTGCATCCAGCCACTCGTCACTACGCGCTGGTCATGAATAGGAGCAAACAGGTGTAGATCGGTAAACCATTGCGGTACATCACTTGGTTTTATTGGATAAGAGCGTAAAATCTCCTCTTCATCGTCCAAAAAAATCAGCCGCACGACAGAGTATGAACTGCCATCAAATAACGCGTTGATGACTGATTCAACGGCAATCTTATCTTTTTTTTCTAGATACGGTGCCAGCGCTAGCCCTACGGTGTTGATGGTGTTACTGACTTCAGAGCGTTGCTGCTGCTCTAAGCTGTTGCGGGTGGTATTGAACTCAATGATAAATACTGAAGCCATCAGCATTATAAAGACTGCAATCATTCCCGCGACAAGTTGTTTATATAGCGTCATATTACCTACTCATCGTAACTTATTATTGGTTTATTTAATTTTAGCGAACGCTCACGAGCTCGTAAGTCATTCCAAAGACTCAACCGTGAAGAATCTCCAGCGAGCTGGCCATTTTTCGATTTCATTAGCCACAAATTCTTACCGTTAAAACTGTATATCGGCAGTAAATCGCGACGTACCGATGCTGGCTTAATTTCAGGATTTATATTGTCTAAAATTAAAGGCTCGGCATTCGGTGTTGAATAATAGGCAAGTACCATGTGAAACTGGTTTAGCTCTATTGCTTTAACATATACAAGACGTAGCTTTTTATCATCGATACCTAATTCAAGCAGTGAGAAGTACTTGGCAATAGTGAAATCTTCACAGTCTCCGGCATTGCTGCCGAGAAATTCAAGAGGTGTTGCCCAATAGTCATTTTTCCCCCACAAATCAATATCGTTAACGAAATATAATTGATTGAAAAAACTATTTATTTTTGTGAGTTGTTGCTGTTCCGACGCATTTTGGTACTTGGCGATTTCTTTGCGCCACGTTTCAACTCGCTTGCCTGCTCGAGTTCCATAAGTGCGAGTCGCCGCATCCACCCACTGTTGCTCTTTGGTGTTGAGCGCTTGTGGTGCGGATGTCGTCAATATCAATAAAAACAACGCAGGCCAAAACTTCATTGGTAGTTATGACCAACGTTTTGTTTAACGTTCATTGGGTGAAGGCTATTCCCTAAGTGCATTTTTTTGCGCGCCTAATATTGGTTTTAGTAAGTAATCCATTACTGTGCGTTTACCAGTAATGATATCTACTGATGCCGTCATTCCTGGAATAATCGGTAAATTTGCATCATGACCTAAACTGGTTTCGTTGGTTCTGATACGAACCAGATAATAACTTTTACCTTCTTCATCTTGCGTAGTATCAGCGCTGATGTGTTCAAGTCGTCCTTCTAAGCCACCATATTTAGTAAAATCATAGGCGCTAAATTTAACAATAGCAGGTAGTTCTGGATGCAGAAAAGCAATGTCTTGAGGGGCTATTTGCGCTTCGACGACTAGCGTATCTTCGGTGGGCACTACTTCGACAATATCCATTCCTGGTTGGATAACACCGCCAACGGTGTTGACATAAAGTGTTTTGATTGTGCCAGTCACAGGAGAGACAACCACGGTACGATTTACTTTATCTTCAAGGCCTACCGCCGACTCTGTAATAGAGGAGAGCTTGTCTTGAGCATCATTCAGCTTTTCTTGCTGCTCAGAGCGGAATGTTTGCGCGGCACTAATGCGGTTAAGCATCGCTTCCCGAATGGTTGATTTCAGTACCGGAATTTTCAGTTCACTGGATGTCATCTCGCGACGCGTATCATTAACTTGGCGTTGTAATTTGAGTAATTCAATTCGAGGCACAACGCCTTCATCAGCTAAAGGCTGGGTGATTTCCAACTCTTTTTGAGCGAAGTTATAACTTTGGCGGAGGTTCTTTACCCTAGCTTCTATTTCAACGAGATCTTGCTATTTCTGTTTAACTTGTTGATCAAGTAAGGAGAGTTGGTTGCGAAGATTATTCAAATCTTGACGATATTCGGCTTTCTGTCTTTCAACTAACAGCGGCTGAGTATCTTTTAATATGGGAGGAAAAGCCAGTTTGTTAAAATCAATTCTTACGCTGTTTTGCCATTGATTTTCATCGAAATTTTCGTCAATCACTACACTAGTAATTGAAGCCGAGAGCTGTAAAACGCTAGCCGTTAAGTTGGAGACTTGTTGTTCGCGTTCTCGGTAATCAGAACGAAAACGAGTATCGTCAATAAGCAGCAGTTGTTGCCCTTTTTGGACTTTTTCACCTTCGCGAACCATTATTTGTTTTACCAAGCCGCCTTCCAAGTTCTGCACCACTTGAATTTGCGAAGAGGGAACCACCTTGCCTTGTCCGACGGTGACTTTATCTATTTCTGCCCATGAAGCCCAAAATATCGCCAAAATAAAGAAGCAGACCATAACCCAAAGCATAATACGCGCACTATTTGGTGTATTGAGCAGTAGAGCGGCAGTTTTATCGTCCACATACTCTAATTCAGTGGTGGAGAGTTTGTTATAACTCTTATTGCTCATGGGTTATCCTTGTGCCTAGTTATATTGTGTATTTGCTTGATTTTATTACTTGTCTGGCAAAATGTTAAGGTTTTGCTACTCATCATTAGGCTTGTATTCAGTATTTTAATCAATAGATGCTTTCAATTTCAGTTTCTATTACAGTTTAGCTGTTAATTATTGATTTTGTGGTGTTGCCACACGCTTGAGTTCTCTCACTGATAAGCGCACAATCACCAAAAAACTCACAGGAGTCGCAATGGAACTTTCAGACATTCGCCGTGAATATATTCAAGGTGGGTTGAGACGCAAAGATTTGCTGGCCAATCCGATCGATCAATTTAATCTTTGGCTTCAACAAGCTATTGATGCCGGTCTTACCGATCCTACCGCCATGACAGTGGCAACCGTTGACGAGCATGGCCAACCTTTTCAGCGAATCGTCTTGTTGAAAAATGTCGAAAAAGAGGGATTTGTCTTTTATACCAATTTAGGCAGCCGCAAAGCGCAGCATATTGAGCACAATAACAAAATTAGTCTGCATTTCCCTTGGCATCCTATTGAGAGGCAAGTGCACATTACTGGTATCGTTGAAAAGCTGTCAGCTTTTGAAAATATGAAATATTTCACATCTCGTCCTAAAGAGAGCCAAATAGCCGCCATTGCGAGTCGTCAAAGTAGCCGCATCTCTGCTCGAGGCATCTTAGAAGGTAAGTATTTAGAATTGAAGAAGAAGTTCGAGAAAGGTGATATTCCAGTTCCCAGTTTTTGGGGGGGATATCGCATCAAGCCTGAGTCGATAGAGTTTTGGCAAGGGGGCGAGCACCGTTTGCATGACCGATTTATATTTACTCATCATGATCAAGCATGGGATATTGAACGCCTAGCTCCATAGTGACTATGACTTGATAAAAATGCCCCGATTTATGCGGGGCATTCGTTATTTAAGACGATTGATAACTGTGTTTTGAGTAGTGTCTTAGGGATATGAGAACCATAACCTTGGTCGAGTGCCATATCGATTAACTGCTCTTTGCTGTGTGCGCCAAACTTAGTTCTTAGCTTTGCTTCATAACCCTCGACGGTTTTAGTTGAAATGTTCATTACCCGAGCAATGTGTTTGGGCTTTTTACCATAGAGAAGCAAAAATAACACTTCGGATTCTCTGGTTGTTAATGTGTTTTTCAACGTCTCGTGAAGGCTGGTGGCATGCTGAGCTGTCGTCAGTCCCGTTGCTCTGCATATCCAATGTCCTACCTCCAAGATAGCGGTATCGGTTAACTCTTGACCAAAGAAAATCGTGCCTTGAACTTCTCCTTGAACATTGAACCACGGTGTTTTGGTAAAGATATGTGCTCGCCAAGAGCCATCGGGATAAGGGTGGATATCGAGTACTTTTAACTGTTTTTGAGTGGTGATGACGTAGTGATCTTGTTGCTGAAATTCAGTTGCACACGTTGTGGTTGGGCTAGGCATCTCGAAATCGGTAAGACCGATACACTGTTTTGCATCCTCAACACCGATTAACCTACCATAAGCATCATTCGCGTAAACAAATACTGAGTTAAGGTCTTTGCACCCCCAGTAGCCAGGTAGTTGCTTAAATAACGAAATTTGTTCGTCACTGAGAAAGTTACTCACGATAGATCCCCTAGATATCAGACCGATATGATACCAAGAGCATTCACAGTTGTAATCATGCAAAATCATGAATAAAAAAAGCCAGCCTGAAGAGGGGCTGGCATAAAAACAAGAAATGAATCTTGTCGACGTGTAGAAGAGGTTCTGTGAATTCTGCTAGGGTCTCGCTGAATTCACGGATATACCACATGGATATAAATTATTAAACTTGTTTAATAATCGTCGCTACTATATTCGATCTATACAGCACGAAAAAAGGGGGGAATTCCCCCCTTTTCTGCTTTGATTATGCTTAAAGTTCTCTAACTACTCTAAAACCAACATAGTTAGCAGATGTAGCAGGAGCGATAAAGAGTTTGCCATGAGCGGCCGCTGTCGATGGAGAAAAGCTCCATGCTCCACCTTTTGCTTTACCTACAGGGTCATTGGTCCATTCCCAAACATTACCTACGACGTCATAGATACCCAAGTTATTAGGTGCAAATGACTTAACTGGTGAGGTGCTTTTATTTGACCAAGGAGTGCCACTCCAGCCTGTATTGGCTTTTCCTGTACCAAAGTCATTGCCCCACCAGTAATCGGTTTGTGCCCCAGCTCTCGCCGCTATTTCCCATTCGTCTTCGGTTGGAAGGCGGTAGGTATAGCCAGTCTGTTTACTTAGCCAACGAGTATAAGCTTTAGCGTCATTTTGGCTGATGCACACGACCGGAGATTGGCTTAATTGTTTAAAGCCGGGATCGCGCCAGTAGCTTCCGGCAATCGGAGTGATCTCAGACTCAGAGACTGTGGTACAAAGTTTTTGTAACTCAGCATCCGTTTGATAAGTCGTTTGATTAATAAAGGTTTCAAATTGACCAACCGTGATTGGTGTTGTTCCAATTGCGAAAGCATGATCAAGGCGAATCTGTTTTGACGCATGTTCACCAATTAAGTATTCACCGGAAATTAATGTGACAAGCTCTGGGGCTTTAATATCCCCCTTTAATGTGTCGGCAAACTTATGGCCAGCTTTTAATATATTGTCTTTTTCACGCAAAACGGCTCGCAACGTATTGTCTGATGTGATTTTGAGCTCTTGATGGAAAGAGTGATAACCTTCTTTTTCTATTGTTACGACATGAGGTCCAACAGGAAGCATCACCTCAACGGGGGTACTGCCGTAGTGAACGCTATCAATGGTGACTTTGTCACTGTATTGGTTAGAACGAATAGAGAGTGTGACCCAGGCTACCTCTTTCTGCTTTTCACCGTTTGGCGAGTATTCTCCAGGGGCGAAACAGTATTGTGAATCGACATTCAGTAGTTTGCAGGGAGTATTTTCACTAGGTCTTGCGTCCAGTTGTACATCCAGTACGGTTTTGAACTTGTTGCCACTGTAAAATCCCGATTCTACGGCTTTATGACGTAGCACATGAATGTTGAGTGACACATTCGCTAAGTGCTGCTTCACTAGGTTAGATTCAGTAGTTTGATCGATTAAGTGACTTTGGTATTGGTTAACGGCTTTTTGTAAGGCTAAATCGTTAGTTTGTTTTGCGCATTGAGCGAGTGTCATGTCTGCACTACATGCATTAGTAAAGCTGACCGTTTGCTCACCGTTTTGTCTGAGCTCACCTTTTAAACGTTCAACGCGTGCACGCAACTTATGTTGCTCTAATTCAGCAATGCCTTTTTCGACGGTATGTTGAGCCGCTTTTTTTTCAGCCAGTAGGGCTTCGAGCTCTTGGAGTTTTTGCTCTGCTTCTAAACGTGCTTTCTGGTTTTGCTTTACATTGGCCCAAGCCGACTGATAGGCATTTTGAGATGGCATGATGTCCAGATCAGGGTCATCGATCATTTTCATGTAGTCGCGTTCTAAATCGGCTTTCGCTTTAGTGAGCGCGGCATCTAAGCTTTGGGTCTGTTGATTAAGCCTATCTAGTTCGCTTTGGTGATTATTGACCATCACCTGCTGATCATTGGCTGCCGTTTGGGCTGCTTGTAACTCGGACTGTTTAGTAAACAACGCGTCATCAATGGCAATAACTGAGGAAGGCGTTCCTTCTGCCATCGTCGACGTTGCCACTAAGCAAGGCGAAAGTGCTAATAAGAGAGCGGGTAAACCTTGTCGCATTGTTATCTACTTCAGTTAGGTTATTAGTTCATTGTGACTATTCTAAACGAAAACGCCATTTTGTCTGAAGTCATCTTTCAATAACTTAGTGACAAAATGGCGTTTTAACCGCATCTTTGTGAATTACGACAGAAAAACTGCGTTATCTGCGGACTATTTAGCTATCTTTGTTTGGTCTAAGTTTGACCCAAACCGTATCGTTGCCGTTAATCGTGAGCACACGATTGTAGGTTTCGTAACCATCTTTCGATACCGTTACTTGGTGGCGGCCACTTGGTAGGACGATTTCAACCGGTGTACTACCATAGTTAATGCCATTGATCGTCACAGCGTCATTGTACTGGTCTGAACGGACAGTAACATTTGCCCACTGTTTGTCATTCTTTTTTGTGCCTTCCGATGTTCCGCCTTTTAAGCAATATCTAGAAGAAACATTCAACAACTTACAAGCAGCAACGGCTTCTGGTTTTGCCTGAAGCTGGGCTTGCATTTGCGTGAAATATTCATTGTTACCTTCGAAACCACTGCGGATGATCTGACTTTCTTGCACAAAGATATTGAGCTCAACACCTTTGAGGTTTTGCTTGGCAATAACCGATTCAGTCAAGTTATCAAGCAATTTAGCACGGAATGACTTCACTGCTTTTTGTTTTGTTAGATGTTGTCCTTGATTAGAACATTCACCTAGCGTCATCGTAGTAGAACAAGCCGTTTTATAGCTTGTTTCGAGAACACTGCTTTCACGCAGTTCTGCTTCTAAGCGTTTTACTCTTGCTTCAATGCGTGATTCTGCAAGGTTTGAGTATTCATTACTCAAGCGAGCTTGCTTTTGTTTAATTTGAGACAAACGCATTTCACTTTCGGTCATGGTTTGATTGTTCTCGAGCTTCTCAGCTTGGTTCTGTTTTACTGCAGACCAAGTTTCTTGGTACCTCTTTTGAAATGAGACTAAATCTGTATCTGGATCATCTAAAAGACGGCCATATTGTTTGTCCAATGCAGACTTAGCGCGATTTCGCTTAGCATTAAGCTCTTCACCTTCACGCTGAAGGCGAGCTTGTTCATTTTTGAGTTGTTGAAGCTTGGCTCCCTCTGCTTCATATTCTGAAGAAATCGCGTCGATTTCACTCTGTTTAGTAGTCATTTTTTCATCGATAGCGGTGACAGGATCAACCTGAGTAACTTCTTCCGCGTACACCGATGCAGATACCCAAATAGGGCTTAGCGCAAGCAATAGCGCTGGGATGTGACGTGTGATCATAGGTCCCTGCAACAAATTAACGTTTAACCACAAAAGTGGGAAAGACAAACTTTTGACAGCTGTAGTAGATAAGCTGTTTTCGTAATGCAAATTCTATTCCGAATAACACCTAAATTTATTGAAATCTGCCAATAGGTGACTGATTTTTTAAATTTTATAAGTGCGCATCCTCATTTTGAGCCTAATGACGAAATATGCAAGCCTCTATTTTCGATCTACTTAGGGGTTTTGGGATTGAACACGCATTGACCGTAATTTATGTGCACTTGATCATTGTTCCGATTTGAGAATCGAAACTAATTTCACCCATGGACATTTTTTTTATATGTGCTTTGATGATTATATGGTTAAAAAGGACGGCTTTATTTTGGCTCTTGATAGTTTTGTTATAACATTTGGCAATCAATCCAATGTGATGTTCGAAAATGAGTGATATTGCGCCGATTAAGCGAGTTAACTACCAGCTAAATGACAAAGTTTTGTCGCCAAAACCTGCGGAGTTGGTGACGTTACCCTCGTATATGGATTGTCATGAGCATAGCTATACGCAAATTGTCATTGGACTTAAAGGTCAGGCTGAATTTGAAGTTCAAGGCGTGGGTAACTTAGTCGGCCCTGGGCAGGGGTGTGTGGTGACATCTGGCTCTGATCATGCTTTCGGTGGCGTGGTGGGGCAGTCTGATATTTTAGTATTGAACATGGCCTTGCCCAGTAACGATGATCCTTTATTACTACAAAAAATCAATGAGATATCGAGTGCGGATACTTATTTTAAGCTTGATGGTCAAATTCAAAAATTGATCCATCTACTGGTCAAGGAAATGCAGTCAAACCCTGATGACCTACTGCTGAGTCGCGCATGTAATGATACCGTTATCGCTTTGCTACAACGCCATATCTCGGTGTTTGACACTCACCGTAAAGAGTCTCGCTTTGATCTTGAAGTGATCGATCGCTATATCGAATTGCATTTAAGCCATAAGATTTCGGTCGCTCAATTAGCAGGCAGTGTATTTCTGGGTGAAAGTCAGTTTCATATGTTATTTAAAGAACAGATGGGCATTACACCGCATCAATATCTACTCGGTAAGAGAATTGATATGGCGAAAACATTGATTGAGCAAGGACGTTTAAGTTTTGGTCAAATTGCTGAACTGACAGGGTTTTCCGGACAAAGTACTTTTACTCATTCATTTACTCGCCTACAAGGTGTTTCTCCTTCCCAGTACAAGAAAATGTGTCGCAGTTGAGGACATTTTTTCCTATTTCTTTTCTAAGCTTGTTTTTTCTGTGTCTTCAGTTTAGTTAAATTCTAGCAACAAGGTAGCAATTTACGGCATAACGTGTGGCTTTCTTTGATGTGATTGTGTTTTTATTTTGTTAATAGCCAGAGTTTTTAGCAAAAAGCTCGGAGTTTTTGACAAGTATTCTTCTCGGGCTCAAAATACACTGCTAGCCATTGCAGGAAACCCGACCTTTTCGGGTGTGAGATTGAGGAAAACGCATGTTTACAGCAACAGATGTGTTGAAAGCTGAGTTTGTCGAGCAACCGCTTGATAAGCTTTGGCCGCTGATCTCGCCACTTTATATGGTGGACGAATCCCAATGGCTAAAACAATTGCTTCCATTAGCAACTCCGACGGAGCCTGAAAAGTCGGCAATGTCGAGCAAAACCACATTATTAATTGAAGCGATACGAGCTGACAAAAAGTCAGTTCAGATGATTGATGCCCTGTTACTTGAGTACAGCTTAGATACACAAGAAGGCATTTTGCTGATGTGCTTAGCTGAAGCATTGATGCGTATCCCTGATACTGAAACGGCTGATGCCTTTATCAAAGATCGTCTCAGCGTGGCGGACTGGAAATCTCACCTTAAGAATTCTGAATCAGTTTTTGTTAATGCCTCAACATGGGGTTTAATGTTAACGGGTAAAGTTGTTGGTTTATCAGACTCGGAAACTGCCAGTCCAGCACAAGCATTGAATCGATTAGTCAACAAACTTTCAGAACCCGTTATTCGCAAAGCGATGCACCAAGCAATGAAAGTAATGGGCCATCAATTTGTTTTGGGGCGCACCATTGCTGAAGCACAGAAGAATGGCCGCCCGATGCGTGATAAGGGTTACACCTATTCATTTGATATGCTCGGTGAAGCAGCGCTGACAACAGCCGATGCTAACAAGTATTTCAAAGACTATTTGATGGCGATTGAGGCAGTTGGTCGTGACCAATATGGTTTGGAAACAAGCCCAGCCCCCTCGGTTTCCATTAAGCTTTCCGCATTACATCCTCGTTATGAAGTGGCAAATGAAGAACGCGTTCTCACCGAACTTTACGGCACATTACTCTCGCTTTTGGAACGTGCAGTTGAACTAAATGTGGCGATTACAATTGATGCGGAAGAGGCTGATCGCCTTGAGCTATCGCTTAAGCTTTTTGAGAAAGTCTATCGCAGCGATTTAGTGAAAGGATGGGGTAAGTTTGGGTTAGTGGTGCAAGCTTACTCTAAACGTGCTTTACCTGTTTTGATGTGGCTAAATGGACTTGCTAAAGCTCAAGGAGATTTAATTCCGCTGCGTCTAGTCAAAGGGGCTTACTGGGACAGTGAAGTCAAATGGTCACAGCAAGCAGGCTATAGCAATTACCCAGTCTATACTCGTAAAGAAGCGACTGATGTTGCCTACCTTGCGTGCGCCCGCTTCCTACTTAGTGAGAATGTTCGCGGTAATATTTTTCCACAATTTGCTAGCCATAATGCGCAAACCGTGACGGCAATTGCAGTGATGGCGCAGCACAAAGATTTTGAATTCCAACGCTTACATGGAATGGGTGACGCTCTCTACCACCATGCAATGAGCGCCTACAAGCAGTCTGTGCGTATTTATGCACCTGTTGGCAGCCACAAAGACTTGCTACCGTACTTGGTACGCCGTTTACTAGAAAATGGGGCAAATAGTTCGTTTGTTCACCGCTTGGTGGATGCTCGTTGTCCTATCAGCAGCCTAACTCAACACCCGGTTGATATGCTGCTAGCGTACGACACACTGTACAACAACAAAATTCCATTACCTTCGAATATCTTCCCTGAGCGAGCGAACTCGTACGGAGTTAATATTGATATCGAAAGTGAAGCAAAACCTTTTGCAGAGAAAGTGGAAGCGTGGTTAAGCAAGCAATGGCGTGCTGCACCAGTTATCGGTGGTACTGACCACTACCAAAGCATGGTGAACCAAGGCGTTGAGCCTGAAGTAGTCTCCGCACCTTATGATCGCCGAGTTGAAGTTGGTCAGGTGATGTTTGCTAACCTTGATCATGCTTCCGCTGCTATTGAGGTGGCTGCGCAAGCCTTTGAAGCGTGGAATCTGCAACCTTCAACGCAACGCGCTGAAAAATTAGACAAACTTGCTGATTTATTGGAAGAGAATCTTGCTGAATTAGTTGCGCTTTGCCATCAAGAGGCGGGTAAAACAATTCACGATAGTATTGATGAAGTTCGTGAAGCGGTGGATTTTTGTCGCTATTACGCTAAGCAAGTCGCAACATTAAAACCATTTGAAGTAGAAAGTTTTGATGGCGAAACACGTCAAGTTTGTCGTGAGGGGCGGGGTGTCTTTGTGTGTATCAGCCCGTGGAATTTCCCACTGGCAATTTTCCTTGGTCAAATTGCTGCGGCGCTGGTCGCTGGTAATACGGTTGTGGCAAAACCTGCGGAGCAAACCAGTTTAATTGCAGCGCGAGCTGTAGAGCTGATGCTAGAAGCTGGCTTCCCAACAGGTGTGATTCAACTCCTCCCTGGACGTGGCGCTGAAATTGGTAGTGCATTGACCTCTCATCCAGCAATTGCGGGAGTAGTGTTTACCGGTTCGACGGCAACGGCGCAACGTATTAATAAGACGTTGGCGGAACGCGATGCAGCCCCAGTACCATTTATTGCCGAGACTGGTGGCCAAAATGCGATGATCGTTGATAGCACCGCGTTACCAGAGCAGGTCGTGCGAGATGTTATTCGCTCGGCATTTGCCTCCGCAGGGCAACGTTGTTCGGCATTACGGGTGTTGTTTGTTCAACAAGATATCGCTGATCGTATTATTAATTTGATCCAAGGTGCGATGAACGAGCTTAGCGTCGGTATTCCCCATTTACACAGCACGGATGTGGGTCCTGTGATTGATGATAAAGCCAAGCAAAAATTGCTTGCTCACATTGAACATATGACGCAAACACAAAAAAAAGTAGCTCAATTGACCCTCAGTGAGGCGTGTGATCTGGGTGACTTTGTGCCTCCTACTGCTTTTGAAATCTCGGATATTTCTTGTTTAACGGAAGAGCAGTTTGGTCCAATTTTACACATTGTTCGCTTTAAAGCGCGTGAGTTAACCGATGTCGTTGAGCAAATTAATCAAACAGGCTTTGGCTTAACCATGGGCATTCATAGCCGTAATGAAACAACGTATCGCTGGGTAGAGAAACATGCTCGTGTTGGCAACTGTTACATCAACCGTGACCAAGTCGGTGCAGTGGTCGGTGTTCAACCATTTGGTGGCCAAGGGCTTTCAGGCACTGGACCTAAAGCGGGTGGGCCTCATTACCTGTATCGTTTTACGCAAACTGTATTTGCTCATTAATTCAAGCGAAGGAGAAGTATTATGGTTCATCAAGTGACTCGTTTTTCCGACGCTTTTTCAGCATGGGAAAACTGGAACATTACCGACTTTGACTCTAAATGTGAGTGCTTACTTTCATTTAAAGGTTTATTACAAAGTTCTATTCCACAGTTGGCTAAAGTCATGTCTTATCATCTTCATCAGGCTTCTGCTTTGTTGGCGCAACCGCATCAGCTTATCGGACCCACTGGAGAAACCAATGAGCTTTATACCGCTGGGCGTGGGGTTGCCCTCATCATTCAAGGTGAGAATAGCGATAAAGCGAAACAAGCTTCGGTTGCTCAACTTTGCGCCGCGCTTGTCGCGGGTAATAGCGTTGTCTTTTGTAGTGACGATATTGAGTTAACCCAAGCTCTGCAGGCTGCTTTTGAGCAATCTTCTTTACCGGCTAACGTGATTCAATTTTCATCTTTTGATGCCTATCACCAGTTGATGGAATCAGACGTAAGATGTCTAGGTTATGTTGGCCACACCTCGGTTGAACGTACGCTCAACCGTCAGCTAGCAAGTCGCACTGGTGCGATTGTCAGCCTAGTGTCTGAAACGGATTTGAACGCTATTCCGGTAGCACATGATCCACATTTATCGTTGCGCTTTATTACCGAGCGTACTCGCACAATAAATATAACAGCAGTGGGTGGTAATGCGACCTTGCTTGAACTTGGTAGCGAAACCCACTAATCCTTTCTGTTTTATTCCCCTCCTTCGGGAGGGGCATGGAAGGCGATCTTTTAAAGAGGACAAACACAATGGAAAATAGCTTTGCTATTACAAGCACCTTTATCCTGTATCTTATTTTGATGCTGGCTATTGGTGTTATCGCTTATCAACGAACGAAAAACTCATCTGATTACTTTCTTGGTGGCCGTTCACTAGGACCTTGGCCTGCAGCATTGTCTGCTGGTGCTTCTGATATGAGTGGTTGGTTGCTGCTGGGTTTACCGGGTTACGCGTATGCTGCTGGTATCGAAGCCTTCTGGTTGGCAGGTGGCTTATTACTCGGTACTTGGGCTAACTGGTTGGTCAATGCTAAACGTCTGCGTACGTACAGTATCACCACCGACTCATTGACCCTTCCTGAATTTTTATCACGTCGTTTCAATGATAAATCAAAACTGATCCAAACCATTTCAGCGTTCTTTATCCTTTTATTCTTCCTCTTTTATACCAGTTCTGGCTTGGTGGCTGGCGGCAAATTATTTGAAACGGTATTTGGTTTAGATTACTCAACAGCGGTAATTATTGGTACGGTTTGTGTGGTGTCGTATACGTTATTTGGTGGTTTCTTAGCGGTATCTTGGACAGATCTAGTGCAAGGTTTGTTAATGGCAGCTGCACTGATGATTGTTCCTATTGCTGCAATGAACGGCGGTTTTGGTCAGTTGAACAGTGATTTATCTGCCATCAACCCTGAATTATTGACCATGTGGAATGATGTAAAAGGTGAACCTCTTTCTGCGGTCGCGATCATTTCGTTGGTGGCATGGGGCCTTGGTTACTTTGGTCAGCCACATATTTTGGCTCGTTTCAAAGCGTCTCGTTCAAATAAAGACTTAACCACAGCGCGCCGCATTGCGGTTATCTGGACAGCATTGTCTATGGCTGGCGCACTGTTAGTTGGTTTGGTTGGTCTCATTTATGTCACCAATACGGCTTCAGTTGAATTGGCCGATGGCGAAAAAATCTTTATGTTGTTGGTCAATGCTATCTTCCATCCGGTGGTAGCTGGTATCTTGTTGGCCGCGATTTTAGCCGCGATCATGAGTACCGCGGACTCACAGCTATTGGTTTCTTCTTCAGCTTTAGCTGAAGATTTCTACAAACAAGTGATCAAGCAAGATGCGACATCAGAGGAGATCGTCCGTGTTGGTCGCTTTGCTGTTATCCTGATTTCTATCGTTGCTCTGGTTTTAGCAATGACACCTGACAGCTCCGTACTTGGTTTGGTCTCTTATGCGTGGGCTGGTTTTGGTGCAGCATTTGGCCCTGCGGTAGTGTTGAGTCTGTATTGGTCTCGTATGAATCGTAATGGTGCTTTAGCTGGTATCATTGTCGGTGGCATCACAATTGTGGTTTGGAAGCAACTTTCTGGCGGTTGGTATGATGTGTATGAGATTGTCCCAGGGATTATTCTTTCAACGGCAGCGATTGTTATTGTGAGCTTAATGACCGGTGAGCCAGAAGCGTCAGTTAAAGCGCAACATGCCACATTTAAAAAACAGTTGGTTGAACTTGATTAATTGATCATCTTCTCTTATTGATTTTAAGCCTCACGTTGTGGGGCTTTTTTATTTTTTGCAGGATATTTGTGATTTCTAGCCAAAATATGGCGATATTTATGGCTAATTTTGTGAATTAATGTCACGAAATTAAAACTAAAGTTTGAGGTGAATGAACTAATTGGCGCAAAATACGTCAATTGTCAATAACGGTATAAGCGAGGATGAACCATGCCAAAGGCGTATTGCAACTGCTGTCGTAAACAAACACCGCACAAAGTAGTGATGAAGCGTTGCCAGACTGAGCCGTGTTCGACATGGCAAGGGGTTCAAAAATTTCTCTCGTTAGTATTCCAAGGCGAAGCTTATTACAAAATGGAAAAGCAAGGTTTTTGTCGAGTCTGTAATCATCAATCGACACTCAACCAAACTGACTTTTCCCGTGTTCGTGTGATTTAACACTCATCATTTGTTTACTGGCTGCATCAAGTCTATGGTTGTAGCCAGACACCTTCTGAATTTCATCTTTTAGTATTCAATTATCTTCGGCTGATATTAATCCTCATTTTCTCTACCCTAAACATGACTTAATGCACGTTTATTACTTTAGTCATGGCACCAAAATCTTGTATTGCTACTTAAAGCAAAAAACCATCTGATATTTGTCATATTCTCTAGTGAGTATCAATTAAATTGATTCATCATTAAGGAGCAGTTCAATGCAAATTAGTTTAAAGAGAAAAATGGTTTTCTCTGTTGTTATTGCCATTGCGCTCACGGCTGTTGCATTGGTGATGGTGGGGTATCAATCCTCCAAAGCAGACAGTTGGCGAGCCATAGAAAGCGAAAGTCGAAACGTATTACAGGCTAATGCTAAAGGAATCGGTGATTGGTTCGAAAGTAAACAGCATTCATTAAATGGTTTAAAAGAAGAAATTGAACTCAACCCCAATTTAGATATTGTTCCTCACTTACGTCAAACACTGAAATCCGGTGCTTTTGGACTAAGTTACTACGGTAATGAGCAAGGTGAGATGTACCGCCATGATCCATCACTCAATAAGGCGGGTTATGATCCGCGAGCTCGTGGATGGTATAAAGAAGCTAAAGCAGCAGGTAAGGCGATCACCACTGCACCTTATGTTAGCGTTACGATGCAAGCGTTAGTGGTGACTTTGGCTGAACCGGTTCGTCAAAATGGTCAAATTATTGGGGTGGCAGCGTCAAACCTAGCGTTAGACAAATTAATGAAGGATGTCTTGGCGATTGAAGTTCCAGGGCAAGGTCAAGCTATTTTAGTGAATCAGAAAGGTTTGATCGTCGCGCATTCAAATCAAGAGTTGATCTTAAAACCCACTCAGGACATTGCACCAGATTTGACAATAAGCAGCTTGCTAGCAACGGCTAATTCAAGCAAACCACTATTTATGGATATTGGTGGTTATGCCAAAGTATTGATGGCGCAGAGTATTGAACACACTGATTGGCTGTTAGTGATGATCATGGATAAGGCTGTTCTGGAAGCACCACTGAATGAGATGTTACTTAGTCAAAGTTTGATTGCGTTGGCGATTTTGATTGTCCTTGCGTTGACCACCGCGTGGTTTGTGGCGCGACAATTAACGGAGCTTGGTAATATTGCTCAGGCACTCTCTGATATTGCGGAAGGTGATGGTGATTTAACTCGTCGCTTGGAAGTGCATAGCCAAGATGAGGTTGGATTGGTTGCGGACAAATTCAATAAATTTGTCGATCGCTTGCATGTGATGGTGAAAAATGTAAAAGAGGTGTCCGAGTCTCTTAACCAAGGAGCGAACCAAGCTGCTAGCGCAGCCACTCAACGTAGTGAGCGAATTCGTACTCAGCAAGATGAGATCACCATGGTTGCAACGGCGGTAACCGAAATGGCTTCCGCAACGGCAGAAATTGCTGGTAATGCTGATAACACGGCTAAAAATGCTAATGAATCGGTTGAGCTTGGTGCGCAAGGTTACCAACAAATGCAACAAAGCAAACAGTCGATTGATCAATTAGCACAAGAGCTAAACAATGCGGTGGGTATTATTGGCGAGCTTGAAGTTCATGGGAATGAAATTTCGACCATTCTTTCGACTATCCGCTCTATTGCTGAGCAAACGAATCTGTTGGCGTTGAATGCGGCGATTGAAGCGGCTCGCGCTGGTGAGCAAGGGCGTGGTTTTGCTGTGGTCGCAGATGAGGTGCGAGTTTTGTCTCAGCGAACTCATGCATCAACTGAAGAAATTCAGTCTAAAATTGCAGGTTTGCAGAAGGTAACGGCTAATGCAGTTTCTGTGATGACCGAAAGTCATAAATTGGTAGAGACCAGTGTACAAGACGTTAATCAAACGGGGGAGAGCTTAAATGCGATCAGTGAAGCGATTCAAATGATCAGCGATATGGCGACGCAAATTGCTTCCGCAGCTGAAGAGCAATCATTAGTGACGGCAGATATTAACGGTAATACTGAGTCAGTACGTGAGGTGAGTGATCAATTAGCTCATGATGCACAGGGCGCTGTTGAACAAGCGCGTGAATTACGCGGCCTTGCGAGTGAACTTGATAAGGAAATTTCTCGCTTCAAACTTTAGCAAACCTCGTTGATGTGAAAATAAAGACGTTTTTTATTGATAGCCAGTCAGTTTCGCTGACTGGCTATCTTTTTAGCTTCAATGTGACCGTTATCACAATGCCTTGCTAAGGTATCTAGGCATAGTGACATAAGCCATTATTGTATGGCACATGATGATTTGTTAACTCACATAGAGCGCCATGAACTTAGACCGAATTGATCAACAAATTTTACGTATTTTGCATAACAAAGGGCGTTTACCTGTCGTTGAGCTTGCAAAACTAGTCAATTTAACTACTTCTCCTTGTTCTGATCGTGTGAAGCGGCTAGAAAAAGAAGGGTATATCAAAGGTTATCATGCAGAACTTTGCCCAGAAAAATTGGGTTTAGATGTGCAAGTGTTCATTCATATTCGATTAGATCAAACAAGCTTCTCTATTTTTGAGCGTTTTGCTGAAGCGGTCGCCGATATTCCTGAAATTGAAGCGTGTTATTCGTTGTCTGGTGATTTTGACACCATGATCAAAGTACGAGTGAAAGACATGAAGGCTTACCAAGGTTTTATGTCTGGCAAACTTGGAACGTTACCAGGAGTTATTCAGACACGTAGTGAGTTTGTGATTGAAGAGCATAAAGCCAGTTTTGGTATCAATCCTGAACTCATTTCAAACCTGTTGTAATTAAAAAGAAGGGCGTATGTTGCAAGCGGAAGTGAGTCAGAGAGATCAGGTAGAATCACCTGCCACCTCATTAAGTGAAACGGATATTTCGGCGCAATTTGTGCAGCTTAGGCAGATGGCAAATAGTGCGCCATATCCGAGTGTTGACCAACGTCGTCTATGGTTAATCGCTCTTAAAAAGTCCCTAATCCATGAACAGCAAGCGCTTACTCAAGCATTAAGTGACGACTATGGCTATCGAAGCGATTTTGACAGCACTATTTGTGACCTTCTTCCTGCGGTCTCGCATATCAACTACACCTTAAAGCATCTTAAATCGTGGTTGAAACCAAGCCCGCGCCACAATGGATTACTGCTATTTCCTTCAAAAGTAAAGGTTCACTACCAACCACTAGGTGTTGTCGGGGTTATTGTGCCGTGGAATTTCCCTATTGTTCTGAGTGTCGCTCCAATAGTCACTGCTTTGGCGGCTGGCAATCGAGTCATGGTAAAATTGAGCGAATACACACCACAGACTAATCAGGTTTTGGCGCGTATTTTTTCGGTTGTGGAAGAAGCGATTACCACTGTGCAAGGCGATGCTAATGTAGCCGCAAAATTTAGTGCCTTAGCGTTTGATCATTTGCTTTTCACTGGCTCAACACCGGTTGGCAAATTAGTAGCGCAAGCGGCGGCGAAAAACTTAACCCCGATAACATTGGAGTTAGGAGGTAAGTCTCCAGTCATCATTGCCGATGATGCCGATTTAAAACGTAGTGTCGATAACATCATGCTAGGTAAAGCGGTGAACGCCGGGCAAATTTGTGTCGCACCAGATTATGTCTTAGTCCCACAAGCTAAAGTTTCAACCTTCACTGAGCTTTATCTCAAACGTTTTAAAAAGAGTTTTACGCTTAAGAGTGGGTTTTTTGATACTTCTCATATTATTAACCAGGCTCAATTTGAGCGCTTGCAATCATATCTCGAGGATGCTGAGCGAAAAGGGGCGCACATTCACCCTTTGCAAAACACTAATGGCTCAGGTGTAGGACGTCAGTTTTTACCTCATCTCATAACACAAGTTGATGAGTCTATGTTGGTGACACAACAAGAGATTTTTGGCCCAATTTTACCAGTTATTGGTTATCAAAAACTGGATGAGGCGATTGCTTATGTGAATGCTCGTCCACGTCCTCTGGCGTTATATTTAATGACCAACGACACTTCTATAGTGCAGCAGATCACAACCAATACCCACAGTGGTGGCGTAGCGGTGAACGATACGTTACTGCACGTCGCAGCAGATGATGCTCCTTTCGGTGGCATCGGCGAGTCGGGGATGGGGCACTATCATGGTATCGAAGGGTTTAAGACCTTTTCACATACGAAAACAGTGCTCGCTTCTCCGCAGTGGTTATCGCGTAGTTATTGGTTATTGCGCTATCGCAAAGCGTTTTTACCGATATTGAGACGCTGGTTTATACGCTAGTCAATGGATCATGCGTTTTTGATGTCGGGTCCCCCGCCAATTGGTGTACCTGACATTTTCCAGCCAGCATTTCCCCTTCTTGGTATGAAATCAATAGGTAGCTTATAGCTATTCTGCTACAGTGGCGCGCTATTTCTTCACAGTCTGTCATGTTGACGGCACTGGTTAAATCTAACCCTAGGATCTATTTTGACCAATAACGATATTTTACGCCGCATCCGCTACACCTTCGATTTTAAAGACTCAACTATGGTTGAAATTTTCGCTGCCGCTGATAGTCAAGTGACTCAAGAGCAAATTTCTGCTTGGTTGAGCAAAGAAACAGACGCTGCGTTTAGTGACACCGAGCTGGCGATATTTCTTAATGGGTTAATCAACACCAAGCGTGGTAAGCGCGAAGGTGAGCAACCACAGCCAGAGAATCGTTTAACTAACAATATGATTTTTATGAAATTACGTATTGCTTTAGATATGAAGGCCGAAGATATTTTAGATACTTTAGCCGTTGTCGATTTCAGTTTAAGTAAGCATGAGTTAAATGCTTTTTTCCGTAAGCCCGACAATAAACATTATCGTGACTGTAAAGATCAAATTTTGCGTAACTTCTTAATGGGTGTGCAACGTCAATTGCGCCCTGAAGATAAGCGTGAATATCAAGAATCGGTAAATTAATCATTACATTGAGCCACAGATATTGTGGCTTTTTTCGATCCAAGTTTAGCGTATTACCTAGCTAATTTTACACTGTAAATAGCAACCCATCTCATCAATATTAACTCCTCGTATCATTTGTCTAGCCTTTACGTTCTGGCTGAAAGTCAATCGTCATTTGCTCTTTGTACCCATCTACAATTCGCAGCTTTTCAACAAAATAAAGTAAAAATACCGATGTGCAAAAATGATCTACAATTATCTGGGAGGAAGATGCTCGTTTGTTTAATGTAGGTATATCCTTCCTACTTGCCGCCTATCTGCAACTTCAGGTGGTTTGGGTATATATGGAAGAATATTGTCGGGCTTTAAATATGATTAATGTCACTTAATCATCCACAAAAACTATAAGATTTTCCTTTTACTAGGCATAAGTAAAGTTATACCCACTATGGGTAATTGAAATTATTTTTTTGTTCAATATTTTTGTTAACACCTATAACCCAAAAAATAAAAGGTTAAGGTCAACGTCAACCTGCTGTAGCTAGGAAACAACAATGAATATATCGAATTTTTCTGTTAAGCAAAAAATTATCATTCTGCTTACATTCCCTATTCTAGGTTTTTTGTGGTTAAGTGCGTCTTCAATCTCTCAAAGCATTTCGACAACCAAGGAGATGTCTTCGTTAAATCAATTAACGCACTTATCTGTTGTGTATAGTGAACTTGTCCATGAACTACAAAAGGAACGAGGAATGACGGCTGGCTACCTTGGTTCAAAAGGTAGTAAGTTTGCTAATGAACTCAAAGCCCAGCGCCGAGCTTCCGATGACAAAAATAAATCTCGCAATGACTACTGGCAGGCTGAGAACATTACTCTTCAAACCATCAATCAACTGAATCAGTCAATCAATCAGAGCTTAAATCAAATTGATTCGATTAGGCGTCAAGTAGATACGCAATCAATTGTTCTTTCTGATGCACTAGCTTATTACACTCAATTAAATGCTCAGTTACTGAGTGTTTCGGGCTTAATTGCTGAATTGAGCACCGATGCAAAAATCACCCAACAGACCGTTGCCTACTACAGTTTTCTACAAGGCAAAGAGCGTGCGGGTATTGAACGTGCGGTTTTAAATAATGCTTTTTCAAAGGATGAGTTCTCACCGGGAATGCTAATTAAGTTTATCTCATTAATGACTGAGCAAAATACGTACTTTAGAAATTTTAATGTACTGAGCAGTGATGAAAACAAACAATTTTATGAGCAACAATTACAAAATAATTTTGTTGTTGAAGTAGAAAAACTGCGCCAATTAGCTTTGTCGAAATCAAGTCAATTTAATGTTGATCCGGTGCATTGGTTTAGCCAATCAACAGGTCGTATATCACTGTTGAAAAAAGTGGAAAGCCACATTGCTCAGTCTTTGATTAAGCTGACCGAACAAAAATCGCAAGCGGCTCAAACATCGATGCTAATCAATATTTTTATTTTTTCATTGATTACCGTTATCGCGGCTTTTATCTCGTTCTACACCTTTAAAGATTTAGCGGCAAGAGTGAAAGATCTGACTACGGTAATGGCGCGTGTCATAAGTGATAATGATTTAACGCTACGTGCTAGGTATGTTGATCAAAGTGAATTAGGGATTATTTCTTCGTCGCTAAATTCGACTTTAGAAAAATTCGCTAAGGTCATAGATAATCTCTCCCATTCAAGTATGACATTGGCTTCAGCTGCCGAAGAAACCTCTCAGACTTGTCAGCATAACTCACGTTCAATGGTTGATCAGCAAGAGCAAATTGGCTTGATTGCAACAGCAACCGAAGAGCTTTCGGCTACGGTGAACGAAGTGGCTAATAAAGCTCAGCACACTGCGGAATTGTCTAGACTAGCAGATGAGCAAGCACAAGGTGGCCTAGTTACTGTTCAAAACTCATATCACTCGATAGAAAGCCTAGCAAACGAAATTGATGGTTTGGCATCAAAAATCACTCATTTACATGAGAGCAGCAATAACATCAATAATGTTATTGATGTTATTAAGTCTGTTGCCGAACAAACCAATTTACTTGCTTTAAATGCAGCTATCGAAGCTGCTCGAGCTGGTGAGCAAGGCCGAGGTTTTGCGGTAGTGGCGGATGAAGTCAGAACTCTTGCACAGCGTACCCAAAAATCCACTTCAGAGATTGAAGGTTTTATTGCGTCGCTTCAATCTGATGTAGATGCAGCATTCAGTGTTATTGACAGTAGCCAGAAAAAAGCGGAATTATCAGTGGAAAGTTCTAAAAATGTAGAAGAAACGCTGGAAGGGATTTCGAAATCAGTGGGTGAAATCTTTAGTATGGCGGCTCAAATAGCAACGGCTACCGAAGAACAAGCCGTAGTGACACAAGACATCGCGCAAAATGTCATTTCAGTTGAAGAGAAATCAACAGAAGCGACAACTGGGGCAACACAAATAGCGACTACAGCCAAAGAGCAAGCAGAGTTAGCTAGCTCGTTGAAAAATATTGCGAATACGTTTAAGAGTTAGTTTAGAAATACGAGTATTGCTTTGATGGGCGGGTTTCGGTTATCAGCGGTGGTTATGCCTCTGATACGATTTCCGATACTACAACGCGATTAAGTTTTAACGTTGCTGCATTCGTCACTTTTCATCTTGGTTCAAAACCACTAACATGCTCGAGCTTTTTAAGCGCACATATTTTTTTAATTCTCAGGGCGGGGTGTAATTCCCCACCGGCGGTATGTTGACTTACACTCTTTGATGGTTGGAGTTGATGAGCCCGCGAGCGCTCGATTTTTCGAGGTCAGCAGATCTGGTGAGAGGCCAGAGCCGACGGTTATAGTCCGGATGAGAGAGAATGAAAAAACACCAGTTATTCGATTAACTGGTGTAATTCGTTTTGGATTTGATCCCTCATATTACGCCCTGATTCTGGTGATTTTTAGGAGTAGAACCATGAATCAGTTATCACTGCTTGCCGAATTCGGCGACCCAATTACTCGCGTTGAAAACGCATTATCAGCCCTTAAGCAAGGTCGGGGTGTTTTACTGCTCGATGATGAAGATCGTGAAAACGAAGGCGATATTATCTATGCGGTAGAATCACTGACAACCGAGCAAATGGCACTGATGATCCGTGAATGCAGTGGCATTGTTTGTTTATGTTTGACCGATGCACAAGCGAACAAACTAGAACTACCACCGATGGTGGTAAACAATAACAGCGCAAACCAAACCGCGTTTACCGTATCCATTGAAGCGAAAGAAGGCGTCACGACGGGTGTATCTGCCCAAGACCGTGTGATCACGATTAAAACGGCAGCGCGTTTGGATGCCAAACCTGATGACCTTGCTCGTCCGGGGCATGTATTCCCATTGCGTGCACGTGCTGGTGGTGTTTTAGCCCGCCGTGGCCATACAGAAGGTACGGTTGATCTGATGCAAATGGCGGGTTTAATGCCTGCGGGAGTTCTGTGTGAATTGACTAATCCGGATGGCTCTATGGCAAAAACTCCGGAAATTATCGAATTTGGGCGCGTGCATAATATGCCAGTTCTAACCATCGAAGACATGGTATTGTATCGTAATCAGTATGATTTGAAATTGGCTTAATCATCGACTCAAGGGCGCTCTATGCGCCCTTACTCATCCTCTTTTACATATAAGCCTTCTCGGCAGTCATATCCTCTTTCCAACTTTCCGCGATAAAATCTATGAACCGTCTTACTACTGGAGTTTGATAGCTACGAGATAAGTACACTGCCCACAGTGCATTGCTAGGAGAGTGGTACTCTGGTAGCACAACCTCAAGCAGTCCTTTTGCAATGAGTGGATTGGCAAGGTCACAGGGTAAACGCACAACGCCATGATGATTGATAGCCGTTTGGCTTAATATACCCATATCATTGGCCCGAAGATTGCCGCTGACTTGCACTGAATAATGCTGATTGTCTCGCACAAAATTCCACTTATCACTATTTAAGTGCACAAAGCAGTTGTGCTGAGATAAATCACTTGGGTGGGTAATGACTTCATGTTGTTCAAGATAATTTTTCGAAGCACAGACAACCGTATCTACGCCTATTAAGCGACGCGCAATTAAGGTTTCATCCGGTTGTTGAGTGAAGCGCAAGGCAATATCGACTCGTTCATCAACCAGCTGTGATAATCGATCAGAGGCCACCATATCAATCATGACCTGCGGGTGAAGGCTAATAAAGGCTTGTACAACATCTAACAGCATATTTTGCGCAAGGCCAATTGGGGCGGCTATGCGAATGGTTCCAGAAAGTTGCTGAGATTGTTCTAATGCCCTCAATTCTAACTCTGCGGTTTGGTGAAGTATTTGCTCACAACGTGTCAGAGCATCCTCACCTGCGGTCGTAAGGCTAACTTTTCGAGTCGTCCTATGTAACAAACGTTGCTTCAACCAATCCTCCACTTCTTGCACGTGTCGCGATACTTGCAAGCGGCTTAGGTTCAAATTATCGGCAGCTTTAGTAAAGCTGGCGGTATTAGCCACTTCAATGAAGCTGCGCATGGCGGTGAGTCTATCCATCGAGAATCTCTATTGGTTACCTATATTGATACAATCTACATCATTTTCATCTGTTTTTCCTGTTTAGGTTAGCTATTAGACTGCAATAGTTGTCGAAAAACAGTAAATGAATGAGGAAACAAGTTATGAAAATTGCAGTATTAGGCGCGTCAGGTTGGATTGGTAGTCATATCGTTAATGAAGCTAAAGCTCGTGGGCATGAAGTTGTCGCATTGGCTCGTGACCCAAGCAAAGTGACGGCTGAGGGGGTGGAAACACATACTTTTGATTTACAGCAACCTTTGATTCAAGTGGCGTCAGCTTTATCTGATGTCGAGGCTGTAATCGCATCGATCGGTGGTCGCGCATCTGGAAACCACGACATTGTTGTTACAACTGCGCAAAAACTTATGTCTGAGTTACCGCAGGTCGGCATTGAGCGTATGTTATGGGTCGGCGGTGCGGGCTCACTAGAGGTAGCGCCAGGTGTCAAATTAGTCACTGTCGAAGGTTTCCCTGAGGCTTACAAAGGGGAAGCATTAGCTCAGGGTGAAGCGTTAGAAGTATTGCGCACGAGCGATAGTGCGGTTAACTGGACTTTTATTAGCCCAGCAGCAGAAATTTTCCCTGGAGATAAGCAAGGTGCTTATCGAATTGGTAGTGATGCTTTGTTGTCTGATGAGCAAGGCAATAGCCGAATTTCCGTAAGCGATTACGCCGTAGCAATGATTGATGAGCTCGAAAGTGCGGCTCACCCTAGCCAGCGTATAGGTGTCGCTTACTAGGGCGTATTGCTTCTGCTTTTTTCACCTAAATAACATTAACCGGAAAATTGTTGTCGATATTGTTTAGGTGATACGCCGATTAAGCGTCGAAAATGATGACGCAAAGTTGTGGCGTTATCAAAACCAGCAAGTTGGGCGAGTGTTTCCATATTCACCGATTCAGTTTCGAGTAAACCTTTTGCTCGTTCGATTCGTTGCTGGATAAGCCATGCTTTAGGTGAAAGGTTAAAACTAGCGCGAAATTTTCGGTCAAATGTACGGCGCGACATATTTGCTTTGGCCGCCATGGTCTCAATGTTGATAGCTTGGTCGATGTTTTTCTGGGCCCAATCTAGCGCCTGCGAGAATTGGTTAGGTACTTCTAGCATCGGTGAATCAACAAACTGAGATTGTCCGCCGCTTCGGTGGGCGGACACAACCAGTCGCTTAGCTACTTGGTTTGCTACTTGGTAGCCAAAATCGCGACGAATTACTGCCAGTCCTAAATCTAACCCTGCGGCGCTGCCTGCCGAGCAACCGATATGCCCATCAAATACATACAGCACATCTGCTGCATAGTTAACCTTAGGGAAACGTGCTTGGAAGTCTTGTGCGAATGCCCAATGGGTTGTGGCTTGTTTTCCATCGAGTATGCCCAATTCAGCCAGTAGGAAAGCACCTGAACAGAACGTGATCACCCGTTTGCCTGAATGAACGAATTGCAAAACTTGTTGCGCAATCATTACAGGGATGCTCATCGGTTTTACTGGCCAGCTTGGCACGACAAGCACGTCGTAATCTTGAATTGAAGTCACATACTGTGTTTGGATTAACACGCCTCCCGTACTTTCAAACGTTTGGTTTTCTAGGTTAATAACATCTGTTTGATACCAATTTTTAAACTCTGGCCGGGGCAACGCAAACAGCTCAACAGCACAGGCTAACTCAAACAGTGATGCGTGTGCATGAGACAAAATCGCAACTTTTAACATATCTTATCCGGTCTCTTTTTCGTAATTGACTGCGGTCACGGTTATTAGCTTTAAAGCGTGTGGCATTCAAATTTTTCATACAGAACAGTAATGCACAAAATCGCTGCCAAAGCATTGTGCCGGATTCCAGAGAGTAGAAAACCGGTTAGCATGATGTTGGCTTAATCTTAACGATAGATGTCTTTTTAGCCAATGTTAGACGATGCATTTGTTGGTAATAATGAGATACATACTTACTTTCAGCATGAAATCGCTGAGGATATTTGAATAAGGATTATTTATGACTAGTGCTGTATCTCGTATTCCCGCTGCTTCTTGTCAAAAGGCGCTTGAGCATTTTGAAGCGCTTTTGCAATTTGAAACCGACTGTTGGGACGTCCATCATGCTTTAAGTAATAGTTTGCAAGACTTTGTATTACTTGATGTAAGAGGTGAGGCTCTCTACCAGCAAGGCCACATTGCTGGTGCGCTTAATATTCCTTATGGCCGATTAAATGAAAAGACGTTGGCTAGTTTGCCAATTGATCGCTTAATTGTTGTTTATTGCGCTGGCCCTCATTGTAATGCCACTGAAAAGGCCGCGATTCGTTTGGCAAAATTAAGTCGTCCGGTGAAAAAAATGATTGGTGGTGTCACTGGTTGGGTGGATGAGGGTTTTAGTTTGAGGAGTGAATGAGCTTGGGGTGTATTGGCTCGGAATACTATGCAAAAAACACATAGTATTATTCACTAATCGTCATTAGCTTGATGGTGAACTTGTCTCTAAGATGCGTGCTCATTTTTTCGTTAACCCTATGAGTTAGGTTATCGATTTGGACTATTTAAAACGAGGTTCGGGCGTATGTCATCGCAATCTATTTGGGCTCAATTGATGAGGATGACTCTGTTGTTGGTGTTGTCATTGGTCGTGGTTCACCATTCACCAAGGTTATTACAACTGCTAGCTGAGCAAGCTATGAATAGTGTTTGTCACCAACAAAGTGAGCATTCACATCATAACGTTGCTCACCATAGCCATAGTGCACACTCTACACACCACTAACGAATCCTTTATATAGGTCGTGTTTTGCTCAACACTACTTACGAGAACAACTTATGAGTATTTTTAGATTTCCCCTTTTAGTCTGGTTAGGGATCGGCATCCTAATCATCTGTCTTGGTATTAGGCAATCTTTCGGCATTTTTATGCTGCCTATCTCGGAACATTTTTCGATGGGACGAGAGTTCTTCAGTTTTGCTATCGCCTTACAAAACTTACTGTTTGGTGTGTTCCAGCCTTTTGTTGGAATGGCTGCTGACCGTTGGGGGGCAAAGCGCATTATTATCCTTGGGGCTATTAGTTATGCGCTAGGTTTGTATTTGACCTCTATTGCGGCAACACCTAGTTTACTGTACCTGACGTTAGGGGGCTTGGTCGGTTTAGGGCTCAGTGCGACTAGCTATGTCATTGTGCTTGGTGCAGTAGCTAAAGTGGTTCCTGCAGAACATGCGGCAAAAGCATTTGGACTCACCACCGCCGCGGGCTCATTTGGTATGTTTGTGATGATCCCCGGAGCGCAAACTTTATTGGCTGATGCTGGATGGCAAGGCACTTTGCAAATATTTGCGATGTTATGTAGTGCTATGATTGCCTTTGCGCTATTTATGAAAAAAGTAGATCCGCCAACCAATTCAATACAGAGTTTGGTCAAGCAACAAACATTGAAACAAGCTTTAATAGAGGCATTTGCGCATCGAGGTTATTGGTTAATTCATGCTGGATTCTTTGTATGTGGTTTCCACGTGATGTTTATTGCTACTCATTTACCAAGTTATTTGGCAGACAAACAGTTACCTGCCTCAAGTGCGGCTATGGCCTTAGCCTATGTGGGTATCTTCAATATCTTTGGTTCTTATTTTTGGGGAGTCATGGGCGATCGTTTTAATAAACGTTATGTGATGACTGCGCTTTATTTGATGCGAACTGTGGTGATTGGCGGGTTTGTGACATTACCCGTGACTGAGCAAACCGCAGCCATATTCGGCGCAGCGATTGGTTTTTGTTGGCTAGGGACTGTACCATTAACCTCAGGCTTGGTAAGTCAAATTTTCGGTGCTCGTTACCTTTCTACCCTTTACGGTTTAGTATTCTTTACCCACCAAGTGGGCAGCTTTCTAGGAGCATGGGTTGGTGGTCGTATTTATGATTACTATGGTTCTTATGAGCCTATTTGGTGGTCGACGGTGGTGCTAGCATTGCTTGCCGCTTTGATACATCTGCCAATTAACGACAAACCCATGCCTCGCTTGGCCGTTGCGAGCTAAATAACAGCAGCTCGGTATGCTTAAAAGCCACCGAGCTGTTTAGCTGTATCAAAAGACTTGCTATATTGAGCGCTGCAGCAAAGCCTTAGTTGGCTGATTAATTAATTTTCACCCATGCATCTTGCCACGCAAGGCCTGTCCCTGGTGCGTAGTAAAGTGGGGACTGTTTACACCAACCGCCATGAGGAAATGGCTGACATTGGTAATTATAACCATCAGTGCCTATCACTTTAGTACCAAAAGTATAAGATTCTAAACCATCGGGGTAATGTTGTAGCCCTTCTAGCTCACCGCCATCATTATTGTCTTTAATAGTAAACGTTTTAACTTTTGATGATACATTATCACTGTCATCTGTTACTTTTAATGACACTTTATACTCACCAGCAACTTTTGCTTTAAAGTAAGTGGCTTGGCTATTTTGATTATTAATCTGTGATGTTAAATTTTCTCCAGTAGGACCAGTTAATGACCACTTATACGATATAATATTTCCATCGCTATCAGATGATGAACTACCATCAAATTTGGTTCTTTTATTGATCGTTTTTCCAACTATATTAATAATCGCTTCAGGTTTTTCACCAACGATAGAGTTCGATGCTAGGGCTTTAATCTGAACAGTATCTGTATCTGTAATTTGGCCATCACTTACCATTAATTCAAATGTAAATGTCTGGTCTTCACTCAATGCAGGGATGTCTACTTGAGCATTTTTTTTATTTCTATTTTTGAGTGTTACAGCGTTACCGGCAATTTGTCGCCAGCTATAACTTAATGTGTCCCTATCAGGATCTGAAGATTTCCGTCCAGATAACGTAATGCTTTGTTCCGTTGGTGACATAATGTTTCTTTTATTTCTTCCAGCATCAGCTATCGGAGCTCTATTCTCTCCCGAAGTATCATGAGGAGTAACTTCCATTACAGCTCTCGAGATAGACGTATCATTTGAGTAAACTTTATTTGAGAGAACATCATGAATATTTAGTTGAACAGTACCATTACTCAGTATACCCACAGAAATGTGCTCAGACTGAGAGTTGATATTTTCCGCAATGGTTTTAGCCCATGTTAATCCCATCATATTAGCTGAATTTATTAACACTTCCTCGGTGATTATTTCATGTCCTGTGTTATCAAAAACTCGAAACGTAACTCGATCACCTAGAGTTAAACTTTGATCATCAATACTTACAAAACTTTGATTTATCGGTATCCATGTGTCCTGATTATTAGAAGTATCTCCACCAAAATCTAAATCACTACAATTGTAAAAACCTTCCCCAGCAATGTCTTTACGTTGCCAACGTGTATAAAGAATGGCATTACCACTTAGATTACTGGGTAGCTGAAATTGTGTTCTATAAATGCCGTTCGTCGCTCGAAGTGAGCTTTCCTGATGAATTAATTCTAAGTCCTCCCAACCAAGAGTATCTGTTGCTGAATTAAAGTTTGGTTTTGTAATATAAAACTCCCAAAAACTTGGATCATGAGGCACCGTTGCCATAAACTCATATTGTAAAGTAGAACCAGGTTCGACTTTGGTTTTAATCCAATCTGGATGAGGTGTATCTAGGCCTGTGTAAGCTCCATTATTTGCAGAACATAATGTGCCTCTAGGGATACTAGCTTTTACACTATTCAAATTATCATATGAAGTCACATTATGATTTACACCATGAGGTGTAGTAAAAAAAGCACTACCTTGTATTTGTTTACAGGCCGCATTATTTAGCCCCCCATTCCAAAAATTCCCCCCACCTTGATATTTGCACATTATTTGTCGTGCTGCGGGTTTATTCACGTAACCGTGGCTATATGCCGGTAATGAGTGAATTCCTATTATTGAAAATAAAATCACTGGTAAGATTTTTTTATATTTATTCATTATTATTAACTTCCTGTTTGAAACTACAGCGATGTTGACTATATCCGTTCACCCTAATCACATAGTTTTTCTATGCTCATGGCGATGAAATAACTTGCCACCTACCTGCAACTTCAATTAGTTTGGGTATAGTTATCATTTTAAACGGTGATTAAATAAATAATTTAATCACCTGTATTCGTGAGTTCAGATTGAACTGTATGTTAATCGCTTGATTTACCTATATTCAGATTTAGCTCCTTGCTTGGATTTTTATTGAGTTGATGCCCTGTTATTGAATGGTGCCATTACACTATTTCCTTTTCTGTTTTTACACCGTTTTCACATCGTCTTCACAAGGCTAATTATGAATAATACTTCTATTTGGGATTATCACGAGACCAATTGTGAATAATTATTACATCTTGGATTATCAGTATAAGTTTTGTAGGTTGGTCGACTTTGTTGCAAAGAGCGGTAGTTGCTGATATCTGAAAGCAAAAAAAGATAACTCCATTTACTCTTAGTCATTACAGTATCCTTGCGTTCATGCTTGGTTACTCCTTTAGTCTTAGTTTCTTGAACGAGACGTTGACCGTTTTGGCTCGCTTGCTAATGCATGAATAATGAGAGTGTGACAACGGTAGCTGAGCGAACTTAAAAATAGAGTTGATGATTTAGGAAATAAAGAAAAGACAAAATATGATGTTTCTATAATACTTATTCAAATATTATCTTTATTAATAATGTCCATTCATGTTTTATAACCATACTTAGGTATTGCTAATATAGCTTCTTCACCTAGCAATAAACTCTCCAGTACGAATCTAAGACTATGTATGCTTTATTTTTGTTCCGGTAGTAAGGCTCCATGCATAGTCGAATAGGATTTTTTGATAATGCTATCCCTTGATTAGAAACTAAATCTCTATAACCAAATTTTTCTTTGGTCATTAAATAATAATTAATTGCACTTGATTTTTCACTTGGAATCCTTAACTGTTAAATATATTTATTTATATTGTCAAATATATCAATAATATTAATTAATATGTTTATTTATTTTGTTTAAATATCAAAATTCATATGCTCGACCTAGCGGAATGTCGAGTTATGAAAATTTTTTCTAAACAAATTTATAGGAAAATGGATATGCGTAAAATAAGTGTATTGTTTTGTTCGCTATTTTTGGGGATGCTTGGTGCAACCCCTAGTTTTGCTCAGCAAAAACTTCCCTCAGGAGATGCAGCTGTTACAGGTGCTGTATATGCTCCCGCACCAGTAGATTATGAGAGGTATGTTAGGGTTACTGTTGACATGGTAGATACTAGATTCTGGCAGGAAGAAGTTTTGACTATCCCGGCTAATACCGCAGAGGGAACGATGATAATGGGAGAGCAGCATAGATTTAAGGATATAAATGCCGAAGGGATGATTACCCTAAACTACACTTTAATAGATCATGATGAGTCGAGCGCTTTCGGGAGCGTAAGAATAAGATTTAATGGTCAAGGTACGATGAATACTTACTCAATTCAACAGCAAGAAAGTGTTTGTGATAGTAATACTGAGGGTAAATACATTTTATACGCCCACAATAGAGCTAAATGTAAGTTTGAAGACGAGATAGACGATGATGAGTGGGTTTATGTGTTTTGGAAACCTGAAGTATCTCCAGCAGTATCCGAGGAAGCAACCACGTATCAATTTAATGCCGCTTTACTATTTGCCAACTTTGATGGGTTGCGAGTAGGAACCCCTCCGGAAGCATATGTAGATTTATTAGAGCATCCTGAGAAGTTATACCAGCAGGGGCACGGGTACCTCCAGAATTCTGAAATATCGGGGACAATTAAAATTCGTCTCCCTGAGAATGCTTTGGAAGAAAACAAAGTTATAACGGTATACGACTCTTCCAATAGGCCACAATCTCAAGCTTTTATGTCACCTCAATTAGTCTCGGTCCAATTTACCCTTCCAGAGGGAGATAATCCACCATCGAGATTGAAGATTGAGTGCAACCTTAATGATGAAGTGGATGGCATTTTGGATGACCTATCTAGGCCAAGCATCTGTAATGGGGTAGAAGAGTATGCGATAGACAATGATGAGCATCCGTTAAAAAATAACGACTTAAAGTACTTGGTAGACTCTGAGATGGATGATGAAACCATTTCTGCATTATTATCAATGTTTCCTATTCAAGATTATAACGACTTAAAGTACTTGGTAGACCCTGAAATTGATGATGAAACCATTTCTGCATTATTATCAATGCTTCCTATTCAAGATAATAACGACTTAAAGTACTTGGTAGACCCTACAATCGATAATAACGGCAACATTCCCGGAGTATTAGCGGCTCTTGTAGCGAGGTCAGGCTACCATAAACTAAGCACCAGTGATGGTGATAGAGATATGGAAGAAGTTATTGATTCGATACTTTCGGCCTTAGGAGAAGACTGGGAAGATATGGATCCAGTAGTGGCGGCGGCTCTTATCTATTCCTACCTTAACGACGCCTCAGGTGTATTCATGCTAGGTGCGAGCGTACACAAATTAGAAGACAAATATCTAGAAGCAGAAAATAAAAAGTATGTAACTCATAGTGGATATTGGGATTTCTTTAACGATGGTTTTTTCGCAGATCCATCAAATAAAGACATGATATCTCCCGGAGCAGAGTTGTTTGGTCAATTATATGTTATGCCGGACTCCCAAATGATTACTGCCACTAGGCTTATAGGTAATATAGCAAACCTACTTCCCGATGATTTGGTGGAGGTTTTCGATAATATTACTGTCCCTTATCTTGTGGGACCCGCTATCCCTCTTTACGATAGAAGCCGTCTAGAAACTAGAACATCGGAGTTTCACATGGACGGAGAAAACGCTAACGGCTTTAAAACTGGAAGCTTTAATGTTAACAAGAATAAATTAATGGTTTTTGCTACGTTAACAGATGCGGACTACAGTGATAGTGAGATCGATATGTTCGAGGTAGATGACTGCCTTGCTAAAGGAAAGATTTTTGGCTTCGAAACCCTAGATTTCTCTGCATCAGACAGCGCAGAAATTACTCGCTGTGAATTTCCACAGTCCAACAGCTACGTAACTATTCATCGTACCGGCGCATTAGAGGAACCTATAGCTGGTCAGGCAGAATATGAATTACGAGGTGAGCTAACATTCAATACAATAGATGGAGCGGGTGATCAAATTGAACCGTATGGTGACATTTATGTATTAATAAATGATACTCGCTATCCTATATGGAGTGTTGCACAGGGGAAGATGGCGGTAAATGAGAATACTACCTTTAGAGTTCCATTTAAAGTGCAATTCTTATCGTACTCAGATGATATTACGATAGAAACCAAAAACAAAATAATGGAAGAGGACAGCGGCAGTGACGATATGATTGGAAACATGGATTACACCTGGAGTTTGAGTCCCAATGGAAGAGAAGAGGTTTTTTCTAGCACAGAAGAAGATGGTGATGGTGGCGCAACTCTAAGATTATCACTGATAAAAATTGGAGATGTTAGGTAACCTTCTTATAATCGATTCATTGACTTTCTAATATCCATCAGGTACCGCTAAATAAGGTAGTATCTATATCTTTTGAAAGCATAATTGTTCGATTTTCGGCATGTATCAAGGGCGTTGTTGATTAGTTTAATTATTTGTGAAACAACGCCCTTTTAAATAACATAGAAACAGGTAAATTTTAGGTTTTGTTGCGTAATTCGGCCTAAAAAAAGCCCGAATCTATTTCGTATGCTTTTATTAATTATAACTTGCTATATAATTGATACGTTGTCATATTATGATAGTAAACTTTATAATATAGCTTTTCCTCATCAGAAAATAATATATCAACGTAACCGATTTCAAAGTTGAATGCAGTGCTATCATTATAATATCTTAATAATGAAATGTATTCGCTATGAGAAACGGATTTTTCTATTTTTGACTTAAGTGCACTACGACCTTCTCTTAACCAAAAGTAGCATCTATTTAAGAAGCAATAAATTATTTTGAATGATAAAGTAAAAGCACTATGTGAATTCATACTTTCATCTTTTAAAATAATATTTTGAATAATGTTTCCATCATTATCTGTTTTGATA
>NZ_JAAZTU010000014.1 GCF_012395185.1 Vibrio aestuarianus
ATAACCCACTGTTTCCAGTGGGTTATCTCTTGAATGTGGCGGAGAGATAGGGATTTGAACCCTAGAAGGGCTACAAACCCTTGCCGGTTTTCAAGACCGGTGCTTTCGACCACTCAGCCATCTCTCCGTGTTGTTGCGCATATTAGCGATACTGTTTTCACTTGTAAAGTGCCAAAATGACCGTTTGGTTGTTTTGTGTGCGCTTAATGGTGTTTTTTATCAAAAGGTATATATTTTTTATATAAAAAAGAGAGCCGAAGCCCTCTTTTCTAGGTGTATGGTCGGACTGAGAGGATTTGAACCTCCGACCCCCGACACCCCATGACGGTGCGCTACCAAGCTGCGCTACAGTCCGATTTGCGTAATTTACTCATTTTTCTTTTTATCGTCAAGAGACAATAGTTCTAACAGCTTGATTTAATTATCTTTAGCATAAAAACGCTGCAGTTCGGTTAAGCCTTGCATCAGCACTGGTAGCGTTGGGCTGGTATTGCTCTGGCGCTGATAGTTTTCATCAAATAGCTTGAAGTTGCCAAATTTGTCGATAACCGTGGTTTGCTTTGCAGTGATGAGCGCTAATTCTCTTGAGTCTCCAGCCAAAATCCACTTTCTCTTGCTTTCATTAAACAAGTTTCTGCCACTGCTAAAATCGGTTGGGTTAGAAGAAACTCCTAGTAGATCTTGAAGCAGAGTTACTGAAAAATCGAGGTGACTTGAGCGATGTGAATATTCCCCTGCGACTTTACCAGGCCAATGGATAATCATCGGAACCTGTAATTGGTAGCGGCTGTAGTTGCTATTTGCGCCCCAACTATTGGTTTTAGTCTCATTAAATTCGGCGCCATGATTAGAAGTGATCACGACAACAGTATTTGCTTGCAGTTGTAATTCTTCTAGCTTGTTAAACAGTAGTCCGAGTTCTTTGTCAGCGGAATTTGCCGAGTTATTATAGCCAGCTCTTAAACGGTCACTGGTACTACTTTCGGTCGGTGATTCATCAAAATCATTAAAGTTATCAACCGTAGTAAGTTCCAAGTAACTAAACCAAGGTTTATTTGCCTGTTGTGGCACCCATTTCGCCCAGCGTTCAATAGTTTGTTCGTCATGACTACTGTTTTTGTTGAATGGTGCTTTTGATACATTCAGGTTTCTGAATACCGTCTCTTCATAGAGTGAGTCATCAAAATTATCACCACTGAACAGACCAAATTGGTAGTTTTGCTGCTGAAGAACATTAATCAATATTGGTGATTCACCTTGAGAGCGAAGACTGCTTGCATAACTACTAGGCAGACCGTAAAAGAGGCCAAAAATACCAAACATATCATTACTTGAACTGTAATGATTATTGAATTTCAAGTTTTGGCTGGCAAATTGATAAGCACTTGGCATGATCTCTGGTGTCAATACATCGCTTCTTAAATTGTTCACGCTAACGAGTAAAATGTTCAGGTTATTGGCTCTGCGTTCAAATTTAAGTGGTTCGATAGGGTAACGAACCAGGTCAACATTATCAGGCTTGTCTTTTAAGCGTTTTAGATATTCGTCACGGTTAAATAACCCATGCTCTTCCATGAATGATTTTGCTGTCATTGGATAGGAAAGAGGAAAATTCGATTTTTGACTGGTCACAGAACTTTCTAAATAAGCGTCAGACCAAACGTATATCAAATGGCTAGTAATAAAGCTTACAAAAAAGACAGCTGCGATTGGGCGACCAACGTGCTTGTGTGATAATTTTCTTTGTTTACGCCACACCCATTCGGACAAGCCAAGCTGCAACAGAAAAATGAGCGGCATGACAACAAATAAATGTTGCAAGTCAGCGCTGATCGTACTGGCTTCATCGGTAAACAGTAACTCCCATACTATTGGGGTCAAATGGAGATTGATTGCTTGGTAGGCTTGAGTGTCGATCAATAAAGTCGTTAAGCCTAGGGTAGCAAAGCAAACCGCTACAAAACGAAATAGTTTGCGTGACGGAATGACAAATGTCAGAGGAAATAGCACGAGTAGATAGAGAGCGAAAACAAGAAACCCAAAATGCCCAACCCATGAAAACGCCAGGTAAAATTGCCCCAGCAAGGTTTCAGGCCATGGTGATTGGACAATGTATCGAGTACCAATAAGCATCGCTGCTATTATGTTGAAGAAAGCAAACCAATGCCCCCAACCAACCAAACGTGATACGCGTTCACCGTATGTATTTTCGCTATCTACCATGTGATTTCTATCTATACATTCTTATTAGTGGGTGTTGTCTTCTAGAGACGACATTAAAGCATGAGCAAATTTTTCAGCAATCGTCTTGCGTTGTGAAGCTGCAACGTTCTGGTTTAAGACATTGGTTGCAATATTTCCCGCAATCATAAGAGTGAGCTCTGGAGAGGCACTGTGTTTTTCGAGAATGGCAGCAACCTCAGTCAAAATCGTTTCAATTTTCTCGTCGCTGTATTTAGATGTAATTGGCATAAAGACTCTAATGATGATAGTAAAAGCGGCTTATGATAACCTACAATGCCTTACAACTGAAACCAGAACGATGATAATTTCACTATGAGCCTTCACCTTACCAACGTGATTTTGCACCAACTGAGCAAAAATGAACAAGACGAGCTGGTTGTTAAGTACCGCTCACAATCTTTAGATAATGATACTTCCACAGAAAACCTAGTCGCAGAGCTGCATCGCGTATTTAACTCGAAGGCAGGTAAAGGCTTTGGTTCGTTTAAATCTGACAGTGATTTTCAAACTTGGTTGCAGGAACTTCGCCAAGGTGAGCGTAATTTTTATGATTTTTCTCAAGTTAGTGCCCAGAGACTAAAAGAAGAATTGTCAAAATATCCTTTTGCCGATGAAGGTATTTTAGTGATGGCTGAATATCAGTCTCTCGCGACCGATTACTTATTTATCGGGATCCTGCCTCTTAACCAAAGTTTGAAAGTGACTGAAGGTTTGGATATTAGTGCCACCGATTATCTCGATATTAGCAAAATGGATATTGTTGCTCGTATTGACTTATCCAGCTTTGAAACCGACAAAGAATCGAATCGTTACCTTGCTTATATCAAAGGGCGTGTAGGGCGCAAAGTATCTGATTTCTTTTTAGATTTTCTGCAAGCTGATGTAGGTTTAGATACCAAGGTTCAAAACCAAGTATTGATGCAAGCGGTGCAAGATTTCTGCTCTGATTCTAAGCTAGAAAAAGATGAAGCGATAAATTACAAAAAGCAAGTGTACGACTACTGTAACGAACAGATTAAAGCAGGCGAAGAGATTCAAGTTCGCGAGTTGTCTGGTGAACTGTTACCAAGCCAAGATGGAACCAGTTTCCTAGAGTATACTGCAGCGCATGGCTATGATCTTGAAGACAGTTTTCCCGGTGATCGTTCTACCGTACGTAAGCTAACTAAATTTGTTGGTGCTGGTGGGGGACTAAATGTTAGCTTTGATAGCCTGTTGCTGGGTGAGCGTATTTTTTACGACCCAGAGACGGACACGTTGACCATCAAAGGGACACCGCCTAACCTACGTGATCAACTAACACGAAATCGCTAAAAACTGATGAGAAGGAGAGCTTGAGATGGCTCTCTTTTTTTGTCATCGTTTTAATCGGTAACAGAGCAGGCTCACTACTTTAGGTATATGCTTGTATTTAATTGTAAATTAGATGTGGTAGCGCAAGTGTTTGGTTATAGGAAATGGAATGGTATTAAAGTCAGATATTATCTGTTGATCCTTTTCGGTTGGGCAGCTTTGATTGGTACTGTTTATTGGCAGAACCATTCCAGTTACCAAACAATGTCAGCAGTAGAAGAGCTCGGCAATAGCGTTGATGAATTAAGAAGCTCACTTTATTTCAAAGAACCGTACCGTTCCGCTCGTGCTAATGACTTGGCTTTGAATATTCAGTTACTCTATTCGCTACGTTTACAGCTTGAGGTGGAGCACCGGGTACATCTTTTTCAGCCTGATATTCAGCAACTGTTGCACGTAACAGATCGATATATCCAATTAACAAGATCTTATTTGTCGATTGAGTTAAAGATTCAAGAGTTAGTTGAACAGTTGAAGTTATTGCGTGATAAGCCGACTACTCCCCCAGAAGTACAACAAAAATATACGACTTTGGGTGCCTATGTATTTGAAGCGATGTTTAGCGATATGGAGCAAAATCCTCAAATATATCGCACATTAGATAGGCTCTATGTTGAAGCTCAACAGTTGCCTCTAGCGCAAAAGCAAGAATTAGAGCAGTCGTTAGCACAAGCTTCGGAACTACTGAACCAATATGCCCAAGGAGCCTATTTAGTACAGAACTTATTGCGTCATTCTATCTATCAACAAATTACCCATGTTGAGGATCAATATCATTATTTGCTCAAATCATATGGTTATGTGATCACCGCTATTAGTGCCATCGCAATGTTGTTGATGGGCTGGTTGTTAAGCATTTCGAGTCAAGTGGCGGTAAGCTCGGAAACGGTTGAGCCAGATGAAGAAGGAACCGTTGTAAAAGAACCTAACGTACAGAAGGCTGAGGTAAATGAAGTTATTGATACGGCAGCGTTAACGCCTAAATATGCTGAGTCAAAGGTGGATGTGCAGCAGATGCTAGATGCCCTAAATGGAGATAACGATTCAGTACAAATGTTACTCGGTGTCTTTATTCAAGATCATAGTCAAGATGCAGAGCAACTTGAGTCGTTAATTCATTCCGATAGAAAAGGGGCTCGAAGGCGAGTACATAGCTTAAAAAGTGTGGCAGCAAATTTAGGTGCTGAAGGTTTAAAGCAGATCTCGTATGAGATTGAACAGGTGTTAGATAACGGTTCAATACCTAGTGAAGAACAACTTCACCTTTTGGCTAAATATCTATCTTCTGCCATTGAGAGTGCGCGGCTTCATTTAGACAAATAACAAATAAAAAGCTGAGCACCAAAATGGGCTCAGCTTTTTATTTGTGAAACAGATTTCTTAGCTAAACGGACTGTTTTTTTAAGCTGAGTTCGGCAAGTTCTTCATCGGTTTCTGTTGGTGTTGTAGGGTCACACTTATCAACGAACCAACCCATATATGAGGTAAATATGGTGACGATGATGCACACAAAACTTAACCACATGAAGGGCGCATAAGAAAGAGTTGCAACACCTAAAATACTCGCCATGTATATACCATTATCACTCCATGGAACCATGCCTGAAGTTAAGGTGCCACCAAATTCGGCATTACGTGATAGATTCTTGCGTTGGTAACCTAATCGGTCGTAGTTTTTCGCGCAGATTTTAGGCGTCAGTATCAAGGATACATACATTGCAGAGCCGAAAACGTTACCCATAAATGCCGTACCAATTGTGCTAGTAGCCAGAGAACCTGCGCTTGTTACACGGCGCTCGAATAGCTTAGCTATGGTTTCTAAAACTCCAACTTTATCCAGTAAACCACCAAATCCAAGACCAAATACGATCACAGCGACTGAGCCTAACATTGATGACATACCGCCACGGTTTAGTATCGAGTCGATAAAATCAACGCCAGATTCAATGCTATAAGGAGCCCAAGCGGTATTGAAAGCGCGTAGGAAATCGACATCTTGGATCATCACCGCCCAAATAATACCAAGCAATGAGCCGAAGCTAATGACAGGGAAAGACGGCATACGCATAGCCAACAGGCCAAGGACAATCAATACAGGAACAAATGAATACGGCGTAATGTAGAATTGTGTCTCCATGGCTTTAATAACACCTTGAACCTGAGACATATCGACATTACCTGCGTAATGGAAGCCAAACAGTGTAAACATGATGCCAGTAATGATGTAGCTGATTAAAGCAATGGGCAGCATCCCTTTGATATGCTCCATGACTTCAACGTTCGACATTGATGAAGCAAGAATCACTGAATCTGACAACGGTGACATCTTATCGCCAAAATAGCAGCCAGATAGTACAGCACCAGCAGTTATTGGCGCAGGAACACCTAGACCTTGTCCAATACCCATCATTGCAATGCCGGCTGTACCTGCTGCGCCCCATGATGTACCAGTCGCTAACGCAGTCAGAGAGCAGATAATCATTGTGGCAAGAAGGAAAATCGAAGGATGTATTGCCTGAAGGCCATAATAAATGATGGTTGGTACGATTCCGCCAGAGATCCAAGTCCCCACTAGTGCACCAACGGCTAAAAGTATTAACACAGCGCCTAAGCCGTTAGAAATACCATTAAGTGCTGCTTTTTCTAAATCTTTATATTGGTGACCCAATCTAACACCCAACACAATGATGATAAACCAACCAATATATAGAGCGAGTTGGATAGGTAAATCGAGTTGAGCAGTAAACGAAAATGCGAGTAATAGGAATAAGCCTAGCGCAATAATAACTTGCATTATGCTTGGCAGGCGTTGGGGGACTTGCGTCATAAAAGAGCCTCTTGTCAGATTTATGAGCCAAAGGCATCTTCATGCCCTCACTGAGTTCGCCTGCACTTTACATCACCCAGAATAATATATCGACATTAAACCTCTCGTATGTGATTCATGTCGTCTGCATCGTTAATGAATAGCATTAAATGTTGCTTTTGGTTAAAGTTAATAGAGCGAAATGTTTTGTAACATGGTTTTATTGTGTAACAAGAGCGTGATAATTTAGCGTCTGGTTTATTATTAAATTCTGAATAACGACTTAAATGGTGATTTCCTAACTCTTGGCCATTTTTGGTGAATAAGGGGTATTTCAGAACAAAAAGTGATGATTTTTACCAAGAAAGTCTTGAGATTTTATGCTGAACCACTTATAGATGGTGGGGTACATTTTTTTACTTTTTTAGATACACGGAGAGTTAGCGCGATGAGAGTAGGTTTAGTTGGTTGGCGTGGTATGGTCGGTTCTGTATTGATGCAGCGTATGGTTGAAGAAAAAGACTTCGATCTGATTGAGCCTGTTTTTTACAGTACATCCCAAATCGGTATTCCTGCCCCTTCTTTAGGAAAAGAAGCGGGTCTTCTGCAAGACGCCTACGATATTGATAGCCTAAAACAACTCGATGCGGTGATTACTTGCCAGGGTGGTAGCTATACTGAAAAGGTTTACCCGGCATTACGACAAGCGGGTTGGAAAGGGTATTGGATCGATGCGGCATCCACCCTCCGTATGAACAAAGAATCCATCATCACTTTAGATCCTGTTAACTTAGCACAAATCCAGCAAGGCATTCATTCTGGCACCAACACGTTTGTTGGCGGTAACTGCACCGTCAGCCTAATGTTAATGGGCTTAGGTGGTCTGTATGAAAAAGGTCTTGTCGAGTGGACTAGTGCCATGACTTATCAGGCGGCCTCTGGCGCAGGCGCGCAGAATATGCGCGAGCTTATTTCACAAATGGGCGTTATTAATGATTCAGTCAGCTCAGAGCTTGCAAATCCATCAAGCTCTATTTTGGACATTGATAGAAAAGTTGCGGAAACCATGCGTTCGTCTTCTTTCCCAACGGATCAATTCGGTGCGCCACTAGCAGGTTCTCTTATCCCTTGGATTGACGTTAAACGTGATAATGGTCAAAGCAAAGAAGAGTGGAAAGCGGGCGTTGAAGCGAACAAAATCCTCGGTCTTCAATCTTCACCAATCCCAATCGATGGCACCTGTGTGCGAATCGGTGCAATGCGTTGTCACTCTCAAGCATTGACGATTAAGCTAAAGCAAAATGTGCCAATGGACGAGATTGAAGAGATGATTGCTACCCACAATGATTGGGTTAAAGTGATTCCAAATGATCGTGATATTACCGTTCAAGAACTAAGCCCAGCAAAAGTGACGGGTACATTGTCAATTCCTGTTGGCCGCTTGCGTAAAATGGCAATGGGTGATGATTTCTTAAATGCCTTTACGGTTGGTGACCAACTCTTGTGGGGTGCTGCTGAGCCATTACGCCGTACTTTACGCATTATCCTGGCTGAAAAGAAATAAGTATTGTTTTTCAGAAAAACGTATTCTACCGAGAGCGCCTAAAGGCGCTCTTCTTTTTGATGGCTCTCAATTGGAACGACTCTCTTCTCTGGATCTGCTAGTTGGCTACCACAATGCTTGCAAAATAAGGCGTCTGATTCATGACCGCTTTGTGAACAATTTGGGCATTTGACTAACTGGCGGTGTGAGTGCATTTCATTATTCAGTTCAGCGGTAATGATGCCGGTTGGTACTGCCAGAATCGAATACCCTAATAGCATCGTCATTGCGGCAATACCTTGGCCTAGTGCAGTTTTGGGAACCAAATCGCCATAACCAACGGTGGTAATCGTCACAATCGCCCAGTAAATACTTTCGGGTATGCTGTTAAATCCGTGCTCTGGCCCTTCAATCACAAAAATTAACGCGCCAAATATAGTCACAAGAATGGCAACTGCACTGAAAAATATGAATATTTTTCTTTTTGCCATCATTAATGAACGAAGCAAAATATTTGAATCTTGTAAATAACGAACCAGCTTGAGGATGCGGAAAATACGCAACACACGCAGTAGGCGAATTACGCCCATAAACGAGGCGCCAGGGAAGAAAAATGCAATATACGTAGGCAAAATAGCAAGAAGGTCTACAACGCCATAAAAACTTTTTGCGTAAGCACTAGGCTTTGGTGAACAGTACAACCTCAGCAGGTATTCGAGTGTGAACAGCGTGGTAAATGCATACTCACCATATCGTAGCCATGATCCCCATACCTGAGCTACTTCGGGGATTGACTCCAAAATGAGTATCGATAGAGATATCATGATTGCAATGATCAGTGATAAATCAAAAGCCCGGCCCGCTTTGGTATGAGTACCAAAAATGATGATGTAAAGGTGATGCTTAATAGATTGCTGAGACATGATATTGCGACACAGTAGGTAGGTCGCAATATCATAGCGTTAATAGAGTGTTACGCCAATCCTGGGAACAAGTTTCTTAATCCGTTAGCGATGAACTCGATACCAAGTGCACCGAGAATTAAGCCCATAATCCGCGTAATTACGTTAATCCCTGTTTGACCTAGCAGTCTGACAATGTATGGCGCTGAGCGAAACAGCATCCATGAGCACAAACTAAACACAATAATGGTAATGGCGATCCCGACGGTATCAAACAGGCTTGGATAACGTGAACCATAAACGATGGTCGAACTGATGGCACCTGGGCCAGCCATTAATGGCATGGCAAGAGGTACTACCCCAATTTGCTCGCGGCTAATGTATTCAGATTTTTCTTGTTTGTTCTGCTTATCTTCACCTAACTTACCACTCATCATTGAAAACGCGATGCTTAACAAAAGCAGACCACCGGCAACACGGAATGAGTCGAGTGAAATACTGAACATATCTAAAAGAAGCTGCCCAGCGAGAAGCGAAACAATTAAGATCACAGCAACAGCAATATTCGCAGTAGCGGCTGTTTTGTGCTTTTCTTCTTGTGTCATGTGCCCCGTTAGGGACACAAAAATAGGCATAATACCGACAGGGTTAACTGCGGCGACTAAACCTAAGAAAAACTGTAAGAAAATGGCTAGCTCAATGGTTTGCATGGCGTCAGTCTCGGAGCGATCACTTAGATGAAATATTTCGTACGTAATGTAAGCCAAACCAGAGAATATCACGAATGAAAAAAACTAAAGTTATTGGCGTTTCATTGCTGAGAAAAACTAATTCGACACAGCTAATGTTTGTGAATTGTTTTTGACATGAGGGCTAAAGGTGCTAGTTTTTACACAATTGTTAACATCTGCACATTTTTAATAAAATATAGAGCTGTCGGTGGTGCTTAAAGCGATAGTCGATATACTGTTAGTAGCACGTAAAAGGCGATGAATTTTGCCTGTATTGTTCAAAAATGAAACTTTTTTACAAAATGTTTTAGCTTTTAAATTTTTTGTTGTTCAAATGAAGCTTTTTTAATCATGTGACTCATTGTTGTTTTGTTTTTATTTTTCAATGATTTAATTGTTGTTTTTGTTGGGCTTTACCCCTAAGTGGGTAATTAATTTTTCAGAACTGATCTGAGTCAATTTTTTTCATACCCTGAAATATTATACTCAGTCCTGAAAGCAATTTACTAAGTCTACGATTACTTAAGTCATTGAGAGAATTAACCCTTAGAGACTGTGTGCTTAATAAAGAGTTTTTAATTTTTCTATTTTTAGGAGATCCACTATGCCTGTAACAAATTTGGCTGAACTTGATGCACTCGTAGCTCGCGTAAAAGCAGCTCAAGCAGAATTCGCTACTTACTCTCAAGAGCAAGTAGATAAAATTTTCCGCGCAGCATCATTAGCAGCTAACCAAGCTCGTATTCCTCTAGCGCAACAAGCGGTAGCAGAATCTGGCATGGGTATTGTTGAAGATAAAGTAATCAAGAACCACTTTGCGTCTGAGTTCATTTACAACAAATACAAAGACGAAAAAACGTGTGGCATTCTTGAAGAAAACGAAGAGTTCGGCACAATGACTATCGCTGAACCAGTTGGCATTATCTGTGGTATCGTTCCAACCACTAACCCAACTTCTACCGCTATCTTCAAATCTCTAATCTCTCTTAAAACTCGCAACGGTATCATCTTCTCACCGCACCCACGTGCTAAGAACTCGACTAACGATGCTGCGAAACTTGTTTTGGATGCAGCAGTAGCTGCGGGTGCACCAAAAGACATCATTGGTTGGATTGATCAACCGTCTGTAGAACTTTCTAATGCACTTATGAAGCACGATGGCATTGCTCTTATCCTTGCAACTGGTGGTCCAGGCATGGTTAAAGCTGCTTACTCTTCTGGTAAGCCAGCTATCGGTGTTGGTGCAGGTAACGTTCCTGTTGTTATTGATGAAACTGCGGATATCAAACGTGCAGTAGCTTCTGTTCTTATGTCAAAAACATTTGATAACGGTGTAGTTTGTGCTTCTGAGCAAGCGGTTATCGTTATGGATGAAGTTTATGATGAAGTGAAAGAGCGTTTCGCAACTCATAAAGCTCATGTATTAAGCAAAGCTGACGCTGATAAGGTACGTAAAGTACTGCTTATCGACGGTGCACTAAACGCGAAAATTGTAGGTCAACCAGCAACAGCAATCGCTGAAATGGCTGGCGTTAAAGTACCTGCTGATACTAAGATCCTTGTTGGTGAAGGTATTGGTGAAGTTTCTTACGATGACGAATTCGCTCATGAGAAATTGTCTCCAACTCTTGGTATGTTCCGCGCGTCTTCTTTCGAAAACGCAGTAGAGCAAGCTGTGAAAATGGTTGAGATTGGTGGTATCGGTCACACATCAGGCCTGTACACTAACCAAGATATCAATGCTGATCGCATCCGTTACTTCGGCGACAAAATGAAGACCGCACGTATTCTTGTAAACATCCCAACTACTCACGGTGGTATCGGTGACCTTTACAACTTTAACGTTGCACCTTCTCTAACTCTTGGTTGTGGTTCATGGGGTGGTAACTCTATCTCTGAGAACGTAGGTCCTAAGCACCTTATCAACAAGAAAACTGTAGCGAAGCGAGCTGAAAATATGTTGTGGCACAAACTACCTAAGTCTATCTACTTCCGTCGTGGTAGCCTTCCAATCGCAATGAGCGATCTTGAAGGTAAGAAACGTGCATTCCTAGTAACTGACCGTTTCCTATTCAACAACGGCTACGCGGATGAAATCGTTAAACTTCTTAAAGCTCAAGGCATTGAAGTTCAAACATTCTTTGATGTAGAAGCAGATCCTACTCTATCAATCGTAGAGAAAGGCGCTGAAGCAATGAAGAGCTTCCAACCCGACGTGATTCTTGCTCTAGGTGGTGGTTCACCAATGGATGCAGCTAAAATCATGTGGGTTATGTACGAGCACCCAGAAACTCACTTTGAAGAACTAGCAATGCGCTTTATGGATATCCGTAAGCGTATCTACAAGTTCCCTAAAATGGGTCAAAAAGCTGAGCTTGTATGTATTACTACAACTTCAGGTACAGGTTCAGAAGTTACACCATTCGCGGTTGTTACAGACGATAAAACTGGTGCTAAATACCCACTAGCTGACTACGAACTAACTCCTAACATGGCTATCGTTGATGCGAACCTTGTTATGAACATGCCTAAGTCTCTAACTGCGTTTGGTGGTTACGATGCAGTAACTCACGCACTAGAAGCTTATGTGTCAGTTCTAGCGAACGAATACTCAGACGGTCAAGCTCTACAAGCACTTAAGATGCTTAAAGAGTACCTACCATCTAGCTACGCAAATGGTGCAAACGACCCAATCGCTCGTGAAAAAGTACACAATGCGGCTACTATCGCTGGTATTGCGTTTGCGAATGCTTTCCTAGGTGTGTGTCACTCAATGGCTCACAAAGTCGGTGCTGAATTCCACGTACCACACGGCCTAGCTAACGCACTACTTATCTCTAACGTTGTACGTTACAACGCGAACGATAACCCAACTAAACAAACGGCATTCTCTCAGTACGCAAGCCCACAAGCTCGTCGTCGTTACGCTGAAGTTGCTGACCACTTAGGCCTAAGCCAAGCTGGTGACCGCACTGCTCAGAAGATTGAACGTCTACTAGCATGGTTGGAAGAGCTGAAAATTGCACTAGATATCCCGCTATCAATTCAAGCAGCTGGTGTTCCAGAAGCTGACTTCCTAGCGAAACTAGACCAACTATCAGTTGAAGCGTTTGATGACCAATGTACAGGTGCTAACCCACGTTACCCACTAATCAGTGAGTTGAAAGAAGTTCTAACCGCTTCTTACTACGGTAAAGCATTCGTTGAAGGCGAAACATTTGAAGGCACTACAGTAATTAAGAAAACTGAAGAGCCAAAAGCAAAGAAAGCTAAAAAGTAAGTAATACTTTTATGAGTTGTTTTCGCTAGCACGTAACATCTCTAGTAATCACGAGCCCTACCATTTGGTAGGGCTTTTTTTATTTCTAATTATCATGTGGTTATGCTTATTGCTTTATCCCCACATTACCAAAATGGCAGCAAGAGCAACAAGCATGAGTCCAAACCCATCTTTTATCTTTATTTTTTGTTTTAGCCAAAACACAGAAATTAGCATCGTAAAAAATATTTCAATTTGCCCGAGTGTTTTTACGTAAGGAACTGCTTGCAATGACATGGCGCTAAACCAACCAATTGAGCCAATACAGCTGCTTGTACTGGTTAATAAAGTGAGTTTAGGACGCATCCATAACTGCGTTAAGGTGTGTTTGTCTGCAATGAATAGATAAGTAGTGAGTAGCAAGGTTTGTTGTGAGATAACCAGTAACAACACCCAGGCAGCGCTGTGAGGAAATGGTAGCCCAAGTGATAAGCTTGCTTCGCGTATCCACAACGAGGTAAGAGCAAAAGCACTACCACTTCCTAGTCCTAGTAAAATGGTCATTAGCGACATTTTTCGCAGGTTGCCCTGAGTGCTCATTAAGAAAACCCCGCCCCCACCGATGATGACGCCTAACCAGCCCCAAAACGATAAGTTAGTACCAAAAAATATCATGCCTAAAATTGCGGCGACTAGTGCTTCACTTTTTGCTAGACCTGCACCGACTGCATAGTTATTAAACTTAAATAATTTAACCATCAGTGCAGTCGCGACAATTTGCATCAGCGCAGCAGCGACAATAAAGGTAATGAATGTAGATGAAAAGGTAGGCATTACGGTCGGTTGTAAGCCATACAAAAAAGCAAGATAGAGTGCTGCAATTGGGCTAGCCCATAAAAAACGAGCAAGGGTGACGCCGGTGGTGCTTACTTCACCAGCGAGGCGGCTTTGGAATGCGTTACGCCAAGACTGCATAAAAGCAGCCAGAAAGGTGAAAAAAATCCAATTCATTGAATAGTCCAGTCCATGATGCAAGAACATCATGCTATGGGACGCTGGAATCTTCAGCAAGTGAAAAGTAATAAGGCTTCCATCGGAAGCCTTATTCTTAAGAGAAGATGTGTAAGTTAGCCAGCTAAAACATCGGTGGCAACTTTGTAGCTAGGATCTTCTTTTACATTAATTTCAACCAAGCTACCTGCTTTATGTAACAGAGCTCGACAATCTTGGCTTAAATGTCGTAAATGCAACGTTTTCCCAAGCGCAGTATATCTTTCGGCGATCGTTTCAATGGCTTCAATTGCTGAATGGTCAGCTACTCGTGAGCGTGCGAAATCAACGATGACATCCTGTGGGTCGTTTTGTGCATCAAATAACTCAAGGAAGTTTGCTGCAGAGCCAAAGAAGATAGGTCCATTAATATGATAAACCTTAGAGCCTTCAGCATTGATTTGGCTACTGGCGTAAATATGTTTTGCGTGTTCCCATGCAAACATTAGTGCTGATGTAATCACACCGACTGCCACAGCGATGGCTAAATCAGTGAGTACCGTTACTACCGTTACCAATACAATGACAAAGAAGTCCTGCTTCGGTACGCGGCGAGCAAGTTTAAACGTTGCCCATTCGAAGGTTCCAATCACGACCATAAACATCACACCAACCAGTGCAGCTAGCGGGATCATCTCAATCAGTGCTGAAGCGAATAAAATAAAGCACAACAGCATCACTGCCGCCACTATACCAGATAGGCGTCCGCGACCGCCCGAGTTTACGTTGATCATCGATTGACCGATCATCGCACAACCACCCATTGCGCCAAACATTGAACAAGTGACATTAGCTAAACCTTGACCGACACATTCACGATTTGACTGGCCGCGAGTGTTCGTCATTTCATCCAATACTGTAAGTGTAAGCAAGGATTCAATTAAACCAATTGCGGCTAAAATAATTGAATAAGGAAGAATGATTTGTAGCGTTTCCCAAGTGAACGGTACGCTTGGAATTGCGAATGTTGGTAAGGTTCCAGCAAGCGTTGCTGCTTCATTTCCAGACATTGTGCGTAAGAAATCCACCACAGTTCGTGTGTCTAAACCCAGACCTTGGACCAATAGCGTGATGGTCACAATAGCCACTAACGAAGAAGGGACGGCTGTTGTTAGTTTAGGTAAGAAATGAATAATCGCCATGGTTAGAGCAACCAGCCCCAGCATTAGGAACATTTGATCGCTTGGCAACCAACTAAGTGCCCCCGATAAATCTGGCGCTTTAAATTGACCAAGTTGAGCTAAGAAGATCACAATTGCCAAGCCATTGACGAAGCCAATCATCACAGGGTGAGGCACCATGCGAATAAACTTACCTAACTTGAAGATACCAGCGGTAATTTGCAGCAGCCCTGCAAATAAGATTGCCGCAAAAAGATATTGGACACCATGGGTTGCAACTAGGCTTACCATTACCACGGCCATAGCGCCAGTTGCGCCAGAAATCATACCAGGGCGGCCGCCAAAAATAGAAGTGATCAGACCAACAATAAAGGCGGCATATAGTCCAACCATTGGGTCAACACCAGCAACAAAGGCAAAAGCTACAGCTTCTGGAACCAGAGCAAGGGCAACGGTTAAACCAGAAAGCACATCATTTTTTACAGAGTGCTTAGAAAATTTTGGAAATTCGAACATGAGTACTCAGTGTTTGCGAATAATGAATGTAGTCCAACCGTCCACTCTTAAATGTAATCCAAGCAAAATGTATTAAAAAAGAGCAATGGAGTAAGAGAAACGTCGTCGGCTCGAAGCGGGGAATGCTACAGAAAACTGTGATTAAGTTCAATAATGAAGCAAGTATTGAATCATATTTGTGGTAAATAGTTTCCTCGAGATAAATAAAAAGGGCTGCAATAAAGCAGCCCTTTCGATGGTATAGCTAATGCTAAATGCTTTGAGGTTTACTCATTGCTGAGCCTGCTTGGCTACGGGCAACTTGACTGCCTGCACCACGAGCTTCATAGCGTTCTGAACGCAATGGAGCCGAAACCACTTCAATCTCTTTTAGTTCGTTTGAACCTGGCGCTTTTGCCATCGGTGCACAAGCATGAGCTTTAATGGTTTTAGGTAGTGAAATGTTTGAAGTTGCCGCTGGTTTTTCAACCAGTTCTGGAGTTTTAACTTCTTTTACCGTCGCTATTTCAGCTACTTCCACTGGTTGTGGTGTTTCAACAACAACCTCAACAGGTGCTTGTACTGGCGTTTCAGCTTTTGGTTCTGCGGCGCTGCGAATAATCACTTTACCCATTGCCATTTCTGGACATGCGAAGCCACCGATGACCTTAGTGGTAGTATCTGCTACAACTGTTGCTACGGTTTCAACAACCGGAGCTTCAACTTTCTCTTCTTGGCGAGGTGCTTGAGTTGGAGCTTTAGCTAGGTCATAACGAGGCATCACTTTACCCATCGCCATTTCTGGTGATGCAACTCCACCTTTACGAAGGCGGAATGGGTTAGGGCGACGGTCACGACCGCGACGACGGCGTTGACCACTTGCACGTAAGTGACGAGGTGAACGACGATTACGGCGCTGATTTTGCTCATCTTTGTTATTGGCATCATCAGACACAACCGTTGTTGGCTCAGTGGCTTTGACTGACTCGGCTTTCACAGTTTCGATGGCTTCAGCAACAGTCGCTGTATCTTGTGAAGCGCTGGCTACTACTGCTTCTTTTGCAGCGGCTTGATCTTTCACTCGAACTTGTTTATTCAGTTTACGGCGCTGACGGCGTTCTTTAACTTTGGCCGTTTTTTCTTCGGTCTTAACATCTTTTTGTTCAGCTTGTTGTGCTTCTACTGCAAGTTGCTGACCTTGTTCTGCAAGTTTTTCTGTTTTTAGGTCATCGCGCTTATTACGACGATCTTGTCGTGGTTTACGAGTTTGCGGTTTGCTCTGTTCAGCCGGAGTTACTTCTTTTTCAGAAGTACTTTCAGCAGCAACAGGCTTGCGCTTATTCTTGTCACGATTAGCATTATCGCGGTTATTGCGGCGACGTTGGTCGTTGCGGTCACGACGTTGACGTGGTTGTTGGCTACGTTTGTTTTCTGGTTTTTCTTGCTCTTTTTCTGTGCTCTTTTCTTCAACAGGTGCAGAGAATAGGCTGCCGATAGCTTTAAATATACGACTGAATAAACCAGGTTTAGCACTTTCTTCAACCACGTTTTCTTTTACAACAGGTTGAGCCGCTTTTGGCGCTGGAGCTGGGGCTGCTTGCGCTTGAGCTGGTGCAGCAAAGCCTTTCAGCGCTGGCTCTTCAATGCGTTTTGGTCTGAAATCTGCCTCTGAAGGTTCTTTACTTTCGGCTTCTTTTAGAGCTTCAAGCTTTTTAGGTACCATATAAGACAGGATGTCTTGCTCTTCACCTTCGCGAACACGGATAACCTCGAAATGAGGAGTTTCCATATCAGAATTTGGAACAATAGTGATATTAACTTCTTGGATGCGTTCGATATGGCTGATAGAGCGGCGTTTCTCATTCAGCAAGTAAGAGGCGATAGGAACTGGTACCACCGCTAAAACTTGCGCAGTGTTATCTTTTAACGCTTCTTCTTCGATCAAACGTAGTACAGATAGCGCTAGAGACTCATTATCACGAACAACACCAGTGCCAGAACAACGAGGACAGATATGATGGCTTGCCTCTGCTAGTGATGGGCTTAGACGTTGGCGAGACATTTCAAGCAGACCAAAGCGAGAAATACGACCAATTTGAACTCGAGCTCTGTCAAGGCGAACAGCATCGCGTAAGCGGTTTTCAACTTCACGTTGATGGCGCACTGGAGTCATATCAATGAAGTCAATAACGACTAGACCACCTAAATCACGTAGGCGCAATTGGCGAGCAATTTCGTCTGCAGCTTCTAAGTTGGTATTGAGAGCCGTTTCTTCAATATCTCCGCCTTTAGTAGCGCGAGCAGAGTTGATATCAATAGAGGTCAGTGCTTCAGTCGGGTCGATGACGATCGAACCACCAGATGGTAGGCGAACTTCTCGTTGGAAAGCCGACTCAATTTGGCTTTCGATTTGGTAATGACTAAATAGTGGCACTTCACCATCGTATTTTTTAACACGGCTGACAAAATCTGGGCGCACTAACTGAATATGCTCAAGAGCACGTTCATAAATAGTATTGCTATCAATGAGGATTTCGCCGATGTCGCGGCGTAAATAGTCGCGAATGGCACGTACAATAACGTTACTTTCTTGGTGGATAAGTAATGGTGCAGGGTGCAGTTCTGAGGCTTGTTTAATTGCACTCCAGTGGTTAAGTAGAACGTTTAGATCCCACTCAAGTTCTTCTGCACTTTTACCTACACCTGCCGTACGAACAATTAAACCCATACCTTGAGGTAATTCAAGAGTACTTAGTGCTGCTTTTAGTTCGGTACGCTCGTCGCCTTCGATACGGCGTGAAATACCGCCAGCACGAGGGTTATTAGGCATCAGAACTAAGTAACTGCCAGCAAGAGAAACAAAAGTAGTTAACGCAGCGCCTTTGCTACCTCGCTCTTCTTTTTCTACTTGAACAATGACTTCTTGACCTTCTCTAAGCACTTCTTTAATGCTTGGGCGGCCTTGATAGGTATAACCTTCTGGGAAGTATTCGCGAGCAATTTCTTTGAGAGGAAGGAAGCCGTGACGTTCAGCGCCGTAATCTACAAAAGCAGCTTCTAAACTTGGTTCAACACGGGTGATACGTCCTTTATAGATATTCGCTTTTTTGGATTCATGTCCTGGACTCTCGATGTCTAGATCAAAAAGTCGCTGGCCATCTACCAACGCAACACGCAACTCTTCTTTTTGAGTGGCGTTAATTAACATTCTTTTCATTTAAAAATCTCGTTATCTTTCTTTAGTTTTGATTATTGATCTTGTTGCTTCGGTTCGTTTTCACGGTGCCAGATCCCATGACTTAAAGGTGCAGCCTCCCGGCTGGAGGGGATGCTCTAGGGCACTTCAGTTATCACACGCACACGATTGCCTGCGATCCGCATATATGGCGGAAATTACTCAACATGAAATGACGATGAGTAGAGCAACAAGATAGCTTCGCTCAATAGTGTCTTACGCCATATGCAGCACACTGACGCTTAGCTGTCTACTCACTATTTTGCTCTAAAATGAACGGTAAAGAATAAAAAATCACCAATTCATCCATTGCAGCTGTGAACTATAGCAGTGACAGGTAAACACAGCAATCTGCTTTGTTATGAACAGGTCAAAAAAAAGGAAATAGGCGTAAAAGTGATATTGTTAGTTGTCTGTTTTAAAAGAGTTTTATCTACTTTAAGTGGGGGATTTTACTGAGTAATTATTAATTTTATCCACAGTCGCATTTTGGTTGATGCAATTATCATCAATTTAAGGGTGAATAAGCGATGAAAATATATTTCTCTTGCTAAGAAAATATGAATTTACGCGATTCACAGTGTTACAATACCGCTATGAGCGAAATTAGAACCCAAGTCCAACTCATCGACATAGATGAAGATATGGCTGGTCAGCGCATTGATAACTTCTTGCGCAACCAATTAAAAACAATTCCTAAAAGTATGATTTATCGCATCCTGCGTAAAGGGGAGGTGCGTGTAAACAAAAAACGGATCAAAGCAGAGTATAAACTGTGCGCTGGCGATGTGGTGCGTATTCCACCGGTCAATATTGAGCAGTCAGCCAACGAAACCGCAGCTCCTAACACTAAACTGAACAAAGTGGCTGAGTTAGAGCATTGCATTATCTTTGAAGATGACCATGTTTTGATCCTCAATAAACCGTCTGGCACGGCAGTACATGGTGGGAGCGGTTTGAAATTTGGCGCAATAGAAGCGCTGCGTGCGCTGCGCCCTGAGGCTCGTTTCTTAGAGTTGGTGCATCGTATTGATAGAGATACGTCTGGTATTTTGTTGGTAGCGAAAAAGCGTTCGGCTTTACGCCATCTTCAAGCTCAATTTCGAGAAAAAACAGTTCAAAAATACTATTTCGCATTGGTGATGGGGCAATGGAAGCGTAGCTGTAAAGTGGTCAATGCACCATTACTAAAAAATGAAATAAATAGTATCGTGCGCGTTAATCCAAATGGTAAGCCATCTGAGACTCGCTTTAAAATCCTAGAGCAATTTGAGCAAGCAACCTTGCTACAGGCGAGCCCAATTACTGGCCGAACACATCAAATTCGTGTCCACACTCAATATACTGGGCATCCAATTGCGTGGGATGATCGTTATGGTGATCGTCGATTTGACGCTTATACAGGACAAGTTGGTCTAGATAGGCTGTTTTTACACGCGGCCAATATTCGTTTTATCCATCCTGCAACTGAAGAGCAAATGGACATTAACGCCCCACTAGATAATCAGTTAGAACAAGTCTTAGCTAAACTGCGAAATGCTTAAAAATACCCGTGTTGACTCGGCAATGGAGTGAACACGGGTTTTTTGCTAAAAACAGCGCGCTTACAATATATTCACACCTTGCGATTCAAGCAATTTGACCAGTTTTATGAGTGGTAATCCGACTAATGTATTTGGGTCATCACCTTCTAAACGTTCAAATAAAGCAATACCAAGACCTTCACTCATAAAGCTGCCAGCACATTGCAGGGGCTGCTCTTTTTCAACGTAAGCTGTTGCCATTTTCAGCGAAAGGTTTCTAAAGTGAACGGTAAACGTATCAATGTCTACCAAGCATGTATTACTACACGAATTGTATAAAGCAATCCCAGTATAAAAGGTTATTGCCTTATCACTTTGTTTAAGAAGCTGGGCGATGGCTTGTTCTTTGGTATGAGGTTTACCTACGATTTCGCCGTTAATGACGCAGACTTGATCTGAGCCGATAACTAAACTGGCTTGGTCTATTGTGCAAGAGCGTGCTTTTTCTTCAGCTAATCGAGTAACTAAGGCTTGCGGAGATTCACCCTGATGCGCTGTTTCATCACATTGAGGAGAAGCAGTGACAAATGGCAAACCGAGCTTTTTAAGTAATTGCTGCCGAAAAGGGGATGTTGACGCTAAAACTAGTTGGTAATTTTGCATTTTGATTTAGAATCGCTGGGAGTTTTGTAGCAGCATATATCAACAACGGTTGCTATACATAATTCTCGCTGTGGAAAGGGTAAAAAAGCTAACTTTTTTGTCTTTTTCTTTGACTAAAATAGATTTGGAAGATATATTCGCGCCCTATGCAAAAGGTAAAAATACCGCGCTCGGTTGATCCGGCTAAAGCTGCTCAGAAACGACTCGACTATGATGGCATCATCCAATCTAGTCTTTTCAAGCGTTTAGAAGAATCGGTTGCAAGCGTAAAACGCGACGCTCAAGTTTCATTGTCATTTGGGCTTGATGAACAGCGACTCGTTGTTATCTCTGGTAAAGCTAACATCGAAGTTGATTTAGAATGTCAACGCTGTAATGAGGTTTTCGCACATGAGTGCGAAGTTGAATTCATTTATACTCCTTATTTAGGTAGTAAAACTGATGAAGACGCACCGGAAGAGTACGATTTGGTAGATCTGAATGAGTACGGTGAAGTCGACCTTGTACAGTTAGTTGAAGATGAGTTCATCATTAACTTGCCTCAAGTAGCAATGCACGATGACGCGGATTGTAGCGTTAACTCAAATAATTTGGTATTTGGTGAACTTCCGGAAGATGTTGTGGAAGAGAAACCGAATCCATTTGATGTTTTAAAAAACTTAAAACGATAATTCGTTGTAAGTTAAGACAAAGGAGTAGGGTCAATGGCCGTACAAAAGAGCAAAAAATCACGCGCACGTCGTGGCATGCGTCGTTCACACGATGCACTAACTACAGCTTCACTTTCTGTAGATGCAACATCAGGTGAAACTCACCTACGTCACAATGTGACTGCTGACGGTTACTACCGTGGTAAAAAGGTTATCAACAAGTAAGGTTGACCTTTGCAATATTTAACCGTTGCACTTGATGCAATGGGCGGGGACTTCGGTCTTCGCGTTACAGTGCCTGCCGCCGTGCAGGCACTGTCGCATTTCCCAGAGCTCAAAGTGATCCTCGTTGGTGATAAGCCTGCGATAACACGTCAATTATCTCAAATAGGTTACGAACCTAATGCTCGTTTGAGTATTTCGCATAGTGACCGAGTCATCTCTAACTCTGAAAAACCGTCGTTAGCATTAAGAAATAGTGCGGGTAGCTCAATGGGTATTGCCATTGATCTCGTCGCTGACGGTCAAGCGGATGCTTGTGTTAGTGGTGGTAATACTGGCGCTTTAATGGCGCTTTCTCGTTTCCGTTTGAAGCTTCTCCCCGGAATTGATAGACCTGCATTGGTTTCTGCGTTACCCACGACATCGGGTAATCGTACTTGGATGCTTGATCTCGGTGCTAATGTATCGAGTGATGCGGATTCTTTGTTTCAATTTGCAGTGATGGGGAGTGCATTAGCTGAGCAGCACTTAGGCCGCCCAGCTCGCGTCGCAATTCTTAATATCGGTGCGGAAGAAATCAAAGGCAATGACTTGGTGAAACGTTGTGCTGAAATGCTCAACCAAACCCAAGCGGTAAACTATATTGGATATATTGAAGGTAACCAATTACTAGATGATGTCGCTGACGTCATCGTATGCGATGGTTTTGTTGGAAACGTATGTTTAAAAGCGTGTGAAGGTACTGCACAACTCTTTATTGATAAGTTAAAAGCCAAGTTATTGGCCTCATCCATAAAGGGTTGGATCGCACGAATACTGTTTTCTGAACTATTTACTGAACTAAAAACATTGAACCCCGACCAGTATAACGGTGCAAGTTTGCTAGGATTGCGCGGCATTGTCATAAAAAGTCATGGAAGTGCTGATGTATCCGCTGTCGTAAATGCAATTTCCGAAGCGGTACACGAGGTCAAACGACAAGTACCCAGCCGTATAAGCGATCGTTTGGAAGCGGTTTTACTCGAGAGGCATTATTAGTCTTCATGTATAGCAAAATTTTAGGTACTGGCAGCTACTTGCCATCTCAGGTGCGTACCAACGCAGACTTAGAGAAAATGGTAGAGACAAGTGACGAGTGGATCGTAGCACGCACAGGTATTCGCGAACGACGCATTGCAGCTGACGACGAAACCGTGGCTGATATGGCTTTCTATGCTGCACAAAACGCCATCCAAATGGCGGGCATTGATAAAAACGATATCGATTTGATTATTGTTGCCACTACCAGTAGCAGCCATACTTTCCCTTCATCTGCTTGTCAGGTGCAAGGAAAACTTGGTATCAAAGGTTGTCCTGCTTTTGACTTAGCGGCTGCGTGTTCTGGTTTTGTCTATGCTTTGTCGGTTGCAGACCAACATATTAAGTCCGGCATGTGTAAAAATGTTCTGGTTATCGGCGCTGATGCATTGTCAAAAGCGTGTGATCCAACAGACCGCTCTACCATTATTTTATTTGGTGATGGTGCGGGTGCTGTGGTTGTTGGTGTGAGTGAAGAGCCGGGTATCATTTCGACTCATATATACTCAGATGGCGCGTTTGGTGACTTATTGAGTTTGCCAGTTCCAGAGCGTACTGGTGATGTCGATAAGTGGTTGTATATGGCCGGTAATGAAGTCTTCAAGGTTGCAGTTACTCAGCTATCTAAGTTAGTGAAAGATACCCTAGAAGCCAATAATATGCATAAGTCAGAGCTAGACTGGTTGGTTCCTCACCAAGCTAATTACCGCATTATTTCCGCGACAGCGAAGAAGTTGTCGATGTCTCTGGACCAGGTGGTTATCACACTGGATCGTCATGGTAATACTTCGGCGGCGACAGTACCAACGGCACTTGATGAAGCGGTGCGTGATGGCCGTATTAAGCGTGGTCAGACACTGTTATTAGAAGCGTTTGGTGGTGGTTTCACCTGGGGCTCGGCACTCGTTAAATTTTAACGTAACGAATATCTATTTTAAGGAGTTGCTATAACTCCTTATTTTTACTTAAGGAAACAAACAATGAGCAAGTTTGCTATCGTATTTCCAGGTCAAGGCTCACAAACAGTGGGTATGCTTGCTGAACTTGGGCAGCAATATGATGTTGTTCAACAAACATTTGCTGAAGCCTCTGAAGTGCTAGGTTATGACTTATGGGCATTGGTGCAAAATGGTCCTGCTGAAGACCTCAATCAAACGTGCCGTACACAACCTGCGTTGCTGGCAGCATCAGTAGCGATTTGGCGCGTATGGCAAAGTTTGGGTTTGGCGCAGCCAACGCTGCTTGCTGGACACAGTTTAGGTGAGTATTCGGCTTTAGTTTGTGCAGGTGTTATTGACTTTAAGCAAGCAATCAAATTGGTTGAACTACGTGGTCAACTGATGCAAGAAGCTGTTCCTGCGGGTGTCGGTGCAATGTCAGCTATCATCGGTCTTGATGATGAAGCCATTGCCAAAGCGTGTGAAGCAGCAGCGCAAGGTGAAGTGGTTTCTCCAGTTAACTTTAACTCTCCAGGCCAAGTAGTCATTGCGGGTAATAAAGATGCGGTTGAACGTGCGGGCGCATTGTGTAAAGAAGCGGGTGCTAAACGCGCTTTACCGCTGCCAGTATCGGTGCCTTCTCACTGTGCATTGATGAAGCCAGCCGCTGAGAAACTTGCTGTAGCACTTGAATCTATTGAATTTAATGCTCCACAAATCCCAGTGATCAATAATGTTGATGTTGCGACAGAGACGGCTCCTGAAAAAATCAAAGATGCATTAGTTCGCCAATTACATAGCCCAGTACGTTGGACTGAAGGCGTGCAATTAATGAGCGAGCAAGGCATTGAGAAATTACTTGAAGTTGGTCCTGGGAAAGTCTTAACCGGCTTAACAAAACGTATCGTGAAGACGCTTGAAGCTGCGGCAGTGAATGACACTGCTTCTCTTGATGCAGCTAAGTAATCGAAGGAAACAGAACATGATGAATCTAGAGGGTAAAATTGCCCTAGTGACAGGCGCAAGCCGTGGTATTGGCCGTGCAATCGCAGAGCTGCTTGTTGAACGTGGTGCAACGGTTATTGGTACTGCAACCAGTGAAAGTGGCGCGGCTGCAATCAGTGACTATTTAGGTGATAAAGGTAAAGGTTTAGCACTAAATGTCACTGATGTTGAGTCGATCGAATCTGTATTAAAAGCGATTAATGAAGAGTTTGGTGCGTTAGATATTTTGGTAAACAATGCCGGTATTACTCGCGATAACCTGCTTATGCGCATGAAAGATGACGAGTGGACCGATATTCTTGATACTAACTTGACGTCTATTTTCCGTTTATCTAAAGCAGTTCTTCGTGGCATGATGAAAAAGCGCAATGGTCGTATCATCAATGTCGGTTCAGTTGTTGGCACTATGGGTAATGCAGGTCAAACTAACTATGCAGCTGCAAAAGCGGGTGTGATTGGCTTTACTAAGTCGATGGCACGAGAAGTTGCATCTCGTGGTGTGACGGTTAACACAGTTGCGCCAGGTTTTATTGAAACTGATATGACAAAAGCACTGAATGATGACCAACGTGCTGCTACACTAGCGCAAGTACCATCAGGTCGTTTAGGCGACCCGCGTGAAATAGCATCAGCAGTGGTATTTTTAGCTTCTCCTGAAGCTGCGTACATTACGGGCGAAACTTTGCACGTAAATGGCGGGATGTACATGGTTTAAGCTTGTTTTTTACTGTTTTGGCAAAAATAGGCATCTATCATTGTCAATATCGTGTAAAACTTGCTGGTGATATGCGCAACATTTGTGCATGATTTAAGTCAAAAATGGTCTGAATTTCGGTTAAAATCGCTAAATTTGTGGTTTGACCAGCAATGACCCACTTGCAACTTTCCCTAGTTAGAATAAACTACGGAATCATCGCATTAGGCGAAATCTGTAAAGGAAAAGAAAAAATGAGCAACATCGAAGAACGCGTAAAGAAAATCATCGTTGAACAGCTAGGTGTAGACGAAGCAGAAGTTAAAAACGAAGCTTCTTTCGTAGAAGATCTAGGTGCAGATTCTCTAGACACTGTTGAGCTAGTAATGGCTCTAGAAGAAGAATTCGACACTGAGATCCCAGATGACGAAGCTGAGAAGATCACTACTGTTCAAGCTGCAATCGACTACGTAAACAGCGCTCAGTAATATCTCTCCCAGGCGGCCTTCTGGCCGCCTGAGTTTTTTCTAACTCTTCTATACCTCTCATAGAATCTTTCAATCCCGGAGAATATGATCGTGTCCAAGCGTCGTGTCGTTGTCACTGGCATGGGGATGTTGTCACCGGTAGGCAACACTGTAGAATCCTCTTGGAAAGCCCTGCTAGCTGGTCAAAGTGGTATTGTTAATATCGACCATTTTGATGCAACCAATTTTTCAACTCGTTTCGCCGGTCTAGTTAAAGACTTTGACTGCGAAGCGTATATGTCTAAAAAAGATGCCCGTAAGATGGATTTATTCATCCAGTATGGTATTGCGGCGGGTATTCAAGCCCTTGATGATTCAGGCCTCACTGTTACCGAAGAAAACGCCCCAAGAATTGGCGTGGCAATTGGTTCTGGTATCGGTGGTCTTGACCTTATTGAAAAAGGTCATCAATCGTTAGTAGAAAAAGGCCCACGCAAAGTTAGCCCATTTTTTGTACCATCGACCATCGTCAACATGGTTGCGGGTAACTTGTCGATTATGCGTGGTCTGCGTGGCCCGAATATTGCCATCTCTACAGCGTGTACGACAGGTTTACACAACCTAGGCCACGCCGCTCGTATGATTGCATACGGTGACGCAGATGCGATGGTGGCTGGTGGTGCAGAAAAAGCATCAACTCCACTGGGTATGGCAGGGTTTGGCGCTGCGAAAGCACTGTCAACGCGCAACGATGAGCCGCAAAAGGCTTCTCGCCCTTGGGATAAAGGCCGTGATGGTTTTGTTCTTGGTGATGGTGCTGGTGTGATGGTACTGGAAGAGTACGAACACGCTAAAGCTCGTGGTGCAAAGATTTACGCTGAACTTGTTGGTTTTGGTATGTCTGGTGATGCTTATCACATGACATCACCAAGTGAAGATGGTTCAGGTGGCGCCCTTGCGATGGAAGCGGCGATGCGTGATGCTGGCGTAACGGGTACTCAAATCGGTTATGTGAATGCGCATGGTACATCAACACCAGCTGGCGATGTTGCTGAAATTAAAGGCGTTAAACGAGCCCTTGGTGAAGAAGGTTCAAAGCAAGTTTTGGTTTCTTCAACTAAATCGATGACAGGCCATTTACTTGGTGCCGCGGGTTCAGTCGAGGCTATCATCACGGTGATGTCACTGGTTGATCAAATTGTTCCACCAACTATTAACCTTGATGATCCTGAAGAAGGTTTAGGCATTGATCTGGTGCCACATACTGCTCGTAAAGTCGAAGGTATGGAGTATGCGATCTGTAACTCCTTTGGTTTCGGTGGCACAAACGGTTCGTTGATTTTCAAAAAAATCTAACGACGTTGTGATGTGAAACTTGAGTTCAAACGGCTTGATGCTTTAGCATTGAGCCGTTTCTTTTTATAGGGTAGTGAATATGTTTTGGGTTAACGGACAGCCGAGTCAGACGGTTTCCCTCTCCGATCGTTCATTCCAGTATGGAGATGGTTGTTTTACTACCATTTTATCTTGTCATGGAAAGCTCCAATACTGGCATTGGCATGTTGAACGTATGGACGCCTGTTTATTGTTGTTAGGTATTCCCTCTCCAGACTGGTCGCTAGTCGCCTCGTGGGTTGAGCAAGTTGTGCTTCCAGCCGACAACGCAGGTGTTAAAATTCATGTTAGTCGTGGTGAAGGGGGAAGGGGTTATAGCCCAACGCAGAACCCAGAACCGAAGGTGACGATCACGGTTTTCGACTATCCGTCGCACTACATTGACTGGAAAGATAGTGGAGTTGAGATAGGGCTTTGTCGGCAAAGACTCGGTCTTAACCCATTATTGGCTGGCCACAAACACAATAATCGTCTTGAACAGATATTGTTAAAGGCCGAGATGGATGCACAAGGTTATGTTGAAGGTGTGGCATTAGACATTTTAGGGCATGTGATAGAGACAACATCTGCAAATATATTTTGGGTCACTAATGATAGACTCTGTACACCTAATTTAGACCAAGCGGGTGTTGCGGGTGTTGCTCGTCGTAGAGTGCTATCGATCGCGCAGGACTTAAATCTGCCGATCTCAATTGATAAGTTCTCATTAGATGATCTGCTTAGTGCTGATGAAGTATTTATCACTAACTCCATTTTAGGTGTCGCACCTGTGACCAAAATTGCAGCGACCACTTTTTCCTTTGGCAACCACACACGATGTTTTCAGGAGTGTTTCACCTCGTGATAAAAAAACTTACCTTATTGCTTTTACTCGTAATCGCCATTACCAGTGCTGGCTATTTCTATATTAAACAGCAAGTGGATGGATATCTGCACCAAGCGGTAGCTATCCATTCCTCTGAAATAATTACCATCCCATCTGGCACTAGTTTGAACGGTGTTTTGACAATATTGTCTGAAAAAAACTGGATTGCAGACTCACCGTTGAGCAAGTTAGTCAGAAGGCTACATCCTGAACTCACCAAAATTAAAGCGGGGACTTATCAAATCCTAGCATCAGAGGCTTTGATTGATTTCTTAAATAAGGCCGTGGATGGTAAAGAGCACCAGTTCGCGATTACGTTTGTCGAAGGAAGTCGTTTCAATGAGTGGAGAGCACTACTTGCACAGACTCAAGGTTTAACTAGCACTTTAAATGCACTTTCAGAGGCTGAAATTGCAAAACAGTTGGGTATTGACCGAGATAAATTAGAAGGTCTTTTCCTCGCTGAAACCTATCATTTTACGTTTGGCACCACTGATTTAGAGATTTTGCAGCGTGCACATGCAAAATTACAAACATTACTTGATAAGTATTGGGCATCTCGACAAGCAGGCCTACCGCTCAAAACGCCTTATGAGGCGTTAATTCTTGCTTCGATTATCGAGAAAGAAACCGCAATTGCTTCAGAACGAGAGCGAATTGCTTCGGTTTTCGTCAACCGCCTCAACAAACGTATGCGCCTGCAAACTGATCCCACCGTTATTTACGGTATGGGCGATAGCTATGATGGTAATATTCGTAAGAAAGACTTGCGCACCCCAACTCCTTACAACACGTATACTATTTCGGGTTTACCACCGACACCGATAGCGATGGCTGGTGAAGATTCCATTAAAGCGGCATTAAACCCAGAGCAAAGTAACTACCTGTATTTTGTAGCCAGTGGTACTGGTGGCCACGTTTTCTCGAAAACATTAACCGAACATAATCGCGCAGTTCGCGCCTATTTAAAACAATTAAGAAAATAATTATGAATGCTAAATTTATTGTTGTAGAAGGCCTTGAAGGCGCAGGAAAAAGTACGGCGATTCAAGCGATCACGGAAACATTAAAAGAGTTCGGTGTTAATAATATCACTAATACGCGAGAGCCTGGCGGTACGGTTCTCGCTGAAAAAATGCGCGCATTAGTAAAAGAAGAACATGACGGTGAAGTATTACAGGATATGACTGAGTTGTTGCTAATGTACGCAGCACGAGTTCAATTGGTTGAGAATGTCATTAAGCCAGCATTATCTGCAGGTAACTGGGTTGTGGGTGATCGCCATGATATGTCTTCCCAAGCGTACCAAGGTGGTGGGAGACAAATCCCTCTCGATACCATGCGTAATTTAAAAGCGGTAACTTTAGGTGATTTTAAACCCGATTTTACACTGTATTTAGACCTTGATCCTCGTATAGGACTTGAGCGAGCAAAAGGTCGTGGTGAGCTAGATCGTATTGAAAAAATGGATATCAGCTTTTTTGAGCGTACTCGAAGTCGTTATCTTGAACTGGCAGAGTCGGAGACAAATGTTGCTATTATTGATGCAGAGCAGCCAATAGAAAGCGTTGCAGCAGCAATTAAAGCGGCGTTAATTCAATGGTTGAAAATGCAATAGGATAGTGCATATGAACTCCCTATATCCTTGGTTGACAAGCTACTGGCAGCAGTGGCAACACAACCTTGCCAATCAGCGTTTTCCGGCGGCGACGTTACTCGTTTCTCCTAAAGGACTAGGTGCTGAACAATTAGTTGATCGTCTTAGTGGTGCGTTGATGTGTTCACATCAGCCTATAGAAGCTTGTGGTTTTTGCCACAGTTGCGATCTGATGAAATCTGGCAGTCATCCTGATTTTCATCGAATTTTCCCAGAGAAAGAAGGAAAATCGATCACGGTCGACCAAATACGTCAGTGTAATAAATTGGCGCAAGAATCAGCTCAACTGTCTGGTGCTCGGGTTATTATCATTGAACCTGCTGACGCAATGAATGAATCAGCAGCGAATGCACTCTTAAAGACGTTGGAATCTCCAGGCAAAAACTGTTTTTTCATATTGGTCGCTTCACGCATTAACCACTTGCTACCGACCATTACTAGCCGTTGTCAAAAAACGCTATTGACTTCGCCAAGTTCGCTCGATGTATCGCAGTGGCTGAGTTCGCAAACCTCACAAGTAATTCCTGCGTATGTGGCGCATCTTAACCAAAATTCGCCGCTTAACACATTAGCCTTTGTCAATTCTGGTGAATTAGATAAATATCAAGCCTTTGAAAAGAGTTTTTTAGATGTTTTCGCGAATTCCAACGCTGATGTATCCGCTTGGGCAAAACAAATCGCTAATGAACCTGCTAAGCATTTAGCTTGGCTTTGGACTATCCTCACTGATACGCAGAAGGTTCAGTTTGGTTTGACACAAGATGATTTTGTTCCAGTGAGCTTTTCTTTGGCTAAGCAAATCTCTTATCCGGTGCTTTTTCAACAAACGAATGCACTAATACGCTTAATGGAAAAGCTAACAACCTTTAGTGGTCTCAATTGTGAACTGCTAGCAATGAATTGGTTATTTGATTTTAATAATGAGGAATTATGTTCGTAGATTCACATTGCCACTTAGATAAGCTTGATTATGAAGAACTCCATACCAGTGTGGCTGATGTAGTTGAGAAAGCATCTCAAGCCAATGTAAAACAGCTTCTTTCCGTTGGCGTCACATTGGATTCTTTCGACAATATGCTTGAGATGATCGAGCCGTTTGACAATGTTCACGCATCTTGTGGGGTTCATCCATTAGATGTTGAAAGTGAATTTGAGCTCGATCGTTTCCATAGGTATGCTAAAAATCCGAAAGTTGTGGCGATCGGTGAGACGGGACTTGATTACCATTACCAACCAGAAACAGCTGACCTACAGAAGTTACGTTTTGCCCAGCATATCGAAACCGCTGTTTCACTGAATAAGCCGCTAATTATTCATACTCGCAATGCTCGCGCTGATACATTAGATATGCTGCGAAATGGGAGAGCAGAAAAGTGTGGTGGGGTGATTCACTGTTTTACTGAAGATCTCGCTTTTGCACAGGCAGCCATGGACTTAGGTTTTTATATTTCTATTTCTGGAATTGTCACTTTCCGGCAGGCTACAGAATTAAAAGAAGTTGTTAAAGCTTTGCCTCTTGAACGGCTGCTTATTGAAACTGATTCGCCTTATCTTGCGCCTGTTCCTCATCGAGGAAAGCAGAACCAACCAGCCTATGTTGTCGAGGTTGCTGCCTATATTGCACAGCTAAAAGGTGTATCCTTGAAAGAGATTGGACAAAAAACCACCAAAAACTATCAAGATCTTTTTTTGCGATAGAAACTAAACTTTGTATGGTAAAGGAGTGTAAGCTCCTTTTTTTTGTGCTTAATGTCATGATTATGGATAAAAATCTCCTTGTTTACTAAAACTGTTGAAAGTTTGTCCTTTAAAGGTGAAATTGTAATTTTGTTACTAAAAATAACAACCGAGTGAATTTTATTTACGCAGTAAAATTAATATTATTATTAATAAAGACTATATAAAACATGCGGTTAAACTTGATGTAAAGCTTTTCATTAACGGTGACACATTGTGATCCGCCTAATGTTTTGAAACTAAATTTCGTTACTAACTAGAAAGTTTGAGGGGCATCAATATATATTTAGAGGCGAAAAATATAATGCCACATGTGGTTACATTTTCATTGGGTGCTAACATTTAGGCTACGGGGGTGTGCCGTTAGAACCCGAACAATTCTAATAACTTAATCAGGAGCATAAACATGTTTAAAAACCTTTTTGCAAACCTGCAGAAAGTTGGTAAGGCTTTGATGCTACCAGTATCAGTTTTACCAGTTGCAGGTATTTTGCTGGGTGTAGGTGCAGCAAACTTTAGCTGGCTACCAGAAGTTGTTTCACATTTGATGGAACAAGCGGGCGGTTCAGTCTTTGGTCAAATGGCACTACTATTTGCTGTCGGCGTAGCACTTGGTTTCACTAATAATGATGGTGTATCAGGTCTATCTGCTATTGTCGGTTACGGCATCATGGTTGCGACGCTAAAAGTAATGGCGGGCGTAATGGGTGTTGATGGCATCGAGACTGGTGTTCTCGGTGGTATCCTAGCTGGTGGTGTTGCGGCTTGGTCATTCAACCGTTTCTACAAAATCCAGTTACCTGAATACTTAGGTTTCTTCGCGGGTAAACGTGCAGTGCCAATCATTACAGGTTTCCTAGCGATTGGCTTGGGTGTAATTCTATCTGTAATTTGGCCACCAGTAGGTTCTGCTATCGCAGCATTCTCTGATTGGGCTGCAAACCAAAACCCAGTAACGGCATTTGGTATCTACGGTGTAGTTGAGCGTTCATTAATTCCATTTGGTCTTCACCATATCTGGAACGTACCTTTCTTCTACGAAGCTGGTAGCTGTGTAAACAATGCTGGTGAACAAGTTAATGGTATCATGACTTGTTTCTTGACTGCTGATGACGCATCTCGTGCTGCGGGTAACGGTTTTGGTCAGCTTGCTGGTGGTTACCTATTCAAAATGTTCGGTCTTCCTGCTGCTGCTATCGCAATTGCACACAGTGCTAAGCCTGAAAACCGTGCTAAAGTAATGGGTATCATGGCATCTGCTGCTTTGACTTCATTCCTAACCGGTATTACTGAACCAATTGAATTCTCTTTCCTATTCATTGCTCCAGTACTTTACGGAATTCACGCAGTACTTTCTGGTCTTGCATACGTATTGACTAACTCACTAGGTGTTGTTCACGGTCACACGTTCTCTAACGGTTTCATTGACTTTGTTGTTCAATCTCCTCGTGCTGAAAACATGCTTCTTCTGGTTGGTCTTGGCATTGCTTACGCTGTTCTATACTACGTAGTATTTACTTTTGTTATCCGTACCATGGACCTTAAAACTCCTGGTCGTGAAGATGAAACAGAAGATTCTTCCACTGCTACAGGTACAGAGCTTGCTGGTGAACTTGTTGCCGCATTCGGTGGTAAAGAGAACATCACTAACTTAGATGCTTGTATCACTCGTCTACGTGTTTCTGTTGCGAAAACAGAAGCGGTTAACCAAGAGAAGTTAAAACAACTTGGTGCTGCAGGTGTAGTTGTAGTATCTGGTGGTGTTCAAGCTATCTTCGGTACTAAATCTGACAACCTTAAAACAGAAATGGATGAGTGGATCCGTAACCACGGTTAATCACTCTCTATCCCCTATAAGGTAATAAAGGAGACTTCGGTCTCCTTTTTTTTCTTTAATTATTTCAATTTTTTAACGTAATTCTTCAGGCTCGAACTAGGTATTTGGTGTGATGATGGCAAGCATTGCTAAGTATAACTGTGTGAGTGCATGAGGAAGTTAACGTTTTCCATCGCATCATTCAGCCTTACATCATGTTTGCACTGTGGGAGATTCTTGACTGAGCTTTGCCGAGAGCTGAGCTACTATCCCAAGGCAAGAACAGGTGCGGTGCATTTAACGCTATACTAAGGGTGAGCAAACAGCGGTGACTTTTGCTTAACTTGTTGCAAGGGTATTGGCAGCAATGACTTAGTTGAGCGAGCGTAAAAATACCTCTAGGTTTGGCTAGTGGTATGGTAAGGCAACGTTTAGATATAGGCCTAGAGTGGCATGCAGGGGATTTTATGGGGTAATCAGTAGCATTTTCCTTGCAGCATGGTATTTATTTTTTTAAATATAAAAATGCCGACATTGACTGTCGGCATTTATATTCTTTAAAGATATTTCGGTTTATGAGTCTTGCTTATTCATAGCCTTTTTAATGCAAATGGCAGCGCCACCCCATGTAATACCCAAACCAATAACCATCATAATAATTGCGCTTGTTGTCATTAGTTGTGCTCCTTACTACTTGTTACGTTGATCGCTACACCGGTAGCAAATAACAGTGCGATCATCACCCAACCTAATGTTAGGTCATAGCCACCGTAACCTTCAGTGAATAATGTTTGTAGCTTAGTGGCTACGATAATGGCAAGAATAACTGGCGAAACAAAACGTAGGCAGATATCAAACCAAACACCAATATTAAAGTCTGAGATACTATTGACGTATTTACGTACATCTGAAATTTTGAATAGCCAAGTCATCAGCACAATTTCAACCAAGCAACTCACCATAATACCTACGTTGTTGGCAAAGTGATCAACAAGGTCAAGTAACAGTAAACCACCATTAGTAGCAAATGCCATTGAAACGACTAATCCAGTACCGATAACAATGTTTGCTGCTTTTTTACGATTCCATTTTAGCTTATCCATTACCGCCGAGGTTACCGCTTCCATAATAGAGATATGAGAGCTTAGGCCAGCGACTACTAAAGCAAAGAAGAATAGTGGCCCTAAAATATAAGGCGCAGGAAGTAGGTTGATTGCCGCAGGTAGAGTCACAAATGCAAGACCGACACCAGCAGAAACGACTTCTGTTAATGGCTTACCTTGTTCTTGAGCCATATAGCCAAGAACAGAGAAAATCATAATACCCGCTAGAATTGAGAAACCACAGTTGATCAACACGGTCATAAATGCGTTGTTAGTGATATCTGATTTTTCAGGCAGGTAGCTAGAATAGGCAAGCATGATGGCAAAGCCAATACTTAGAGTGAAGAAAATTTGTCCATATGCAGCCGCCCAAACTTTCACATCCCAAATCTTGCTAAAATCAGGCTCAAACATATAGTTAACGCCGTCTAATGCTCCTGGAAGAAAAATCATACGACCAATCAGCAGTAAGACCATAATGAAAAGTACTGGCATCATGATCTTAGAGGCGCGTTCAATCCCAGCTTTTACACCACCTACAATAGCGGCATAAGTAATCGCCCAAGCAATGAGCATTGCAATGGCGATCTTCCACTGAATACTACCTAGATTAGTTGGTGAATTGTCACCCAAGCCTAAATAAGTACTAAAGAAAAAGGCATTGGTGTCCGTGCCCCAACTTTGAGTAAATGACATGCCGAAATAAGAGATAGCCCAGCCAATAACTGCAACATAGTAAACAGCAATGACGGCAGCAACGCCAACTTGGAACCAACCTAACCATTCAAATTTAGCGTGAATTTTCGCTAACGTTGTTGGCGCAGAACCACGATGTTTTTGACCCATACTGAACTCTAGGATCATGAATGGAATTCCGGCGGTAATCATGGCAAAAAGGTAAGGGATGAAGAATGCACCACCACCATTTTCATAGGCCATATAAGGAAAACGCCAAATGTTTCCTAAACCGATTGCTGAACCCACTGCGGCTAAAATGAATCCGGCTCGGGATCCCCATTGTTCTCGCTTCATAATTTACTCCTTTACGACTCCCTGAGGTATGAAGCTTCTCTTTGGCTAGAGCCAGTTTTAGAATGATGAATACAGTAGGTGTGCTAAAGCGATCCTAAATATTTGTGCCTTCATCCATGAACTGGCAAAAAGTTAGTTTTATATGTTGTCAGCCTTGAGATTTCTCAGAATATTGTTCTTAATTGTACGATGTGTGTTTGCGAAAACTGAAACAATCAGCTACGCATGGCATTGAGACTACAGACTAAAGTTGGTTAAGGCAATAGATTGTAAATGTTATTTTCTGGTTTTTTGATGGTTTATTAGTTGTTAAATTGTCATTTTTTTAGGGTAATGAGTAGGAAGAAGTCACAGTGGGTGGTTGATAAGGCTGTAATTTTTAGTTTTTTTAAATGATAAAACTATTTTTATTTCTAGGGTGTCTGACTGAAAAATAGACACTCACTAGTGGATATCACCGAAAATAGGCTGAGATACAAAAATTCTCAGTTTAGTTAAGTGATTAAAAAGCGTTTATTGATGATACGAAGTTGGTATACCCAGTTGCATCTGTGTTGGCTACATTCGCTCACCCCAATCACATAGTTTATCTATGCTCATGGGGATGAACTCACTTATCACCTATCTGCAACTTCAAGTTGTTTGGGTATATATGTATATTTTGCAGGCAACGAAAATAATTTGATTATGTGTTTTCATTAACATAACTACATTAACCAGTACCTTTATGATTGAGTTATTGTGATGATAACTCCATAATTGTATTTAGAAAATTAACAACACTTGAAGCGTTTTTATCCAGATGTTATTACTTTGTTGTATAGCAGGAGGTTTTTATGGAACACGAACTCAAATACGCTTTAGTTATCACAGCAACAATTTTTGTTATTCTCATTGGTTATGGGCTAATCGTTATTACTCATTAATGACGGAGGGTTCTGCTGATGAACAATAGTGGAACTGTCTCTGACAAAGAGAACAATGTCGATGTCGATCGATTTTCGAAGTACATTGGTGGTAAAAATGCATTAGTTGCTCAAGGTGGTGGGCAGAGAGGTATTTTTACTGCAGGTGTGTTAGATGCCTTCCTTTTATCTAATTTTGACCCCTTTCATGAATTCTACGGTACCTCTGCAGGTGCACTCAACTTATGCGCTTATCTCTGCCGTCAGCGTGGTTTAGGTAAAGCGTTTATTTTAGACCTCACTACTGACCCCAACTTCTTTAACCTCTTTGGTTATGTACGGCGCAAACAATATTTAAATCTAGACTGGGCTTTGGACAGAATCTCTGAATTTCCGTACCGCTTAGATATTGATATGGGCAGAAGAGTACTTGAGCAGCGACAAGCTTACGCTGCGACAACCTCTGCAAGTACATTACATGATCATTATTTTCCTCTGCTTGGAGAGCGGTGGCGTGATGTATTAACCGCGACCTGCGCTATCCCACGTTTATATCCGCATGAAGTAAAATTAGATGATAGTGCGTATATTGATGGGGGAGTATCCGCTTCGATACCGGTTCAGGAAGCGTGGAGGAAAGGCTCTCGTTTCGTTGCTGTTATCCGTACTGAGTGTGCTGACTACGACCCCAAAGCCAACACAACGCAACCGAAGCTTTCTTTTACTGGCGAAGCTCATTGGCTTTCTGAACCTTTGAATAATATTCAAGGGCAGTGGCAACAAAAGTTATCGCAATGGAAGCAAGATTGGAATGGTTTCGTACAACAGAAAATTGAGCGAGCCAAAGAACAAAAAAAAGAACAAATCCATTTACAGTTACTTAACGGAGGTCGATGGCTTTTTGGTGCTGATGATATTTATCGATTAAGCCATTTGATTGGCGATAAATTTGATTCTGGTCTCGCTGACATGCTTATGGTGCACTATCAAACTTATTCGCTCACTCAAGATTTTTTGCATAAACCACCTGATGATGTTTTTGTTCTGCAAATCGTTCCCAGTGAGCCTTTAAAATCGAATTCACTGTTGAGCAACAAAGATGACTTGCTTTATGACTATGCATTAGGAGTAAAAGCAGGTTATGAATTTATTAAGCAGTTTGATAAAGCGCAGTCAGCGTATAAAGAGCGTATTAAACAACGTTAATTTGGACGTGTTGGCGTTTCACTATAACAGCAACCTCGAAATTTCAACACGCCCTGATAACTCCGCTAGCGAGTAAAGTTATATCAGACAGTCATTTACTCAAGAACTGGTAAAATACGCATACAGTTGGTTGAGCCTTCTACATCCATAATGTCACCTTGTGTGATGATCACTAAGTCGCCAAATTTTAATAATTTTCGTTCTTTTAGTGTATTTAAAGCCGCCGCCGCGACGTCAAACCCGGAATCTGCTTTGGTGTTAAAATAGACGGGAGTCACTCCTCGGTATAAAGCGCAACGGTTTAATGTTCGCTCATTGGGCGACATGGCGAATATCGGGAGAACAGAGTTGAGACGGGATGTCATCAGTGCCGTTCGCCCCGACTCGGTGAGTGTAACCATCGCTTTGACCCCTTCCATGTGATTAGCCGCATAAATTGTCGACATTGCGATCGTTTCTTCCGCGGTGACGAACGATGTATCAATACGATAATTTTGTTGGTTTGCTTCAATCATTTTTTCAGCCCCAACACAGACCTCAGCCATTGAGCGGACGGTTTCTATAGGATATTTCCCTGCCGCAGTTTCGCCTGACAGCATCACAGCATCAGTGCCATCGAGTACCGCATTGGCTACATCCATCACCTCAGCGCGCGTCGGCATTGGATTTTCAACCATCGATTCCATCATTTGTGTTGCCGTAATGACAACCCGATTAAGTTCTTTGGCACGACGGATGAGCTTTTTTTGAACTCCAACTAATTCTGGGTCGCCAATTTCAACACCTAAGTCTCCACGTGCAACCATGATCACGTCAGATGCCATAATAATGTCATCAATATTTGCATCATTCGCTACAGTTTCCGCTCTTTCTACTTTTGCTACTAATTTCGTTTCTAGTCCAGCATCGCGCGCCAAACGGCGTGCATATTTCATATCTTCTCCATTGCGAGGGAAGGATATGGCTAGATACTCAACTTTGATTTCTGCGGCCAGTAAGATGTCACGCTTATCCTTTTCTGTTAAAGCATTAGCAGACAAGCCACCGCCTTTTTTATTGATCCCTTTATTGTTAGATAGAGGGCCTCCTACGGTGACGATGGTGTGAATTTTCGCACCATCAACACTTGTGACTTGAAGCTGCACTCGACCATCATCTAACAGTAATAAGTCATTACATTGCACGTCTTGAGGAAGCTTTTTATAGTCAATTCCGACCGAATCTTGATCACCTTCACCCGCTGGGAGGTCGGCATCAAGAATAAATTTGTCACCGTCATTTAACAGAATTTTACCTTCTTTAAATGTAGATACTCGAATTTTTGGGCCTTGCAAGTCACCGAGTATGGCAACATGGCGACCTAATTTTGCGGCAATGGCGCGTACTTTTTGAGCGCGTAATATATGGTCTTCAGCACTACCGTGTGAAAAATTCATACGAACGACATTTGCACCAGCTCTGATGATGGCTTCTAATACTTCACCTTTGTCTGTCGATGGCCCTAATGTAGTGACAATTTTTGTTCTTCTTAATGCAGGGATCATTGTGCTCTCCGTTAATAGCATGGTGATACTGAGATAAGTATATGCAAGATCTCGCAAAATGAAGCGCATCAATGAGTATTTATTGTGTTAGAAATGATATTTTTCGAGAGAAAATAAGACTTACTTCGCATTTGAATTATGTAAAAAATCAGTGGTGGCTTGAGTTAATTGGCAAAGATCCATGTATATCCGTGATGCTTGTCACGGCAATATACCAAAGCGCTTCACAATTACTTCGCAAAGTAAAAAAATTAGCATGTTATTGATTTCTGGAGCTCCCAATGTACATGGCTCAACCAGGCCATATTGATCATATCAAACAGGTCAATGCTGGTCGTGTATATAAACTCATCGACCAAAAAGGTCCCATTTCTCGTATTGATTTATCAAAGGAGAGTGAGCTTGCACCTGCAAGTATTACAAAAATTACCCGTGAGTTGATTGAAGCTCATTTGATCCATGAGACAACAGTACAAGAAGCCATTAGTCGTGGTCGTCCTGCAGTAGGTTTACAGACGAACAATGAAGGTTGGCAGTTTTTATCGATGCGTTTAGGTCGAGGCTACTTGACGATTGCGTTGCATGAACTTGGTGGTGATGTGCTGATCGATACCAAGATAGAAATTCATGAACTGGACCAAGACGATGTACTTGCACGGTTACTTTATGAAATAGAAGAGTTTTTTCAAACTTACTCTTCTCAATTAGACCGAGTGACCAGTATCGCAATTACTTTGCCTGGTTTAGTCAATTCTGAACAAGGCATCGTGTTGCAAATGCCACATTACAATGTGGAGAATTTAGCGTTAGGTCCAGAGATTTATAAGGCAACTGGCCTGCCCGTTTTCATTGCCAATGATACTCGAGCTTGGGCGCTAGCTGAAAAGCTGTTTGGTCACTCACAAGACAACGACAACTCTGTTCTTATCTCGATTCACCATGGTTTAGGGGCTGGTATCATTCTAGATGGTCGGGTATTGCAAGGGCGGCATGGTAATATTGGTGAATTAGGTCATATCCAAATCGATTCTAACGGCAAACGATGTCACTGTGGAAATATTGGTTGTTTAGAAACAGTGGCAAGTTCGCAAGCTATTCGTGAAGAAGTATCACAGCGTATTGCCGCAGGTGAAGCGTCGTCTTTAGCGGCTCAAAGTGAAATTACGATTGAGGACATTTGCGCCGCAGCGGCGGATGGTGACCCACTTGCCGTTGATGTAATTGAAAAGCTTGGTCGTTATCTTGGTGCGGCTATTGCTATTGTCATTAACTTATTTAACCCTGAAAAAATATTAATTGGTGGGGTCATTAATCAAGCAAAGAGTGTGTTATATCCTGCCATTCAAACATGCATTGAAGAGCAAAGCTTACCGGTTTATCACCAAGACCTCGAATTAGTAGAGTCTCGTTTTTATAAACAGGCGACGATGCCAGGGGCGGCGTTAATCAAACAAGCACTTTATGATGGGCTTTTATTGATGAAGGTGGTTGAAGGCTAATTTTTGCGTCTTTAATTGATTTATATTTTTTACAATGAACCCATATAGCTATACTGTTATATGGGTTTACTTTTTAATTTCGGGATTTCGTATGTCAGGTGTTTTAAATACGGTTGATCAACGTACTAATCTGGTCGGTGAAAACCGCCTTGAGTTGTTGCTGTTTAGCCTAAATAGTCGACAAATCTTTGCGATTAACGTGTTTAAGGTTAAAGAGGTGATAAAAGTCCCTCAACTGACTAAAATGCCGGGATCTCATCACAATATCACTGGGGTGGCTTCACTGCGCGGCGAGCCCGTTCCCATTATTGATTTACGCAGTGCTATTGGCTTTCCACCTTCTCGGTTGGATAACCAAGAGCAGAACCTTATCGTGACCGAATATAACCGTACGGTTCAGGGTTTTTTGGTTGGGCAGGTGCGTAATATCATCAACACCGCTTGGACTGAAATTCAGCCGCCGCCTAAATCAGCAGGGCGTTCAAATTATTTAACGGCGATTACTCAAGTTAAAGACAATGAACAGTCATTTATTGTTGAGATCATTGATGTCGAAAAAGTGTTGGCTGAAATTATCTATTACGACGTATCAATTTCAGAAGATGTTTTGGATCGCGAGCTTGCTAACCAGATGATTGGCCGAAAAGTTCTGATTGTTGATGACTCTTCAACAGCCCGCAACCAGGTTAAAGGAACGCTTTCTCAGTTAGGTATTGAAATTATTGAGTGTCGAGATGGCCTAGAGGCATTAACTTTGCTGAAATCTTGGTGTGATGAAGGACGTGAGGTGAGCAAAGAGTTATTGATGATGATAACCGATGCTGAAATGCCAGAAATGGATGGTTACAAGCTAACTCATGAAGTTCGCAGTGATAAACGGATGAAAGACCTGTACGTCACACTCAATACCTCGCTTAGCGGTAGCTTTAATGAAGCGATGGTACAGAAAGTGGGTTGTGACCGTTTCATCTCTAAATTCCAACCCGATTTACTGGTACAAGTTGCCCAAGACAGATTACGTGACGTGCTTTCTTAATCAATGCATTCTGACCTTGCCGTGGTTAATTTTTCGAGATGAAAGCCTCTCGACTTAATGTCAGTCGTTCTGATGATGACGTTAAGTCGAGAGGATGTTGTTGGTAATATTAAGGATAAATGACCTTAACTGATTTGCAGCCTTATTTTTATATAAGATTGTGGTTTTACAGGTTATATAAGTCCTTGTTAGTTAAGTATATCCTTTCGGCTACTTCATGATATTGATCTCGCCAGTCATTATTCGGTAAATCATGCATCACTGCACCAGTCCTGAACCACTCTACTGGACGTTGACCAAATTGGTCCCAATGGTCTGGGTTAACTTTATAGCTGAGGTAAGGAAGTAACTCATCTGCGACGGTATCAGGACCAGTGGGGATTCCTATAGCATTTGGAACTCCAGTCCCACTTATAAAATTAATATATAATGTTGTGTTGTCTCTTGATGCTAATACTGACTTCCTTAATTGGTTAAGGACCGAGTCTTTCTTCGCGCTTATACTGCCAGGATCATAGTTATCTTGAATATCAGCGTTTCCCCACTGAAATCCTTGAAGTCCACCGACCTGGGAGACAATTAACCATTTTCCTCTCACTTCTCCTAAGGTTGGCAAAGAATTCGAATTAGGAGTAAACATGTAGTCGCGATGGGGTAAATTCTTATCTCCACCCCTCATTTCTTCCATATACTCATGAAAAGTGCGCACCCAAGTTTCATCTGAGCTATTATCCTCTTCTTTTTTAAAGCGGATCAAAACACACTCTGTTGGGTATGTTTCTAAGAATTCATTCACATCACTCATCACTTGGTGCAAAGTAGAGCAGTAGTAGCTTCCATGGAATATTTTCATTCTATTTTCGCCAGACTCACCTGCATCGCAGTCAATACGTAAATCTAGGAAGCGAAACCCGCTGAGAAGCTGATGCTTACAATTTTTTACATGACATTCAGCGTAATCCGACCCAGGACCGCCTTCCCAAGAATAATATCCGCCAGCTGCAGAGTTATGAGTGCCGGGAATAGATAAATCAGTTAAGCGCATTGAGTCGTCTAGATGCTTCATCCACTCATAGCCTAGAATGTTGTGATTAATATTTGCTTTTGCTAGACGGGGAAAGGTTAACCCAGCAGCAGCAACAAGCGCAGCTGCTGAAGAGTACGTTAGAAATCTACGTCGGCTCTGTGAACTCAATTCATAGAGCATTTCTTCTTTTATATCAGACATTTTTAATAACCTAAATATCAATTATTGGGTGCGCTTACCTTATTGATATTTAGGTCATTATTTTAGTGTAAAAATGCGAAAAAATGTGAAAAAAGATGTTTTTAGGTATAATCAGTATTTATCATGCATCTTGCGCTGGGGGGGGGGGGAAGGTGTGTTTAACGTTTGTTGGTTACTCAGTATCTTTAAACATAAATGTTTGCAGCCAGCTCAATAAGCAGGCTGAAGAAATTGACCGTATAAAAAATGCCCCGCAGTGAGCAGGGCATTGAGCGTGGTGAGCTGAAGCTTTACTTTTTAGGTTGAGCGTCGATACACTGGCCGTTAATTTCTTTACCTTCTGCAGCCATTAAGTACACATACAATGGCATGATATCTTTCGGCGTTTTCAGTAAATCAGTATCTTCTGCAGGAAAAGCTTTTGCACGCATACCTGTGCGCGTACCGCCAGGGTTAATCGCGTTGACGCGGATGTGCGTATTACTCAATTCATCAGCTAATACTTGCATCATGCCTTCGGTGGCAAATTTTGAGATAGCGTATGTGCCCCAGAATGCACGGCCACAGTGCCCCACGGTTGATGAAGTAAAAACGATACGAGCATCTTCAGATTTGTGCAGCAGTGGTAGCACGGCTTGAGTAAGCAAAAACTGCGCTTTGACATTCACTTGCATCACTTCATCGTATGAGTCTTCACCAATTTGATCGAATGGGCTTATTACACCCAACATACCAGCATTGTGTAGTACGCCATCTAAACGGCCAAATTGTTCCTCGATCGTATCAACCATATCAAGGTAGTGCTGTTTGGTAGCACCTTTCATATCTAGCGGAACAATAGCGGGTAGTGGGTAACCAGCGGCTTCGATTTCATCGTAAGTCTGTTCCAATTTCTTTACTGTGCGGCCCAATAAAATAACGGTCGCGCCATGTGCGGCATAGCTAATGGCGGCTTGTTTGCCAATGCCATCACCAGAACCAGTAATTAAAATGACTTTATCCTTGAGGGCATCTGCAGAAACTGAATAATCCACGTTGTGCTTCCTTATTCTTATGATTTACTTTAAGTCTTTGTGACAAGGTGGGTACAATACACCAATTCGCACATTAAGAGGATTATGACTGTGGAATTTTTGTTGGACTACGGCCTGTTTTTGGCCAAGATTGCGACTGTCGTCGTCGCTCTCGTTGTATTGTTAGTCATTGTGAAATCCGTGGGTGGAAAAAACAGTGCGATAAAAGGTGAATTGGAAGTGGTGAATTTGACTGATCGCCATAAAGATATCGTCGAACAGCTTGAGCACCATTTACATGATGATGCGTTTATAAAGGCGCGAGATAAAGCTGAGAAAAAAAGCGAGAAAGAGAAAATAAAAGCGCGTGATAAAGCCATTAAAAAAGCAGCGAAAGAAGGTGAGTTAGACACAAAACGCGAACCACACCTTTTTGTTTTGGACTTCAACGGCAGCATTGATGCCAAAGAAGTCGCCTCCTTGCATGAAGAAGTGACCGCTGTATTGGCTGTTGCTCGTGAAGGTGATGAAGTACTGCTGCGCTTGGAAACGGGTGGCGGCATGGTTCATGGCTATGGTTTGGCATCATCGCAATTAGATCGCCTTAAAGCTGCCGGCTTACCATTGACGATAGCGGTTGACAAAGTGGCGGCTAGCGGTGGCTACATGATGGCGTGTATTGCCGATAAAATTGTGTCAGCACCGTTTGCGATTGTGGGTTCTATTGGTGTGATTGCGCAGCTACCAAACTTCAACAAACTGCTTAAAAAGCATGACATCGAATATGAACAGTTAACGGCGGGTGAATACAAACGTACCTTGACTATGTTCGGCGAAAATAGTGATAAGGCGCGTGAAAAGTTTAAGCAAGAGCTAGAAGAAACGCATGAACTGTTTAAAGACTTTATTCGTGATCATCGCCCTGCGCTTGATCTTGATAAAGTGGCGACAGGTGAGCACTGGTTTGGTACGCAAGCGAAGGCGTTAGGTTTGGTTGATGAAATTAAAACCTCTGATGATTTAGTCGTTGAAGCGTGCAAAGACAAAACGGTATTGGCGATTCATTACGTACAAAAGAAAAAACTGACAGATAAATTGGCCGGTGTGGCAGGTGAAGCTGCTGATAGCGTATTGATGAAGCTAATCAGCCGTGGTCAACGTCCGATAGTTTAATCTGCGCTGTTTTTTTTGGGTTGAAGTGCGTTGCATTTCAATTGAAAGAGAATGAGCAAAAGAAGCATTAAGCGGGGAAATGCGTTATTTCTCTGCTTTTTTTAACTGTAACCATTCACATAATCCGATTGCAAAGCCTGCCAGCATGCCAGCCAGGTGTGCTTCAATGGCCACGCGGGCATTGATCAGTTCACTGGTGCTGACTGAAGCTCCGAACGTCTGTTCCCAGGTGACTTTAACGATAATACCTACCACCAACAGCCAACTGCTTTGGCGTCCTTGTAACGCTTCTTGTAGAGCCAAATAGGCAAACACCCCGTGTAGAGCACCAGACAAACCGACGTAAATCTGCATACTACTAAAAAAAAGGCTAACGCCAACCGTAAAGCTGGTCATAAGAAGGCTAAGTAGCAATCTTTTACTGCTAGGTTGAAACACAAAATGGATGACCCACAGTCCAGCGAGGTTCATGCCAAGATGTGCAAAGTTGGTATGAGTAAAATTTCCTGTTAGGATTCGCCACCATTGACCCGTTTCGATTACAGATAAGTTCCATTCGCTGAATGTAGCAAGGGGTTCAAATTGCAAAGCGAAGCAAATCAAACTGATGGTCATTAGCGTTAGATAGCTTTTTTTTATACTACTCATTTTTAGAAAATTCAGGCGGAAGTGGTTCACGTTATGTCTCGTTATTGTTCTCAATGTGGTAAATCGCTTAAGGCGTGTATTTGTGCATCTATTGTACCGCTTGCATCGTCGGTAGAGCTTATCATCCTTCAACATCCGACAGAAGAACATCGCCCGATGGGAACTGCGCGTATTTTGGATTTATCTTTGGCGAACAGTATGCGTTTGGTAGGAGAAGATTTCAGCCAACATGCGCAGCTCAATGCGCTACTTTCTGAGCCTGATGTCGTTCACTATGTGCTGTATCCCAGTGATGTTTCTCGCTGTGCATCTGAGCTGTCGACGTTATCTCCAGCCAAAAAAATTCGTATCATTTTACTCGATGGTACATGGAAGAAAGCATATAAAATGTGGCAACTTTCCGGCAACTTGCACGCGTTGCCAAGTGTACATTTGCCTAAAGACCTCGTCGGTAATTACCGTATTCGTAAAGCGCCGAGTGAAAACAGTTTATCGACGGTTGAAGCGGGATATCATATTTTATCGCTGCTTGAGTCAACGCGAAATTTTCAACCACTAATGACAGCTTTTGAACAGATGATAGAGTTTCAAATTGCCCAGATGCCCCCGGGCGTATTTGAGCGCAACTATTTGTCCAAATAAATAGTCTTTGCGCGGCACATCAGCAGTGGTGATGTGCTGAGAACAATTGTTGATGCATTCTTTGTGCATAGCCATCGGTCATGGCAGAAATGTAATCGCATATCACCCGCATTCCATCTCCAGATCCATCTTCTGCTTGTTGCCATTTACCGCGAGTTGTTTCTGGCAGTAGCCGTTCAGGGTCAGCACTGAGCGCCTCGAATAGATCCATGATGATCTGTTGTCCTTTGTATTCCACACGTTGAACTTGTGGAATTTGAATGACGTATTGACTAACGAAATTCTTCAAAACTTCAAGCGCATTAGCCATATTGGGTTCGAGAAAGGCATTAAAAGCGAGGAGTTCATTGTGAAACGGAGCGTCCACTGGTTTAACATTAATGCTAGTGAGTAAAGCGTTGACCATGCCACCGATAGCATCTTTGCGGCGATAGTGTTTGCCAGCAAATAACATTTCACTGATTGAAGCAATGTGTTCTTCAAACCAAGCATCGCCACATTCGGCTAATTGAGAAGCTGCCGCCTCTTGCCACTGCTGGCGAGTGACCATGCCAAGTACGATAGCATCTTCCAAGTCATGCACCCCATAGGCAATGTCATCCGCTAGCTCCATTATGGAGCAATCGAGTGATTTAAAGCGCGTCTTTTTGTGCTGATAAGGCGTTGCTGGTAGGTCACGCATTTGGCTTAATAAGTCTTTATCGTTTGCTGATAACGGCTCAAAAACCCAAGCTAAAATCGATTGGTCACAATCATAAATGCCCTTGGCAGGTGACCAATCTTTCGCTTTGAGCTGACGTTGGTGAGAGACCGCTTCGGGGAGTTTTTCTGCTCGAGTTTGGCTAAGTAAAGCGGGATATTTTAGTAGTCCTAACGCCGTTCGCCGAGAAAGATTCATGCCATGGTGTTCGGTGTAGGGTTCAAGGCTTGTCACAATGCGAAAGGTTTGAGCATTACCTTCAAAACCACCATGTTCACGCATCATGTAGTTCAACGCGACTTCGCCTCCGTGCCCATAAGGGGGATGACCAATATCATGCGCCAAGCACAATGAGTCGATCAAGCTATCTGAAGGCAATAGATCACGAAATTCGGGTTGTTTTAGCTTTATCTGAGCAACAATACCAGTACCTAATTGAGCCGCTTCCAGTGAATGTGTTAAACGGGTACGGTGGAAATCATTAAGGCTGGTACCGTGTACCTGAGTTTTTGCTTGTAAGCGACGAAAGGCCGCTGAATGGAGAATACGTGCGCGATCACGTTGGTATGGGCTGCGGTGATCATCTCGACGAATTTTATGTTCATCATCTTTGCGCTCAAGCCATTTAGGGCTAATGGAAATTTCCATACCATCTCCTGCAACACATTGCTAATTTTCAAACACTTACCTGGTAACTTATCGCTAATTAGCTGATTTCGTCCAGCGTTAATTCAAAACTTGGGGCAAAGGTATTTAAGAAATACTCCATTTCAGGTGTTCGGCGCTCTTTAAGAGTGATATCAAGGCGCTTTTTCGCGAGTGCATACTCGTGGTTTCCAGCGCTCAACTCTTCTAAACATTTGAGATAAGCACAGATAGAGTCAGCTTGTTTTACAATAGCCGCATCTTCAGGATGCGCTGCTTGCGTCACCAGGTACGGCGCGAAGTCTTCCTGTAGTTCCTCTGGCAGCATAGAAAGCAGTTTTTGCTCAGCAGCGGCTTCAATCTTTTTATACTCTTTAGCTATATCTGGGTTGTAGTATTTGACTGGTGTCGGTAAATCGCCAGTTAATACTTCGCTGGTATCATGATACATCCCCAAAATTGCAATTCGTTCAGGGTTAACCTTCCCACCGAATTTTTTGTTTTTGATCACCGCTAATGCGTGTGCGACAAAAGCAACTTGCAGGCTATGTTCTGAAATGTTTTCACTGGAAACCGAACGCATTAAAGGCCAACGTTGAATTAACTGCATTCGAGCGAGATGGGCAAAAAAATGGCTCTCTTTCATTGCAATAAACATCCTTGCTTTGAGTGGAAAAGAAAACGGACGCTCTTTCAGTTTAGGAAAGTGCGCCCGTTTAGCATATGGAACTTTACGTTAAAATTCTACTGGCTGTAGGTTGATAAGAAACGTTCAAACCGACCAATAGCAATTTCCAAATCTTCAATGTGAGGCAATGTTACAATACGGAAGTGATCCGGTTTTGGCCAGTTAAAGCCCGTACCTTGTACAAGCAGTACTTTTTCTTGTTTCAGAAAATCGAGGACCATTTTTTGGTCATCTTTAATGCTGTACATCTTGGTGTCGATTTTCGGAAACAGGTACATTGCTCCTTTCGGTTTCACACAAGAAACACCAGGGATTTGGTTGATCAATTCCCAAGCGCGATCGCGCTGTTCGAGCAAGCGTCCGCCTGGCAGAATCAACTCATTGATACTTTGATAGCCACCTAGTGCCGTTTGGATGGCATGTTGCATTGGCACGTTGGCGCACAAGCGCATTGACGCGAGCATTTCCAAGCCAGCTACATAGCCTTGAGCGATATGTTTTGGTCCGGTGATAAACATCCATCCACCGCGGAAACCACATACTCGATAAGCTTTCGATAGACCATTAAACGTTAGCATTAAGACATCATCAGCCAGTGTTGAAATCGGCGTGTGAGTCGCACCGTCATAGAGAATTTTATCGTAGATTTCGTCGGCGAAGATGATCAACTTATGTTTACGAGCAATTTCGATAATTTCTAGTAAAAAGTCGCGGCTATAAACTGCACCAGTTGGGTTATTCGGGTTGATCAACACAATACCGCGCGTTTTCGGCGTGATTTTGTTTTTGATGTCGTCAAGGTCGGGATACCAATCGGCTTCTTCATCACATAGGTAATGTACGGCTTTACCACCAGAAAGTGCGACAGAAGCTGTCCATAGTGGGTAATCAGGTGCTGGAACCAGCATTTCATCGCCATTATTAAGTAAGGCTTGCATCGCCATCACGATAAGTTCAGAGGCACCATTACCAATATAAACGTCTTCGACATCTAAGCTGCGTAAGCCTTTTTTCTGGTAATGTTGCACTACGGCTTTACGTGCCGAATAGATACCTTTCGAGTCACAATAACCTTGAGATGTTGGGAGGTTACGGATCACATCAACAAGGATTTCGTCTGGGGCGTCAAAGCCAAATGGGGCGGGGTTACCGATATTTAGCTTCAGTATTTTATGCCCCTCTTCTTCCATGCGCTTAGCATGTTTGAGTACAGGTCCCCTAATGTCGTAGCAGACATTATCGAGTTTTGACGACATCCCGATATTTTGCATTGTGTGATTCCTGAAAATTAAATGATTTCTTTATTAAAATACACCAAATTGATTTTTGATAGAATAAAAATCTACAATAGGGTGCTTTTTCGGAAGTGATAGCCTAGCTCTTTATCACAGGAATTTGCAAAAGATGGGAGGCAACCTTGATTTACGCTGCCTGTCTAAATAGAGTAGCCATCAGTAAAGCCCGTCTCTCAATATTTACGAGGTCGATTTGTCGCATTTTCATCAAGCCATTGCTCTGTTGATAGAGCAAATAAACGACGCGAAGGATGATGACGTTCGTTTTGTACAAAATTTGCAAGAAGCTCCACTTTTCGCGTCTATTGATTGGCTTGAAGCCCAACCAATTTTCCCTAAGTTTTACTGGCAATCACGTGACACGCGTGAAGAAGTGGTCGCGTTAGGCCAACTATATACGTTCTCTGAACCAGAACCTGCTTATACTATTTTAGGTGCTGAGCAACGTGTCTGGGGTGGTCGCTCGTTTGATGGTAATACCGATAAAAACAAACGTTGCATGTCGTCATTCTTTTTTCTGCCACAAATTGAATTGATTCGGTTTGATGAACAATGGTCAATTGCTGTTAACGTGACCGCAGAACGCCACCGTACTTTAGCGGCGCTGAATAAACTACAAATGGATATAAGCCCATTACGTTCAATCTCTTCACATATTGAATGCATAAAGCATGAGCCAAATGAGAATCAATGGCAGCAGCTTGTCGATCAGGTACTTGATAGGATTGAGGCAAATGCGTTTAAGAAAGTGGTGCTAGCGAGAAAAACAACACTGAATTTAGATTCGCCACTCAGTGCAGCGCAACTGCTGAAAGCTAGCTCTACGCAAAATCATCACAGTTTTCATTTTTTGTTAGCACTGGACCAAAAACACAGCTTTATGGGCTCAACCCCTGAGCGTTTATATGCGCGTCAAGGAAATGAGCTTTATACGGAAGCTCTGGCTGGAACCATTGGTCGTGGCATGAATGCGAGCCAAGATATGGAATTGGCAAATTGGCTCTCTCAAGACAGTAAAAATCTCAATGAGAACCAATATGTGGTGGATGATATTGTTGAGCGTTTAACTCCACATTCTGAATGTGTTGAGGTAGAACAGGAAGCGCGCTTAGTGCGGTTACGTAAAGTGCAGCATTTAAAACGCAGTATCCATGCTCAGCTTAAAAAAGGCATTAACGGTGTGCAACTGCTCAGTGCATTGCAACCTACGGCTGCGGTTGCAGGTTTACCGCGCAAAGAGGCGATGGATTTCATTCTCGCCCATGAACCTTTTGCTCGTGGGTGGTATGCTGGTTCGGTAGGCTATATCAGCCATCAAAAAGCGGAGTTTTGTGTGGCCATTCGCAGTGCGTTATTAGTGGATAAACAAGTGCAGCTATTTGCTGGGGCTGGGATTGTCCCCGGTTCAGTAGCGGAATATGAATGGCAAGAACTAGATAAAAAGATGTCAACATTGTTGAGTTTGATTAGTGACCACTTGCCACTAGGAGTCGCATCATGAAACAAGATCAAGCAGTATTGAATCGAATTTGGAGCCAGACCCTTCTTGAAGAGCTGACACGTTTGGATGTTGAAGAGGTTTGTATTGCACCGGGTTCGCGCTCGACTCCTTTGACCCTTGAAGCGGATGCCAATCAAAAACTCACACTGCATACGCATTTTGATGAACGTGGTTTAGGCTTTTTAGCTTTGGGATTAGCCAAGGCAAGTCAAAAGCCAGTCGCGGTAATCGTGACCTCTGGCACCGCGGTGGCTAATCTGTTGCCAGCGATTGCTGAATCTAAACTCACCGGCGAAAAATTGGTGGTTTTAAGCGCAGATCGCCCACTTGAGTTAGTAGGGTGTGGTGCGAATCAAGCCATCAATCAAGTTGGCATCTATTCTTCACATGTGACTCAAACCCTTAACTTACCGAGCCCAAATACCGCAGTACCATTAACCTGGCTGCTCACTAGCCTTGATGAAATGATGGCAAACCAAGCTCGACAAGGTGGAACGGTACACATTAACTGCCCATTTCCCGAACCTTTATATTCGCAAGGGGATAAAACCCAGTTTGCTGGCTATCTAGCATCTATCGATTCATGGCAGTCAAGCTCTCAGCCATACAGTTCAAGCTTTGGGCAATGGTGTACTGAAAGCATGGATTGTGGTGAGCTATTTAATAAAAAAGGTTTAATCATTATTGGTTCATTGAACCTTGCAAACGCAAAGAAAGCCAAGCAGTTTGCAAATAAACTCGGTTGGCCAGTATTGTGTGATCCACAATCTGGGGTGAACAGCGACTGGGCACATTTTGATTTATGGCTGCAAAATAGCGTAGCGAAAGAGCAGCTCAGCGAATGTGAGGTGATTGTTCAATTTGGATCTCGTTTAGTGTCGAAAAGGCTTAATCAATGGTTAAGTGAACAGGTTACGCAGCGCGCAGCGCAGTATATATATGTTTCATCTCAAGCTGAGCGTAATAACCCTTCCCACTTACCTCAATGGCACTTTGTTGCTGATATTGAACAATGGGTTGAAACACATATTAGCAAGTGGACGGCATTAGGTGCGACTCAGGCCGGTTGGGCTGACCAATTAAAAAGCAAAGCTAGCGAGCTTGAGCAACTGGCACAACTGCATTTGTGTGGTGATGAGTCATTAAGTGAAATTGCGGTTGCGTTGGATCTTGCTGAGCGTAGCCAAAATGCTGATCTTTTTCTTGGTAACAGCCTAATTGTGCGCCTAGTTGATATGTTTGCTACGCTCGACAATCGCCATGTCTATTCCAACCGAGGTGCTTCTGGCATTGATGGCTTAGTGGCAACCATGGCTGGTGTGCAACGCATTAACCAACAGCCGATGCTTATGCTTATCGGTGATACCGCCTTATTATATGATCTCAACTCTCTTGCACTAGTCACTCATACTTGTGCGCCATTAGTGATTGTGGTCACCAATAACGATGGCGGGGCGATTTTTGATTTATTGCCAGTACCTGCCGCTCAAAAGTCAGCGCTTTATCAAATGCCTCATGGCTATCAGTTTAAGTTTGCGGCCAAGCAATTTGGTTTGTCCTATGTTCATCCTCAAACATTATCTGCGTATCAATCTGCCGTGAGTGAGCACTTACAGCAGGGACAAGGAACATTAATCGTTGAAGTGATCACACCTCCTGAGCAAGCTTCAACTCAACTTAAACAATTTACTCAGCAAATTGATGCCAACTAGTCGACGTCCACAGCCAATAGCGATCAACAGCGAACCCGTGTTGGTGTTTGTTCATGGTTTATTGGGGTGTGGTGATGATTGGCTAGAGAGTATTCATTACCTCACAGACTATCGTTGTGTGACGATTGAACTGCCAGGGCATGGTATAAGCCAATCAAGCCCAAGCGGTGGCTTTGAAGCTGACTGTAATCACATTTCTAATATCATTAATCGGCACATAGCGCCGAATACTCCTATTGTTCTGATCGGCTATTCTTTAGGCGGACGAATGGTGATGTATGGTGTTGCGATGCAATGTTTCAATACATTTAATATCCAAGGTGTCGTGATCGAAGGCGGTAATTTTGGTTTACATAATGATGCACTCAGAAGTGAGCGACTTGCCAGTGACACAGCTTGGTCAGAACGGTTCAAAAATGAGCCAATTGAACAAGTGTTGGGCGATTGGTATCAGCAAGCGGTATTTTCTTCATTAAATCATGAGCAAAGACAAACCTTAATCACAAAACGTAGTGCTAACCTTGGCGCTGCGGTTGCTCAGACGCTAGTTTCTACCTCGCTTGCTAAACAGCCTTATTTGCTTGATAAGTTAAAGTCGTCGCAGATACCAATGTGTTATGTCTGTGGCGAGAACGATACCAAGTTTACCCAATTGGCAAAGCAAAGTGGCTTGCGGTATTACCCTGTGCCAGACGCTGGACATAATGTTCACCAAGAGCAGCCACAGGCTTTTGCCGAAATTATTCGAGAATTTATACGTCGATGCTAAATAAGCATCGAATTTAGAACAACAATGGAAAATCATCATGGCTAAAACTGTTGGTATTACTGAAGAAGAATTGTACGCGCCCGTTGTGTGGAATGACTGCGGCGCAGCATATGAAGATATTCACTATCACAAATCCCCAGATGGCATTGCAAAAATCACCATCGCTCGTCCACAAGTGCGCAATGCATTTCGCCCTCAAACCGTAAAAGAGATGATCAATGCGCTGGCGGATGCACGTTATGACGAACAAGTTGGTGTGATCATTCTTACTGGTTTGGGCGAAGATGCTTTCTGCTCTGGGGGAGATCAAAAAATTCGTGGTGATTACGGCGGCTACCGTGACGATTCAGGTACGCACCACCTTAATGTACTTGATTTCCAACGCCAAATTCGCACTTGTCCAAAACCTGTCATTGCTTCTGTTGCTGGGTGGGCTGTCGGCGGCGGTCATGTACTGCATATGATGTGTGACTTAACCATTGCGGCTGAAAACGCACAATTTGGCCAAACTGGCCCTAAAGTAGGTTCGTTTGATGGTGGTTGGGGAGCTTCTTATATGGCCCGTATCGTTGGTCAGAAAAAAGCACGTGAAATTTGGTTCTTATGTCGTTTTTACGACGCGAAAGAAGCGTTGGATATGGGCTTAGTGAATACCGTCGTTGCGGTTGATGAGCTAGAAAAAGAGACGGTACGTTGGTGTCGTGAAGTTCTTCAGCACAGCCCTATGGCGTTGCGCTGCCTGAAAGCCGCATTGAATGCTGACTGTGATGGTCAAGCCGGTCTACAAGAACTGGCGGGTAACGCCACCATGATGTTCTATATGACGGAAGAAGGCCAAGAAGGTCGTAATGCGTTCAATGAAAAAAGACGCCCAGAGTTTAATAAATTCCCTCGTAACCCTTAATTGAATCTTATCAGTTGTTTCGTGGTTATATTGGAGATGCTTATTGATAGCATTAAGTATCTCTTATTGCCTTTGATGGTTTGTTTTTATTCACGGAACATTGATATAGCCAAACAACTTCAAGTAGGAAAAGTATCGCTAGAGAAGATTTATCACTCTCTAGAGAAAGTCATTAAGAAGAGATGAAATTTATGCGCAGTGCCAAACTATATCGTTACTGTCTACCGATGGATAGCGGCGTCATTCTTCGTGAACAAAAGCTGGTGGAGCGCGAAGGCTTCATTATTGAATTGTGCGAAGGCGAAAATAAAGGCTTCGGTGAAGTTGCACCGCTGGTCGGTTTTAGTGTGGAGTCGGCTGAAGAAGCACAACTGCAAGCTGCGCAACAACTTGAGCGTTGGGTTGGTGGTGAGCAAATTGCCTATGATGATCTTTTCCCTTCGGTTGCTTTTGGCCTCTCGATGGCAGAACTTGAGCTAAGCGGTGAATTGCCACTAATGGGTAACTATCACGCTGCACCTTTATGCACTGGTGACCCAGATGAGTTGATCCCATTATTAAATGCCATGCCGGGTAAAAAAGTGGCGAAAGTAAAAGTGGGTCTCTATGAAGCGATCCGTGATGGGATGCTAGTGAACCTCTTTTTAGAATCGATGCCTGATTTACAGCTGCGTCTGGATGCGAATCGCGCTTGGACGTCAGCCAAAGCGGAACAATTTGCTAAGTACGTTTCTCCTTCGGTGCGTCAACGCATTGCTTTTTTAGAAGAGCCATGTCAGTCGCCAAGTCACAGTCTCGCTTTTGCGATTAATAGTGGTATTGCCATTGCCTGGGATGAAACGTTGCAACATGCTGTGCGTCGAGATGATTTTCGTTTAGAAGACTTAACGGGTGCAAAAGCCATTGTGATTAAACCGACATTGATTGGCTCTGTTGCGCGTTGTATTGCATTGATTGAAAAAGCCAAAGCAATGGGGATCCAGGCGGTGATAAGTTCGAGTATTGAATCCAGTTTAGGGCTGTGTCAATTAGCTCGTTTGGCGCAGTGGCAACTGCCCGACGAAGTGCCAGGGTTAGATACCATTGGTTTATTTAAAGCCCAATTGGAAGTGAGCTGGCCCAGCTGCGATTTACCGCTGCAATCGTTGTCTGAGCAGAGCGTTGTTTGGCAGTCATAATGCAGCAAGCTCGGCACAGATTATCTTCCCTCCCTTGGGAGCAGAAAGCGCAACAGGTCCCCAATTCACTGGCTTTAATTACTCCATCAGGTGATTACACGTGGTCAGCGCTAACACGGTTAGTGAATGGCTATGCTGATGCGCTTAGCCTACAAGGGTTAAAAGTTAATGATGTATTAACGCTAGTGGGAAAAAATAGCGCTGAACTGCTGCTTTTGTATTTGGCGAGCCTTAAGCTTGGCGTGATCTGCGCTATAACCATGCCGCAGCCTTATGATCTGCTTAAAAAAAAGCTTAATACCTTGTACAAGCCCGACCAAACTGCTTGGTTGTGGCTCGGGTGTGGTGCTGCGTTGAGCAAAGCTGAGCTCGCTGCATTAGCAGCACGAACCGTACTTGTAAGGCTTGAAGATAGCGAGAAACGGGCGAGTAGCACTGCCATTGCAGACGGTTTCGACGTCGAGCAATTGAGTTCGATCGTGTTTACTTCCGGTTCAACAGGTGAGCCCAAAGCGGTCGTACATACTTCTGCGCAGCATTTTGCTTCTGCAAGCGGGTTATTGACGCATTTTTCCTATACAGAGCAGGATACATGGCTTTTGAGCTTGCCGATGTATCATGTTTCAGGCTTGGCGATTATCTACCGTTGGCTTAGCGCCGGAGCGTGTTTAAAAGTTGGCAGTGGAGATCTGAGCCAAGATATCCAGCAAGTCACTCATGCTTCTTTGGTGGCTACACAATTAAAACGGTTGCTTGACAGTGGGCAAGCACTTACTTTAACGCATGTTTTGCTCGGTGGTAGCCATATTCCCTATAGCCTCAGCCAACAAGCGGCGCAACTTGGTATTGAAACTTGGTTAGGTTATGGCATGACCGAAGCGGCGTCGACAGTTACAGCCAAGCGTGTCGATAATCAAAATAGTGCCGGTTACTTGTTGCCAAATCGCCAGTTGAAAGTGGAGCAACAGCGTATCTGGATTGGTGGCGATACTCTAGCCAGTGGTTATTATCACCAAGGGACTGTCACTCCTTTTGTGGACGCTATGGGTTGGTTTGACAGCAAAGATCTCGGCCAATGGTTGGGTAACGAGTTACGTATTATAGGGCGGGCTGATAATCAATTTATTTCTGGCGGAGAGAATATTCACTGTGAAGAAATTGAAGCAGTACTCAATCGCCATTTAGATATCGAACAAGCGATGGTTGTTGCGGTTAAAGATGCTGAATTTGGCTGCCGATCGGTTGCCGTGGTGCGTGGTAATTTACCACTTAATCAGCAAGAAATAGAGCAGTGGTTGGCGGGTAAATTAGACAAGTTTAAATGGCCAGTGGCTTATTTTTTAATGCCAGAAGCACTGACAGAATCAGGCATCAAAGTCTCTCGCAGTGCGCTTAAAGCGTGGTTGTCCAATCATCAAACCCAGTACCGAATTGCGGATTAGTCTGTGCTCACTTCGTGAGTACAACACGCCTTAGTTATTAGATAGTCCAAAACTGAATTTCTCAAGCTTATAACTCAACTTCATAATGAAACCATTAAAAAGCTGAGTTTGGAATAGCTGGAAATCATGAAAAGCGTATTTATCTTCATCATCGCACTACTTGTCGGTATATCAATCAGCAGTGAGGGCGTAGTTCGCGCTGTTGCTGAACTGTTTGCCTTTGTTGCGATTGTCGCTTGGCTGTTTAAGTACCAAATCAATAAGCCCAAGCGAGCGACTTTCAAAGCTGAAGATTTTTAGGCTTTTCCTTTCTTAATATCACCTGATACATCGTTGTTCTATTTCCCCATTTCGGTATTAAGCGAACATTAACCAAGCTAATGATGAGACTGAAATAGCAAACCATAGGCTGATGCCCAGAATTAATGGCTTTGGCCCCGAAGCCTTTAGTTTCTCTACTGAAATGCCACAGCCAATCAGAAACAGACAGACGACGAGTGCTTTTTTTGCCACAATGAAGACGGCGTTGTATATTGCATCTAACTGCGGCAAAAAATCACTGATTAAAATTGCGATGCAATAAAAGACGATGAAGTAAGGAATTGTCACTTTCTTTGATTGATTGCGAAAAATCATCGCACTGACTACAGCGACAGGTACTATCCACAAGGCTCGCGCGAGCTTCAGTGTTGTCGCGGTTTTAAGTGCTTCTTCACCATAAGCAGAAGCTGCGCCCACAACAGAAGATGTGTCATGGATAGCGATTGCCGCCCAAGTCCCAAAAGTGTGTTGATCGAGCTGCAAAGCATGGCCAATGAGTGGAAATACAAACAGAGCAATCGAGTTTAAGACAAAAACGGTGGCCAACGCTAAACCGATTTCATCATCGTCAGCATTGATGGCTGGAGCAACCGCAGCAATGGCGCTACCACCACAAATTGCGGTGCCTGAAGCAATAAGATAGCCAGTTTTTTGTGCCAATCCTAGCCGTTTAGTTAATATCCAGCCTATACATAACGTGGCTGTAATCGAAGCAATAATAAGTCCTATCCCATTACTGGTTACCGCTAACGCTTCTTGCAAAGGTATACCAAACCCTAAGCCGACGATCGAATAAGCGAGTAGCTTTTTGGTCATTTTGGCAATCGGTAGGTTGTGGGGAACCCAGCCAACACTGACCATAAAAAAACCAATGACCAAAGCGGTAGGCGAGGTAACGTAAGGCGTTAAGCAGGCAATGGCGGCCAGTAAAAATGCAATATATTTAAAAGAGATGTTCATCGTATCAAGCGCAAGGGAAGAAGAATGACATTGTATAGGATAGCCGCGCAGTTGTAGTTTCGATGTTTTGAACTAGCGTTCAATAAAACTGAACTCCGTTCAAAATAATGGCAATCAGATCAGCGTATGACACCAAGAAAAAACATCACTTGCACTAGTGTTAACGCCAGTCTCCGCGCAGTTTAGAGACTTTTTGTTGCATCAGTTGCGTTGTGGCTTGTAATGGCGCGACCGGCTCTCCTGCTTCTATTTCGAGATGGGACCAGAATCGAGTCGGTAAGCCGCGACACGCTTGCCCTTTTATTCGGCTAAAGTAGCTGCCCCATAGCCCTTTTAAAGCCATCGGTATCACAGGAACAGGACTGCGTTTCAAAATGATGTCCATCCCGCGCATAAAGTCATGGATTTCACCATCGGCAGTTAGCTGTCCTTCTGGGAAAATACACACGATATGACCTTCGGCTAATGCTTGCTCTACCTCACTAAAAGCGCGACGAATAGAGCTTCTATTATTTGCCGAAATAGGGATAACACCAGCCCGCTTTAGGAATCGGCGTAAAGGCGGCAAGTTTGCATAATCTTCTTCCATCACAAACCGGATTAACCGTGGGCATACGGCGCTGAGTAGCAACGCATCCATATAGCTGACATGGTTACATACGAGTAATGCGCCGCCTTTTTCGGGGAGATGATGTAGGTTTTTATGGTTCACTCGGTACATAGTGTGAGTCAAAATCCACACCAAAAAACGAACCAAAAAAATGGGTACCTGTAAGCACAGAGAGATCGTCACGAATAGATTGAGTAACGCTAAGATAACAAACAATTGAGGAATAGAGAGTTCCAATATACTCAAACAAACAATACCTAAAATGGCACTACCGACCATGAATAGTGAATTATAAATATTGAGCGCGGCAATCACTTGTGCCCGCTGTGTCACCTTAGCTTGTTGCTGCATTAAAGCGTATAAAGGCACAATAAAAATACCGCCAGAGACACCAATCATGAGCAAATAGAAGAATAATGGCCACAGTGGTTGGTAGCTTAAAAAGCTGTGAAAGTCTGTAAATGTCGGCAAGCTTTCTGGAACCGCCTGTGCCATCAAATAACCAAAAATAGTAATACCAAAGCTACCAATCGGAATAATACCAACTTCGATGCGATGGTTAGAGAGCCTATCACATGCCATTGAACCGGCGGCAATTCCAACCGAAAAAAGCGCCAACAAAAAGGAGACAGCACTTTCGTTACCATTTAAATAATGGTGAGTGAAATTAGGAAATTGAGTTAAGTATGCCGCCCCCAAAAACCAAAACCAGCTGATAGCCATTATCGATTGGAAAATAGTGCGATCACTTTTTGCTATGGCAATGGTTTGCTTGGTTTGTTTGATCGGCTGCCATCGAAACTTCAAATCAGGTGCGCAAGCGGGAGCATTGGGGATATGGCGGCTGGCCATATAACCCAAAATCGCAAATATGACAACCGCTGCAGCGGCAACGTATTTTGCGTTCTCTGCTGACGCAATCAAACCAGCACCTAACGTACCTAATAAAATTGCCAGAAAAGTTCCTGTTTCTACTAACGCATTGCCTGGAACCAGCTCTTTAGATTTAAGTTGCTGAGGGAGTAACGCGTATTTTACTGGACCGAAAAAAGCCGATTGAGTCCCCATTAAAAACAGCAACAACAATAAAACAACGTAACTTTCCGTAATAAATCCTATTGCCCCAAGGCACATAATGCCTATTTCGGCCAGTTTGACTTTACGAATAAAGGCGGATTTCTCGTACTTGTCTGCAAGCACACCCGCAGAGGCTGAAAAGAGGAAGAAAGGCAGAATGAATAACCCAGCAGCGAGGTTTATAAAAAGGTTGCTTGATATAGGTAAAACATTTGCACCGGCAAAAGCGACGAAAAGCAGTAGTACATTTTTGAAAATATTATCGTTAAAAGCCCCAAAAAACTGGGTGATAAAGTAAGGTAGAAAACGTCGTTGAGTAAGCAGCGAGGATTGATGCTGAGGCATTGCTATTCCTTATTTTTACCAGTTAGTGAGATAATTGGAGAGTAAGTTTTCGATCAGCTCCTTACCATCAATCGGTTCGGCTGCGAAAAACTTGTCATCTACACTTAATAAGGTAATACCATGCACGCCAGACCATAATACGCGACTTGCTTGCAAAATTTCTTGTTTGGTGCGCTGGGGTGCGATTATTTGTAACAAACCTTCAAGCATGGTTGTCATGGTATCTATGCGCTCAGCTTGCCAGTCAGGTAGGGCTTCGCCATTCATATTGTGTTCGAAAATAAGCTGCCAACGATTAGGATGCTGCAAAGCAAAGTCATGATAGCAGTAGGCTAACAGATAGAGTGCTTGTCTTGGGTCATCACATTGATTGACGGCTTTTTTAGCTTGCGCTGATAATTCATCAAGCGTTTGTGCTACGGCATGCAAAAGCAGCAAATTGTAGTTACCAAACACATTGACTAACGTACTTGGTACATAGCCAATCATGGTGGCGATTTTGCGTAAACTTAACTCATGATAGGTGTGATCCTCAAGAAAGCGTTTTACTACCTTGAGTGTCAATTTAATCAGCTCTTCTCGGGTGTGATCGTTTCGTCTTGCCATGGTTATGTTTTAATTATGAACAATGTTCGATATTCTAGATAGGTGGTGTATAAGCGTCAACTGATACACACTTTATTTGCAATATTCTGATACATGTCCACTTAAAGCAGAGGTTTTCTTGTATATCCGAAGTGGTTATGATGGTAGCGCCTCAATAAAAAATAACCCTAAGGAAAAACATGAAACGTCTTTTTTCCCTTGTTGCGCTACTGATGGTCGCTGTTGCGGTCACTCCAATAGCCGAAGCAAAGAAATTTGGTGGCGGTAAGTCATTTGGTAAAAGTTTTAAAACGGCACCTGCGCCAAAACAACAAACACCAAAAAATGACACAATTAAACAAGATCAAACAGGTAAAGCTGGTTCGAGCAAAAAAGGTCTAATGGGCGGCTTACTTGGCGGTTTGTTAGCGGGCGGCCTTCTTGCTGCCTTCTTTGGTGGTGCGTTTGAAGGTATCCAGTTTATGGATATTCTTATCATGGGCCTTATCGCGTTTGTCTTATTCAAGCTTATGCGCGGCATGCTTGGAGCCAAGCAAGGCAGTATGAATCGACAACAGCCAGCTTTTGGTGGTGCGAACAGCAATCAACATCAATTTGAACAACCTAACGTTCACAACTTCGAACAGCAACCACAAGCAACGGGTGGATTTGGTGCCAATGCACACAGCGATATCCCGCATAACTATCCTGCTGGTTTTGATAAAGTCTCCTTTGTAAATGGTGCACGTGAGCACTACCGTATTTTACAAGGTGCGTGGAACCACAACCAACTTGAAACGGTTGAAGAGTATGTGTCTCCAAGCTTGTTTGAAGACCTAAAGCAAGAGCGTGCTAAGTTAGAGGGTGAACAACATACCGATGTGATGTACGTTGATGCTGAAATCGTTCGTGCTGACTACGATGCTAACAAAGCGCAGCTTAGCTTGCAGTTTAGCGGTCGTTATCGTGATGCTGTAGAAGGTATTGAAGAAAATATTGAAGATGTGTGGCATTTAGAACGAGATCTCACTCAGCCTAATGCGCCATGGTTAATTGTCGGTATTCAAGGCTAACCACTGTTATTTAAGGTTATACATTAATCTGATGATCATATTAAACGCTCAAGTCTTCTTGGGCGTTTTGTCTTTCTTATCTCCCACAATCTTGTAAGACGTTGGCAAGGGGTGATAGTTAAGACATACTCATGTCTGTCTTCAATAAAAATAAAAAGGAAATAAAGTGGCTGAATTTAAATATAAAAACCTTGAACAAGCAGAGCAAGATAAGCTAGATGCTGCGGTTTTTCGTCGCCTGCTAGCACATTTAGATGATAATAAAGATGTGCAAAATATAGATTTAATGATTCTTGCGGGTTTTTGTCGTAACTGCTTTAGTAAATGGTATAAAGCGGAAGCGGATAACCAAGGGATTGAACTGGATATCGATGACGCCCGCGAGCGCGTATATGGCATGACTTATGATGAGTGGAAGCTGAATCATCAGCCGCCGGCTACTCCAGAGCAACTTGCGGCTTTTGAAGCTAAACAGAATAAATAAACGAGAACGCCCCCATCACAGAGGGCGTTTTGCTAAAAGGCTTTTGAATTTGAGAATAGTTAATTCATTATATGGCCGGTTTGCTCGAACAGGTTCAGTTTATCTAAATAAGGTTGTAGATCACTGATGTTGCGGGCAACCCACTCTGGGTTATAGTACGTGTCTAAATAGCGTTCACCGCTATCGCACAACAGTGTCACAATTGACCCTTTCTCACCGCGTTGTTTCATTTCACTGGCGAGTTGCAATACACCGTACAAGTTAGTGCCTGTCGATGGGCCTGCTTTTCTTCCAAGTAATTTTTCTAGCCAATAGGCGGTTGCAAGGCTTGCTGCATCTGGGATTTTGCGCATATCATCGACTACGCCAGGAATAAAACTAGGTTCAACACGTGGGCGACCAATCCCTTCAATTTTACTGCCGCAGACCAGAGTAAGGTTAGGATCACGGCTTTGGAAGTAGTCGTAAAATACTGAGTTTTCAGGATCAACGACACACAGTTTTGTGTCGTATTTTTGGTAGCGGATAAAGCGACCAATCGTTGCTGAAGTACCACCAGTACCAGGACTCATGACAATCCAAGTAGGAACGGGGTGGTCTTCCATTTTCATTTGGCTAAAAATGCTGTCGGCAATGTTGCTGTTACCACGCCAGTCTGTTGCGCGTTCTGCATAAGTAAATTGGTCCATATAGTGACCATTGAGCTCTTGTGCTAAGCGGTGAGATTCAGCATAAATTTGGTCTGAACGATCAACAAGATGTGCCTGACCACCGTACATTTCAATCTGCTCGATTTTCTTGCGAGCCGTACATTTCGGCATCACCGCGATAAAAGGCAAACCAAGCAAGCGGGCGAAGTACGCTTCAGAAACCGCAGTGCTACCAGATGATGATTCAATAATGGTGGTTTCAGGGCCAACCCAGCCATTACAAATAGCGTAAAGGAAAAGAGAACGCGCCAAACGATGCTTTAACGAGCCTGTCGGGTGTGTGCTTTCATCTTTCAAATAGATGTCAATGCCATCGACACAAGGTAGATCTAATTTGATCAAGTGCGTGTCGGCTGAGCGTTGATAGTCAGCTTCTATTTTTTTTATTGCATTATTAATCCACTGATGATCAGTACACATGAGTCTATCTCCGTTGTTATTATAAGTGTAATTTACCCTTAGTTGAGGAGAAAAACTTTGCTATGTTGACTGTGGTTTTGTATTTTTGGAGAAAATAATTCTCCTTTTTTGGTAAAGTTATGGAACTCGATAAAATTGATAGGATGATTCTCTCATTACTGCAACAAAACAGTACCTTATCACTCAATGATTTGGCTGAAGCGGTAAACCTGACGACAACTCCTTGCTGGAAGCGATTGAAAAAATTAGAAGAATCCGGTGTGATCGCCAAGAAAGTGGCGTTGTTAGACCCTGAGAAGCTGGACCTAAGTTTTACGGCGTTTGTACTCATAAAAACTAGTGACCATTCACATGAATGGTATAGCCGTTTTGTTGCGACAGTTTCGGAATACCCAGAAATCATGGAATTTTATCGAATGGCCGGAGAATATGATTACATGATGAAAGTGCTGGTAAAAGACATGAAGTGTTTTGATCAGTTTTACAAAAAACTGGTCAATAGCGTTGAAGGTATCAGTAATGTTACGTCAACATTTGCTATGGAGTCGTTGAAATATACCACTCAATTACCTTTATGAGCGGAGCCGGTTACTCAAAACACCAAGGCTTTACCCTAGGTTAAGGTAAAGCCTTGGTGGGTCGTTATTTAGTAAAGCGCATTACACCTTCTTGAACGGCTGTTGCGACCAAGTCACCTTGACGGTTATAGATTTCCCCTCGAACTAAGCCGCGTGTGTTACTGGCTGTTGGGCTTTCTATAGCGTAGAGCAACCACTCATCCATTTTGAAGGGGCGATGGAACCAGATGGAATGATCGATGGTCGCAACCTGAAAATTAGGTGTCATCAAAGAGACTTCATGCGGGTGCAGTGCAGTCACTAAAAATCCCCAGTCTGAGGCATAACCCATCAGGTATTGGTGGATCAATTGGTTGTCGGGCAATGCGCCATTGGCTCTAATCCAAAGGTATTGTTTTGGCTCTGCTTTTTTGGGTTTCAATGGATTAATCACAGTGACAGGGCGTATTTCTATCGCTTTTTCACCGCAGAACATTTTCTTTACCTTCTCTGGTAAAAATTGAGCGATTTGCTCGACTAATTCTGATTCGGATGCAAAATTTTCCGGCCCTGGGATATCGGGCATGGTGTTTTGATGCTCAAATCCTGGGGCTTCACCATGGTATGAAGCGGTGAGATAAAAAATAGGGCGGCCATTTTGAATCGCTTTGACTCGGCGTGTACTAAAGCTACGGCCGTCTCTGAGATTCTCTACATCGTATACAATTGGCTTTTCAGGATCACCAGGGTAGAGAAAATAACTGTGGAACGAGTGAACGGTACGGTCTGACTCTACGGTGTAACGAGCGGCGGAGAGAGCCTGACCAATGACCTGCCCACCATAAACTTGTGGCAAGCCTAAATTTTCACTTTCACCCCGATATAGCCCTTCTTCTAATTTTTCGAGTTGTAGTAAATCTAATAGTTCATTTAGTGGCTTACTCATAGATCCTCACCTAATTATCAATCTCTTTATCGTATTTTTTACTGAGTCATTATTTTGTCAATATCTAAAAGCTTACATGACAGAAAAGTGAACCATGCCTATACTCACCGACAATTCAATATCATAAGTGAGGTTTTATGAAAAAGGCATTGTTGTTTATCGTATCAGCAGCCCTAGGTTTGCTTCTAGTTGGTTGTCAGTCATCACCAAAACCATCTTCTGCGAAACCAATCCAAACTATCACTGGTACGGTAGCGTATCGTGAGCGAATTGCATTGCCGGACCACGCATTAGTTACCGTGACGCTACAAGATGTGTCATTAGCGGATGCACCAGCCCAAATCATTGCTAAGCACCGCTTTGAAACCAATGGCATGCAAGTGCCGCTTGAGTTTGATTTAGCTTTTGACAGCAGAAAAATTGATGCACGTCATACCTATAGCGTAAGCGCTCGTATTGAAATCGGCGGAAAACTTCGCTTTATCACGGATACGCATTATGCCGTAATTACTGATGAGAATAACACTAAACATGTCAATTTGCGTTTGATTGGTGTCGGCAGCAAATAAAAAAGGTTAACGAATAATAAATGGCAGCATTTATGGCTGCCATTTGTAGAGCCGTAATTTAACCTTACCACTTTCCGTAACCGCGACCCCTTCTGCGATAAGCTTTCGTTTTTGACGTTCTAAATCATCACCTTTCAAGGATATTTCCCCTTTACTATTAATAACCCTATACCAAGGTAATTTACTGCTTTCTGGTAAGCGGCTTAAAGCCTTGCCGACGTGGCGAGCATAGCCGGGGTAGCCTGCTAAATGTGCAATTTCACCATAGGTTGTTACTCTTCCTTCTGGAATTTGGTGAATCACCGCAAAGATCTGTGCTAAAAATTGGTCCATACTAATAATGTCCTAGTTCGATTGTTACCAAGGAACGGTATAAGGAGAGGGCATGCTATTTTCAACATTTCAATTTCTGATCACAACAGCGTTAGCTGTAGTTTGCGCGCGCGCCATCGGTTTAAGTGACGGCGACATTCCCGTTTTGGCCGTTGTCATTCCTGCTTTGTGGATTTTGCCACAAGGTGGAGTGGCAGGTTTAGTACTTCTTGCAGCGATGACAACATACGGCTTTACGCTGTCTTATCAACCGATTGCTTTATCCGTTAGTATTTGGGTGCTGCTGCCATTGTTGATGGTGGCATTTTCCAAGCGAAGTCGGCTTGGAGTTGTATTAATCAGCGCGCTTATTGTTGTCACTCTGCAAGTGGGTATTATTGTTACGCAGTCGGCAGGAAAACTGGGCGGTACTGGTTGGTTAACCATCATTCAAACCTTGTCGGTGATACTGGTCTGGTGGGCAGCTTCACACTGGAAACCCTCAAATAAACATCGCTGGTGGGCTCTATGTCTGTTATTACCCTTGTGGATGGCGGACTTCTCTTATGCGGTGCTGGTCGCACTCAGCATCACTGGCATCATGGCATCGATGGAAAGTTTAACTAAACTTACCACGTTTAGTTGGAACCCTTTACTGTGTTGGACATTGCCCACTGTCGGCTTTGCAACTTTGGTTGTGTCACCAACGAGCGAGGTACCTAGCTCGGTGTTTGTGGTTTGGATCTGCCTATTGTGTACGGCGTGGATGACGGATTATTTGCTCAAAAGCACAGAAGAGCAAATAGAATAAAAGTGAATGCACAATCACATTTAGTGCAAAATTATAGATATTAATGTTAGTTCATGCTTATGCATATCAACGGCATTGGTATATGATGTTTTTATCAAAAAAACAGATAAAAATAATGTTACACGTCATGGCTAAAGCTTTTTTACATCTTTGTCTTCTCGGATCGATATTAGCGGCCAATACCGCGGTGTCAGCCCCGATAGTGACTGATAAAACTTACCGCGTTGCTACAGAGGCTGACGATGTCGTTACTCGTGTTTTGTTTGATGCCGTTGCTTACCAATTCCATCTTGATATTGACTATGTCAATTACCCCAGTTTTGATGCGATTTTAAAATCGGTTGAGTCTGGTGAAAGTGATTTTGCCGCGAACGTTACCTATACCAATGAGCGTGCCGAACGATTCGACTTCTCTAGCCCAACCAATATTGAATATACGTATGTGTTCAGTCATATCAATGCAAAGTTAAATGACATGAGAACAGTAGGCGTGCCGAAAGGGACCATTTATGGATCATTGATCCGCGATCATTATCCTCACATTGAATTAATTGAATATGATGGTGCTATTAAAGCTAAAGCATTACTCAAAGCGGCAAAAGTGGATGGTGTGGTTGATGCAATTAATCAGCTAAAACCGATGTTGATGGAAGGCCTCGATGCACAATTGCTCAATGATCAGTTGCCGATTCAACCTGTTTCAATCATTACACCTAAACAACACAATACTCTACTGTTGAAGCAAATTGAGTCGTATGTACATTCTGCTGCTGTGCAAAAGTTATTACGTGAGTCGGTACAGAAGTACCAATTTGATATTCGTAAACAAGCATTGCGTCAGTCCGTTATCGACAGCGGGCTCAATGTACAGCGACCATTAAAAATAAAGTTAGAAAATGTCAGTCAATTTGCGCAATATCAACGCAACGGTGAGGTTAAAGGGATCAGTGCAGATATTGTATTTCAAGCGTGTGATATCTTACTGCTTAAGTGTCAATTAGCTAGTACGGCTGATGAAACATGGGAAAGTATGTATGGTGATTTACTTGATAAACAGATTGATATTCTTGCCCCAGTTACGATTTCTCAACAGCGGAAAAGTTTGCTTTACTTCAGCGACAGTTACTATCGACCAGAAGCTATTTTGGTCAAGCGTGAAAACTACAAAGATAATGTCTATAGCAATATATCTGAACTTGTGGTGGAGCGTATTGGCGTTATTAAAGATGACTTTTTTGAAGAACTGCTCAGTGGAATGTTACCGCATAAAGCATTAAACGTTTATAAAATGCAGGATGAGCAGATCAAAGCACTGTTAAATAAAGAAGTCGATTATGTTGTTTTGAGCCGAGCCAATTTCAACCAGGTACTGCGTGAAGCGGATAACTTATTACCTTTGGTCGAAGATACTTTGATCGGTAGCTTTTATTCTTCTGATATTGCTATCGGGTTCCCTAAAAATAGTATGGGGGCATCGCTTGCTCCGCTGTTTTCTCGTGCTATTAAGATGATTGATACCCCAAAAATTATTAACAGCTATGACTATCAACCAGACTGGCGTGCTACGCTAGCCGCAGAGCAAGCATTTTCACGACAAACTCAATGGTTGTTTATGTTGGTGCTCGGTTTTCTATCCATTGTCGCTCTGTACCTTCATTCGCAATCAAACACGGATAACTTAACTAAACTGCGTAACCGCCGAGCGCTGTATAGCCGCTACTCCGGAGGATTAAATAGCTACGTAACACTGATCTATTTAGACGTGAACAACTTTAAACCGATTAACGACAATTATGGGCATGAAGTGGGAGATGAAGTTCTTAAATCACTAGCCAGTCGTATCAATAATATCTGGCGCGGTCGCAGCTATCGCATTGGTGGTGATGAGTTTATCCTTATCGGCCAATATAATAATGACTCGCTCTCTTCCATTCTAAAGCAGTTAGAATCATTCCTATTTATTGATGAGAAGAGAGGTTTAAGCATTGAAGTGAATGTGGCGATTGGTGTATCAAACCAACGTGATCATTTCATGAGTTTGCAAGATGTACTTCATGAAACCGATATTGCGATGTACCAAGCAAAACATCGGCATGCAGAGCCAAAATCTACCCCAAAACTAAAAGTGATAGGTACATCAACTCGTTAATAAAGGGTAAATATGTCTTTTTGCCTCCCGAATTGTTTAAATGCTAGTCACTTAAAGCCAAATGACGAAATCTGTCAGGATTTCGGCTTGCATTAGTCAGAGTGATGCTTGATAATCCTCGCACTCTTTGGTGATTCAAACCAAGATAAAAAATCTATGGAGGCCCTGGTCCTCCCGCAACAATAGCTCGTGAACTCGGTCAGGTCCGGAAGGAAGCAGCCGCAGCGAGTGACTTGTGTGCCGGGATGTGGCTGGGGCTTCCACCCTTCTTGATGTTTGCAAAATAACTTAGCATAAATTGCAAAATATTTAGCAAATTCGCACTATAAGTCAGCATAGTCTATTTTTTGTTGTAGGTTTACAACAAAAGTGAAGCGCACTATGTTCGACCAAACCAAAAAATCCTCTCACGTCCACAACATCTGCAAGTTTATGAGCTTGAAAAATGATGCTGTCGTTCGCACTCTCTCTGTTTTAGAGTTCGATTTTTGTTTCCATCTCGAATATAACCCTGATGTTAAAAGGTACATATCTCAACCACACGGTTTTTATTACTACTTTAATGGTTTAGGATTTCAATCCTAAGCCACCATTGAGCTAGCTTCCGTGGCTAGCCCAGTCCCAATATCATTTAGGATCAAAGCTCATTCGCAATCTGTTAATATGAGTCTTACATACATTTTCTAATCTAAACGAAGTTCTAATATTAAAAACCTTGATTTGAACAGAACGACCTAAAGTTAAATGTTTCTTATTGTAACTTACTCACTGATAGCGTGCAGTTTAGGTTATATGGTTTGATAGAAATTATTGTTTTTACCAGTGTCTTAAAATCAAATTAAATCAGCCCTTTACCTTGCATAACCTAATAGTCTGTACCAATCTTATTTCATAAGCATGGATAAGGATTGTGTATGCCCGTAAGTTCAATGAAAAACAAAGGGGTGGTGGGGAAAGTCCTACTGCCTTCTTTGCTCATAAATCTTCTTTCTCTCGCTGTTCCGCTAACGGTTTTACAAATTTACGATCGTATCTTACCTAACCAGAGTTACGGGACTGCCACTCTGTTATTAGCGGGTGCGACGTTGGCTGTCGCTATGGAAGCATTAATCCGGTTTGTGCGAACTTGGCTTTTGTCTGCTGCGGCCAGTAACACCGAGAAAGCGACCTATCAAACTTTGGTTGAAAGGGTGACTAACGCTTCATCTGGTCATCTTCGTCATTTGGGTGTTGGTGGCGTAGAAGAAGGGCTCGGCTCTGTATCCAAAGTTAAAGATTGGTATTCCGGTGGGGTGATCGCTGGCTTTATTGATTTGCCTTTTGCATTGATATTTTTGGGCTTGGTGGCTTACATCGGCGGTGAGCTGGTGGCAATACCTTTGGCAGTTTGGCTGATTACCCTCGGAATTGTTTGGTTATCTTCTATTCGTGCTAAAAGCCTAAGTGAAGAAGCCTCTCAAGATGAGCAAGATCGAAAGGCGTTTTTGATTTTGCTGAGTCAAACCATTCAGGGAATCAAACGCCAGGCTGTCGAGTCTCGAATCTTTAACCAGTTTAAATCCCTCAATAATGTTCGTTCTCAGTCTAAAGCGAGAGAAGAGGAACAGAATGCCTTCGCTCAAGAGTGTATTCAGCTTGCAGCATTAGCGACGTCAGTTTTACTTGTGATTACAGGCAGCTTGTGGGTGCTGGATGGACAGTTAACCACAGGTGGGTTAGCGGCATGTTCTATCTTATCGGGCAGAGCGGTTGCGCCTTTGAGCGCTCTGGTTGGGGTTCGAATCAAGCTCAATTCAATACACAGTGCCAATCAGGCAATAGAAAAGTTGAGTGACTTGTCTATAGCTGAGTCTTCAGATTTTGAGCAATCTGAGGTCCATTTATCTGGCTTTGATACGTTGGAAATCAAGCAAGCGACCATTGAAAGATACGGTGAACTCTTTCATGCAGATATCACACTGAATAAAGGTGAGCTGGTATTGTTAGAAAGTGAAGACCGACACACCAACAGTCATTTGTTGTCTTCGATAGCAGGTGTTGATGATTTGCAAGAAGGTGAGTGCTTTATTAACGGAGCGAAAGTTACAATAGAGTCCGTCACTAGAGTTGCAGCTTACTGTGGCGTTAAGGGGCAATTAGTGTCAGGTACTATTCTCGACAACTTGTGTGGCTTTGATCCTGAAAGAACACAAAGCGCCAGTGACTATGCTAAGCGTTTGGGTTTAAACAAAGCAATTACTCGATTACCAGATGGGCTTGAGACACAAATTGGTCATATGAGCGCGTCCTTATTGAGCATGGGTAATGTAAAAATGCTCACTATCGCGACTCAACTGGCAAGTGACAAGCCCATTATCATGTTAGAAAGGCCGGACGCTTCACTTGATTTAGACGCTCTTGGAAACCTAGCCAAGGTGTTGGAAGAAGAAGTGTCGGCAGGACGCACGATAATGATGGTGAGCTATCATTTGAAACTTCGCGAGCTGGCTAATCGAATCATTACAGTGAAAAGTCGAGCCAGGACGGTCGAAAGTGAAAGCAATCAGGAGGCTGTCGTATGAATCGTTTAGATACTAGTAGCCGCACTGATACGAATGGCAGAAAAGTGGTGAGGAACCATTTAGAGACCGAGAGCCTTTCAGCTCTTAAGCAGTTGGAAGTTAACGCTAATATCCAATTGTTCGCACATCAATGGGTCGATGAGAATGGCATGGAATCAATCGATGATATGTTTGCTCTGTTTGACAGGCTTGCTTTACCATATCGATTGGTTGCCAATCTCAATGCGGTGGGTGACCATAAATTAGTCTTACTGGTACTTGGTGAAAATGAGTTGGTTTCAGGTTATTTAGAATCGAAGCGGTTTATTGCTTTTGATGACAACGACGACGTTACGGGGACTCCCCAATTTTGTATCGTTATAGAAGGCGTACCATTGGAGAAGGCTTCTCCGGACTGGGTTGGTGAACGGTTACATGCGTTTCGGCCCATTATTCCTAAATTGTTGCTGGTCAGTTTTATCACCAACTTGTTCGCACTTGCCGTGCCGTTCATCACGATGTCGATCTATGACCACGTGATTGGTGGAGATGCAGGTCATGAGCTTCAAGGTATCGCGATTGGTGCAGGTCTTTTGTTTGTGATGATGGGCTGGTTAAGAACATTACGCAGCCGAGTGTTTGCTTCGGTTTCGAACCGAGTAAGCCGAGAGATATCTCAATCCCTTGTGCTGCGTCTGCTTCGAAATAGCTATGTTCAAAATCAGCAAACAGCCTCTTCTAGTCAGCAAAACCAAATGATGCTGTCGGAACGTATTTCAGGTGTGTTATCAGGGCCATTAGGAAATGCGCTGTTTGATCTGCCATTCATTGTTATTTTTGTACTTGCGATAGGTGTTTTAGGTGGGTGGTTGGTGCTGGTTCCTGTCGTCTCTTTAGTTCTGTATTACCTGTTAGCGAAACGCTCGATACGTTCAAGTAGTAAGCGCTCAATGCAATCAACGGTTGCTGGTACCAATCGTCAAAACATGGTCAATGAGCTTTCATCAAAACTCGTTTTTATTCGCAGCGCCGGGTTATCACAACATTGGATACAACGTTTTAAAAAGGCCAACCTTCTTGCGTCAACCGTGACGTTTAATCAGTCGGTTTTACAGAGCCGATACACCTCCATGTATTATTTCATTGGTGTGGGTTCGACACTAGCTGTGATGGGATTAGGAATAGGCCTTATTTTTGAAGAGGTTATGACGCCAGGGGGGCTTATCGCATCCATGATGTTGATATCTAAAGTGACGGGGCCAGCTCAGGTATTGACGAACAGCGCGATGCGTTTCAATAGCTTTAATCAATCCAAGTTGCAGGTGAACCGCATTTTGTCTCAGCCATCTGAGCGTGAATTCAGTTATCAGCATCACCCGTTGCCGTCGACAGCCCCTAACTTGAAATTAGACCAAGTGACACTGCGTTATCCCAAGCAGAGTCGCCCCGCATTGAGTGGTGTGAGTTTTGACATTGAAGCCGGCGAAATTGTAGCGATCACAGGACCTTCTGGTAGTGGTAAGTCAACGCTGATAGAAGTTTTCTCCGGATTACAACCTATTCAAAATGGTATCGTTGAGCTTAATCGGGTTAACCTTGCTCAATATGACCCGCAGCTATATCGCCATTGGTGTTTCATTCGAGCTGCTTATCCAGACTTACTGACATTAAGTATACGAGAGTGGTTAAACGATGGGCACAAAATTGAAGACCAGAAAATGATCTCTGCGATTGAAATGGTGGGCGGAAAGCGTTGGTTCGAGACATTGTCAGGTGGCCTCGATACGTCGATCAGTAGCATTCAACCGGATAGCCTTTTTGACATGCTGTCTGGCAGCGTCGCGCAGATCCTCATTGACGCGAAAGCGCTGGTTTATGACTACCCAATGTTCTTAATGGATAATCCTGTGCCTGATGCTTATCCAAATGCTAAACGTATATTTGGTGAGTTTGTGCAGTCGAAAAAAGGAAAAGCAACCGTGATTTACACATCCCACGATCCGGATTTAATCAAGCTTGCTGATAAAGTTGTGGTGTTAAATGAAGGAGCAGTGGTTTATGCCGGGCCAATAGAACCTGCACAGCCCCAAGCTGATCAACAGACAGGCCAACAAGAGTTTATGCAAGGAGTCACTAATGGCTAAACAACCTATTGAGACAGGCAAGCGCTATGGTGAACTTGTTGAATCACAAAATACGGCTCGTACATTGGCGCTGGCGACATGGTCGGTTGCCTTATGTGTCATAGCATTTGTCATTTGGTCTGTGGTGACACAAGTTGATGAAATTGCTAAAGCTAAAGGTGCTGTAATTCCAGAAGGTGAGAAACAAGTATTACAAAGCGAAATCGGTGGTAAGTTAAAGCAAATTCTAGTTAAAGAAGGACAACTTGTTGAGAAAGGCCAGCCACTTGTTGAGTTTGATGCCACCTTCCAACGTACTGCGCTTGAAGAGCTTAAATCTCAACAAGTGACGCTTCTAGCCAGTGTGGAGCGTATGAATGCGCTTCTCGAGGAACGTGAGCCAAATCTAGCTGAATTTGAGGTGGATTACCCAGAGATCGTCAGCCAGCAAAAAGCGCAGTTGAACGCACAAAAAGCACTTTATTTCCAAAAACGCGTGGTGCTTGAAAAAGAGAGCGAGCAAATTGCAGAGCAGCTTCGTAGCGTAGAAAAGTCCTTACCGAGTTATGAAAGAGAGTTGAATGCCACTGAGCAAGAGTTGAACATACTTGAAAAGGGGTATGAAGCGGGCAACATTTCACGCTTACGAGTACTTGAAATGCGCCAGAAGTTGGCCAGTATCGAGCAGAAAATTGAGGAAGCTCGCGGTAAGAAATCGGTATTGATTAGACAAGCCGACAGTAATGATCAAAAAATTGTACAGCTTCTTGCTGAAGCGAAAGCTAAAGTCAGTGATGACCGTTCTAAAGCTGTTTCTGATTTGTCAGCACTGAATGCGAGAGTACGTTCAAGTCAGGCGAAATTAACAAACACCATGTTGGTGTCACCGCTGCAGGGGCTGGTTCAAAGCCTGCCCAATACACAAGATGGTGGCGTGATTCAAGCGGGAGGGACCGTTGTTGAAATTGTCCCTGTTGGTGGAAAAGCCGCATTCAAAGCGCGTTTATCTCCACGAGATATCGGCTTTGTGAGCGTTGGTCAGTCAACCCGTATCAAGGTAGATGCCTTTGACTACAGCCGATTTGGTGCATTGAAGGGGTTAGTTGAAAGTATCTCGCCGACGACGAGCCAAAGTGAAAGAGGAGAGATTTTCTACGAGGTGATAGTGTCGGTAGACAAGCCGTATTTTAGAGATAACCCAGAACAGTTTGTTATTTTACCGGGGATGACCGGTGAAGTTGACATTACCACGGGTGAGAAATCGGTTTTTCAGTACCTATGGAAACCGATTTATACCAACGTCAGCGTGGCGTTTGGTGAGCGTTAGTTTCTTTTTATAACTTCATTTAAAATAATCACACATAAAAAAGGAACGCGATCTAGCGTTCCTTTTTTGGGTTTACATTTATACCCAAGCCACTAAATAACTGTTCAACTTGCTTGTTAAAAGAAGCTATTTCAGCGCTGAATATTTCGTAAAGGGAGTAATCTTTACATCAATGTTCGCCTTTAACTCACTCCTTTTTCATACCCAATGTTTAATCACTTTATTAGTGGAAATGGTATTAATTATTGGGATCAATATCTGCTAGATTATCGACTTGCTGATGCTGATCATCATGTTGGTTGTCGTGACCATTATCATGTTGATGACTTTCATCTGTAACTGCATCAGAAACATCAATATGTATACCATGTTCATCAACGAGTGACGCTTGCTCGCTTTGCGCCCAAACAAGATCCATATCAGCGGGTTGATGTTGCTGCTCATTTTCTATTGCGTGATGTGTTGGTGTTATACCAAGTGCATCAAGGTAAGCATTTGCGCCAGTCATTGAGGTATCATTCTCATGACCACTTTGTATTGCGTCGGCACTGTTCAATTGGTTAAATTTATCGTCATTCGTGATGGCGATATCTACCTCAACGCTAAACTCCTCACTGTTAACTTGCTCAAAATCAGGAGTGTCATGTTGGATAGGAGAATCAGGTACTAAGTTAGTAGTTGCACCTGTATGGGCCACACCACCGTGGGCATCCTTAACGTCATAGCTGAAGTGCACCGCTCCGTTGTAGTCTTTTTCTGGGGTAAAGGTGAATGTGCCATCGCCATTAATTAATATCGAACCGTGGTCAGCCTGTAGGTTTTCAATGGATAATTTGCCAATATCGTTGTCATCAACATCGCTAGTATTAGCCAGTAGCTGTGCTGGGGTAAGGACAATTTTATTATCTTCTAAGCCATTCGCTAAACGTACTTCAGCTGATGCGACGGGCGCATCATTGGTGCCATGAACGGTAACTGTGATATCTTTTTTAGCACTGCCATCAATAGATTCAACGGTAAAGGTTTGCTGGAAGCTTTCCCCTGCGCCTAAATGTTGGACTTTATCATTGTCAATATCGTATGACCAATGGCCCTGTGCGTTGATATTGAACCGACCACCTTCGGCGGTGGTGATGGTTTGTGCAATAAAACCGGCTTGGTCATGATCCGGGTCAATGACCTGTAACGTGCCACCACTGCTGAGTTGACTGGTGGTATTGCCGAAGGAAGTGTGATCTTCGTAAACATGATTATTGAGGCTGGAGTAGGGCGTCACTGCAATTTTTGCTTGGTTATCTTCACCCGTCACCTTCACCATAATGGTGAGCTTCTGACCATCAGAGGTTTCGACTTCGTAGGGGAACTCCTTCGACTCGCCAGCATGTAGGCTACCAATGAGCTCATCCGCATGACGATTGGTACCAGCATCTAATTTGAATTGATAAGTGCCATTAGGCCAAACATCAAGGTGACCAGGTGCAAAACCTTGACCTAAATACTTCCCGCTAAATACAAACTGAGTGTTATCACCACTATCAGGGTCAATTAGCTGAAGCTGGCCTCTATAGGATTTAAATTCACTATCCAGCGCTTGTGTTTCAGTGAGCTGAATGACATTAGAAACCAGTGTGGCTTTATCATCTGTCCCGGCAATCGTAAGCGTGGCGGTTTGTTGCGTACTTCCACCATGGCCATCTTCTACTTGATAAGTGATAGCGATTTGTTGCGACTGACCATTTGCCAAATGGTTAAATGCGGGATTGGTGGCATCAACAATTAATGTATGACCATCAGTATCTAATGTAATGCCTGCGGGGATTTTCCCTGCCTGAGGTTGACCATCGATGGCATATTCAAGGTGGCTGACGCTTAAAGCATCGCCGTCTTTATCTGTGGCACCTACTAGCAGATTGAGGGTGTGATGATTATCGGCCCCCTCACTGACACTGTCTGTTAAAGGTGTCACATCAGGGTTGTCGTTAACCGCAGCCAAGTTGGTGGTTGCACCTGTATGGGCCACACCACCGTGGGCATCCTTAACGTCATAGCTGAAGTGTACATCGCCGTTATAGTCTTTCTCTGGGGTAAAGGTAAAGGTGCCATCTTGGTTGTCTCGAATGGAGCCATGGTTGGCAATAAGGTTGGCGACGGTAAGCTGACCTTGGTCGTTATTATCAATATCGGTTGCATGCGCCAGCAAATCAGCCGCAGTAATGGTTTGAACAGAGTCTTCCTTGCCTGAGTTTAACTGTACCTGACTTGATACTGTCGGGGCGTCATTAGTGCCGTGGATGGTAATGACTATATCGTGGGTGGTGCCATCTTTAGAATGCACCGTCACGGTATCCGTTAAGGTTTCGCCTTTACCTAAGTGCTGGATTTCAGGTTTGCGGTTATCTATGTAGTAATTCCAGTTTCCTTTTGGGTCAATTTCCAATTGGCCACCCAGCGATGAAGAATATGGCCGCCACTCTGGGTGCATTGCTGCAGAGATAAGGGTTTTAAAATCAAAGCCTGATTCATCCTTGTCGGGGTCGATAGCAGTTAATGAGCCTTGAGTCTCCAATTTATAGGCGTAGTTTCCTTGCACGCTGGCATGAGGGTTTAGGTCTTCAGTAACACTGCCAATATCAATGCCTGCAATAACAGCATTATCTTGTACCGCCGCTAAAGTGGTACTGGCGCCAGTGTGTGTCATACCACCGTGGGCATCCTTAACGTCATAGCTGAAGTGTACATCGCCGTTATAGTCTTTTTCTGGGGTAAACGTGAACGTGCCATCGGCATTTAACGCAATAGCACCATGGTCAGCCTGTAGGTTTTCAATGGATAATTTGCCAATATCGTTATCATCGATATCAGTTGTGTTAGCAAGTAGCAGTGCAGGGGTGAGGACAATTTTGCTATCTTCCAAGCCATTCGCTAAACGCACTTCAGCCGATGCGACGGGAGCATCATTGGTGCCATGAACGGTCACTGTGATATCTTTTTTAGCACTGCCATCGATAGATTCAACGGTAAAGGTTTGCTGGAAGCTTTCCCCTGCGCCTAAATGTTGGACTTTGTCATTATCAATGTTGTATGACCAATGGCCCTGTGCGTTGATATTGAACCGACCACCTTCGGCGGTGGTGATGGTTTGTGCGATAAAACCGGCTTGATCGTGATCGGGGTCAATGACCTGTAACGTGCCACCACTGCTGAGTTGACTGGTGGTATTGCCAAAGGAAGTGTGATCTTCGTAAACATGATTATTGAGGCTCGAGTAGGGCGTCACTGCAATTTTTGCTTGGTTATCTTCGCCCGTCACCTTCACCATAATGGTGAGCTTTTGACCATCAGTGGTTTCGACTTCGTAGGGGAACTCCTTCGACTCGCCAGCATGTAGGCTACCAATGAGCTCATCCGCATGACGATTAGTACCAGCATCTAATTTGAATTGATAAGTGCCATTAGGCCAAACATCAAGGTGACCAGGTGCAAAACCTTGACCTAAATACTTCCCGCTAAAAACAAACTGAGTGTTATCACCACTATCAGGGTCAATTAGCTGAAGCTGGCCTCTATAGGATTTAAATTCACTATCCAGCGCTTGTGTTTCAGTGAGCTGAATGACATTAGAAACCAGTGTGGCTTTATCATCTGTCCCGGCAATCGTAAGCGTGGCGGTTTGTTGCGTACTTCCTCCATGGCCATCTTCTACTTGATAAGTGATAGCGATTTGTTGCGACTGACCATTGGCCAAATGGTTAAATGCGGGATTGGTGGCATCAACAATTAACGTATGCCCATCAGTATCTAAGGTAATGCCCGTTGGAAGTTGGCCCGACTGAGGTTGACCATCGATGGCATATTCAAGGTGACTGACGCTTAAAGCGTCGCCGTCTTTGTCTGTGGCACCTACTAGCAGATTGAGGGTGTGATGATTATCGGCCCCCTCACTGACACTGTCGGTTAAAGGCGTCACATCAGGGTTGTCGTTAACCGCAGCCAAGTTGGTGGTTGCGCCGGTGTGGGTCACACCACCGTGTGCATCTTTAACGTCATAGCTAAAATACACATCGCCGTTATAGTCTTTTTCTGGCGTAAACGTAAACGTACCATCGGCATTGTTTAGAATAGAGCCATGGTCGACATGGAGGTTTTCAATGGTTAGCTTACCGGCGTCATTGGCATCCACATCGACGGTATTCGCTAATAGTTGCGCAGTGGTTAAGGTTTGGCGTGTATCTTCACTGCCATTTGCAAGCACAACTTCAGATGAGCAGTAAGGTCTGTCGTTACTGCCGTGAATGGTGATGACAATATCGTGTGTTGTACCATCTTTTGAATGAACCGTGATCGTATCGGTTAGGCTTTGCCCTTCACCAAGCTGGTCAATTGCAGTGCCACGCGTTGTGGGTCTAGCACCTATACCTGATAGATGCCCAGCATCGGCATGGTAATGCCAGGTGCCATCGGTGAGTAAGATTAGATCGCCATAGGTGCCGTGATAGTCATAACCATTGCTGCCTTGGCGTTCAAAACCTGATTCACCAACATCAGGGTCTGTGATGGTCAGCTTGCCATCCGCATAGAGTGTTGTATTGCCGAGTGTGGCTATGCCTGGTTGGGCATAATCAGGAGACATGTTAACGCCAGCGGTATTCTCGATTATTGAACCAGTATCCACTCCACCAATGGTGGCCGCATCTCCAGTACCAGTAATCGTGACTGTGACTTGATGTGCTGTCCCATCGGCAGAATGAACAGTAATGATATCTGTCGCAGTAGAGCCTTGGGCAAGTCTTTGAACTGCAGGGTTACTGTTGTCGAGAGCGTACGTCCACGCACCATCTTTGGTGATAGTTAACGTACCCAAATGACCATTAATTTGTGAGGCTTGAAAATGATTCTCTCCAAGATCTGAGTCATTGACGGTAAGTTGACCTTGGATTTGTGTCGTTACATCTTCCGTTACCACGCCTGTATCGATACCCGTTACAACGGCATTATCATCGTTGCCACCAATGGTCATATCGAGTGTTTGCGGTGTGCCATCTTGAGTGTGAATGACGAAACTTTCGTGCAGCGAAGTGGCAGAAGTTAACGCTTGAATATTAGAGAGAGAATTATCTACGTGATATTGCCAGTGTCCATCAGCGTCTATGGATAGTGAACCATATTTACCTGCGAGCACTTCGGGTTTCATCGAACTTTCATTTTGGTCAGGGTCAATGACATCAATTTTGCCGTTCGCATGTAGCAAACCGTGTGAATCAACTTTGTGATCTTCCGTTACTACACCTGCTAAATCACCAGAAATGGTCGGCGTGTCTTGCTTACCTGTCACTGGGATCTGAACAACAATCTTAGAACCGTCAGATAGGTTTAAAACAAAATGGTCTGTGCCATGTTTGTTCTGATTTAACAGAATATATTGAGGAGAGTTAGGGTTCAGGACAAATGTGTATTGACCATTTGCATCAACATGGAGTTCTCCGTACGCACCTTTTATTACCTCTGACACAAAGGTGACTGGCGAAGCGGGAGTTGTCGGAGGCGTATTATTTGAATGAGTGGGCTGGCCGTTACTTTCTAAGGGTATGGTTGGCATCGATATCGAAGGAATGTAATGGACTTGCGGGTGAGAAAACGTCGACAAATGATGAGAAGGGACCAAGTGAGAATTCGAACCATGGGGAGCATGACTTACACTTAAGGTTGATCCTACGTGGTTTTCACTCGTTGGAGACTCTTGATGAGTAACCGCCGATGAGTTTGCTTTACCATGGTCATCGGTGACGTCTTTTTCTGCCACGCTATTTTCCGTTGCTCGATTTGCCTCATTGCTGTAATTGTCTACCCCCTCGGCAGATGCGTGTTTAGCCAATGACGGCAATATCATAATGAGTGATTGAAAAAGAGGGATATTAACCTTTAGATGCGAATGCAGTCTGAGCTTCTTTTTTTGTGTTGCTTTCTTTTGTTCTAGCTCGTTACTTTTCTTGTTTGTTTCGATGTTTTTTTTGTTAGCCATTTTTCTCATCCGTGAATCGTGGTTGCACTATTTTAAGTAAAATACACAGATAGAGATTTTTCTAGCTAATTAAATAATTTTTAAAGAAAAAACCGGAAATTGAGATGGTTCTCCATTTTAGGCATCAATGCACCTAAATGGATGCAAACAACTATGTATTTGAACACTATAATCAGCGTTTAACTGGCCAGCTTGTTTGCATATAGATTGGATTTAAGGAGTGGGTAGCAGTTGTTGTTCTCAATATTTAGTAGCAGAGTGAAACGGGGCTTCTGATCCGGAATTTGGTACTTTCGTTATCAAATCCCCAAAGTATTTCAAGCTCAATTCTCTAATCGAACTGAATTCAAAAGATCCTTGCATACAAGGGATTACCAGCATGCTGTTTTACTTGCTTTTCAATAAAAAAAAGATTGTCACCGGATGTATTAATATTGAATAGCGTTATTATTGCTATTGATTGTATTTACGTTATTGTAGTGTTAGTTGGGTTCTTAGTGAATTAAGGCGTTGCAACGTAACTCTTCTCTTATTTTTTGAAAATAAGATGAGTTTTCGGTTATCAATAATGCAATGGTTGTATTGTTGATGCTGGCTGTATTATTAATTTTGTTTATTGTTGGGGCCGTTTCTCAATGTGAATTTGGTGTTTTTTTTGATGTTCGTGTAAATAAAACAAAGAAAATGTCTTTATTTCTGTATTGGTGGTCAGTCTAATATATAATGAAGGTGTTAGTCAGTGATGGCGTTGAATATTTTATATTTGTGAACCTGTCAGTCATATTTTTACTGCTCCATTGAGGTCGTAGGTAAAAGCTTTATGGATGAGGATAGTGTGCCTTCCGGCTCTGTTGAGCACTTCAACAACGTCGAAGGAAATTGGTAGTCTTGAAATGTTAAGAATTCAGAGGGGTAAAGTTATATTGAATTAATAATAAATTAAAGTTTTAAATTTTGAGATAAAAACCACATTAACACCAACCAAAAATCATTCAAAAACTTTTTTTCAATATACTCGTGTAAATTTAATTTTTTTATGTGAATATTAGGCCGTGTAATCTTAATTTAAGGATTAAATATATTTAAAACTATTACGCCTGCATTAACACCAAGTAATAAAAATCCTAAATCAACGCAAGCAGAGAGAGCTGATTTGAATTCTAGTATTGTTAGTCTTAGTAATAAATATGGAAGGTTAGAACCATTCCTTAATGCTGTTTATTTTATTAATAAAAATTTAATGTCGCATGATAATCATAGATTGTCTAAGGGAAAAGCAAAACAATACATAACATTAACAAGTGCAGTTTCATCTGGTGAAAAATCAAACTCGTATGCTTTTGCTGCTTCAGCTCTGTTTTGATTAGTGAAGGATTAACAAATTCAGCAGGTAAACAAGAAGCTATGGTAGGAGCAGAAATGAATGTTGGTGGCGCTTTGCTTTCTAGTGCTGTTGATCACCAAAAAAGAAGTAAGGGACTTTTCACATGACTCGCATTCAGTGAAGCAGGATAAGCCATATCAGAGAATAGGTTTTTGTCGCAAATATTGGTGACAGAATCAATAAATCTGACCAGTCGATTTAGGCCCATAAGCGAGCGATGCTTGTTCGACAATGACAATATCTATCAGGAAATTATGAGAAATATAATATTACTTACGAGTTTATTTAGTGTGTCTGTACTAGCCGCGGCGGAATCTCCTCAATTGTTCATTGGAGCGAAAGGTGGGTATCAATGGGCTCTAGACGGTAATTATAGTCACTCAAATCCAGAAGGCATAATTCTCGGTATATACCCGTGATCATTGAAGATGCTTGATTTCTCATAAAATCAGGATCATGCTACGCACCATGAAAATAATACTGACTCCTCAACATAAACAACAACTCGAAGAGATGCACGATTCAACTCGTGATGGTCGAGTGCGTGACCGCATCAAAGCGGTTTTACTCGCGTCTGAAGGTTGGAGTCAGGCGATGATTTCTCAAGCTCTTCGTATTCACGAATCGACCGTTGCTCGTCATCTCAGTGATTATGTGCTCTCTGAAAAACTTAAGCCTGAAAATGGTGGTAGCCAAAGCCGACTTTCTGCTGGGCAAACCATGCAGCTTATCGAACATCTGGCTGAGAAAACGTACTTTCATACTCACCAAATTGTCGCTTATGTACAAGCTGAGTTTGGTGTCCGTTATACCGTTGCTGGAATGAACAAGTGGCTACATCATCACGGTTTCTCATATAAAAAGCCGAAAGGTGTACCGCACAAGTTTGACCCAGAGATGCAGCAAGCCTTCATCGAACATTACAACGAGACGCTAAGAAACAGCGAAGACCCAGTGTTGTTCATGGACGCCGTTCATCCTACGCAGTCAACCAAACTCAGTTATGGCTGGATACGAAAAGGCCAAGACAAAGTGATTGAGACAACAGGCAGTCGAACTCGCCTCAATATCATCGGTGCGTTACCGCTCCAAAATATTGGCGCAACGGTGACAGAAACGTATGACACGATAAACAGCGAGAGCATTGTGCGTTTCTTCTGGAAGCTCAAAAAGGAGCATTACCCGTTGGTTCAAAAAGTACACCTAGTACTTGATGGTGCCGCTTATCATCAGTCAGAAATGGTAAGAAATGCGGCAAAAGTGCTCAATATCGAGCTTCATTACTTACCCCCATACAGTCCAAACTTAAATCCAATAGAGCGGTTATGGAAAGTGATGAATGAATATGTGAGGAACAATATTTACTTCTCCTCGAAGGTAGAATTTACAACGGCTATTAATGAATTTTTCAATGTAACGCTGCCAAAAGTTGCAGGCTCACTGGTATCTGGTATCCAGAATTACGGATAATTTTCAGATTTTGAAACCTGCATCTTCGAGTTGAGCGGGTATATACAGGGTTAGTAGGCGTAGCTCACTTTCCGATATTTCTTGGTTATCACTCATTCTTTTTTTTGGGAATTGCACGTTTAGTGTGAGTGCTAGCTTTGAACTCATCTTTGAATTATCTCTAGCTACGGTTGTTGTCCCTGTCAAACAGGAGGCAAATTATGCCAATCTTGCAAGCTTATAATATCAGCCACCAATTTGATAACGGCGATATGTTGTTTCAGCAACTGTCATGTTCAATGACCAAGAACCGCGTTGGTTTGGTCGGACGCAATGGTGTGGGGAAATCGGTGTTTGCTTCGATCTTAAGTGGCGAACAAACGCCATCTAGCGGCAGCGTTACTTTGTCACGATCAGTGGCTGTTTATCGTCAACAACCTTCGCATTTACTTTCCACTGAGCTTTCTATCGTGCAGTTCCTAGGTAAATACGATGTCGTTGAAGCACTAAAGCGCATTGAATTAGGGGATTGTTCAGAACATTGGTTCGAGTTGGTTGGGGAGGAGTGGGATCTTGTCGCGCGTCTGACTCAGCAACTCAGTGATATGGGGTTACCATTAGAGCTAGACTTTCCCTGTGCTCAACTCAGTGGTGGGCAATTGGCCCGATTACAGCTATGGCAATTGTTTAAAAGTGATGTTGAGCTACTTATTTTGGATGAGCCTTCCAACCACCTCGATAGTGATGCTAAGCAGTGGTTGATTCGATCTATACGTGCTTTTGAAGGGGCGATTTTAGTCATCAGCCACGACCGTGAATTGCTGTGTGATGTAGAAGAAATTTGGCAGCTGTCCGGCCTTGGCTTACAAGTTTTTGGTGGTAACTACGCTTTTTATGCTGAGACAAAACGCACCGAGTTACAAGCGCTAGAGCGCCATCTAGCGAATGTCGATAAGCAGAAAAAGCAGTTGGAAGAGCAAGCACAGCGTAATCGAGAAAAAGCAGAACAAAGGGCTGCTCATGGCAATAAGTTGCGTAAAGAGGGCGGTCAGTCCAAGCTTCTACTTGATAGCAAGAAAGATAAAGCGACGGCACGTGCTTCGAGTCGTAATAAGAATGAGCAACTTCGGCAAGTGCATTTAGAAGAAAAAGAACAGGCTCTTAAGTCGAGAAAAGGTCAATTGAACAGTCAGAAGTTGTATCTGGCAGACAGCCAAAGTCGCTCTCGTAAAGTAATTTCCATATTCGAAGGAGTATTACCTTTTGGTAGTGCTTTACCAATCACCTTACAAGTTTATGCGACCGACAAAGTTCACCTAATGGGCAAAAATGGTAGCGGTAAATCAACCTTGCTGAAAACCATACTTGGAAAGCAGTTGCTCCGACAGGGGGAATGGCAGCTCAATACACCTCTGCACTATCTTGACCAGCATTTTGGGATAATTTGTCCCAACCTCTCCATATTGGACAACTTGATACAGCATTGTGAGGGAATGAAAGAGAGCGATGCGAGGACACTACTGGCAGGTATCGGCTTTCGTCGTGATAGTGTCTTTAAGATGGGCAGTATGCTCAGTGGTGGAGAGAAGATGAAACTGGCGATGTTGATCGTTAGCCACCTTGATCTCGACTCGAAGATAATGCTCGCTCAAGCTCTGAATGGTTATCGTGGTGGTTTTATTCTTGTCAGTCATGATCGGGAGTTTGCCAACGGATCAGGAATTACACGGCAAATTGGATTATGAGCTAGGGAATATGAATTGGCGAGCTAGAGCCGATTGTCTAACTCGCCTTTACTTATGATTGGCCAGTATTCTTAAACTTGTTTAGTGACGGCATCTCTGAACTATTTTTTATAATAGCAATTACATGCCATAATTCTTGGCTAAAAGAGTATGTTTTAGTAACGCCGCTTACACACTGTTTACCATTAGAAATAGATTAATAGTTGGGATAGGAAATGCTGAAAATTGATTTCATTACTGGTGCTCTTGAAGCACAAAAACAAGGCGAATTGAAGGCTGGGTTTGAGTCCCATAGCCAAATAAATGCAGCGCCTTCTTATAACAAGGAACGTTTAAATTGGACTATTCAAGACGATAATGGAAAGCTCATAGCAGCGCTAACCGTCGATTTGTTATGGGACTGGCTGTACATTGATGAGCTTTGGGTTGACGAAAATTATCGTGGTACAGGTATAGGTAAGCAGCTTATGGGGAAAGCGGAAGAGTACTCAAAGCTGAAAAAATTATCAGGTTTGTGGCTATGGACTCAGAGTTGGCAGGCACCAGTGTTTTATCAACGTTTAGGATTTGAAGAATTCACTCGTTTCGATGATTTTCCGATTGGTTACAGCAGAATTGGTCTAAGAAAATCTTTATCTAACAGCTAGTTAGTGTTGTTATTCTTGTATGCGAAACGCTTTATGTTAATAAATGTAGACGATATCTGTAAGCGAGTTCGCGGATGTTATTTAGGAGTTTATTGGTAGGAATAACTCACAATAGAAAGTTGCATTAGCTAAGTAAATATCGCAACATTCCCGCATTATCAATTTAGCTTCACAGAGAATAGCAACATGAACAATGAAACAGACATCATCACCAACCTAGCAGATCTAGAAGCCTTTATCATTGCTGTAGAAAGTGGTGGTTTGGGTTTAACCAGTGTCGCTGGGTTGGCTTTGGCAACCAGTAATAAAGATGGTCGTCGTTTTGTTGCAGTATTGGATGATAAACATCAATTATTACTATCACGTTGGGTGACAGAAGAGGTGTTCCAAACTGGTCAAGATTTAGTGCGTAATGGACCGAGTCGCACCACTCACTAGCGTGTCCAAAAGCGGCCACAAAAACAATTGTGGCCGCTTTTGTAACTTTCAGAAGATGTTCACAGCGAAGAACAAATACAGGCTTTTTATTGAATTTGAAAAATCTGACACTGCTAAATGTGGTGGCTTGCACTTTCCCATTCTGTTGTATATCGGTTTTTATTATTTTGCCTTGGTAGTATTAAGGGGAAATGTTAATTATGTAAGCCATTACTTAATTATAGTTTATTTATTGTGTCTTACTGTGTCTCAAAATCAGAGTTTATTCCACCATATCCTGTGCCATTTATTGATTTTATGTCGATAATGGCGCGATTACCTTGCCTAGGGTTGTAATACAGGTCTGACTTACGATGAATTGAATATCGAAAAGGTGGTGCTAAATATGCTAACGACTATATCTACACTTACAACAGCTACATTTACCGAATCTACTAATTCTTCCCCAGAAATAACAGCGGTTTTTCCAGTCGAGCGAGTGAGAAACGATAACGCAGAACGGGCAGGCGGGTGGCCAGTGCTTCCCAATGAAAAGGAATGTGGCCAGAGGTATGAGTGGCTGTTTTGCCATTTGAATATTGAAATCGTTTAACTATGTAGTTCATTAAGTGAGAACAACAGATAGGAAGTCATGTATGTCGTTAGCGTCGAGGTCGAGGTCGAAATTTGATATAGCTCAGAAAATATTCAGTACTGGTACATCATGTCCGAATCCGAATTTTATGACTATAAAAGTTAGAAAGATTGCTAATACCAGCGTTAACATAAAGAAGCAGAAGTGTTTTCGTGGAATAAGATGCTGGTTTTCGGCCCAAATCAAGAATAGACATTCTTCTATTGTCAATTCGACTTCCGCAGATCGTATAGTAAATCGACTATGTGAAGGAAATCATCGTGTAGCACTTATTAGCTTTGGTAAGTCTAAACATAGTGCAGTGGTAATTCGTTATCCTGATGGCCAATTTATTTATGTATCAATGTATGGAAATCACCCTCTATATAGAAACAAGGTTACTCGAGAGCGGGTACGTGAAGTTATTAATTGGGATATGCACCAGTGGAAGGATGGAGTTGATGAGAACAACCTTGTATTATTTTCAGAATCAGCTCTAGATATAGAAAAAATAGCTAAACATATTTTATCGAATATATTTGCCTTCAGGTTTAATCCTATAACGAATAATTGTTCTAGATTTGCAGCCGATGTTTTAATTGCAGGGTATAATGGAAGTCGTGAGAAATTAAAGCATGATCGACGCTTTCAAATGCCAGCCAATACCTTGCAGTTGGCGAAAGAGATTAAAGCCAATCAATCCAAACCTATGGAATGACCGATGATGTTGATGTTTACTCTTTGGTGATAATTTCACCCATTCCATATACTCACCTCACTGAGATTGAAAGATATATGATTTCAATCTCTGAAAGTAAGGGATTAGTGCCGCCAAAGTTGCCAAACAACTAGGCCGTTACATAGAATGCCCTGATAGCTCATTTCGGAGCACTTTCGTAATTCTCTTTCTTAACCCTAATCTGAACAATTGGATTTCAAGTAAATAGTCTAACTCACGATAGAGAGTTACATTTGAAAAACTAACGGGGTCATGTTTTGCCTTTTGCTAAATTTGCAAAGTTACAATACCCCATCTATCAGTACATAAGAAAGATGGGACGTCTTATCTCATCAAAGTAAAACTACTAGCCAAAACATTTAGTCCCAATTCCAAGGCCTGTTGCGTTAAAAGCAAAAGTGGCTTAAAAACTCTTACAAAAAGCTGAGTTATTACACGATTATAGTGTCAACAAATTTAACGGAATAAGGGTCATTAATTAAAATGATTGAAAATATTGCGTATTTTTTAGACTCTCAGCCATTTATCACGCTCTTTTTGGTCATTGGCATCGGCTATGCCGTTGGGAAAATTAATGTTGGTGGCTTTTCTCTTGGTATTGGCGCCGTACTTTTTGTGGGCTTAGCTTTCGGCGCTATTGCACCGAATGCGACCCCGCCTGGTTTGTTGGGTTTGATGGGGCTGGTGCTGTTTCTCTACGGTATCGGTATTCAATACGGTCAGCACTTTTTTTCTGGGTTAGCAAGCTCATTCGGTATCAAAGTCAATCTGTTAGCGGCTATCGCTGTGTTGGCCGGTTTTGGAACTGCCGTTTTGCTTAGCCAAACCATGCATTTTTCAACAGATTTTGCTGCAGGTATGTTTGCTGGTTCGTTGACCAGTACTGCCAGCTTACAGGCTGCATTTGATAACGATTATGAAAGTGTTAAAAGAGGTAAAGCATTAGGGCTAAATGCACATTATGGAGATATACTTAAACGTAGCATTCAAGATAAAGCACAATTATCAGAGGCTAAAGCAGCATTTATTACTGTTACTAGCCCGAATGTATTGAAAAATATGGCATTAAGATTAACGAAGTACCAGAATTTAGATATTTACGCTAGAACGAACACCAGAGAAGATGAAGTTTTCTTAAAGAATAATGGGGTCAAATATGCTGGCTCTATATATGTAGAAAGCACTTTACAAAGAGGACGGGAACTTTTAAATAATTTTGGCTTTTCAGAACAGGATTCCACAACACTAATTGATGCAATAAAAGATGAAATGAACAAAAATGGCTGCGAGCGTATAAAACAATAGTATAGGGGGAAATGATTTTTATCTTACATTGATAATAATAAACATATATGCATATCTTTCCTTATTTTATCTAAGATGACAGCACGGGTTTGATTTTTGCTAAATTTAGCATCGAAAAGGGAGACACTTTATATGTTAAGTACGATATCCGCACTTATACCTATACCTGTAACCACTACACTCATTGGTAAGACGCTTGTCAGATCTATCGAGAGAATGCCGCACAGGTTTTAGCTGCCGTGCGCCACATTGCAATAAATATGCTTAGAAATGACACAACTAGAAAAGCGAGCATACGCCGAAAAACTAAGATAGCAACGATGGAAATCAGCTATTTAGAGCAAATATTAGCTTCAGCTGTGGGGGGAACAATAAATGACCACACGTGCTCTCACCCTGGAATTTAGCCTTGAATATTTATACGATACCAGCTTAAATCAACACTAAGTCATTCATTGAGGAAATTATTTTGATTAAAAACTTTCTCTGCCTTTTTCTATGTACTCTTCTGGTTGCATGTTCCAGTTTACCTGACAATACCACGCCACCGAGCACCGCATTGTATCAGTCAGATAGCAGCCAATTAAGTATCAGCGTTGAAGAACAGCGTCAGAAACTCGGCTTGGCATCCGATGAGACATTCATGTTTTTACTCGAGACAGGTGTAGACTCTTTTGTTACACGTATCGCGTTAATCGAAGATGCACAAGAGAGTATTGATCTTCAATATTACCTGTTTCACTCCGATTTAAGTGGTGGCTTAATCGCTGCGGCGTTATGGCAAGCGGCCGAGCGCGGGGTTCGCGTGAGATTATTGGTTGATGACATAGATTTGGGTGGTAAAGACAATAGTATTGAACGCCTCAATGCACACCCTAATTTTGAAGTGCGAGTTTTTAACCCATTTGTCCGTGGTGAAAGTCGGACAATCCAATATGTCACCAAGCTGGGGAAGGTGACTCGACGTATGCACAACAAATCCTTTACTGTCGATGGTAGCGTTGCCATTTTAGGTGGCCGCAATTTAGCTGATGAGTATTTTACGGCTTCTGAAGAGGTCTCTTTTGGTGATATGGACGTTGTTTTTGCAGGAGAATCGGTTAAAGAGGTTCAACAAGCCTTTGATCTTTTTTGGAATAATAGCCTTAGCTACAACATTGAGCTACTCACTGACTATCGACCCCAGACCAGTGATTTAACTGCGCTTTCTGCGAGTTTTGATACGTTTATAAAAGACAACAAAAAGTCACAATATGTTGAGGCGGTCAATGACGACCACTTTATTGAACTCATTAAAGAGAATGAAAAGGTCCCATATGTAGGAAAAACCGTAGTGTTGTACGATGATCCTAGGAAAATAGTCTCATCTCGTGATAAGCAAGAATATAACCTAGCACCTAAATTGCACCCTTATGTGACAGCAACCAAGGAAGAATTAATCATCATCTCTCCTTATTTTGTACCTGGAAAAGACGGACTAGAGCTATTTCAAGAGATCGTTGATCGTGGGATAAAAGTTAAAATCCTCACTAACTCAATGATGTCTAATGATGTATCACTGGTACACACTGGTTACTCTAAATACCGAAAAGCACTACTGGAAATGGGTGTCGAACTGCATGAGATAGACAGTCAAGAGCTGGATGAATTATATGAGCAGTTTAATAAAAAACGCCCTTCCAATGCATCAAAATTGAGCTTACATGCGAAGTACTATGTAATGGACCGACATTTGGCTTTTATTGGTTCATTTAATTTAGATCCACGCTCTCGTAATGAAAATACCGAAATCGGTATTTTGACTAAATCTGAGGCGTTGGGTCGTTATCTTGCCCAGAAGTTTGATGACTATATTGATACGGTTGCGTTTAAACTGACTCTTGAAGATGGTGATATTGTCTGGACTAAAATGAAAGAAGGTAAGGCTATTCGATACACTAAAGATCCCTACAGCAGTTGGTGGGATCGCACCAAAAATAACATGGCAAAAATATTACCAATGGAATCACAATTATAAGCGGTGACAACATTAAGCCGCAGGATAAGATCGTGAGCGTTTTTTTTAGCACTTAAAACGATCGATTTGAAGATTAACTCTAGGCGTGATCTTATGCTCTCTTTTGGGAGAGCAAGATGTCCGATATCTTTACTAAGCACTTTAGTTCGTTAGTTGATCCAAGACAGTCTGCAAAGGTCAGTTACCCGCTCTTTGATGTATTATTTCTGACTGTTCGCGCCGTGCTCACTGGTGCTGAAGGTTGGGAGGATATTGAAGATTTTGACCGAGCTCATCTTGGATGGTTGCAAGAAAAAGGGATTTTTGAGCAAGGTCTACCAGTTCATGACACGATAGATCGAGTCATTTCTCGTTTGGATGCAGAGCAGTTTCAACAGTGCTTTACCCGTTGGGTTAACAGCTTATGTAAAGTAACGGAAAATCGCTTCATTGCCATTGATGGCAAGGCTCTTCGAAGTTCATATGACCGCAATTCAAGGTGTTCAACTATACACATGATGAGTGCTTTTTGTGCTTAGAATGCGTTGGTCTTGGGACAGGTTAAAACGTAACCGCGTCATAAACCACGCATTCAATGATGACCGATGATATCGATGTTCACACTCTCATGATAATTTTAAATTATCAAAATAATAATTATTGATAATTTTAAAAAATCAATCGTTCTCCCTATACTCACTTCATCGAAACAAGTTATCAATTAATCATCTGAATTTGAGGTTTAAGTTATGAAAATGAATCATGTGGGTATCATGGTCGGCGATATGGATAAAGCGGTTGAGTTTTATACCAAGGCTCTCGGCCTAAAAGTGGTAATGGGCAATACCAAAGTAGAAGAAGAGCGTGAAACGGCAATTGGCAGAATGTGTATCGCGGTATTTGGTGAAGGTTTTAAAGGTTTTAACATTGCACACTTAGTTACCAATGACGGTATTGGTTTTGAGTTGTTTGAAATGAAAGAACGTGCTGAGAAGCACGAAGTGGATTTCTCTCGCATCGGTATTTTCCATTTTTGTCTTCAAACCGATGACTTCCATGGTGTTATTGAGCGTACTGAAAAATTTGGCGGTAAAGTCCGCATGGATATTATGCGTTATCACCCTGAAGATGATAGTAAGCAAGCCCAAATGGTTTACTTAGAAGACCCGTTTGGTAACCTATTTGAACTTTACTCACACACCTATGAAGAGACTTATGCTTCTGAGTATGAGTAATACCATATATGGTATAATCAATCATTTAATATAATGAAGAGGTGACCTTGCTGGTCACCTTTTGCTCAAATGAGCTTAAACAAACATAGAAGAATCTCTATTTATTTCAAGACGCTACAGTGTCCATAGTATCAACGCCAATATTTGCGGCGATAAGATACGTAAACACATAACTAGTGGATAAACGGTGGCATAAGCTAAAGCCGATGCACCACTGGTTTCATGTAGTGCATTAGCAAAGGCAAGGGCGGGTGGATCGGTCATCGAACCGGCTAACATCCCGCAAATAGTGAGATAGTTAATATGCCCCAGCACGCGAGCTAAAATTCCTACAGTGATTAATGGAATTGCTGTGATGAGCGCGCCATATCCCATCCAACTGACTCCATCGCCTTGTACGAGAGTCTCGACAAAGTTACCACCAGATTTTAGTCCTACGACAGCCAAAAACAGTACAATGCCTATTTCACGTAGTGCTAAGTTAGCACTCGGTGGCATGAACCAATACATTTTACCTATGCTACCGATACGGGCCAAAATTAGAGCGACAATCAGTGGTCCACCCGCTAAGCCAAGTTTGATCGCCGCGGGAAAACCGGGTAGGTAGAAAGGAATTGATCCCAATAAAACACCAAGTCCAATCCCAACAAATACGGGGAGCATTTGCACATGTTGGAGTTTCTGGTGCGCGTTACCAACCATACCACTTACCGCTTCAATGGCTTCTTGGCGACCGACTAAATTAAGAATGTCACCAAATTGCAGGGTAGATTGGCTGGTTGGGATTAGTTCGACCCCTGCGCGGTTTAAGCGTGAGACGACGACATCATATTTCTCTTTAAGATCTAAATCGCGCAGTTTTTTGCCTAACACGATTTCATTGGTAACGACCAAGCGTTGTACACGCAGTTCCGTACCTCGTGTTGAGAGTGATGCGTCAACTTCTTCACCAATCACCAAGCGAGCTTTATCAAGCGCTTGCTTATCGCCGACGAGATGCAGTAGGTCGTTCACTTCTACTCGTGAATCGGGTTTTGGCACAGAAAGTTGCTCGCCTCGTTTTAAGCGAGAGCAGACAATATCCCCTTCACTTAAAGCGGGAATATCCTTTAAAAGTAACCCATTGAGATTCGGGTTTTTGATGGCGACGTTGATGGTATGTAAGCTTTCTTTTTTATGGCCATTTTTGATTTCAAATTCGTCGGCTTCTGCGTCAACACTCACGCGAAATATGACTCTCAGTAGCCACATGGTTAGCAAAATACCACAGATGCCAAATGGGTAAGCTATTGCGTAGCCCATCCCAGTTAAATCGAGTAAGTTCTGTTGGCCGCCTAGTTCGGTTAAGATCTGTTGCCCTGCGCCGAGAGAAGGAGTGTTAGTGACCGCACCGGAAAACACGCCAAGAATGACAGGCAGTGGAACGTCAAACAGGTAATAAAGGGCGACAGTAACGATACAACCTAATAATACGACAAGGGCTGCAAAAGCATTGAGCTTAAGCCCAGAGCTTCGTAACGAAGAGAAAAAACCAGGACCAACCTGAATGCCTATGGTGTAAACGAATAAGATAAGTCCGAATTCTTGAATAAAGTGCAAGGTATTGTAGTCAAGGACGATTCCCCAAGATCCAGTAAAGTGTCCGACGAGAATGCCACCAAACAGCACTCCACCGATACCTAAACCAACCCCATATACTCGCCAATTACCAATCCACAACCCAAGCACAGCCACCAGCGAAAGAATGCTGATAGAAAGTGCAATATCACTCATAGTGAGTCTCCTAATCAATTAAAAAATTGCTGATGGGCAAGCTTTAATGAACGGCAGGCAGGGGTAGGCGTAAGAACTCGGTGGTGTTTATGTCTACAGCTGGAGGGTTCAAATACTGCATTGGGAGTCCACCCGATAAAATGAGCTCTCGATGTAGCTTTGTGGTTGCCCTAAACTTATTACCAGTAATACTGCAATTGACGTGGGTTGTTAACGATAGCTATGCAAAAATGTGCACCTAAACGAATAATAAATTCAGGCGATAAATATTTGTTAAATAAGGGTTAATGAAGTTTTACAGCAAGGAGGTATCCTTGTCTTCTATCTTTTGATTACCTTAAGAAAGGATTGGTTTGTCGTGTTCTGCTCTCTTTTCACAGGTGATACACGTTTGGTTTCGTCCAGTATCTTTTGCTTGATAAAGCATTTTGTCGGCTAATGCGATTAATTGCTCCGATGAATGAGTACCTTCTAGATCGACTGCCCCCCCAATGCTGATGGTCAAAAAACCGTTTTCCGCCGCTGGGTGGTCGATACTTAGCGCTTTGATCTGATCTTGAACAAGGCTGGCCACGTGCCAAATACCTTCTTGGCTTGTTTCAGGAAGAATAATGGCGAACTCTTCACCCCCATACCGCACAGCGATATCGGTCGGTCTTCGGCAGCATTGGTGTAAAGCGGTGGCGACTTTCTTTAAACAGTCATCACCTTCTAGGTGACCAAATGTGTCGTTATATTGTTTAAAATAATCAATATCGATCAGTAATAACGAAAGCGGCTGTTTTTTTCGGTAAGCTTGCGCTAAGTGAGACTTTAAGTGTTGATCGAAATAGCGGCGATTGTTAAGGCCGGTAAGACCGTCTAAATACGCTAAAGATCGCAGCAGATCAGCTTGGTGTTTTAGTGTTAAGTGAGCTTTGATGCGATTTTTTAACGTATTGACATTAAACGGTTTTTTAAGAAAATCCACGCCGCCAGCTTCCCAGCATGCATCTTGATCTTCTTGTGCGGTTAGTCCAGTAATAAAAATAACAGGTATATTAGCAATCGTTGGATCACTTTTGAGCAAGCGGCAGGTTTGTAAGCCATCTATTTCAGGCATGATGACATCGAGTAATACCAAGTCGGGTTGGCTTTCTTTACACACGCTGATAGCTTGCTTGCCCGATGTCGCCATCAATATCTGATACTCATCTTTTACTAACTGATAGATAAGCTGAATATTGGTTGGTTGATCATCAACGATGAGTACCGTGAAGTCAGTTTTCTTATTAAAGCTTGGTAAATCATAATTAGATAGCATCAGAAAACTCCTGGCATTTCATGATTTCTTTTAGTATTGCAGCTGCTTGTTCAAACGCCAAATTTTGCACTTGTTCGGCAAGTTGTTTTGTTAATTCTTCATCAACCGTTTTTAATTGTGCTGAGATTTCTTCAAATACTGTCGTCGCCTCCATATTTGAAGTGTTGAAACATCGCTCGAGCATCAGCAGTTTTTCTCTAAATATTGCTTTATCCATAGCGGGTGGTGTTGCAGTTGTTGGTTGCTCGTCGCTGAGTAAATTGATCAATGATTTCAGTTGTGATTGGGCAAATAGAACGTCGGCTAATAAGCTACTATTTCTTTTCATCGTTTCCGTGGTTGCTATTGAACATTCGTATTCCGCTTTCTCTAACTTTTTCGACAATGGTATGAGTCCACAGCTTGCTGAGCCGCTTTTTAAACTGTGGTAGACACGCAATGCCACATCAGTAACAAGTTCAGTCGCTTGCAATTGTGATATAGCTTCCTGCATATCAATAACAAATTGATTAACTACTTTTAGGTAAACAGAGAAATCACCGATGCGAGTTATCGCTTGATGCAGTTCAATACCATGTTTATCTGCATACTCTTGGGCTTGTACTGATATTTTTTGATTGCGGGGAGCCACAGTTTGTCGTTCTACTGGCAGGTCTGTTGGAGCAGAGCTTTGAGTAACGAAGTGTTGAATTTTTTGAATTACCTCATTGATTTCAAAAGGTTTGGCGATGTGCTCATTCATACCTGCAGCTAAACAGGCGGCTTTGTCTTCTGGTCGTGCATTGGCAGTCATTGCTAATATTGGTAGTTGATTAAGCTTCATATTTTGCCGGATCTGACGAGTGGTTTCATAACCGTCCATGCCGGGCATTTGAATATCCATCAATACTAGTGAGAATTGCTGATTTTGTAGTATTTCTAGTGCCTTAAAGCCACTTTCTGCTTCAATAATGGTTGCACCGCGTTGACTGAGCAATTCAGTTGCGACCAAACGGTTAGTCGGATTATCTTCAACAAGTAATATATTGATCCCCGCTAAGGTATCGTTTGAATTTTTGGTAATCCGTGTTTCTTCAAGTGTCGTGCTCTTACTTTGAAGCACATTGATAATGGTTTGTTTGATTAGCTCTGGCGTTACCGGTTTTATTAAAACGGTTTCTAAAAGCTCATGGGTGGCTTCTAAATGCTTATCGAGAATTTCTCGGCCAAAAGCGGTGATCATGATGACCAACGGTGTTTTTTTGATATTTTTTTGGTTTTTGATTGCGCGAGTAAGGGCCAATCCATCCATATCCGGCAGTTTCCAGTCAACAAATGCGAGATCAATCACCTCATCTTGTTGAGCTAAGTGGTTTAGCTGTGCCAAAGCCTTATCGGCATTAGGTACGGCAAAGACTTGGCAGCCGAGTCGTTGCAGTGTGTCTTGAAGGATTAGACGTGCGGTTTCATTATCTTCAACCAATAATATTTTTAAACCATGTGTAATATGTGAGTAGATGTCAGTGCACACAGGTGAGAAATCTAAGGTAATGGTGAAAGCAAATTCGCTCCCTTCATCAAGTTGACTTGTCACGCTAATGTCACCTTGCATCAGATTGACTAACCGTTTAACGATTGATAAACCTAGGCCTGTACCACCATATTTTCGGCTAATAGACGACTCTGCTTGACTAAAGCCATTAAAAATAATCGCTTGCTGCTCTTGAGTCATCCCAATACCCGTGTCAGACACTTTAAATAGCAAGGTGCAGCTATTGTTTGAAACTTGTTGTGTTTCTATAGATATTTTAATTTCACCGCTATTAGTGAATTTAATGGCGTTGCCGGCTAAATTTAACAATATTTGCCGCAGGCGTAAGCTGTCGCCGATCAAGATGGTTGGAACATCTGGCGCAACTTGATAAATGATTTCAATGGCTTTGTTTTGAAGGCTTGAGGATAGGAGTATTCCTGTCTCTTGAAGCAGTTCCGGCAGTGAGAATGGAGATTGCTCTAATTCGAGTTTTCCGGCTTCTACTTTAGAGAAATCTAAAATATCGTTCAAAAGAATGAGTAGCGACTGAGCCGCACTTTTAGTCTTATTTAAGTAATCGGTTTGTTGGCTACTTAACTCAGTATTGAGGGTCATCTGCAGTAATCCCAAAATTGCATTCATTGGGGTGCGAATTTCATGACTCATGTTCGCTAAAAAATCAGACTTAGCTTGGTTTGCGTACTCAGCTTGTTCTTTGGCTTCCGCTAGTTCTTTCTCTTTTTGTAGCTGTTCGGTTAAGTCATAAGCTATACCTAAGAAGCCGACTAGCTGACCGTGATCATCTCTTAATCCACTGACATACAGTTTAACCGTAATGTGTTGGCCGTTTTTACTGACGTAAGTCCAGTGATTAATATCGGATTTGCCTAATTTTGCTTTAGCGACAAAGGCATCAAATCCGGCTTCTACAGTTTTGCCTAGTTCTAACGATAGTTCTTTTGCTCGTCGAACGACCTCTTCAGGTAAGTGAAATATGGCCGGTGTTTTTTTTCCTACCACTTCACTGGCACTGTAGCCGACTAGTTTTTCTGCTGAAGGGTTAAATACAGTGATTACTCCATCGAAATCAGTCGCGATAATAGCGTAACCCGCACTGCTTAAAATACTACGTTGCAGGGCATTGACCTGTGAAATTTCTTCTGTTCTTTGGTTTACTAATTTTTCTAATTGAAGATTAGTTTCCGTCAGTGTTGCTTCCCTAGCTTGAGCGAGTTCAATTTTGTGGTTGGCTAACTGAGCGCGACGTGAACGTATCATTTGAATAATAAAGACAGTCAACATGAGCAGTAATGTGGCCGTCAAGATTTCGTGGTAAGTCTGGTTGTAAGCATTTAATGGCAGGGATTCGATAAACTTATTGGTAGCGATAAGATTGAGCTCCCATTGACGTCCAAACAAATCAATGGTTTGAGTTACTTGATAAGGGGTCCTATTTTGAATTGATCCGCGAGTGAAAAAATGATTTGAAGTACCGTCATTGATATCACCTATGGTTAGAATAACATCGTCATTGAGGCCGACCACTGCACTTAACACTTCATCTATCAAAATAGGTGCATAACTCCAGCCTACCAGCTTGCTTAATCGTTCTTCCACAGAAGAGGAATCCGCTATTTTATTGGTGTTGTACACTGGCATTAGTATTAGAAACCCTTGCAGTGCCTTTTTGTTGGCTTGCACAAGAGTTATAGGAGCAGTGAGACGTACCGAGTTATTTTTGGCTGCATCTAAAGCTGCGGCACGACGCATAGCCTCTGAACCAATGTCTAAGCCGACCGCTTGTTTATTACGCTCTTCGGGTTCAATGTATTGGATGACAAACAAGCTGCTATTATGCTCTGAAAGTGAGCGAATATTGAAGGTTTTGTCCGGCCTGTCTAGGCGAGCTTGCTCAAGGAACATTTCTTTTTGCTGTGGTTCAACAAAGCGGATAAATCCAAAACCACGAGCACCTGGAAATTCTTTGGGATAGTCACGAGTCTGGGTATAGCGAAACATTTGCTCATAATCAAATGCATCGACACCAGCAGTCATTACCGCACCTCTAAAGCCACGTATTCCATATTGATATAGAGTAACTTTTTCCGCTACCCCATCGCTAATCTGCTGCAATCGAGCAGATAAATCATGTTGTATATGCTCAATTCGCTCTGTCTGATGCAGTTGATTAAAATGACTTGCGGTAAATAAACCAAAGATAAGAATAATCAAAGGCAGCCAAAGTGCATTTAAGATTGTCTTATTTAACTTTAAAGCAGCTTTCGGGCGTGCTTCTTGCGATAGATCCATTATCTTTTTCCTGCTAGGTACACATATCTTTTATCACATGACAGCTTGTCGTGATATTTTTAAAAATATCTATAACAACTTTAGCTGAATATTTTCAATTGGATAGGTATTTGATTTTGATCGTGTGCGAATAAATGATATTCATTGTTTGATATACGGTCGAGACTTGCTACAGAAGAGCATCGTAAGGCTAAATGAGGGGAGGGAGGATAAGCCACAACGCTATCTTTACTAGCGTTATGGCGCATACTGGAGATGAAAGCTAAGTCGTGCTAAACACCAGCTCGTTTCAACAAACCAGCCATCAGGGGCGAGCTTGAACGAACTTGCTTTGATTTATTCTGTAACGTTTTTGCCAGTGTAAGGTTATTGATACTTTTGGCAATGTAGGCCATCGAATGGTAGAAATCCCCCGCTGATTTCATTTTGCTTGCATCGTTAAGTGGGGCGAGTAACTGAACCATTGCGGTTCCGCTCATTGATTGCTGCGTTGCGTATTCTTGTACTGCATCTAACAGAAGGTCTAGATCGGCCATCGATTCAGCACTTTCAACACCTTGTTTTTTCATCTCTTTGCGGTTGCGTTTACGCATCTGCTTGATGACAAAAGCCGGTTTATTCAGTCTTTTGAAACCGAAATAGCCAAGTAGAATCGCTAATACGACACCGCCAGCGACGTAACCCCAAATAGAGCCAGAAGATTCAACGACAGGTTGCAGGGTTTCAACCGTATATTCAACGGTGGTTGGTACATCAGACATCTTTTTTATCCTTAGAATGCAGCTTCAAAGTGAAAGCGTATATTTAATCTGGCAGAAGAAAACCCGCATTGCGGTGAATCAAAGAACCGTTAAAAGTGGAGTTCTGCCTTACTTTTTATTTCTTGGGGCGTGGGGTCAATAAAGCAAGGTGATTTTAGGGATTATTAAGGCGTTTATTGATAATTGTGATATTGGGTCACGCAAATAGTGCTGTTGTCCCAGTAAGCACGAGCTAAAGAGGCGATATAAAGATTGAAATGCATGTTTGTCATGAGGTTTAATGTTACAGTAACATTCAGTTGGAATAAATAATAACAATGAATAGTAAACAACGTAAAACTAGACCCACGCTGCAAGATATTGCTGACCGTGTTGGTGTCACCAAAATGACCGTCTCGCGTTTTCTGCGTGATCCTAATTCTGTCGCTTTTGCCACCCAAGCGAAAATTGCGGCAGTGATCGAAGAGTTAGGTTATATACAAAACCGAGCGCCAGCGATGTTGTCCAAGTCATCCAGTAAGGCGATTGGCATTCTTTTACCTTCCCTTTCAAACCAAGTATTCGCCAATTTGGTTCAAGGTATCGAGTATGTAACCAAAGCTCGAGGTTATGATACTTTGATTGCTCACTTCGGTTATAGCGTGCAAGAAGAAGAGGAAAAAATTGCCTCGCTGTTGTCGTATCAAGTTGATGGACTGATTTTAACCGAGACTCATCATAGCGAAAGAACATTACAAATGCTTAAGGCTGCGGGAGTACCTGTGGTGGAAACAATGGAGCTGCCAACGGAGCCAATCGATATGGCGGTAGGGCTTGATCATGAGCAAGCGGCATTTCATGTAGTGAGCAATATGGTGCAAAGTGGCAAACGCAACATTGCTTATTTTGGTGCGCGGCTAGATACCCGTACACAGCTTCGTATGACCGGTTATGACCGAGCCATGATCAACGCCGGATTAAAGCCGAAGCATATTCTGACCGAAGAGCATTCGAGTTTTACATTGGGGGGAGAGCTTTTGGACCAGGCGCTTCAAGAAATACCAGATCTCAATGGTGTGTTTTGTACCAATGATGATATTGCGATTGGTGCCATGATGAAGTGTGCATATAAAGGGCTGAAAGTGCCTCAAGATATTTCGATAGTGGGGTACAACGCTTTGGATATTGGTCAAGCGATATCACCGAAGTTAACCAGTGTGGAAACCCCACGCTTTGAGATCGGCAAAAAAAGTGCAGAGCTGTTACTGGCAGTGTTAGCGGGTGAGACACTAGAACAACGCGTGTTTGACTTAGGGTTTAGTGTGACTAATGGTGAGAGCCTATAGCGAATCATATTTTCGTATCATTGAGCATTAAAGTGGCTAACCATGCCACTTTAATGCTTTACGTGACTAGGGGAATAAGAAAGAAGCGCCTTGGTCGGCGGCAGAAACATTGTCTCGACACACTTTAAACAGATCGCGCCCCCAAGTTTGCTGCGTAAGCTCAGTATCACAGGTGGCGCTATCGCGGCCTTCGGTTGGCGTTAAGTTTTCTAATCGGCCTGTCACCGCATCGACGTGGATCCTATCTCCCTCTTCAATAAGCGCAATTGCGCCGCCTCTTAATGCTTCAGGTGAGACGTGAATAGCCGCAGGAATTTTACCAGAAGCGCCGGATAAACGCCCATCGGTCACTAACGCAACCTGATAGCCTGCTTTTTGTAAGTTGCCCAAAATTGGCATTAACTTATGCAGCTCAGGCATGCCATTGGCCGCTGGCCCATTGAAGCGGACCACAACCACGCAATCTTGATTGAGCTCGCCGCGTTGATACGCCTGCTCAACCTGATGTTGGCAAGCAAACACTTTGGCGGGCGCTTCAACAATGCGATGTTGCTCAGCCACGGCTGAGACTTTCATCACCGCTTGGCCAATATTGCCAGACAATACTTTTATGCCTCCAGTACGTTGGAATACCTGGTTTGGCAGGGCAATCACGCCTGGTTTTTTGCTCGCGTTATTAAACTGCCATTCAATGCTTTCACCCACTAATATTGGAGATTTCAATTGGTCGATGAATTCACCAAATACGGGTTTGACATCGCAGTGCAATAACTGTTCTTGGTGCAAGCGGGTCATTAACATTGGTACGCCGCCAGCTTGCTCAAAGTCATTTATATCAGCTGAACCATTTGGGTACACATTGACAAGCAGTGGTATCACTTCCGATAAATCACTAATATCTTGCCAAGTCAGGATAATACCAGCAGCACGAGCTACAGCGAGCAAGTGAATGGTATGGTTTGTACTTCCCCCAGAGGAGAGCAGTGCAACGAGACCATTGACGATACTCTTTTCTGTGATCACATCCATTAGTGGCCGGAAGTAGGCAGAGCCTGGAGTCATTGCCGCAAGACGTATTGCAGCATGTTTCGTTAATGCGTGGCGCAGTTTGGAATTCGGTGCAACAAATGCAGAACCTGCGAGCATTAAGCCCATCGCTTCGAACACCAACTGATTTGTATTGGCCGTGCCGTAGAACGTACAGGTTCCCGGAGAGTGGTAAGAAGCACATTCCATATTGAGTAGGGCTGTATTGTCAACCAGTCCCGCTGCGTGTTTTTGACGAATATCGACTTTTTCATCGTTAGTGAGACCTGTCGACATTGGACCGGCAGGAATAAAAGCAGTCGGCAGATGAGCAAATGAAAGGGCTCCCATCAGTTGGCCGGGAGCAATTTTATCGCAGATACCAAGTAACAATGTGCCATCGAACATATTATGGCTCAGTGAAAATGCAGTCGATTGAGCAATCAAATCACGAGAGAATAAAGACATATCCATTCCTGCTTGACCTTGCGTTACGCCGTCGCACATTGCCGGAACGCCGCCTGCAACTTGAGCTGTATGACCAAGCGGTGCAAGAGCTTGTTTAATTTGGTCGGGATAATCTTTGTACACTTGATGTGCACTGAGCATATCGTTGTAGGCGCTGATGATGGCTAAATTTGAGCGCGTTAAATCAAGAATATTGGCTTTCTCTTGTGAGCAAGAGGCTGCGACAGCGTGAGCTAAATTCCCGCAAGATAATGAGGCTTTACCTTTACCATTGTCAGCCTGCTGTTTAGCTCTTTCTAGAAATTGGTGGCGTATAGTGCGGCTGCGTTCGGTAATTCGCTCAGTGACGGCGGCTATAGTTGTATGGAGTTGGTCGCTCATGCGGACACCTTGGTTTCATTGCGTGTATTTAACTGCCTTAATGCTTGTAGGGCGCGTTCGACAACCTGATCAATATTCGTATCGATATCAATTACCGCTACGCGATCTTCATCATCTGGTCGCTCTAAGGTGTTGAACTGGCTTTCTACCATATTGGCTTTCATGAAATGACCTTGGCGTGCTTGCATACGTTGCATGATCAAATCAAAGCTACCATCCAGAAAAAGAAACGTTACGTTTTGGTTGCCTTCACGAATTTGGTCGCGGTAGGTTTTTTTCAGAGCAGAGCATACGATAATGCCTTGTTCATTTTTACTTTCTAAGCTGAAGGCCGCATCACGAATACGCTCTAACCAAGGTTTGCGATCGTCATCATTTAACGGCTCTCCGCCTGCCATTTTGATAATGTTGGCCTTCGGGTGAAGGTCGTCACCGTCGATAAATTTGGCACCTAATTTTTGCGCAAGTTTCTCGCCTACAGTGCTTTTTCCGCAGGCGCATACGCCCATTACGATAATGCTACTACCAGTCATTCTGACTCCTTGAGTGGTATTCTGAGCTGGATCTCATTTTTTAAAATCACTTGAAAATATGACTTTATCTTATCGATGTTATCGGTAACATGTTACCCGTAACTTGAAGATTTGTGAACTGAAACACAAACAAAACCTACGTGATAGAAAGGTAAATAACATGGAAATGATGACCCCAAGTAGCGATCCTACTTACTTATTAACGATAGCTTTATGCGCTATTGCTGCCTTACTAATATTAATTATGAAGCTGAAAGTACATGCGTTTGCTTCATTGACACTAGTCAGTTTAGGTACGGCTATTGCGACTGGTGTTTCTGCTGAAAAAGTAGTTCCGACCATGATGTCTGGCTTTGGTGGAACGTTAGCCTCGGTAGCGTTATTGGTTGGCTTAGGTGCGATGATTGGCAAAATTTTAGAAGTAACTGGCGGGGCAAAAGTATTGGCAGATACTTTAATTGGCCGATTTAGTGAAGATAAAGCACCGCTTGCGCTTGGTGTTGCTTCCTTGCTATTTGGTTTCCCGATCTTTTTTGACGCCGGTTTGATTGTGATGATGCCGATCATCTTTAGTATCGCCAAACGTTTTGGTGGTTCACCGCTTAAATATGCATTACCTTCGGCGGGTGCGTTTGCTGTTATGCATGCCTTTGTTCCACCACATCCAGGGCCTGTCGCAGCTTCTGACTTACTTGGTGCTGATCTTGGTTTATTGCTGCTTGTTGGTATCTTGGTTGCCATTCCTACTTGGTATTTTGGCGCATATTTATTTGGTTTGTATGCGGGTAAGAAATTTGATATCCCCCTATCCAAAGCCTTTTTCAATACTGACCAAATTATAGATGAAAACAAACTGCCAAAATTCACCACAGTATTAGCTATCTTGGTTATGCCTGTACTGCTCATATTTATGGATACTGGTTTAAATACGTTGTCTGTTGCAGGTGTTATTGATGGTAAAACACCATTGGTCGAGTTTTTACGTATGCTTGGTAAAACACCAGTAGCCCTGCTGATTACACTATTAACGTGCTTGTTTGTGTTTGCTAAAGATTTTGGAATGAGTAAGCTTGAGAAGCTGTGCAGTGATTCGTTAGCGCCTATTTGTGCAGTTATTTTAGTGACCGGTGCGGGCGGTATGTTTGGTGGGGTATTGCGTGCTAGTGGGATTGGTCAAGCATTGGCTGACGTGTTATCCGATACTGGTATGCCAATCATTGTTGCGGCTTTTGTTATTTCAACTTGTTTACGTGTAGCACAAGGTTCAGCAACCGTTGCATTGACAACTACCGCTGCCTTGATTGCGCCGATAGTGGCACAAACTACAGGTTTGAGTGAGCTTGACCTTTGCTTTATCGTGATTGCGATTGCTGGTGGGGCAACGGTTCTATCACACTTCAATGATTCGGGTTTCTGGCTTGTTTCTCGCTTGATGGAAATGGATGAGAAAACCACACTTAAAACTTGGACGGTGATGGAAACACTGCTTGGTAGTATTGCGTTTGTGATTGTCGCTGTCCTAAGCTTCTTATTATAAAGAGCTTCTCAATATAAGGTTATGAAATGAAAACTCTTGAACAACGATTGAAAGAAATCAAAATCGTCCCTGTGATTGCGATTAATGATGCCAGCCAAGCGATACCTTTAGCAAAGGTGTTGGTTGAAAATGGGTTGCCATGCGCGGAAGTCACCTTTAGAACAGAAGCGGCTGTAGAATCGATTCGTTTGATGCGTGAAGCCTACCCGGAAATGCTGATTGGCGCAGGTACAGTGCTGACTACGGCGCAGGTTGACCAAGCGATTGAAGCGGGTGTTGATTTTGTGGTGAGTCCCGGTTTTAACCCAACCACTGTGAAATATTGTCAACAGCGCAACATAGCGATCGTTCCAGGAGTGAACAACCCGAGTTTGGTTGAACAAGCGATGGAAATGGGTTTGTGCACATTAAAATTTTTCCCAGCAGAGCCTTCGGGTGGCGTGGCAATGCTCAAAGCGTTGACAGCCGTTTATCCAGTGAACTTTATGCCCACAGGTGGCGTTAGCCCAAGTAACGTTCAAGACTATTTGTCGATTAAATCTGTTGTGGCTTGTGGCGGTACGTGGATGGTTCCAACCGATCTAATGGATCAAGGTGATTGGCAGGGCATTGCTGAACTGGTAAAAGCACTGTAATACAGAACAAAAACGAAACGGCTTGCTTTGGTAAGCCGTTCTTTTGCCTAAATTTGATATACCGAACAACTTGAAGTTACAGCTGTGTTGGTTACGTTCTCTCACCCTAAGCATATAGTTTATCTAGGCTCATCGGGATGAACTCACTGGCCGCCTACCTGCAACTTTAAGTTGTTTGGATATAATAAAAATTTAACTGACCTAACGTGCGATAAAAATTGCCGTTACAATCGCCTTCTTCATCATTCAATAAGCTTAATTATGTATTCCAATCGGCGAGCTGAACTTATTCTAGTTGTGACCACATTGCTGGCCGCCGCTGGATGGGTCTTTTCCAAACAAGCAATCCAGGGGTTGCCACCTTTTGGCTTTATTGGGGTGCGCTTTCTTTTAGCGTCGCTGTGCCTACTGCCATTTTGTCTTAAAGCGCTGCGCCAAGCCTCACTGCACGATTGTTTAAAATCGATGAGTGTGGGTGTGTTATTAGGTGGCTCGATTTTTTGCTGGATCCACGCGATTTCCATTAGCGACACGTTAGGCGAGGGCGCATTCATCATGAGCCTCTCTATGCTGTTTGTTCCGTTATTAGCATGGCCGCTGTTTGGCACTAAACCGGCGCGCGCATTTTGGTTGTCGCTACCCATTGCACTGATTGGGCTTTTTTTACTGTCGTGGAACGGGGAGTGGGTCGTCGCGACCAGTCAGTTGTGGTTTATTGCTGCGGCCTTTAGCCTGGCATTGCATTTTAACTTTAACAGTCGTTTTTCGGCTAATCTGCCGCCGATGTTGCTCACTACATTACAACTGTTTGTTGGCGGCTGCCTTGGGGTATTACTCTCTTTACTGTTTGAGTCATGGCCAGATCAAATAAGTTTGATGACATGGAAGTGGCTTGCTCTGAGCGTATTACTCGCCACCAGTTTGCGGTATTTGATGCAAACCGTAGGTCAAAAGCACGCCAACCCCACCAATGCGGCGATATTAATGCTGCTTGAGCCAATCTGGACACTGGTTCTGAGCGTGCTGATTTATGATGAATCGATGCCAGCGAATAAGATTTTCGGCTGCGGCTTGCTGCTCTGTTCGCTTCTTTTCTATCGAATAGGCCATTTTCGTCATCGCTGAAATCATCGCAAATCTTTCAAAACGGTTTTGCTGCATAGTTTCTAGAGCTAAGGTGGGTTGGGCTGTAGTCATTGAATGCCTCTTTATCACAATGTAGTGCTATTGTGCATCGTCTAAAGGTTGACAAATATGCTTTTTGGCAGCTTACCAACAGGGTTGTTGATAAAGGATCATCGAGTTCCTCCACCTTTTAGATAGGGGGAGGCTAGCAGAGGGGATTGCCTTGTCCATAAAACTTATTGAAGTTATTGAACAAACACCCACCCTAACCCTCCCCTTGGAGGAGAGGGAGCTGGCATTGTGTGCATTGATAGTGTGGAGAATATGATTATTGGGGCTGATAAATTATTTTGGGGAATTGACATTGAGCGAGTAAAGCCGCCAATCAATCTAAACCAATATCTCGTTTCATATGTTCGCTAAGCTCACTCGTATTTCGTACATTGATTTTACTTTTATAGTGGCTAGTTCTCATCTCATCACCAAATAATTTAACAAACACTTTTGTATCTGTCTCTTATACAACTCTGACGCTGCCGACGACTAGTCGAGTGTACATACCGG